>NZ_JBDGBA010000003.1:45521-124550 GCF_040910185.1 Collinsella aerofaciens | reverse complement strand
GTGAAGATCTGAACGTTCAGCTTGTCCGTGTTGTTGGCCAGGAAGTACTTGGCGGGGTACAGGTCGGACATGGAAGCACCGCAGCCGACGAAGGCGACGCTGTGGATCTCGTGGTTGGACAGGACGTCAGCGACGATCTGCTTAGGGAGGTTAAGGTCGATCTCGTACATCTGACACATTCCTTTCGATTTTTGCGGCGCCACATTGCCGGGCGCTCGCAGGGTTACCGTGATTTGGACCGAGTCGCCGGCCCGTTGAGGATGCGACAAAGGGACTGTCCCATTGTCGCATTTTGGGGATGGAAGCCTGCCTGGGGTATGGGATGCCAGGCAGGCCCCCGGGGGAAAGCGGTTAGACGCTTGGTCGCGACTAGGCCAGGATGCCGGCCGCGGAGAGGGCGATGCCGCCCACGATGGCGATCACGAGAAGCCAACCGGTGTTGACGTTCTTCTTGATGAGCCAGTACATAAGGCCGGTGAGGCCAAGGGAGATCATCTGGGGCATCATGCCGTCCAGGATGTCCTGGATAACGACGGTGCCCTCAGCGAACTGCAGCGGGGTGGTGGCGCCGATCAGCGTGGCGATCATGCCGCCTACGGACATAAGACCCACGATGCCGCAGACATACATGAGCTTCTCCATGAGGTCGCCGCCCTGAAGCTTGCTCAAGTACTCGTGGCCGCCCTGATAGCCCATCTTGGCTGCGAACCAAGTGATCAGCACAGAGGGGACGATGGAGATGAGCATGGCCAGGATCGGGCCCATGATGGAGCCCTGCTGAGCCAGCTGAACGCCCAGACCAAAGGCGATAACACGGATGGTGCCCTGGAAGAAGGAGTCACCGATGCCGGAAAGCGGACCCATGAGGGAGGTCTTGACCGCGTTGATCGAATCGGGATCGAAGTTCTCGGGATCCTTGGCGTACTCCTCCTCCATGGAGGCGGAGAGGCCCAGGATGAAAGCGCTCGTCTGCGGGGTGCAGTTGTAGAACGCCATGTGACGGTGGTAAGCCTCTTTCTTAGCAGCGAGCTGCTTGGGGTCGGACTCGTCCGGATAGAGGCGGTCGAGCGTGGGAACCATGCCGTAGAGGAAGCCCATGTTCATCTGACGCTCGTAGTTCCAAGAGGCCTGGATGGCCCAGGAGCGCCAGAAGAACTGGCTGACCTTCTTGTTCAGGGACACGTCCTTGGTTGCGGTTGCCATAGTGTGTTCCTCCTTAGTCTTCGTCGTCTTCGAGCGGATCGTAGTCGGAATCGACACCGGCGGCTGCATGGGAACCGTTGAACTTGAAGCCCATGAAGACGACAGCCAGGCACACACCGATCAGAGCGACCGCGATGACGGACAGGTTGAGGTAAGCGGCGAGCAGGAAACCGATGAACAGGAACGGAGTCATACCCTTCTTGATCATCATGGTGAGCAGCAGGGCCAAGCCGTAGGCAGTCATGATCTTGGTCGAAACGTTAAGACCAGTGGACAGCCACTCGGGAACCATGTTGACGATGGCCTGAACCAGGTCGGTGCCAACAAAGACGGCGAGGAAGATCGGCAGGAAGTACATGATGGCGTACAGACCGGAGCCGGCGCAGATGTGCATACGGTAGGCGGTCTTGAAGTTACCGTTATCGATCGCGTTATCTGCCACATGGGTGAGGGCGGCGATGATGGAACGGAACACGATGCCGAGGAGCTGACCCAGGACGGCGACCGGGATGGCGATCGTCATGGCGGTCTCGGCGGAAGCATCGGTCAGGCACGCAAAGGCAGCGGCCACGATGCCGCCCAGGACCATATCGGGCGGAACGGCGGCGCCGACCTGCACCAGGCCCATGGACACGAGCTCGACGGCGGCACCGACGGCAAGGCCGGTGGGCACATCGCCCAGCAGCAGACCGACGAGCGTAGCGCCAACGAGGGGCTGCTCGAAGTTAAGACGACCGAGCAGGCGGGAGTCCCACATGCAGAACACGCCGACGAGGCCGACGAGCACCGCACTGATGAACGTATTCATACCCTTCTCCTTTCAGTCAGGCAAAAGCCTGGTTGATTACAGCTTGGCGTCGATGTCGACGCTCTGATACGTAGGGGTCTGCTGGACGTAGAGCTTAATGCCCATGTCGAGCAGCTGGTTGACGTCGGCCTTCTGGTTGGCGTCGAGGAAGACGGAGCTGTCCTTGCCGCCGACCTGATCGGCACCGTCGTGGTTGGCGGTGGCGCCCAGGTTGATGGCGTCGAGCTTGTAGCCCTGGCAGAACTGCAGCATCTCGGCCGTGTTGCCAAAGACGAACATGACGCGCTCGCCGAGGGTGTTGAGCTTGTCCATCTTGGCGAGGGCACGCTCGACGGTGAAGACGTTCAGGCGCACGCCCTGAGGCTTGGCCAGCTTAAGAGCGCCCTTCTTGATGTCATCGTTGGCGGCAGCGTTGTCGACGACGATGATGCGCTCGGCCTGAACCTTGGTGGTCCAGGTAAAGACGACCTGGCCGTGCAGCAGACGGTAGTCAAGACGTGCGAGGACGATCTTGGCGGGACCGGAGCTGTGACGGGGCGCCTTTGCCTTCTTAGCGGGAGCCGCGGGAGCCTCGACCGGCGCGTTGGGGTTGGTCAGACCGGTGCGGGCCTCGTTGATGAGGGCCGCGAGCTCGGCGCCCTTGACGGGAACGGGGCTCATAGCGAGCGTGAGCGCCAGCGGAATGTTGAAACCACTGACAACCGTGAACTTCGTGCCGTTCTTGGAAAGCTCGACCATGTTGTTGTTGACCGAGCTGCCGAGCATATCGGTCAGCACATAGACGGTGTCGTCCGCGTTGAACGTGGCGATCATGGCGTCCACCTTATCGGTGATAGGCTCCTTGTCGTCACGAGCAAGCGACACGACGTGGACGTTCGACACGTCGCCGAGAACCATCTCGAGCGTGTCTTTGGCGCCTGCGGCCAGGCCGCCATGAGATGCGAGAATGATCTGATTCATCTTGCCTCCTCCTTTTCGTTATGGTCATTATAACGTCTTATACGTTGCTTATATTGCTAATTAGTATAAAGACCGTTTGCGGGTGAAAATCGACCGTTCGCGGGTTTAACGCACTTGAAACGTGGGAGCTGGGTAGGCCGGCGACGGCGGGATAACCCCAGGTCGGACGCCGTGCGCAACCCCCTATCGCACGAAGTACCAGGGGCTTTCTTGCACGGTGGGCTCCAAGGCAATGCCCGTGCGTTCCTTAAACAGATCCATGTCCTGCGATTTCTCTGTCCACCACGCGTTGGGCTTAAAGGTCATGCTCTCAACGACATGACCGACAAACACACTGTTGCGCAGCTTGGAGAAGTCGGTGTTCATAATCAGGATGGACGCGAGCACCAGCACAATGCCCAGGACCTTGATCGCGCCGGCGGGCTCGGCATAGACACCAATGCCCACCAGTACGGTGACGACCGTCTCGAAAGACATTACGACGGGAACCTTCGATGTCTCGAGTCCCATGGACAGACCCTGCATATATAGGATGTAGGCCACGGCTGTGGGGATGAGCCCAAAACCAAGGAACAGCAGCAGCAACTGTGGCGACATTGCCGCGGCG
This sequence comes from Collinsella aerofaciens, assembly GCF_040910185.1. Classification (GTDB taxonomy): domain Bacteria; phylum Actinomycetota; class Coriobacteriia; order Coriobacteriales; family Coriobacteriaceae; genus Collinsella; species Collinsella aerofaciens_BF. The sequence continues at coordinate 120,972 of NZ_JBDGBA010000003.1, read as the reverse complement.
ACATCCGGCCACGGAGCCGCGATAGCTGCCATAACCGCACCGCCAAAAACAAAGCCCCAAAACGTGACAGCCAGCGGGTGGACCGTCTTGGTTGCTATCCGGCTAAACACCGCGAGTGACGCACCACAAAGGCCTGCAATCACGCCCGACGTGACGCCCCAAACCGAAAAATGAAAACCGGAAAGGTCACCATTGGTCACTGCAAGCACGCAGCCAACGATGTTAAAGACAATGGCAACGAGCTTGTTGGGGGTCACGTCCTCGCGATAAAGCACGCGGCCGAGCATGACGCCAAACACCGGCGAGGTGTAGAGCAGCACCGAGGCCGTGGACATGCCCACCTCGCCCATGCACTCGTAATAGCAGGTGTTGGCGGCGGCCAAACCGACGATACCGACAAGCGCGCAGGGAACGAGCTCTTTAGGACTTGCCTTGAACAGAGCCAGCGGACCCTGAGCCACGGTAGACCCCTCACCCGGACGGCAGCCCATAAACATCAGGACCGGCGCCAAGATAAGCGCTCCGACCAACAAGCGAAAGGCAGCCATGCTCTGGGACGAAACGCCCATGGCCGAGATGCCGTTTACAAAGATTCCGATGCTGCCCCACATAAGCGCGGCGATCAGCACCAGCACATAGCCCAGATTGCTTTTCTTCAACGCAGCCTCCTCGGTATTGTTTCCAATATGTTTCACACTACGTTATAGTCGTTATATACATTTTTCAAGACACAAATCGGCGAGCGGAAAAATCTGCTCTACCGCTACAACCCATTGGTGCAAAGGGGTCAGGTTCATATGCGCCAACTTGGTGTAAAGTAACCTGTCCCCAATGACTAGGACTGTCCCCAAGTGCCGAACGTCTCCAAGTGCCGCATCTGGGCCAAGGCGACGCCGATGCTTTGGCAACGCCAGCGAAAACCCACCTGAGCGAGCAAGGTGCCTTGAAGCGAAGCGGCATTGACCTTCTGGTCATGCCGCTGAAGCTGAAAGGCAGATTGCCGCTCAGGTGGGTTTGCAGCGTCGAGCCGTTACGGCGTTTGGTAAAACGCCGTAACTAATAATCCAGCTTCCACATGTAGCGTCGCGTCATGTAGTCCTTGTGGGTGACGGCAGAGAGCGCGCGCATGTACACGTTGTTGAGAATCGGGGCAAAGATCAGGTGGTTGAAGTATTCGCTCACGCTGTCCTTGATGTCATTGAGGCCGAGCTCCTTGGCGTCGAGCTGATAGACGCGCTCGCCACCGTACTGGTTGACGAAGCGGATGCCGCGCTCGTCGTTGCAGCGGCTGCGGCCGACGCTGATGAGCTGGAACAGCGAGGTGCGCTTGTCCAGGATCTCGAAGGGGCCGTGGAAGAAGTCACAGGTGTTGATGGTGCAGGAGTCGATCTGCAGCATCTCCTGCACGTTGCAGATGCTAAAGACGTAGGCGGCACCAAAGAGCGGACCCTGAGCCATGACGTTGATGCAGGGCTTGTCGGCGTTCTGCTCGGCCCACTTGGCAGCGAGCGGACGAGTGTACTCGACGGCCTTGCGATAGATAGGGTCGACCAAGTCGAAGGCGGCCATGGCGGTCTCGTACTCGGCATAGCCCTCGGTCTGCTGCGTAAGCTCCATGGCGATCATGGTCACGACAGCGGAGTTGGTGCGGCCCATGCAGGACTCGTCGACGGCCAGGCTGTCGTACTGGATCTTGTAGTCGCAGACCTCGGTGAGGCCGGACTCGTCAACATAGATGGCGATGGTGCTGGCGCCGTGGTCCTTGGCGACCTGGGCGGCGATGATGGTCTCCTTGGTGCCGCGCATGGACACGACGACGGCCAGAGTGTTCTCGTTGACATAGGCAGGGGTTGCGTGCACGAACTCGTTGCTGGTGTAGCTGGAGCTCACGACCTGTGTGGCCTCGTGCTCCATAAAGTACTGGGCAGGATAGTTACCGCCGTTGGATCCGCCGGCGCCAATCCACACGACGCGCTTGATGCCGCCCTTGTCAGCCTTGTCAGCCAAAACCTGGGAGACGACGTCCTTAACCTGTTCCTGAGTAGTCATCGTGCATCAGCCTTTCTTCTCGTTTGATGCTCTCGATGGCATACAAGTTACATACATGTTTTGGCTATGTCGACTAGTTGTATGCTATATTTGTCTTAGAAATTTTGCTGATGCGGTTTTCGATAACTAGCTACCAGCGGTTTTATTGTTGTATTGAATACATGCTTGATTAGACTCGCATACAAGTTAGATACAGGTTGATCGCATGAACGCTTCATCTAAAAAGAAACTGAGCCAGTACGAGCGCTTGGCGGGCATGTTGCGCGACCGCATCGCCGCCGGCACCTACGCGCGCGGAGACAAGCTGCCGTCCGAGATGGAACTCATGGACGAATCGGGGCTGTCGCGCAGCACCGTACGCCATGCCCTTAAGGTGCTCGTTGATGAGGGTCTGGTTCGAACCGAGCGCGGGCGCGGCGCCTTTGTGGCCGACACGCCGGCGCTCCACGAGAACAACCTGGTGTTTTCGAGCTATACGGCGCAGGTCCAGGGTCAGGGCATGAAGCCCACCACGCGCACGGTGGACTCGGGCTTTACCAAGGCGGGCGGCAGCATAGCCAAGTTCTTTGATGCCGCCGTGGGCAGCAAGCTCGTCAAACTTGTCCGTCTGCGTTATCTGGACGATGCGCCACTGTGCCTGGAGACCACCTATCTACCACCGAGCTTTGAAGCACTCATCGACCGCGATATCAACGGTTCGCTCTACGCCACGCTGCGCCAGGAATTCCATCGCGCGCCGGCACAGGGACATAAGACCTTTGAGGTGTGCTATGCCTCGCAAAACGAGGCGTTTTTGCTCAACGTTGAGCGCGGGCAGGCGCTGATTCTGATCACCGACTACGTCTACGACACCGACGGCCGCCCACTCCATGTCTCCAAGCGCATCCAACGCACCGACCGCGCCAAATACACCGAGCCCATCGGCTAACCTGCCAAAATAAACCTGCCCCTAAATGGTAGGTTTGGGGAGGTCGGGGAACCAGGTTGGCTTGGGTTGGTTGGGCGTGCGCTCGGCTAGGACCAGCTCCATCCAGCACATGTCGTACCAGCGGCCGAACTTCTGGGCACAGCGGTCAAAGGCACCCACCAGGCGATATCCCATATGGGCATGGAAATCCTGACTGTTGTGCGTCAGATACTCGTCGTCCTTGTCGTGCGGCACGGCGATGAGCGCGCACATATTGGTGATGCCCATCGCGATCAGGCATTGCTTGAGCGCATCGTGCAACTTGCGGCCCAACCCGCCGTGGCGCACGTCGCGCGCCAGGTAGATCGATGTCTCGACCGACCAGTCGTATGCCTCGCGGCTGTTGAGTGGACTCACATAGGCATAGCCTACCGGACGCCCGCCCAGCTCCATCACCAGATACGGATAGCGCTCGAGCGTGCGCTCGATGCGCCCGGCGAACTCCTCAACGCTCGGCACCTCGTATTCGCAGGTAATCGCCGTCTGGCGCACATACGGCTCATAGATGGCAAGCAACGCCGGCGCGTCTTCGGGCGTCGCCAGGCGAATCGTCGGCTCGGACATCTCGGTCATACAACCCTTCTCCCCAAAAGCAAAGGCCGCCCTGCGCCAAGCTCAGGCGCAGGGCGGCCCCTTGTCATTACATCAGGCTACAGGACAGCCGCCAGCGCGTCGATGTCCTCCTGCGTCGTGGCCCAGCTGGTGCAAAAGCGCACCACCGTGTGGGTCTCATCGTACTTTTCCCAGTACTCGATCGAGGCATGCTCGCGAATGCGGGCCATATCCTCGTTGGGCAGAATCACGAACTGCTGGTTGGTCGGCGTCTCCAAGAAGAACTGGTAACCGTGCTCGTGCAGCACGCGGCGCAGCGCCTGAGCCGTCTCGATCGCCTGTCGACCAATCTCAAAATACAGGCCATCGGTAAAAAGCGCCTCAAACTGGACGCCCGTCAGGCGGCCCTTGGCCAACAGCGCGCCGTGTTGCTTAATGCGCGGAATGGGGTGCGCCGGGGCGTGCATGCCGCAGAACACCACGGCCTCGCCGCATAGCGCGCCGCACTTGGTGCCGCCGATGTAGAACACGTCGCACAGCTGCGCCAGCTCGGGCAGGGTAATGTCGCACTCATCGGCCGCCAGCGCATAGGCCAGGCGGGCGCCGTCCACAAACAGCGGAATCTCACGCTTCTGGCACACCGCATGAATCGCCGCGAGCTCGGCCTTGGAATACAGCGTGCCGTACTCAGTCGATAGGCTCACGTACACGGCGCCCGGGAACACCGTGTGCTCGTAGCTCTCGTTTTCGTAGAACACCTGGATATAGTTCTCGAGGTCCTCGGCGTGCATCTTGCCCTCGTAGCCGGGGATGGTGAGCACCTTGTGGCCGCCAAACTCGATGGCGCCCGCCTCGTGGCAGGCAACGTGGCCAGTCTCGGCAGCAACGACGCCCTCGTACGGCGCAAGCAGCATGTCGATCACCGTCGCGTTAGCCTGCGTGCCGCCCACCAGGAAAAACACGTCGGCGTCAGGCGCCTGGCAGGCCTCGCGAATAAGTTGCTTGGCACGCTCGGTATGTGCATCGGTACCGTAGCCGGGCTGCGGCTCCATATTGGTGTCGACGAGCGCCTGCAGCACCGCTGGGTGTGCGCCGTGGGAATAGTCGTTGTTGAACGCGAGCATGGCAATCCTCTCTTACCGGGTATCGGCCAGATGATTCAAACGGAGCTATTGTACGCCGCTGGGATAGGCAATGCGCGCGGCAAGGCACTCAAGTGCCAGTACCAGAGCAAAACCGCAGCTCACGTCACTCAAAAAGTGCGCTCCGATCACGATGCGGCCAAACGCGACGAGCGCCGCGACCACAGCCGCCGTCCAAAAGACCACACGACGGCGCGACGGCTTTTCCTTAAAGGCCGTCGCGGGAAGCCCGGCGAGCATAAGGCCGATCGCCGCATGCGCCGTGTGTCCGCTCGCAAACGACTTAAAGCCGTCCTTGACTACACCGGCGGCAATATAGGCCCACTTGTCGGGGTTGCCGATCACCCACCACGGCTGAAACTCGAGTCCCTGCGTCACCTCGATCACGCGCATGCGTGGGCGCGACCACAGCGGCTTGACAATCACGTTGAGGATGATGGCCTGAGCGACCCACACGACAAGCACCATCAACGCCCAGCGCGTGAGCTCGTCGGGCTCGGTAGTGCGCGTGAGGCGATAGACGACAAGGTTAGCGGCGATGACCAGCACAAACGTCAGAACCAGCTGAAACGCAATAAGCTTGCCACCGACGCGCAGCGATCCGATAATCTCGTAGCCGACCAGGCCCACGTTGATCAGAACGCCCAGCACGGCGAGCCACTTGCTCGTCTTGGAATCGGGGCGTGCCGAGCGCACGAGCATAACGCCCGCGACGCTCGCCGTCAGCTCGAACGGCAGCTCACCGGCCGCCTCGACAAAGCGACCGTACATGCTGCCGATGTTGAACAGCGCACTCGAGATCTGATAATCGAAGAAGCTGCCCACGCCCAGACAAAGGCACAGGACAACCGCGATAATGGCGACGTCTTTCTTATAGATGTATCCGAACATGCTTTCCTTTCGATGGAACCAGAGTGCCCAAATGGGGCGTTTGCAGCGTCGACCCGTTAGTCGTCGTCGCTAGCACCCAGCTGCTGCAGTAGCATGAGCGCCGCGGCCACGGGGCCGGTGCCGTCGTTGGCGTCGAGGCCACGACCCAGGCCGCTGCCCGCGCCGGCGCCCGCCTTGTAGGGCACCGACAGCTTGCGGCTCTTGGGGAAGTTCACCGCGCCATAGCGATTCTTGAACTCAAAGGCTACCTTCTTGGGAACGTCAACCCCCAGGAAGGTAATGCGCCCACCGCTGAGCGTGACACTCTCGAGCCCCAGGCGCTCGCCGCGGATACGGATACGCGCGCGATTGAACAGGTTGAGCCCCGCCAACGGCAGCTCACCGTGCGCGGCCTCGGTCTCCTCCTGCACCCCGTCGACACTCTCCAGGTCCTCAGCCGCCGCGAGCTTGCGGTACACGAGCACGCGCTGGTCCACCGCCGGCATGTACTCCTCGGACAAGAAGTAGTCGGCCGGCAGGTTGATGCCCACGCTCGCCGCCTCCACGCCGGCATCGTCATCGCCGCGTGCCTCGGCCACGGCCTGTCCCAGCATCTGCGTAAACAGGTCAAAGCCCACACTCGACAGGTTACCGTGCTGCTCGGCACCCATGAGCGAACCGGCGCCGCGGATCTCCAGGTCGCGCATGGCGATGCGCATGCCGCTGCCCAGGTCCTGGAACTCGGAAAGTGCGGTCAGGCGCGCCGTGGCCTCCTCGGTGAGCGGCAGCTCGCCGGGGAACATAAAGTACGCGTATGCCTGCGTGGCCGAGCGGCCCACGCGGCCCTTAAGCTGGTAGAGCTGTGCCAGGCCCAGGCGCTGCGAGTCCTCGATGATGAGCGTATTGGCCGTTGCGTTGTCGATGCCGCTCTCCACGATGGTCGTGGCGATAAGCACGTCGATCTTTTTGGTCGCGAACTCGATCATCACGTCCTCGACCTCGCGCGGGCCCATCTTGCCGTGTGCCACACCCACGCGCGCCTCGGGCGCGGCCTCGTGCACGCGCGCCACGGCATCGTCGATGGTCTTGACGCGGTTGGACACGTAATACACCTGACCGCCGCGGCCCACCTCCAGGCGAATCGCCGCACTCACCACGTCGGGGTCGTACTCCCCCACGTGCACGATCACGGGACGACGCCCGGTCGGCGGCGTGGTGATCAGGCTCATATCGCGCACGCCGCTCGTGGCCATCTGCATGGTTCGCGGAATAGGCGTTGCCGAGAGCGTGAGCACGTCGATTTGCTCGCGCAGGTTCTTGAGCTGCTCCTTGTGCTGCACACCAAAGCGCTGCTCTTCGTCGATGATCACCATGCCCAGGTTCTTGGGGTTCACATCGGCAGAAAGCAAGCGGTGCGTGCCGATGAGCACATCAATCGTGCCCTCGGCAAACGCCTTGAGCGCGCGCTTTTGCTGCGCCGGGGTGCGGAAACGGCTGAGCACCTCGACCTCCAAGCCAAACGGGGCAAAGCGCTCAAAGAATGTCTCGTAGTGCTGTTGGGCCAGAATGGTCGTGGGGCAGAGCACCATGACCTGACGGCCGGAGTCCACGCACTTAAAGGCCGCGCGCAGGGCGACCTCGGTCTTGCCGAAACCCACGTCGCCGCACAGCAGGCGGTCCATGGGCTTGGGCGCCTCCATGTCGGCCTTGATGTCGGCGATAGCCTCCAGCTGGTCGCGCGTCTCGTCGTAGGGGAAGCTCTCCTCCATCTCGATCTGCTCGGGCGTATCGGGCGGACAGGCGATACCGGTAATCGACGAGCGGCGCGTATACAGGTCGACCAGGTCAAACGCCAGCTTTTTGGCATTCTTGCGCGCCTTGTTGGTAGCCCGCGTCCAGTCGGCGGTGTTGAGCCTGGTCAAGCGCGGTTTATCGCCGTCGGGACCAACGTAGCGCGTAATGCGGTCAACCTGCTCCAGCGGCACGTAGAGCTTGTCGCCATCGGCGTATTCCAGCAAAAAGTAGTCGCGCTCCTTGCCGCCCACTTCCTGGCGCGCGATCTCGCTAAAGAGAGCGATACCGTGGGTAGCGTGCACCACGTAGTCGCCCGGCTTAAACGGGAAGGTGATCTGCGTAATGTCAACCTTGCGGCGGCTGCGCGCGCGGTTGGCATCCATGCGAGCGTTGAGGTCGGCGATCGAGAACACGGCCAAATTGGCGTCGGGCACCACCACGCCCTGTGGCAGGGCAGCGTCCACAAAGGTCACGCGCCCGCGCGAGATGGTGGGCACGGCGGCGCCGGCGGCAGCCTGCGCGGCACCCGCCTCGAGCGAGCGGGCGTTGAGCGCGTCGGCCTTACGCTCGCGAATGGAAGCATGGGCCTCCTGGCGTGCGGCACGGTCGGCGGAATCCGCCGCCGCCACGCGCACGCGATCGCCGATGGCACCGGCATTTTCGGGCGCCGCGGTCAGCGATTCCTCAAAGGTAATGCCCTCGTCGCCAAAGGTAAGCTCCATCGACTCGCGCGCACCGCGGTCTGGGATGGCAAACACGCAGGCATAGCGCTTGCCCACGACCTCCTGGATGCGCGTCATAAAACGGTTGTCCGAGCCTGCGATGGCAGGCTGCTCAATCTTGAGCTCGGCCGTCACCGCACCGCCGGCACGGATGAGACTCACATAGTTCAGGCGTTGCTGGGAACCAAAGTCAAGTTGCTGGGCACGCACGTACAGGCCGTCCAGACGGTCGACCCCCGCCTCGCCGGCACGTGCCTCGATATCCTCGTAGGCGCGCAGGCAATCGTCGAACAGCGAGCGCGGCTCGGACAGCACCACGAGCGCCTTGCCGCTCACATGCGACAGCGGGCTCACGGTCTGGCCGTACATCACCGGCAAAAAACGGTCGAGCTCAGGCGTGACGATGCGCGCATCCACCATCTCGAGCAGCGCCGCCAACTTGCTGTCGTCCTGGCTGGCGCGGTAGAGCGCCACATGCATGTTGTGGACGGCCTCGTCGGTAAGCGCCAGCTCGCGACAGGGGAAGATCTCGATGCTGTCCTCGTTGCCGATGGTCTGGCCCGTTGAACTCACCATGCGGCGGATGCGGTCGATCTCGTCGCCAAAGAACTCAATGCGCACGGGCGCCTTTTCCTGCGCGGGAAACACCTCGACGGTGTCGCCGTGCACGCGGAACAGGCCGGGCGCGTCGGCAGCGCCGGCATTGGTGTAGCCCATGCCCACCAGGCGCTGCGGCACCTCGTCAAAAGGAATCTCCTCGCCCACCGCAAAAGTAGTGGACTCCCAGTAGCGGCTCTCGACCGGCGGCACGCAGCGCAGCAGCGCGCGGGCCGAGGCGACCATGATGCAGTTGTCGCCGCGCACGATGCGCCCGAGTGCCTCGCAGCGCTGGGCTACCACGGCGTCGTCGGGCGCCTGCTCGCGCCAAGGGTAGTCCTTGCGCTCGGGAAAGCGGCACACGTGCGCCAGGCCCACATAGGCGGCCAGACTGCGTGCGGCGCGATCGGCCGCATCCTCGCCACTCACGATGTAGACCGTGGGGCGCGGACGACGCGCAAACTGGGCGGCGGCCATAAGCGTGCGACCCGACTGCGACACGGCCAGCGTCACGTCCTCGCCGGCATCGAGTCCGGCCTCGACAGTCTGCAAGGCCCCGGCAGTGTAGAGCTGCGCGGCTATACGGTGAATGAGCATGCTGTTCCTCCGGCATTGCAACGCCAAAAGCCCGCCGAGGCAAGCTCGGCGGGTCGTTCGTCAAATTCGTTGCCTGTCATGGTAGCGCATGGAGAGGACTCCAGCTCAAGCGTACGCCCAGCCCCGCAAAAAACGCCAGATAGAACCGGGCTCATCGGCTTCGCCAAAATCTCCCCGTCACTTCGAACGCCGCAACCACGGAAGGTGCCCCAAGAAACGGCTATTCCTCAAAAAAGCTCGCAACGTTCAAGCGGCTCGTCCACTCGCCTATGGTGTTGGCAAAGCCGACGCGTGTGTACACGCCCGCGAAACGACCGCGATACAGGTACAGGCCTTCCATATTAGAAGCGGGCGCAAAACCGAGATCATCCACAAGTCCTTTGGGTGCCTCTCCTCGATGCGGCCCATTGACAAGCGTTCCGCGCAAGCAGGGAGTCTGATACTGCTGAGCATACTCCTGTACAATCGCCCCAGCGGCCGCAGCGCGAGCAAGCACCTGGGACCATTCCCGTTCCGTGGCATCCAAGCCGGCAACAACGCCAACCGCGTTGTAGCCGCCGCACGGCTTGACAATCCATCGATCCTTTTCGGCAAATCTCGACAACTGGGCGCTTTCGTCCAAAATCTCGGTATAGGGCACATGCTCCCGTACAAACGATTGCTCCTCCGGGCTCAACAAGGACTGACCGGCCCGAGACCACAGAAATGCAAATACGGTCTTAGTCGCACACGGCCACGTTCTAAATCCGCCGACGACGCATGCGAGCCCTTCTTGGGCAGCCTCAATTAAGGCCGAGCGTCCGTCGCACGGCTTATCCCACAGCTCGCCGGTCACCGCGCGCCGCCAAACGCAATCAATAGGACCGGCGGCATCGCACAGCCGCCTAACACCGCTCTCGTCTTCGCCAATCCGCAGGTCGCGCACATCCGCAAAGCGCGCCACCACACCCCGTCGCCTCATAAGGTCGACAAAATGAGCCGCATCTTCCAAGTCGATGCTTTCCGAATAGTCGACGATTGCCACCGAAGCGGGATATATTTTTGATTGCGGTGCATAGAGCCCCTCGTCAACGCGGGCCCCGTCGTCCGATCGTGCACTATCCTCGGTGCGGCGAGGATGGGCCAGCTTCCACTCTGCATAGGTCTCAAACAATGCGTCTATCCAGCTACCGCACAAATCGTACTGCCGAAAGCCGGGGTGGTCGGATGCAAACTCCTCAAAGGAAGGCGTCATTCGCACCGCCTGACAGACCGCATCGGTCACTACCATTCCGGCACTGCCGTCGGTATTGAGCTCGCAAAACGTATACGAACCGGCATCTTCGTCAAGAAAGATATCAACACGCGCAAGGGGAATTTGGCAATCATAGCCGGCATCCATAGCGCACAGGTCAGCAAAAGCCGGATCCATGCGAAACCACGCACGCACGGAGGCATCGGAACAAAACGCCCGCGTCACCTTGTCCATAATGCCGTACATGCGCTCGGCGGCCTCCTTAAGAAGCGCCGTCATATCCATGTCGAATATCTTTGGCGTCAGAGCCCAGGGCGCAGGATCACCATGGTAGAGCGCATGGGTTTGAGACAAGTATTCGTCGCCTTTGCGACGACCAGGCAGGTCACCTTCGCGCGTGCGTACGATGCGTTCAAAATAATCTTCGAGCTCTCGCGTCTTCAATGTTGCCACGTTACCCTCCATTGCTTGATTTTTTGCTCATGCTACGCCAGCACGCACGACTTCGGCGCGCGTGAATAGGCTTCTAAATTAGCAACACATTTTTGCATGAGGCGGCAGGAGGCGACAAATACTCCAGCTCAAGCGCATGCCCAGCCCCGCAACAAAAACGCCAGACGGACGAGTCGCCTGGCGTTATCAGAGTGAGCTATACGCCGAGTCTAATCGTAGACGCCCATTTTAAGCAGTGTGAAGGTCGGGGCGCCGTCACCCTGTGCGACGCGGACCGTGCAAGTTTCGGTACGGCCCCTGGATGCATCCGCTTGAATTGCGGCGATGAACTGGTCCTTTGGCAGGCCGTAGGTGCTCTCGGGGATGTCGGAAGGAAGTAACGCACCGCCAGCACTGTAAACCTCATAGGTGAGCTCGTAGATGTTGTCGCCAAGGTCAGTCGCGCCCGTAACGATGGCACACGATGGGTTGTAATTTCCCTGGCCGTATTCCTGCTTCAGATACAAGTACCCGTCATGCGCTTCGGCCGAATCGGCAAGCATCTGCCCACCCGACCCTTTATCAAAGGTCATGTCAGCATCCGAGAGCGTCAGACCCGTCAGGCGATTGAGTTCCCTATTGATCACATCGGTCGCCATGCGCTGATAGTGACCGTTGTCATAGTCGCCTTTCTCGATTCGATACGGCGCGTTGTCAATAAAATGGCACCAGATAAACTTGACCAGCTTGTATTTCTCGTCATCAGAAAGTCCGTCAGTCGAATCGAAGCCGCCCGCCTGATACCAGTCCCGATCGAAGTGCTCCTCCGTGAAGTTCGACAGGAACAGGTTCGCCGCGGCATTAGTTGCCTGGTCGTTGAGGTCGACCTTTACGCTGCTGCCCGTCTGCCCGGGCTCTTCCGGCTCCTCTTGCTCTTCGGCAGGCTTCTCCTTGGCGCTTCCCTGGTCCTTAAGCTCGGCCGAACCCTCGTCGGACCCAAGTACTGTAATCTGCGATGAATTGCCCTGCCCAAGCGGACCCAGCACGCCGGTCAGCGCCAGCGCAGCGCCACCGGCCACCAGCACGCCCGCTATACATATGCCGATAATCACCGCGCGCTTATGCGACTTCTTCTGCACGGGAGGCATCCCTGCCGCCGGCATCGATGCGGGCTCAGCAGGCGCGGCCGCCGGAGAAGCGGCGCCCATGCGCGCCCCGCAGTTCGTGCAAAAATCGGTTCCGTCGGGCATCTCGGAGCCACACTTGGTGCAAAACATATTCGGGCATCCCCTCACAACAAACAGCATCCGTCGCCATCATATTGAGCCCTCGCGGCCCAAATGTGTTGCGCAACATTGGCCACAGCCTTCGGACGCCGGCAAAACGTGCCGGGCCCTACCCCGTCACGCGCACGCTGGGGCACAAATCTGCCAGCGGACACTCGTCGCACTTAGGCTTACGGGCGTCGCAGATCTCGCGGCCGAAGGTGATCCACTGGTGATTGACCGACTCCCAATACTCGTGCGGCAAGATCTTGAGCAAATCCTGCTCGGTCTTGAGCGGCTCTTTGGCGTGCGTCTTGGGACTCAGCATCAGGCGGTGCGCGATGCGGTTGACGTGCGTATCCACCGCGATGCCCTCCACGATGCCGTACCCCACGTTGAGCACGATGTTCGCCGTCTTGCGCCCAACGCCCGGCAGCTTTACAAGCTCCTTCATGTCGGCCGGTACCTCGCCGCCGTAGTCGGCAACGATCATCTGCGCGGCCTCCACGGCATGCTTGGCCTTACTCTTATAAAAGCCGAGCGACTTAATGGTGTCCGCCACGTCGGCCACACTTGCCCCGGCCATGGCCTCGGGCGTGGGCCACTGGGCAAACAGCTTCGGCGTCACCTTGTTGACCTGCGCGTCGGTCGTCTGAGCCGAGAGCAGCACTGCGATGAGTAGCCTAAAGGGATTCTCGTGGTCCAAAAAGCACTCAACCGGGCCATAGCGACGGTTGAGGCGCTCGCACACCTCGATGGCGCGCTCGCGTTTGGCGGCATTGGTCTCGCGTGGCATAACGACTCCTCGCTTCAGCGGCATAACAAACCTATGGGCACGATTGTCCCACGTATGGGGTCTTTACGCCTCCAAAAATGCGCCGGTCTGGCGTCCCCACAGGCTTGCGTACTCGCCGCCCGCCTCGACGAGCTGAGCATGCGTGCCATCCTCGACAATCTCGCCGTCCGCCAGCACCACGATGCGGTCGAGCGCCGCCACGGTGGACAGGCGATGCGCCACCACAATGGAGGTGCGCCCGCGCATCAGGTTCTCGAGCGCCTCTTGCACCAACGCCTCGGACTCGCTGTCCAAGGCAGACGTCGCCTCGTCGAGCACCAGAATCGGCGCATCGGTGAGGATGGCGCGGGCGATGGCCACGCGCTGGCGCTGGCCGCCCGAAAGCTTAACGCCGCGCTCGCCCACCATGGTGTCAAAGCCATGGGGCAAGCGGTCGATAAACTCAGTCGCGTTGGCCAGGCGCGCGGCCTCGCGAATCTGCTCGTCAGTGGCATCGGGGCGGCCGTAGGCGATATTCTCACGAATGGAGCGGTGGAACAGCAGCGCCTCCTGCGGCACGTAGGCAACCTGGCGGCGCAGACTCTGCTGCGTGCAGCGCGAGACGTCCTGGCCGTCCACGAGCACGCGCCCGCCCTGCACGTCGTCCAGGCGCAGCAACAGCTTGGTGAGCGTCGTCTTGCCCGAGCCCGATTTGCCCACCAGACCCACGCGCTGGCCCGCCGCCACATGGAGCGTCAGGTCGTTGAACACGCTCTCGCCCGCCGCGGCATCACGGTATGCAAAGCTCAAGTGCTCAAAATCAATCGCGCCCTCGCCCACCTTGAGCTCGGGGGCGTTCTCGTCGTCTGCCACCAGACGCGGCTCGTCCAGCACGCGCGTCATCTCGGCCGCATCGCCGAGCGCGCGGTTGATGCGCTGCATCATGGAGCTCACGTAGTTCAGGCGCATGGTGAGGTTGTACGTATAGGTAAAGATCATGACGAGCGCGCCGGCGGAGATGCCAAACCACGCGTTGCCGCCCGCTACGAACACACTCACCACAGCCATGGTGATGACGATAAGGCCCGAGGTCGTAAAGTTGCGCTGCATCATGGCGTGCATCGAAACCGTCTCGGCATCGCGCGCGGCGCGGTCGGCGGTATCGAACAGGTCGCGCTCAAAGTCTTCGCGCCCACAGGTCTTGACGGCCAGGATGTTCGTGACCGCGTCGGAAAGCACGCCCGACAGCTTGTTCTGTGCGGCGGACGTCGCGGCCGAAAGCGGCATGATGCGCTTGTACATAAGCCAGACAAACGCAATGTAGACGACCATGATGCCCACCAAGATCACGGTAAATGTGGGCACCACCGGAGCGAGCGCTGCCACCGTGCAGACAACCGAGGTGATAGTGGGGATGAGCGAATACACCGTCACGTCCACCAGACCCGTGTAGCCGCTCATAAAACGGCTCGTCTGGCTCACAAGCGATCCGCCAAAGCGGCTGGTGTGGAATGTCATGGACTGGTTGGAGAGCGTGTCAAAGCACAGGCGCGCCAAGTGATAGTTGCCCGCAATCTCGAGCTTGTAGACGGTGTAGTCCTGCAGCTTGGAGAGGATCTGGCCCACTAGGTTAACGAGCACGAGCGCCAGAATGTAAGGGCCAAAGACCTCAAACACCTGGTCGCCCGCCACGGGGCCGGCTTGGACGCGGTCGACGATAAGGGCCATCACGTAGGTGTTGGCAAACGTGAGCAAAAAGATGTAGCCCGCCGACGAGAACACCGAGAGAAAGACGATTAGCGGCTGCGTGCGCGTAACGTCCCAAAAACGCTGCAACGTGCGACGCACGGTGGAGCGTTTGAGCGGACTGGTGCTTCTCTGAGACATGGGCTTCCTTTCGCGTCTGATAGGGCGAAACGCCATTGTTGCACACTAAAGTGCACTTCAGGCAGGCACGATGCGAAAAGCGGCGAGGCGCCCGCGTCCGCGCTGGTGCCCCGCCGCCTGTTGCAACTAGTCCTCGTCCTCTTGGTCTGCGAGCAGCTCCGCGGATGTGAGCCCCAAGATCTCGTCGGCCTCCCGCGCGTCCTCCAGCGCGTCGATGTCCTTGAGCTTACGCACCATAACGTTGGTGCGCGTGGTGATAATGCCCTCGACCGTCTTGCCCGCGGTCTCGATCTGCTGCTGCGCGCGGCGCAGCGCCGCCTGATAGCGCGGCAGCTCAGCCTTGACGGCGGAAAGCACGCGCAGCACGTCATCGGTGCGTTTTTGCAGCCTAAACGTCTGATAGCTCATCTGCAGGCTGTTGAGGATGGCGGCCATGGTACTGGGGCCGGCAACGTTGACGTGATAGTCGCGGCCCAGGGTCTCGATAAGCCCGGGACGACTGACGACCTCGGCGTACAGGCCCTCAAACGGCACGAACATGATGCCAAAGTTGGTCGTCGCGGGCACGCTCAGGTACTTCTCGCAAATGTCCTTTGCCTCGCGCTTCACCATCATATCGAGCGTCTTGCGCGCAGCGGCGACGGCCTCCGCGTCGCCCGACTCCTGGGCGTCGAGCAGATGCTCGTACGCATCGCCCGGGAATTTGGAGTCGATCGGCAGCAGCACGGGATCGCCCTCGTCCACCGGCAGCTTGACGGCAAACTCAACACGCTCCGAGGCGCCAGGCTTGGTGGCCACGTTTTCCAGATACTGGTCGGGCGTAAGGATGTCCGCCAGGATTGCGCCCAGCTGCACCTCGCCCAAAATGCCGCGCGCCTTCACATTGCCCAGCACGCGCTTAAGGTCGCCCACACCGGTGGCGATGGATTGCATATCGCCCAGGCCCTTGTACACGGCCTCGAGCTGGTCACTCACTTGCTTAAACGATGCAGACAGACGGTCGTTGAGCGTACGGGAGAGTTTCTCGTCCACCGTCGCGCGCATCTGATCGAGCTGCACGTTGTTGTCCTTGCGAATGGCGCCCAGCTGGGCGTCGACCGTCTCGCGCACCTTGTCCAGGCGGTGCTCGATGCCCTCGCGGTTGGCGCCGAGCTGTTGGGCCGTCTCGCGGCGCAGGTCATCCATACGGTCGCCAGCCTGCGAGAACTCACGCGCGATGGTCAGGTAGCGCTGCTGCTCTACGGCGGCGTCGGTCGTCTGCTGCTGCGCGATGGCGTTTGCCGTGCGGCGGGTTTCTGCCAGCGCGACGTTCAGGGTGTCGAGCGCGTTGTTGGCCTGCTCGAGCGCCGCGAGCGTCTCCGCGTCGTTGCCGCCACGCTCTCGCAACTCGGCACGAAGGCCTTTAAGCTGCAGGGCGCAAACCACAGCAACTCCCACCGCCACCAAGGCAATCACAACAAGCGCAATATCAATAGCAGACATAGACTCCGCCCAACAAACCCAATCGATTATCAATCAAAACCGCGATCAATCTTACCCCGCCACACGCACTGAGCGCCCGGCCCCTTCTTGGGTGCCCCTCTCCTCCGCATATTCCATAATGCGGCGCGCCGTTTTCCTGCTCACCTTTGAGTCATCGCCGGCCAAGTATGCGTATACGTTTCCTTTATTCAGGTGCAGAGCACGGCAGATGCCATAGCGCGTTACACCCGATTCCTCCAATGCTTCCAGTGTTCTCTTTCTCATCAGGGCGTTCACCCTTCTGTCGGCCGCTGGCTTTTCTTTCACCCCTCTATACGCGTGCCAAACGTTGGCATAACGATTGGGGAGCTTATCCTCGGTGCATAGAGATGCCAGGCTACCCGCTTGGCTATACAGAGACAAAACACCTCGATAGCTCTCTTCCATCCACGAGCCCTCGGATAAACCCAGAACGTATTCGGCTTTTCCCTGCGCCAAAGCGAGCAAAAACAGAGGCTCCGCCACGCGCGGCGCAACCGTCGTCGCCTGCTCAACCAGCTTTCTAAAACTCAGCGACTGCTGTCCGGATAGTTCTCGGCAATAGCCTTTCAAAAATCCCTCAAAAGTCAGATTCAACCGAGCACCTCCTTTTTGTATTGCCTGTATGCGCAGACCATCTCTTGATAACTCCGCTCCGAGGGCGACGACGCCAGAGCCTCTCCCTCGTCGAATATAAGCCGCTCGAGCAGATCCCAATCAAGTCGGTCAACAAATGCCTGACTATGAAGATCGACGATGTCGTTCGGACGATAGGCATAAAGCTTCATCACCGCCAGGTCCTCCAAAGATGGCGTAAAGTACCTGATAAAACGCGCCCCAATCTTCAAGGGAATCAAACGATCTTCGTAATTGAATGGCATCTGATTACAATATGCCACCGCCATACCATTCACCTCGGGGTATCGAGCTATGATCTCGCGGAGGCACCTGTCTGCCTCAAACACATCAATGTCATGTGTAACCGACCGATTCGTCACATCGTTTAGCATGAAAGCGCTTCCTCCCACCAATACAACGCTCGGCCTGTCGTCTCTTGGACCTATTTCCAGCTCCGCCTCTTCGTCAATGCCCAAAAGAGTCTGCTCTAAATCCTGCTTATACATAGCAAATCCTATTATTATTCATCTTCAATAATACTATTCAGTCGCACGGCAGGACCCAAAGGATGCAAGAATTCTACTCGTGGCGATAATCCGTACACTCTAGAAGTCCTAATGTGACAAACGCTAACTCTCCCAGCCGGCGCGGATGGTTGTTATGACGTCGCCTAGGCGCTGGCCGAGAGCTGCCAAGTGCTGAAGCACCTCATTGGGCGAGGCGCCGTTGAGAATGCACGTGAGGGCATATGAGGCCAAGAAGATTGCCGCGAGTCCCAACGGGATCAGCACGATCATCGCTAACGTGCGCAGGCGCTGGCCCACGCGGCGGTGACGTGTGCGGCGCTTGTCGAACGCAAGCTCCTGCGCATATGAATCTTGTTGTACGGAATATGCTCCTGGGTCTACCTCGCCCGCAGACGATACCGCAGGTGCGGCGTTTTGTGCAGGAGGTTGAACGGCCGCCCCTTGCATTTGCATCTCCATAAGCCGTTGCTGTTGGCGCAACATGCGCTCGGCTTGTCGCTGCGGGGTCTCAAGAAACAAATCCATGCTGGCCTCCAAAATCGGAGCATTCGACGCTTACGCCCAGCATCCCGCACCGCCAAGGCCACGGCAACGCAATCCGTAGCAATAGCCGCAAAGTTTCTTGTTGACAAAAGCTGTCGAAAACCTCAACAACTCCCCTACCAGCACTTTCTCTGAGCTTTTTTGTCGAATAATCTTTTGCCCTTCCACCAACCCGCCAACTAACCAAAAGCTGGCCAAAAGCTTGACGGAAATTGTGAAGACCGGGACCCCACACAAAAACGTGCCGCCCCAAAAGGGGCGGCACGCAAACTTCTAATCAGCTTTTCTGTAGCGAGCACGCAACGACCCAACGCCGGGGCGCGGGGCGGGAGGCCGGATTGCCTTCCCTCAACGCGACCCTGCGAAGCCGTGAGCGGGGAGGGAAGGCAATCCGGCCTCCCGCCCCGCGCTCCGCAGCAGCCAGCGCCAAGCGCTAGTAGTTCACCACCTGCTCCTCAAAGTACGCCTTCGGGTGGTTACACACCGGGCACACCTCAGGCGCCTCGGCACCAACGTGCAGGTGCCCGCAGTTCAGGCACTTCCATACCTTCACGCCCTCGCGCTCAAACACCTCGCCCGACTCGATGCGCTCGACGAGTTTGTTGTAGCGCTCCTCGTGGGCCTTCTCGACGGCGGCGACACCACGGAACTTCTCGGCGATCTCGGCAAAGCCCTCCTCCTCGGCGGTCTTGGCGAACTCGTCGTACATCGTGGTCCACTCGTAGTTCTCGCCCGCGGCGGCGTCGCGCAGGTTGTCCAGAGTGCCCGGAACGGCGCCGTCGTGCAGATACTTAAACCACAGCTTGGCGTGCTCGGACTCGTTGCCCGCCGTCTCGGCAAAGATATTCGAAATCTGAACGTAGCCATCCTTCTTGGCCTTAGATGCGTAGTAGCGATACTTGGTGTGTGCCTGGGACTCACCGGCAAAAGCGGTCTCGAGGTTCTTCTTGGTTTGGGAATTCTCAAAATCCATAGGTGTACTTCCCTTCAACACGTGCCGCCCATAGGCTTTGAGCGACCTTGTCTTTAGGATGCCCTCAAGCCGCGAATTTAAACCTTACAATCCCGTTCTTCAGATTTGAGCGGGCTACACACTCAACCAACGATCGTCCTCGGCTCGGCAAAAGCCCTCGCGCTCCAGGTCAGCTAGAATGCCCGCGATCAAGTCGCACTCGACCGGCCCGCGACCGGCTGCCGTCTCCATCTCGTTAACGCCTGCAACAGCTTCATCAACCGTAATCCCCGCCGGCTGGCCATCGCGCGCTGCCAGCAACATACGCACGATATGCGCGCGCTTTTGGCGACGCGAGCCCTCAAACTTGGACTGACGACTATAGCCCGCCGAGCGCCTGGACGGATTGGGCAACGTCTTTTTTAGATATGCACCGTAATCTAGCAACGCGTAATACCACGCGCGTGGCGTGTCGGCATCGTCTTGAGGCGCGGCAAAGGGCGCAATCTCGTCCGCCGACGCACCGGGAGCCGCCGGACAAGCAGCCTGGATCAGCGGCACCAGCTCGCGATCGGGAACAGCCGGTACATCGGGAAAGAAATGATGCAAAAAGACCGTGCGCACGTTGGTCTCCAGATACACACCTGGAAGATCAAACGCAAACGACCGGATACCCTGCGCCGTTGCCGGGCCAATACCAGGCAGGGCGACCAGGTCACGCGTCTCGCGCGGAAACTCCCCGCCCCAATCCTCTACGACCCGTTGAGCGGCCCCATGAAGCGCCAGAGCGCGTCGGTTGTAGCCCATGCCCTGCCAAGCGTCCAAAACATCGGAAGGCGCGGCCTGGGCAAGCGCCTGCACAGTCGGAAAACGATCGAGCCACACCGGCATGCGCGCCTCCACACGCGGCACCTGCGTTTGCTGCAGCATGACCTCAGAAAGCCAAATGATGTACGGATCGCGTGTACGGCGCCACGGAAGGTCGCGATAACGCAGGACCCCTTCCGAACGAATCATCGAACGAAAGGGGTCCTGAATCATTGCTATGCTCCTTATGCGGCGCTATTCCTCCCGGTAAGCGCACGCGCAGGTGGCGTACTCGGGAAACGCTTCGCGGTCAGCGAACTTGGGATCGACGGCCGGGAACTGGCGGTGAGCGACGATGTCGCCGAGCGAAACGGAATCGAGGTAGTCGCGCATCAACGCCTGGGCTCCGGCCCACAGGGGATGATAGCAGCACGCGCCCATGCGCGCACAGTCACCATCGGGCGCGGTGCAATCGTTCATAACCATAGGACCCTGAACGGCCTCGACGACCTGGCGGATAGTGACGTCGTCCGGACTGACCTTGAGACGCATGCCGCCGTGGACGCCACGCAGGCTCTCCACAATACCGGCCTGGACCAAACCGTGCTGAATCGAGCGGGCAAACGAATACGGGACATTGACCTCTTCGGCAGCGGTGCGAACAGAAAGCAAACGCTCCGGATCCTCGGCAAGCATCGCCAGCATGCGAAGGGCGTAATCAGTCTTCCTCGATATGTCCATTTTTCCCCTTTCAAGGAATACGAACAGCTCGAACGAGCTCCGGGGCCGAGCTTGTGTCGAGACGCTAAATGACCGCCAGGACATCCAAATGGTAAATCGGATATCCTCTGAGTGCCGCGCTTGGAGCGAAATGCATCAGATGCGGCCTACAGTGCAATTTAGTATAACCTAACCCCCCTGTCTCGTTGAACAGGTGTTGCGCAACAAAACCGTTGTTCAGACAAATATACTTATTAGATTTTACTTGCGTTCCCGAAGGCGCGGGGATTCTGGGCGAAGATGCACCAGGGCGATCGTTCTATCGAAACAAAGTGCATCAAACGCAAAAAGCCACGTCCGAAGACGTGGCTTTAATTGCGTTGGCGGGAAGTACGGGGCTCGAACCCGCGACCTCCGACGTGACAGGCCGGCGCTCTAACCAAACTGAGCTAACTCCCCAGGCAGACGTTCGCGTTTGTTTCCGCTCGCGTGCGCTGCGGGGATTAGTATACACAGAAGTCTGTCTGGCGCGCAACAACTTTTTTGAAAAAATTTTTTGGGTCCCTCCGGGAGGGTCTCCGGGGCTGAGGGCGGGGGTTAAGTTTGTCGCGAGTTCCGCACGCAAAGGAAAGCACTTAATGTGCTTTCCGTCTTGCGCAGGACTGGAGAGCAGCAAACTTAACCCCCGCCCTCAGCCCCGGAGACCCTCCCTGCCGTCACATTGTTCAATCAGTTTTGCGGGCGTGCACCGCTGCGCGGCTAGCCCGCATGCTCCTCGGCGGGGTTGGTCTGATGGATCTTGTTGAACTTCCGCCTTTGGCTCAAATGGAAACGGGAGACGCATCTGCATCCCCCGCTTTTGTTGTGGTTACTCTAGGTCAATAAATTTAGTGCTTAGGATCTTGCCGTCTTTTACTAGCATTCTGGCCATGGTGGGGCCTCGGGTGCCTCTGGGGTAGCTGGCGCTGCCCGGGTTGAGGACTAAGCAACGGCCCACTTGGGCTTCTTTGGTTACGTGGGTGTGGCCGTTGATGGCTACGTCTACGGATCCCACCGGAAGGTCTTCGCGGTAGTGGGCTACGGCGAATTTAAGGCCTTCGTAGGTAAAGAGCGCAAGACGGTCTACATCGGGGCCGTAGTCGCGGTAGTAATCGTTGTTGCCCAGTACGGCCCGCACGGGGGCGATGGTGCATAGGTGCTCGTAGTCCATCTCTGACGTAAGGTCGCCGGCGTGGATAATCAGATCCGCGCCCTCAAGCTCGTCCAGGAGCGCAGGCGACAAATAGCCGTGGGTGTCCGAGATGATGTCGATGCGCTTGGCGCTTGCGCTGTTCATGGGATCCCTTCCGCAAAAAAACGATTCGGCAGATACATACAAAAAAGCCCCACGGCTCCGCAGACGATGGGTCTACAGAGCTGCGGGGCCAGCGTGCTAGAGACTCAGAGCCTTCTTGAGCGGCACGACGCGGCGGCGCGAAACCGGCACGCGTTCGTCGACGCCCGTAATGCCCAGCTGGATGGCGCCCGAGGGCACCGTCTCCACATCCGTGACGCACGCCAAGTTGACGATATAGCGGCGGTGAACACGGAAGAAGCCAAAGTCGCAGAGCTTGGCCTCAAACTGCGCCAGCGAGGTCGTCGACAAAAAGCGATCATCGACGGTATAGATGCAGGAGTAATCGTCCTTGGCCATGATAAAGCGAATGTCGTCCACGGGAATGAGCACCTTGCGGCCGCCCTTTTCCACCGGGATACGCTCGATGGTCACCTTGCTGTCCGTAACCGGCTTGGTGCGTTGCATGACCTTCTCGATCGCGCGATCCAAGCGAGCTTCCTCGACCGGCTTCATCAGATAATCGACGGCATCCACGTCGAATGCCTCGACCGCATGGTCACTATACGCAGTCACAAACACGATCGCCGGCGGATTTTTGAGCTTATGCAGCGCCTCGGCAAGTTGCAGGCCCGAGGCACCGGGCATCGAGATATCGAGAAACACGACATCCACGCGACTTTCCATAAGCATCTCGATGGCGGAGCGGACGCTCGACGCCTCCGTGATCGTGCCGATCTTGCCCGTTTGCTCGAGCAGGAAGCGAAGCTCCGAGCGAGCCGGCGCCTCATCATCCACAATCATCGCACGCAGCATAGGGATAAAACCTTTCGTCAACTAACTACGCCGGGCATCCGTCGCATGACGTTGAGCCCGTAGCCTTTTATTTTACTCT
This sequence comes from Collinsella aerofaciens, assembly GCF_040910185.1. Lineage (GTDB taxonomy): Bacteria > Actinomycetota > Coriobacteriia > Coriobacteriales > Coriobacteriaceae > Collinsella > Collinsella aerofaciens_BF. The sequence goes on along the minus strand of NZ_JBDGBA010000003.1, from coordinate 98,194 downwards.
TGAATGTCAAAGATGCTCTCTGACAAATCAAGATGAAGGAGCACTTTGGTGCCCTTGCCCGGCGCCGATTCGACACGCGTATAGGAGTGCGGCCCATAAAAGCGATGGATGCGCTCCGAAATATTGTGCATGGCCACACCGGCGCCGCCACCCTGGGGAGAGCTGGCGTCGGGACGGGCAGAACGCTCGTCAAACAGTCTGGCGGCGGTACCCTCATCCATGCCCACGCCATTATCGGCCACGGCAATCAAGATTGCATCCTCGCCGTCTTGGTGAACGGTCACGTCGATCCTCAGGGCGTCGTCATCGCCCATACCATGACGTACGGCGTTCTCGACAATCGGCTGGATCACGAACGCCGGCACCAGCGTATCTTCCACGTCCTCGGACACATCGAACGTCGCAAGCACGCGGTCCTCGCCAAAGCGGGCCTTCTCAAAGGTAAGGTAGCGCTTGGTCTGTGCAACCTCACGCGAGACCGGAATAAGCGATCCCGAGTTGTCGAGCGTGGCACGATAGAACGATGAGAACTCACGAAGCAGTTCGCGGGCCCGCAGCGGGTCGGTGCGCGTAAACGATGCAATGGTGTTCAGCGTGTTGAACAGGAAGTGCGGGTTAATCTGCGCTTGCAGCGCACGCACCTCGGCGCGCGCCGTGAGTTCCTTTTGCACCTCGAGCTCGTGGATGGCGAGCTGCGTGGACAAGATCTCGGCAAAGCCCGAGGCAAGCGCGTACTGGGTACGGTCGACGGCGCGCGGGGTCTTGTAGTAGAACTTGAGCGTGCCGACGGTACGATCGCCCACCTTGATGGGGGCGATAATGCCGGCGGGGACTTGGTTGTGCGAGCCATCCGAGCCCACGACATCCACCATACGGTTGAACGACTGCACGATGCCATGTTCGATAACGTAGCGTGTGGCAAGCGTGTGGATGGGAGAATCTGGCAGTAGTTTTTCCTCAAACTCGCCCGCGCAGGCCAACACGTTGCCCTCGTCGGTGATGGCCACCGTCATGGCGCGCGTCTCGGGCAGAATGCGACGGCACACCAGCAACGCCGACTCCTGCGTCAGGCCGCCCTTGATGTCCTCGAGCATGGCCGATGCAACCGAGAGTGTCTCTTCGGTGTACTGCGAGCGCACCGAATCGGGATTAAGCGTCAAAAAGATAAAGATGCACAGAAAGATGCAGAGCAGGGCACAGGCGACAACCGTCGCGATGGGTTCGATTCCGGTCGCCAGTGCGAAGATGAAGTAGGCCATCACGCAGATGGCACAGAACACGGCAACGATGCGGAAGAACGAAATTGAGCTGTCGCGCCCGTCACGGCGGTCGGCCATTACTTCCCCTCCAGAATGTCAATCAGTTGGGCGTCGCGCCAAAGCCCGTCCATAATCTTGGGCCAGAAGCTCTGGAAGCGCAGATAGCTCGCGGCGTTTTGGCGCGCATAGGCTCGGGCCTCGGCAATACCGTGACGCCAGATGCGCAGGTAGCCTTCGTGCTCGCGGGTAAACATGCTGCGCACCATAGCGGTCTTGCGCACGCGATCGTCGAGCTCGCGCGAAATCCACGGACCCGGATAGGGCATGAGCGATGCGGCCGTAACGGGAATGAGCTCCTTTTGGTGCGCGGCAAACGTCAGCTTGGCCCGCTCGTAGTACCAGCGGTACACGTCCTGCATAAAGCGCGGCGAGCGCTTCTCGGACTCGGGCGGCAGATGGCGCACGGTCCACTCGTTGTCGAACCACACGTCGTAGCCAAACATGCGCATGTTAAAGAGATAATCCAGGTCCTCGCCGCGGGTAATAAACGGGTCGAATGCCACGCGGGTAAACGCGCGGGCATGCAGGGCCATAAGGCCGCCGCACGCGTAATTGGAGCGTGAGATGCGGGTACCCGAAAGTGCCTTTTTCATCCAACGGTTGAACTCGATGCGCTTGGTCCACCAACGATGGCAGATGCCCGCCTTGTCCGTGGGAGCCAGCGGCGAGCCGTCGCGATCGTAGAAATAGCCGCTCTTGACCAAGATCGGCAAGCCCTGACGCGTCTGCTGCCCCAACGCATAGGTCGCGCGCTTCATAAAGTCAGCGTCGATGACAGTCTCATCGTCATCCAAAAAGATAACCGCGTCATGCCCCAGCACAGCGGCACAGGCTAGCCCCATGTTGCGGATGGCACCGTAGCCTCGCAGGCTCACGCATTCGCCCGAACCCTTGGGCGCGATCTGAGCAACCCGGTCTGCGATGCGCGAGGCCTGGGTGTTGGTGACAACGGTAACCTTGAGCGTGGGATGCGCGTCGACAATCTCGTGCACGCGCAGCGACACATCGGCTGTGGCAGAAACGGGACAGACCACCAAAAGGATGATGCGCGGGATGTCACGTACCTGCTCAAGCGAGGCCAGGCAGCGGTCGAGTTCGGGATTGTCGGCGTTGAGACGCGTCGAATGGTCATAGGTGCCAGGGGCGTTTGCGCAAGCATCATCGCCCGCCCAATACGTTGGAATCACCACCGTGGCATTCATGCCTTGCCCTCCTTACAACACAAAAACGGGGCGCCGCCAAACACAGGCGGCGCCCCGCGACCTAGCTGATTCCATCATACCCACTTGGGCTCGGCATTGTTGGATAGACGGAAATGTTTTATGTCCGGAACCCTAAAAGAGCACCGCGGGCAAGCACGATCCGGGCCGCGTTTACTGTGCCGCCTGAGCCATGCGGGACAGACGGATCAGCAGCACAAAGCCAACAACCAGCAGAACACCAATAGAAAGGACGCCCAGCGACGGGTTGCCGGTCAGCGAGGTGACAACCGACACCAGGAAGGTGCCCATAACGCTTGCGTAACGGCCAAAGATATCGAAGAAGCCGTAGTACTCGTTGGACTTTTCCTTAGGGATAATACGACCGAAGTAGCTGCGACTCAGCGCCTGCACGCCTCCTTGGAACAGGCCGACCAAAATAGCGAGCACCCAAAACTCAAAGGCGGTCTTTAAGAAAAACGCGGCAAAGAGCACGATGCCCATATAGGCGGCAACGGCCACCAAGATCATATTGAGTGTGCCCACGCGGCCAGCGAGCTTGCCGTAGATGATGGCGGACGGAAAGGCCACGAACTGCGTAACGAGCAGAGCCAGCACCAGTTGGGTCGAGTCGATGCCCAAAGCCGATCCGTAGCTGGTTGCCATGGAAATGACCGTGTGCACACCGTCGATGTAGAAGAAGAACGCGATCATGTAGACCAGCACGGTCTTGTTGTGGGCAATCTCACGCATGGTGTGTCCGACCTCGGAGAACACACCGCCCACGATGTGGCCGATGGTGTCCTCGGGACCGCGCTCGCGACCGTACTTTTGCTTATAGGTGCGAATGAGCGGCAGGGTAAAGATGAGCCACCAGGCACCAGTGATGACAAACGACAGACGCGTTGCCAGCATGGTGTCGACACCAAGAGCGGGACCACCCATGATAAGCGCCAAGCAGATGATGAACGGCACGGTGGAACCGATGTAGCCCCAGGCATAGCCCGAGCTGGACACGGCGTCCATGCGCTCGTCGGTGGTAATGTCGGGCAGCATGGCGTCGTAGAACGTCATAGAAGAGTTAAGGCCGATGGTGCACAGCACGTACACGGTCAAAAATGCCATGGCGGGCATTGGGATAGCCTGCGCCAGGCAAAGAACCAGGCCCGTGAGGAAGAAGCCCAAGAAGAACTTGATCTTGTTGCCGGCGTAATCGGCAAGCGCGCCCAGAATGGGCATGAGCATGGCAATGACCAGCGAGGCAATCGTCTGCGCGTTGCCCCAAGCGACCACCAGGTCTGCCGAGGAAGCACCGGTATTGATGGCGTTAAAGTAGATGGGCACCACCGAGGTATTGAGCAGCACGAGGGCCGAATTTCCCACATCGTACATGACCCAGTTACGCTCGAGCTTGGTGTATTTCATGGACAGGGACCCTTCGTATTCGCCCGATATGCAGTTAGTTCATCGTACCCCAATTGCACAGAGGCGCCGGTAAGGATTCGGCAAAGGGACGGGAGCGGCACCCGCGGCCTTTGCCCGGAACAAACTCCTCGCGCTCCAACGCAGTTGCGGTGGAATAGTTCCTATTCAAGGACTCCAGGAGTCCAAGCAAGAACTATTCCACCGCAACTTATTGGAGAGTATGGGCGAGGCGACTTGTTATTCCTCGCGGTCGAACTCCTCGTCGGCGCCGAGCACACGGCCGCTGTAGTTGACGTGACCGGTCACGGCCTCCATGTCACCTGTTTCGATGAATCGGGCGACCGTGCACTCGTAATCGGCCAGCGCGCGGTCAAAGACCTCGGGGAAGCTCTCGTTCGAGACCTCATCGGTAAAGGGATTCTTCCACGTCAGATGGCCCAGATTGCCGGTGCGCTCGGGCAGCTCCGTCGTCACGCGATGGGCAAGGCCGTCGAGCAGCGAGTAGTCGTGCACCAAGCCCTCAACCAGCGAGATCGCGCGCGTCTTTGCGGAGCCGGCCGGCTCAATCGCGCGGTAAAGTCGCTGCATATTGGCAACGGCAGCACCGTACTCCCCCGCCGGAATGTCAATGCCGTACACGCGTCCGGCAACATAGCTCATCAGCACGCCGGCCACGCGATTGATGCGATCGGTAGTGACGATCTCGCCCGCCGGCGGGTAATCGTCGACCGTAGCGCCATCGCGTTTAAGCTGCAGCATCAGCACATCCAGGTCGCTCTCGATCACGGCATGGACCTGACTGCTCGAATCCTCAAGCTCTGAATCGGACTCCACGATGCCAAACTGCTGCTCATAGACAAAGGGATGGGCGTTGCGGTCGAGCACGTAATGAGACAGCAGGCCCAGCGCAAAGGCGCGACCCAAGCTGGCGTCGCGCGGCAGCAGATGCGACACGCCGTCGCGCAGGCACGCGAACTGGCGAGACATACGCGACCGATGCATGACCTGCGCCAGCAGCGTGCAGTCGGAAACACGCGGTGTCAGAATGTGAAAGAAAAACGGGTCGGGGCCTTGGTTGCCCAAGATAAAGGCAATGCGCTCTTCATCGGACGTGATGACGCCCTGCGGAAGACGGTCGATGCTTTCCTCGCCAAACAGATGATGGGTGATAAGCGCGGGCATAATGATCCTTTCGATTTCATTCGATGCCACCCATTATGCCCACCGCGCGCCCATGCCAAACCTGCGATGGTAAACGACGGCATGCAGACCGTCTACGCAAGCCCCAGGTGCGACTTGACCTCGGCGGCACGACGACGGGACACCGGTACCGTCGAGTTCACGCGGTCGAGCCTGAGCTCCATCAACCCCGTGGAGCCAATCTCAACATTGTGCACGTCTTCCAAATTGACCAGGTAGCTGCGATGAACGCGAATAAAGCCCTCGGAGTCCAAGCGACGCTCGAGCGAAGAGATCGACTCATTGATCAGGTATGTTCCCTCGGCGCAGATGGCGTTGCAAAAATCGGCGCGCGCCTCAAAGTAGCAGACGTCTGCGGCGGGAATGAACACCTTTTTGCCCCCGCGGTCCACCGTCAGACGCAAAGGTTGGCGCGGAGCATGGATAACACGACGGGCACCCAAGGCTGCCTCGATCTTGTCGAGTGCCTTTGACAGGCGTGCGTCCTCGACCGGCTTGACGACATAGTCGACCGCATCGAGGTTATACGCATCGGCGGCAAATTCGGCAAACGCTGTCACAAACACCACGACCGGCGGCGTCTTTAGGTTCTGCAGCGTCTCGGCAAGCTCAATTCCCGAGCGACCGGGCATGGTAATGTCTAAAAACAGCACGTCGGGCTTGTTCGACAGAATCGACTCCACGGCTTCGGTGACATTGCCCGCCTCGGCAATCTGACCCACACGCGTATCCTTTTCCAACAGATAGCGTAGCTCAGCCCTAATGGGAGGCTCGTCATCAACCACCAAGATGTTCCAGCCTTCGGACATATGTGCTTCCCCTCTTTTTCTCTCAATCCAACCGCGTGCTACACCGTCAACGGTGCCGGCTCATGTGGCTCGCCGTTCAACTCAACGATGACCTGCGTTCCCACGCCCTCCTGGGACTTCACGCGCATGCCAGAATCTTCTCCGTAAAAGAAATGGATGCGCTGAAGTACGTTGAAGAGCGCCAGGCCGCAACCTCGCTTGATGGAGCCGTCGGCGGTAATGCTCTCGGGCTCCTCTCGGCGATGCTGCTCAAACAGATGCGCGCAGACTTCTTCACTCATACCGATACCGTCATCTTCGACGATGATCTCCAAGCCGTCATCGGTCTCAAAAGCCCTAACACGAATAGAAAGCGGCTCGGTCTCGCGCTGCGCATGCTTGATGCAGTTTTCGAGCAGCGGCTGCAAGATAAACGGCGGCACCAGGCTGTCGCGCACCTCAAAGTCGATGTCGACCGAAACGCGCAGACGGCCGTCGCCATACCGGGCCTGCATAAGATTGATATAACGGGTGCCCTGTTCCACCTCGTGCTCGAGCGTGGTGAGCGTATCGGAGTCAGAAAGCGTTTGACGATAGTAGTTGGAGAAGTCGATCAGCAGCGATCGCGCCTTGTCGGGCTCGGTTCGAACGAGCGACACGATGGTGCTGATGGTATTGAATAGAAAATGCGGGTCGACCTGCGACTGCAGAGCGCGGAGTTCAACGCGGGCCGTGAGTTCATCCTGGCGCTCGAGCTCAAAGCTGGCGAGCTGCGTGGAAATGAGGTCGGCAAAACCCGAGGCAAGCGCCGTCTGGCGCATATCGATGCTGCTCAGGCGCGGGTAATACAGCTCGAGTGTGCCTACGCAATGCCCACGCACGGTCAGCGGCGCGACAATGCCGGCGCGCAGGCGGGGAAAATAACCGCCCGTCTCACTGGAGGCGTCACGCGAAAACACGCTCTGCTCGCCCGTCTCAATCACGTTGAGCGTGGTCTTGAGCACGACCGGGGTGCCGGCAGGGCACTTTGCCGAGTCCTCGCCCCAGCTTGCCAGCACCTGCTTGCCGTCGGTAAAGCAGATGGCAGAGGCGATGGTCTCGGACAGGATAATTTTAGAGGCGCCCAGGGCCGCTTCGGGCGTAAGGCCGCGCGACGTGTAGGCGAATATTTTTGATGCGATGGCGAGCGTGCGGTCGGTTGCGCTCGATGTGAGGTCGTCGGGAACGACAAAGACGTACGAGAAGAAGAAGCACAGCATGACCAAGCCGGCAATGACGACAACGCCCGGAACGGGATTGGGATTATCGGTTAGATCCCAGATGAGCAGCAGGATAAGCAGCGGGACGACAATACCGAGCAAGATGGCTTGAGCCACATGCTGAGCGGTACGAAAGACCTTGGTAGAGTTGTAGCTCTTGCCTAGAATCAGCCTATTGAGATCCACCGTCATCTCCTTCTTACTGACGCACCCCATAGCAATAAAGAGGGCCGCAAGCGACCCTCTCCATTGCATTATGCAATCAAATACTGTGTTTTACATCAAGCCATCGATGAACGGTAGCTTAGGCGCTGTACTTGTTTGCCTCGCCGAAGGTGCCGCCCTCGACAATCCAGCCGTCCTTCATGATGACGTCCATGTTGTCGGTGTTGAGCACGTGGATGTCGGCGGCGACGTCACCGTTGACGACCAGCAGGTCGGCGCACTTGCCGGCCTCGATGGACCCGGTCTCGTCCTCGATGTGGCACATCTTGGCACCGTTGAGGGTGGCGCAGGTGATGGTCTCGACCGGAGTGAAGCCGATCTTGTCGACGAACTCGTACATCTCCTCGATAGAGCAGGTGCCGTACGGGGTGACGAAGGAGAAGGAGTCGGAGCCGATCGTCATGACGACGCCGCGCTTCTTGGCCTCGCGCAGGCAGTCGTAGTTGCGCTGCAGCTCCTTCTCGACCAGGGTGCCCTCGTACTTGTCGTGCAGCTCGGGAACGTAGACGGGCGGATAGGTGGCGTACCAGGTGGGCAGGAAGGCGATCGTCGGGGTGAAGAAGGTACCCTGCTCGGCCATGAGGTCCATGGTGCGCTCATCGATATCGAAGCCGTGAATCAGCTGCTCGCAGCCAAAGCGAACGGAATCGTAGGCAGCGGCGTGGTTGTTGTAGCAGTGGCTCCACACGGGGATGCCGACCATCTTTGCCTCTTCGACCACGGCCTGAATCTCCTCGGAGCAGTAGTGCTGGTCGCGGCCGGAGTCCCAGCGCCAGATGCCGCCGCCGGTAGCCCAGATCTTAATGGCATCGGGGTTCTCGCGCAGACGACGACGGACGGCCTTGCGCAGATCCCAAGGGCCGTCGACCTGGTCGCCCCAGGGGTGGGATTCCTTGTTGAGCTCCTGGGTGCAGTGGTGAGAGTCACCGTGACCGGCAACGCGGCAGAAGCCGAGGCCGGTGGCCAGAACGCGCGGGCCCTTAAAGACGCCCTTGTCGATGCAGTCACGGATCTGGATACCAAAGCGGCCGATCTCACAGACGGTGGTGAGGCCGTGGGTGAGGCAGTCGTAGGCCTGCTTGACGGCGACGGCCTGCTTCTCGAGGAGCGGCTGCATGACCCAATCGGTGTCATCGTCGGTCAGGTTGCCCGAGAAGTGCAGGTGGGTGTCGATCAGGCCGGGAAGGACGGTCTTGCCGGCGGCGTCGATAACCTCAACGCCCTCGGGAAGGTCCTGCATAGTGCCGGCGTACTCGATCTTGCCGTTGTCGTCGACGAGGACGAGGGAGTTCTCGACCGGCTCGGCACCGGTACCGTCGATGAGCTTGCCGCCAACGATTGCATACTTAGTGGACATGGTTCCTCCTTATGGATCCATATATGTGGGCGAGGCCGTGTTGGGTCGCGGCCTCACAAAGCTACCCAAGTGATGCCGGGTTCGGTGCGCGGGAGAGAGGGTCCCGCGCACCCGATCCGCCCCGGCTAGGCGTTACTTTTTGCGGGAATTGGTGAAAGCCATGAGGGCCAGACCAATAGCCAACCAGCCGATCACGATGCTCCACTCCACCATGTTGAGGGAAGCGGGAGAGAACGGAATCACAAGCAAGCCGATGATGATGGCGCAGGCAGCGATAGCGAGGCCGATGCCAAACTTGCCGCCGGGCACCTCGTAGGGACGAGGCAGGTCGGGCTCGGTGAAGCGCATGCGCAGGCAAGCGAGGGCGACCATGCCGCAGGAGAAGATGAAGGCGAGAGCCGACACGTTGGTCAGAGGGATGAGCATGTTCTTGCCCAGGAACGGACCGACGACGGTGATGACGCCCAGAACGACGCAGGCGAGCTTGGGAGCGCCGGACTTGGGGTCGACCTCGGCGAACTGCTCGGGCAGCTGGCCTTTACGACCCATGGCGAGCATGATGCGGCTCGTGGCGCCGTAGAAGGAGTTCATCGGGCCCATGGGTCCAAGCGTGGCGATGACAAGCATGGCCAGGTACAGGAGCATGTTGATGCCCTTGAGGCAGGCAAGCGCGGGAACCGGGCTCTTAACAAACTCATGCCAGTCGAGGATAGTGCCGAACGAGTAAATGCAGACCATGTAGAAGCCGCCGGCGGCCAGCAGGGCCAGGGAGATGATCTTGCCGAACTTGTTCCAGTTGAGGCCCTCGGCCGCTTCCTCAGCCTGCTGAGGAATGGTGTCGAAACCGGCGTAGAAGAACGGGGTCAGGACCAGGACCGACACGATGCCGGCGAACAGGCCGGTGCTCTCGGTAGCGGCCTTACCGCCGCCAGCGCCGGTGACCTGGGAGAACACGGGCATGGCGTTGTCCGGCGAGCCGGTGAACAGCGAGACGCCCATGGCGAGCAGCATGCCGCAGAGCAGGGCCTTGGTCAGGAAGGCCTGGAGTTTGGCGGCCGAGCTGGCACCGCGGAAGTTGAGGAAGATGACGTAGGCCGCAAAGCCGAGCGCGATCAGCGTCGGGAACAGGTAAACGTCGGCGCCCAGGATGGTGTAGAGCTTGACGGCGCGCAGCCACTCAAGACCGGGCAGGCTACCGAACATCTCGGACACGAGGGTCGAAATGGCGATGGCCTCCCACGGGCAAAGGATACCGTTGCCCAGAGCCAAGAGCCAACCGGTGATGTAGCTCAGCGTACGGCCAAAGCTACGATCGACATACTCGACGATGCCACCCGAGATGGGGATAGCAGCCGTGAGCTCACCGAAAACAGCTCCGACGGGCACGAGGAAGATCGCACCCAAGAGGAATGCGATCATAGCGGGAACGGGACCGCCGCCCACGACCATCCAGTCGCCGACCTGCAGAACCCAACCGGTACCGATGATGGCACCAAAACCGATGGTGAAGAAGTTCCAGAGCGAAAGCGTTTTCTTCATGCCGCCGTTATCCTCGACTGCAACTTCTGCGTTCTTGTCCGCCATTGTTCCCCTCCTTTCCTTTTTGACGCCTCCTGGCGTCACCCCTTGCGCAGTCTGTTTTGCCGCGCGCTTTTACTTCATGGCTTTAAGATACGGCCTTGGCACGGCAACGCCGCCTGTAGCTCGACCGAAGGCAAAACTGCAAAACGAGCGGCGCCGTTTTTGGGACGAACGGCACGGTTTGCCGCTCATTGTTGCCGCCCGTCCGACGGGCGTACGCTCATCGGACGCATATAGAGATGTTTTTGAGGCCGTATGTTTTGCGCCTTTCGTACCGTTTGCCGAGCTTTTGACGCGCAGACCCATTTGTTGCACATCTTTTTTGTAGGATGGATAGGTTATACATGAGACAAGGCGGTACGAATGGCATACGGATACAACGACGGTGATCAACGGCGACAAAGCGTTCGCCTTGCTGGCCGTACCACGCCGACGCCCAGATGTGCCACGAGCGGCAATCCGCAACGTCCTCAAGAGCAACCCAGGCCTTCGTCTCGGCAGCAGGCAAGCAGAACACGGCAGAGTGGCCGTCCGAGCATGGGCACAAGCGCGCAGCAAGATAGCCGCTTGGGCGCGCGCACTCGACAGCGTCAGGCCGAGGTTCCGCAGTTGCGCCGCAACGGCGTACGTCAGCCCGGCATCCATATCAACCGCTTCTTTTCGCATCCCCAAGGCGGACGCGACGGCAAGCCTTACCGCTCGACACCGCACGTGAATGCTCCCGCCCTGCCGGCTCGTCGACTTCGCCTCGCACTGTGCTCTATCCTTACCTGTCTGGTCTTTGTGCTTATGAGCTCCTGTGTGTCCCACGGCTCGGCCGGTCTCGGTCCCACCGCCGAGGACAAGCTGCTCAAGGCCCCCGTCGCGCCCGGTTATTCTTTCGCCTTTTCGACCCCGCGCTCGCAATGGCAAGCCGGCACGATGCCCCATATCTATCAGATCGACCCCGCGTGGTCAGAGCTGCCTTACGCCGGCGGCACCATCCGCCAAAATGCCTGCGGGCCTACGTGCCTCACCATGGTCTATATCTTTAAGACGGGACGCACCGATATGACCCCCGTCGATATGTGCGCGCTTTCCGAGGCGGGCAATTACGCCCCCACCGGTGCCACCGAGTGGTCGTTTATGACAGGCGGTGCGTGGCAGCTGGGGCTCAACGGAACACAGCTCTATAACGATCGCGAATCGATTACCCAAGCACTTCGCTCGGGTGCGCCCGTCATCGCCGCAGTGCGCCCCGGTACGTTTACCAACGTAGGCCACTACATCGTGCTCTACGGCATCGACGACGCCAACCAGATTGGCGTCTACGACCCCAACTCGGCCAGCCGCAGCGCCCGCCGCTGGGGCTGCGTAGAGGTCCTTAACGAAGTCGAAGCCATGTGGGCCTACTACTAGTCATTGGGGACTCATTGGGGACAGACTTAAATGAGTGGTCGTCGGGGACAGTCTTACGGACGCCGGCCGAGAGCAGACGAAAAGGGCCATCCCGAACTGCTTGGAACTGCCAGCACGGAAAGCGCATCCTGCTTTGGGGCCCAATAGCGGGGTGCGCTTTCCGTTAGCGGCCCGTTTGGGAAACTAGGGACCGCTTTTCGACAATAATCCGGGATGCATTTTCCGATTGAGGGCCTCAAGGGAAACCGCACCCCATGTTGGACGCTCATTCTGGGATGTGCTTTCCGCAGTTGATCGATGCGGCCTTTAAGGACTGTCCCAAGCTGCCGGCAGGAAAGGAACGTCCCCAAGTGCCGGGTTTCCGCAGCCTGCAATGCTCCTCATGAACAGCCGCCTCAATAACAAAAGCCCCCGCGGCCGAAGCGGACCGCGGGGGCAACAGACCTGCAAGAGTTAACTCAAGTCCTCGCCATTTGATGCAATGACCTTTTGGTACCAGCAGAAGCTGTCCTTTCGGTAGCGATCGAACGTGCCTTTGCCCATATCATCGGCATCGACATAAACAAAGCCATAGCGCTTCTTCATCTGCCCCGTCGAGGCCGACACCAAATCGATACAGCCCCACGGCGTGTATCCCATCAGGTCAACACCGTCCTCGACAATTGCATCGCGCAGCGCAAGAATATGCCTTCGCAGGTAATCAATATGATACGCATCGTGGACTTTGCCGTCTTCCAGCGCATCGAGTCCGCCCACACCGTTCTCGGCGATAAAGAGCGGAAGATGGTAACGATCGTGGTAGCCGGCAAGCGTCACGCGCAAACCCAGCGCATCGATCTGCCACTTCCAGGCAGTCTCTTTATCCTTGAGGTACGGATTGCGCAACGTCGGGAACACGTTGCCCTCCGCCTTCTCGGCGATCACCTGATCATCGGCGCACACCAAGCGCGAGCAATAGTACGAGAACGAGATGAAGTCGACCGTATGCTCTGCCAGATACTCCGTATCGCCCGGCTCAAAGGGCACGTGAACACCCTCTTTCTCGAGTGCACGCAGCTTCCAAGCAGGATAGGCGCCCGCAGCCATCACGTCTGTGTAGAAGTAGCGGCCGCGGTCCTCCTCATACGCAAGCCATACGTCCTCGGGCGCACAACGGTACGGATAGGTCGCACCGGCAGCGACCATGCAACCCACCTTGTTTGCGGGATCGATCTTGTGCAGAATCTCGACAGCGCGAGCGCTCGCCATAAACATATGGTGCGAGAACGCCGCAGTCACGGCTGCACGGTCACGCTCATCCTCGAGCGTGACACCCGCGTTGAGATAGGACAGCGCCACGCTGTTGATCTCGTTGAACGTAAGCCAATAACGCACGAGGCCCTGGTACGCGCGTCCGACGGTCTCGACGTAGTGCGCATACCGCTCGATCATCTCTCGGCTTTGCCAGCCACCATAGCGCTCGACCAGAGCCAACGGATAGTCGTAGTGCGACAGCGTCACAAGCGGCTCGATTCCATGCTCGCGCAGCGCCTCGAATACCTGACGGTAAAACTCCAAGCCCTCGCCGTTGGGCTCGGCCTCCATCCCTGTGGGAAAAATACGGCTCCAGCAAATTGAAAGACGCAGGCACTTAAAGCCCATCTCGGCAAAAAGCTCGACATCCTCGTGCCAATGATGGAAGAAGTCGTTGCCCCAGCGGCATGGATACAGCCTGTCCGGATCGTCCACGGGCTTTTGCCTGCCAAACATTACATCCCAGCGGTCGGAACCCTGTGGGATCAGGTCGGAGTGCGACATGCCGCGGCCGCCCTCGTTCCAGCCCCCTTCGGCCTGGTTGGCGGCGAGGGCACCACCCCACAAAAAGCCCTCGGGCATACCGGCGGCAGACGTTCTGTCAAAGTAACTCATGCTACTCAGCATCCTCGGCAGAAGCTGCCGCGGCGTTCTCCTGCTCCTGAGCCAGGAGCTGGTTATCGTACACCTTAAAGAACGGGTACCAGACCACAGCCATGACCACGATCAAAACGATCGTAAACACCCAGATACGCGGGTCGAGGCACTGGACAAAGCCCTGAACGAAGATGGGGAACGTGCCGCTCACCAAGATGTAGAAGTTAGAGACAAGACCCAGTGAGACCGCACCCCAATACAGCAGGGCCGAGATCATGCCGCCTAGCACAAACGGAATCATGAGGATCGGGTTGAAGATGATGGGCGCGCCGAAGATCGCGGGCTCGGAGATACGGAAGAAGCTCGGCACGATCGATGCCCTGCCAAATGCCTTGAGCTGCTGCGACTTTGCCCTAAACGCGCAGAGCGCCACAAAAGAGAACGTATTACCCGTGCCGCCGATGAGGTTGATGGCCAACGACATGAGCACCGGGTGGAACTCAAGCGGCTGCCCGGCAGCATAGAGCGAGGCGTTGGCGGCAAAGGCGGCAAGCGAGACCGGGGCGGTGATGGGCATTACGATCATGTTGCCGTGGACGCCAAAGCACCAAAACAGCAGCGTCATGAAGCAGATAAGCAGTGCGCCGGGCACAGAGTCAACTGCGACGGAAAGCGGGGCAGCGAGCAGCTTCTCGATAACCGAGGGGATGGACAGCGCGGGATCGATCATCTGGATCAGCAGGTTGCCGCCAAAGAAGATGAGGATGTTGGCGAGCATAGGTACGATGGCGCCAAAGGTTTCGGACAAAAACGGCGGCACGCCATCGGGCATCTTGATGGTGATGCCCTTGGTCTGGCAGAAGCGCGTGACCTCGACGGAGACCAAGGCAACGATGATGGCGGTAAACAGGCCCTGCGCACCCAGATAGGTGCAGGGGACCGCCTGGAGCACGGACTCGTCAGCAAGCTGGTAGTAGGACGACGGCGCCGCGGCGATCAGGAACATCACCAGCGAGGTCATGCCGGCGTTAAGCTTGGGCATCTTGTAGGTGCCCGCCAGGTTATATGCGATTGCGAACGTCACGATCACCGACAGTATGCCCATCGTCATATTGAAGGGGATGAGCAGCGTGAGCTTATTGGCCGTCGCAAAATCGAGCCAAGGGCCAAAGACGGACCAGAACCCGCCCTGCGCCACCAGGTCGGCCGTGACCGGCGGGTTGGCGAGGATCATAAAGACGGCAGATACCAAGATGAAGCTGATCGCGCTCATAAAGCCCTTTTGCATGGAGGCAAAGTGGCGCTCGGTGCCGCAGAAATTGGCGATAGGGGTCAGTTTTTCCTGAAGCAGGGTCATGAACTTCTCCATGGTCGCCTCCTAACCCAACAGCGACTGGGCGAGTGCCAGCACGTTGGCGGCGTTGCCCATGCCGTAGTCCTGTGCGGGGATGACCGCGGTCGGCTTACCGCTCCCCTGCTTGACGGTGTTGAGCTGGTAGGACACCTGCGGCCCCAAGAGCAGCACGTCATAATTGGCGCACGTCTCCTGATACTCGCCGATACCCACCGCATCGATATCGAGCTCGATGCCGTTTTGCTCCGCATATTTCTCGAGTTTCTTCATCAGAATGCTTGTAGACAGACCAGCTGCGCAAACAAGAAGGATCTTCATAAGGGATTCCCTTCGCATTGATTGGTTGGATAGTCACCGCACGCCGCTAGGCGTTCTTGGTTGCAGTGCACTCATACAGGCAGATCAGCTCCTGCACGAGCTCCTGAGCAAGCATGGAGCACATGAGGTGGTCCTGAGCATGGACCAGCAACACATCCACCGACAGATGCTCGCCCGCTGCCTCAGTCGAAAGCAGCTGCGTTTGGATGTGGTGAGCCTTGATTCCCGCATCCTTTGACTGCTTCATGAGTTTGGCGGCGGCGTCAAAATCCCCCGCTTTTGCCTTTTCAAGGGCTTCGAAGGCAAGGCTGCGTGCCTCTCCCGCCGCAGCGACCAGCTGAAACGAAACCATCTCGGTTCCCTGATCGTCCATAACGGTCTCCTCTCCCGTGATGTTTGGTTTGTACTTGAATATTCGAAACGCCTATCTCCCGCCCGCAATCCTCGAGGTTTATTGCAGGTAGACAGACAGGGTTATCGACAAAAGAAGTCTTAAGCCGTATGCGCTTGCACAAGCGCCATCAGCTCATGCCAGGACCGGCGCTCGCGTAGGCGCTCGACCCCCTGGCGGTCCATAAAGATCTCGGCGAGCAGTGAGCTCAAGATCCGCGCCTCATCGCCGCCCGACCGGGCAAACGACACCATAAAGACGATATCGACCTCATGGCCGTATTCGTCCCAAAGAATGGGATGTTCGAGCAGGCCCACGGTAACAAAGGCCTCGGCGCTCAAGGGATGCATCCCATGGGGCATGGCTACCCCATTGCCAAACGAGGTGGCACTCGCGCTCTCGCGCTCGGCGACCTCTTGGGCAAACTGGGCATCGACACGGCCGCTCTCGACGGCGCGCACGGAGAGATATCGGAGAACGGCCTGCTTCGACGACGCCTCAACGCGGTTGAAGAACAGGGCACGGCTAAAGAAAGAGCTTACGGAGTCCGATTGCGCAGTGTCGTCGCTCAGCACCTTGCGGATAGCGTTGACATCGCTCGTCTCCAAGAAGAAATCGGCCTCGCGGACGGGCACGGGCAACTTGACGTTGAGCGGCACCGTTGTGAACACGTAGTCGATGTGCGAAAAATCGAACGTTCCCACGCGGGCGACATCGCATGTCTCAATCGAATCGATATACATGCCAAACTGCTTGCGGTACTGGTGCTCGAGCATACGGGCGCTTCCCGCTCCCGAGGCGCACACGATCAGGATGCGCTTGCGACGCGGCTGGTCGGCTTGCTGCTCGAGGGCCAGGGCAAATGCCATGGCGATGTAGCCGAGCTCTTCATCAGAGGGCTGGCTGCCAAAATGACGCTCGAGTACCTGCGAGGTGCCAGCTGCCATCGAATAGGCCAACGGAAACCTCGTCTTGATATCGGGCAGCATGGGGTTATCCATATGCATGTGATATTCAAGGCGATAGCCCAGAGGGCCGATATGCCGAGCAAGGTTCATGCGAAGTTCAAGATCGCCGCTAAAGTCAAACCTAAACTCATCGTTGACCGCACGTACCATCTCGGAAGCAATCTCCCACATCTCGTCCGAGATAACGGCAGAGCCCTTCTCGGGCACGCCCGTGCCCCTGCCGAGCAAATGGATTGCGATAAAGGCAACCTCTTCTCGGGGCATGCTCACGCCCAGGGCATCCTTGATGTTTGCGGCAATCTGGAAAGCCGCGGCGTATTCGCGCGTTCCCTCCAGTTTTTGAACGTCCGATTCTGCAGCTGGGACATAGCAGCCCTGCTCGATGCGGCCAAGAGCAATGTAAAGATGCATGATGAGATTGCGGGATGCCAGCGAGCTCACCGTGACGGGCGAGGCCGTCAGGGCATCGTCCACACATGCGGCGATGGCCCGCAGGCGCTCGGCGAGCTTTGCATCGTCGGTGTCGGGCAACACGGGCCTCACCAGCGAGGCCCGGCACAGGCGCCGTTGTGACTCCCCGCCCGCAACGCGGATTCCGTAGCGTGGGCGCTTTTCGAGCGTTAAGTCAAATTGGGCGAGTTTCTGCTCTACCAGACGCATGTCATTGGACAGAGTCCGCGCCGAAACGTAGAGTAAATCCGCATACTCCTCAATCGTCACCCACTGGGACCGCATGAGGAGGTCGTTAAGAAGGAAGGACACACGGCCATCGCGCGTATCAGGAATGCCCGGATGGGCCAGAGCCGCACCGTCTAGCAAGCGAGCAAGCTCATCTGCACGTGCAACATCGATACGATACTGCCCCTTGCTGCCAACGATGCGTGCAACCCCTGCAAGGCTGTCGTTTGCGCGATGGATATAGTTTCTCACGGCGCGCTCGCTTACCTCGAGACGCTTGGCAAGTACCGCGACAGCGACAGGCTGAGCGTCCTCGATCATATTTACAAGCTGCTTGACGCGAGCATCCATGTCCTCCTCCTT
The DNA here is from genome assembly GCF_040910185.1 of Collinsella aerofaciens. Lineage (GTDB taxonomy): Bacteria > Actinomycetota > Coriobacteriia > Coriobacteriales > Coriobacteriaceae > Collinsella > Collinsella aerofaciens_BF. The sequence goes on along the minus strand of NZ_JBDGBA010000003.1, from coordinate 80,481 downwards.
TCCCTGCGTCTAGTCTAACGCGGTAAAGAATGACACTCCACGTCGCGCTCGTTCCGCCAACTCGGAACAGGTTGCGGGGAGTCCAGCTGAGCTATGGAGAGCCTGGGGAGAGGGCCCGAAAGCAATGCGTCGGTGTGAGATGCGCTTTCCGCAGTCATTGGGGACAGATTTAAATTAGTAGTCATTGAGGACGTTCTTGTTTGACTAGTCGTTTAAGAACGTCCCCAATGACTACTCACCCATCGGGGACTAGGTGAATAGCAAAAGCCCCGCAGTCGGAGCGGACTGCGGGGCTCATGAAGAGAGGCTAGTTTGTGGGCGTCTTGCCTGGCGCCCACGAGAGAGGCAACAGAGTAGAGACTACTCGTGGATGCGGGTGCCGGAGAGGCCGGCCATGGTCTCGGCAGCCTTGTCCAGAGCGCCGATGATGCAGGTGCGGCCCTTGCGGGAACGAGCGAACTTGATGGCAGCGCGGACCTTGGGCTCCATGGAACCCTTGCCGAACTGGCCCTCGTCGGCCAGGCGCTCGGCCTCGTCGGCGGTGAGGTCCTCGAGCTCCTCCTGGTTGGGCTTGCCAAAGTTGATGGCGACATGCTCAACGGCGGTCAGCAGGAACAGAACGTCGGCGTCGCAGTCCTCGGCCAGCAGCTCGCCGCCCAGGTCTTTGTCGATGACGGCGGGGACGCCCTTGTAGCAGCCCTTGTTCTCATAGTCGCGGACGACGGGAATGCCGCCGCCACCGCAGGCGATGACGATGAACTCGTTGTCGAGCAGATTGAGGATGGAGTCGGCCTCGACGATCTTCTTGGGATCGGGGGAAGCGACGACGCGACGCCAGCCGCGACCGGAATCCTCGACGAAGACCTTGGAGGGATCCTCGGCCATGAACTCCTTGGCCTGCTCCTCGGTGTAGAAGGGACCGATCGGCTTGGTCGGGTTCTTGAACGCGGGATCGTCCGGGTCGCACTCGATCTGGGTGACGACGGTGGCGGCGTGCCAACGCTTATAGCGCTTGTGCATCTCGCGGCCAATGCCCTGCTGCAGGTGATAACCAATGTAGCCCTGGGACATGGCGCCGCACTCGGGCAGCGGCATCTCGGGGGTGCCGATGGCGTCGTGGGCAGCGGCGAAGGCGTTCTGGATCATGCCAACCTGCGGGCCGTTGCCGTGGGTGATGATGATCTCGTTGCCCTGCTCGATCAGGCCGAGGAGAGCGTGAGCGGTGTTACTCACGGCCTCGATCTGCTCAACGGGGTTGTTGCCGAGGGCGTTGCCGCCAAGGGCGACGACGATACGATCGGGCTTGCCAAGAGGCTTAGACATTGCTGGAATCCTTTCTGTAAAAGGCCTACAACCCATTAATAACCCGCGCCCGTGCGATACGCGAGTTTATTAAGGTTTATATTCTCTTTATCGCTCATTTTATTCATTTTGAAAATAGTTGAACGGTGAACGGTCGCTTTTACCCGCTCAGCGTAAAGAAACCCAGCTCAAGCATATCTACGTCATTTACGTGCAACTTTATTTTAATAGAGCAGGGATTAGACCAGATTATGCAAACTATATCTTTGCTAAACATAAAATAGGCAGCGCAAAATCTTACTCGCACTATACGAGATTCTATGCACTTATTGGACGAGTATGCAGCCCTGCAATAACATGGCGTTTTTCATCCAACTTAAGGAATAGACGAGTGCCTTTGCCGCGCGTCGGCCGGCAGCCGGCGAGCCGTCTCGTCGATCGCCGCTTCCAGAAAATCAAAAACTGATATTGCGCGCGCAATTGCGGCATGGTACTTTAGCGAAGAACAGCGCGGGCTTGGGCGACAGAGATCTGTCGTGAAGTTTGGGTTCGGCGACCCCGCCGCTGTCTTCTCCTTATCCGCCAGCGAGCCCCTTGAGCGACGGATTGAGGAGGTCCTTACTATGACAAAAATGCTCAAGATCACGCTGAATGGCGAGACGTTTCTCGCCGACATGCTCTGGGACAAGGCTCCCGAGGCATGCAAGCTGTTCGAATCGTCCTGTCCGGTCGAGTCACGTATCTTTTCGGCCAAGATCTGCGATGCCGAGGTAACCTATCCCGTATCGGGCCCCATCGCCAATTACGAGCACATCGAGAACCCCGTCTTTCACGAGCCGGCGGGCGCCGTGAGCTGGTATGGCGGATGGTCGTCAATCTGCATCTTCTTTGACGTGTGCGAGCCCTTTGGCACCTGCAACATGTTCGCCCGCATCTGCGAAGCCGACCGCGAGCGCTTTGCCGTTGCTTGCCGCAATGTTTGGGACAACCAGGGCATGCACATCAAAAACGAAATCGTCGAGATCGAAGCGGAGGCCTAAAGATGATGGATATCAACACCCTGCTCGCACTCGACCTTGCCGAGTACACCACTGCACTTGAGGCCCTCGCCGACCAGATGATGCTTGAGGAACCACGCGATATCGACTACATGCGCCGCCGCAAGCTCGACACAGGCCGCGAATTCGCCGTCTGGAACTTCACCGTCGGCTACTGCATGAACGCCGCCGACGCCCTCTCCCTCCTGCGAGCCCAGGCCAACGAAAACGCCAACGACGGCACCGCCGACCTCGCAACGATCAACAACAGCGCCGCGCGCCTGTGCGACTGGTTCTCGGGCGCCTTCGACGTCACCGGCAAAATGGATGACACCACGGCAATCCTCGCCCACAGCCGCGACCTCTACGCCCAGGTAGAGACTCACGAACAGTTTGCAGCCCTCACCCGCGCCACCGAGCGCTATCTGGTCCAGCTCCAATTTTGGGTCGACCGCCAGATTCCCTGGCCGGCCATTAGCGACCTCGTCCACGGCTACCGCCTACGCACGGAGTCCGGCGAGACAAGGTAACCAAGCAAGCAGCACCGACAACACCCCACCATCGGGATCCAAAGTAAGAATCAGAGGGCTGGAGACGCACCCAACAGCGTCCCCAGCCCCTTCGCAAAGTAGAGCACTGTTTCAGTGGCTTTGAGGCCTATTCGAACCTTTTCTATCTCCCAATTTTTGTATATTTACGACAATATTATCTGCCAATTTTTGTATGATTTTAGGCGATTCTATCTGTCAATTTTTGTCATTTGGGGGTTTAATGCTACGCCGTAAGGTCACTGATAGGCTTTTGAGCTGGAAGAATAACTCCAATAAGGCATTACTCGTTACTGGTGCGCGTCAGATTGGCAAGAGCTATGCGATTCGCGCGTTTGGAAAAAGCAACTACGCTTCGTATTTTGAGGTCAATTTACTACTCGATGTCGAAGCAAGGAATGCACTTGTTGGCGCAAAGAACTCCGTTGACTTTATCAACCGCGTAGCCCTTCTTGCGGATGCGCCGCTTGTTGAGGGCGATACGCTTGTCTTTGTCGATGAGATTCAGGAGTATCCGCAGATCGTTACACTCATGAAGGCGTTGGTCGAGGATGGGCGCTTTAGCTATGTCTTCTCGGGGTCTATGCTTGGGACTGAGTTTAAGGGGATCTCTTCTTTTCCGGTGGGGTATGTAGAGCACATTGTTATGCGCCCGATGGATTTTGAAGAGTTTTGTTGGGCAAACAGCGTAAGCGAGAATGTGCTTGCAGGCATTCGCAGCTGCCTTGTCGAGAAACATCCTGTCGAAAACTATATTCATGAGGCGATGCTCAAGAACTATAGAGCCTATATCGTTTGCGGCGGCATGCCGGAGGTCGTTCAGAATTATATTGATTCGGGTTATTCGCTCGTGAGCACACGTGAGCTTCAAACTCAGCTGGTCGATCAGTACAAAAGCGATATCTCAAAATATGCATCGACTCGAGCGTTTAACGTTCGGTCGATTTTTGAGCAAATTCCCGTTCAGCTTGAGGCGGAGTCTCATCGCTTTGTTGTTTCGTCTCTGGGTGAGGGAGCTCGCCTTAAAAAATATGAGCAGGATTTCCTGTGGCTTGTTAACGCAGGTGTTGGATTGATGGTCGCCAGGGTGACGGAGCCACGGAGTCCTCTCAAGAGGACGGAGAAAACGACAGCCTTCAAACTATACGAGTCTGATACAGGCATGCTCGCATCGCGATACCCCGGCAGCACTGCACGCGCTGTCTATCTTGATATGAAAACTCCCAACCTTGGTGGTCTCTATGAGAACGTGGTCGCGCAGGAACTCGTTGCCCTCGGGGCGGATGCATGGTACTACCAAACGCGTGAGGTCGGTGAAGTTGACTTTGTAATCGAAGGCGCCCACGGGCATGTTGTCCCAATCGAGGTCAAATCGGGCAAGAAAGTTCGAGCGCACGCGGCCCTCGATCGTCTGATGAGTGTGGGCGAGTACAAAATTCCCGAGGCCGTTGTACTAAGCCACGAGAATCTCAGCAAAGAGGGCAAGGTTCTGTACGTTCCAATCTACATGACGTTTTGTCTCGATGAGTTTATGGAAAAGGATGACCCCAATAACGATTTCTCGTTCGCGCCCATATCTCTCTAGCCATTTGAATCTGCAATCCAGCCACGCCCTCCATCCATCCCCAAAGTGACGCGTGGTTTCGCGGCAAAGCCGCGAAACAGCGAAGGGGACAAAAGGCCCCCACAGCCACGTCATCCATTCAGCCACACAATCCGAGGACGTAGTCGTAGCAGGATCTGAGGGCTAACCTTCGCGGACACTCCGCAGGACGAAAGAACCCCCGCCGCACGTAGTGCGCAGCGGGGGTTCTTTCATGTCCGAGGACGTCCGCGAAGGTCAGCCCTCAGATCCTGCGGTGAGAGACCTAGGCCTCGTTGTACACCGTCTTGAGCTTCAGCAGGTGAGCGTAGCGGTCCATAGCGGCCTGCTCGTTCTCCTTGAAGAGCTCCTCGGCGCGCTCGGGGAAAGAACGCGTCAGCGAAGCGTAACGGGCCTCGTTCATCAGGAACTCCTGATAACCGCCCGCGGGCTCCTTGGAATCGAGCGAGAACTTCTTGCCGGCAGCAGCCTCGGGGTTGAAGCGGAAGAGGTTCCAGTAACCGCACTCGACAGCCTTCTTCATCTCGGCCTGGCAGTTCTGCATGCCGCCCTTCTTGATGGAGTGCATCTCGCAGGGGCTGTAGCCGATGATGAGGGACGGGCCGTCGTAGGCCTCGGCCTCGTGGATGGCCTTGAGGGTCTGAGCCGGGTTGGCGCCCATGGCGACCTGCGCCACGTAGACGTAGCCATAGCTCATAGCGATCTCGGCCAGAGACTTCTTCTTGGTCACCTTACCGGCAGCGGCGAACTGAGCGACCTGGCCCAGGTTCGAGGCCTTGGAGGCCTGACCGCCGGTGTTGGAGTAGACCTCGGTGTCGAAGACGAAGACGTTGATATTGTGGCCGGAAGCCAGGACGTGGTCCAGGCCACCGAAGCCGATGTCGTAGGCCCAACCGTCGCCACCGAAGACCCAGAAGGACTTCTTGGTGAGGTAAGCCTTGTCGGCGAGGATCGCCTTGGAAGCGTCGCAGCCGCACTTCTCGAGCTCGGCAACGTAAGCGGCGGCAGCGGTCTTAGAGGCCTCGGCGTCGTTGACAGAGTCAATCCAAGCCTGACCGGCGGCCTTGAGCTCGTCGGACGGACCGTCAGCGGCGATGATCTCCTGCGTAGCAGCGATCAGTTTCTTCTGAACGGCCTCGTAGCCGACGGCCATGCCCAGACCGTGCTCGGCATTGTCCTCGAACAGGGAGTTGTTCCACGCCGGGCCGTGACCGTCCTTGTCCTTGCAGTAAGGAGCGGTGGCAGCGGGGTTGCCCCAAATGGAGGAGCAGCCGGTGGCGTTGGAGATGAACATGCGGTCGCCGGCGACCTGGGTCACCAGACGTGCATAGGCGGTCTCGGCGCAGCCGGCGCAGGAGCCGGAGAACTCCAGGTAGGGCTGCTTAAACTGGCTGCCCTTGACGTTGGCCGCGATGAGCTCCTTCTTCTCGGAGACGTTCTCGACCATGTAGTCCCAAACGGGCTGCTGGTCCATCTCCTGCTCGGTGGGAACCATCTCGAGGGCGCCCTTGGGGCAGACCTTGACGCAGTTGGTGCAGCCCATGCAGTCGAGCGGAGACACGGCCATGGTGAACTTCATGCCCTTGGCCTTGGGGCCCATGGCGTCGAGCGTGCGAGTAGCCTCGGGCGCGGCGGCAGCCTCGTCCTCGGTCATCGCGAACGGACGGATGGTGGCATGCGGGCACACATAGGCGCACTGGTTGCACTGGATGCACTTGGTCTCGTCCCAGTGGGGAACGACCACGGCGACGCCGCGCTTCTCGTATGCGGAGGCGCCCAGCTCAAACTGGCCGTCGGCGCAATCGACGAAGGCGGAAACAGGCAGGCTGTCGCCATCCATGCGATCGATGGGCTCAAGCAGGTTCTTGACCTGCTGGGCTATGGCAGACTTGGTCTCCTCGGAGAGCTCGACGGGAGCAGCATCCTCGGCGGTAGCCCAGTCGGCCGGAACCTCGAACTTACGGAAGGCGGTAGCGCCGGCATCGATGGCCTTGTGGTTGGCGTCGACGATGGCCTGGCCCTTCTTCATGTAGGACTTGGTGGCCGCGTCCTTCATGTACTGCAGAGCGTCCTCGGCGGGCAGGACCTTGGCCAGCGCGAAGAAGGCGGACTGGAGCACCGTGTTGGTGCGCTTGCCCATGCCGACCTTGGCGGCCAGGTCGATAGCGTCGATCAGGTAGACGTTGACGTTGTTGTTCGCGATGTAGCGCTTGGCCACGGCGGGCATGTGCTCAGCGAACTCCTCGTCGCTCCACTGGCAGTTGACCAGGAAGGTGCCGCCCGGCTTGACGTCGCGGACCATCTTGAAGCCCTTGACGATGTAGCTGGGGTTGTGGCAGGCGACAAAGTCGGCCTTGGTCACGTAGTACGGCGAACGGATCGGGGAATCACCAAAGCGCAGGTGCGAAACGGTGACGCCGCCGGTCTTCTTGGAGTCGTACTGGAAGTAGGCCTGAACGTACTTGTCGGTGTGATCGCCGATGATCTTGATCGAGTTCTTGTTGGCGCCGACGGTACCGTCGCCACCCAGACCCCAGAACTTGCACTCGATGGTGCCGGGGGCTGCGGTGTTGGGCGCATCCTCGGCCTCGGGCAGGCTCAGGTTGGTCACGTCATCGACAATGCCGATGGTGAACTCGCGCTTGGGCTCGTCCTTCTTAAGCTCCTCGAAGACAGCGAACGCGGACGCGGGAGGCGTGTCCTTGCTGCCCAGGCCGTAACGGCCGCCGACGACCTTGATGCCCGTCTTGCCGGCCTCGTAGAGAGCGGAGACGACGTCCTGGTAGAGCGGCTCGCCGATGGAACCCGGCTCCTTGGTGCGGTCCATGACGGCAATCTTCTTGACGGTCTCGGGGAGAACGTCGACAAAGTGCTTGATGGAGAACGGACGGAACAGGCGAACCTTGACCAGGCCGACCTTCTCGCCGTGAGCGTTGAGGTAGTCGATGACTTCCTCGAGCACGTCGCAGAAGGAGCCCATGCACACGACGACGCGATCAGCATCGGGAGCTCCGTAGTAGTTGAACAGGCCGTAATCGGTGCCGAGCTTCTCGTTGATCTTCTTCATGTAGCCCTCGACGACGGCGGGAAGCTCGTCGTAGACCTTGTTGCAGGCCTCGCGGTTCTGGAAGAAGATGTCGCCGTTCTCGTGGCTACCGCGGGTGTGCGGGTGCTCAGGGTTGAGCGCGTGATCGCGGAAAGCCTGGACGGCGTCCATGTCGCACATCTCGGCCAGATCCTTGTAGTCCCACATGGCGACCTTCTGGATCTCGTGGCTGGTGCGGAAGCCGTCGAAGAAGTTAAGGAACGGAGTCTTGCCCTCGATGGCGGCAAGGTGAGCCACCGGCGAGAGGTCCATGACCTCCTGGACGTTGCCCTCGGCGAGCATGGCGAAGCCGGTCTGACGGCAGGCCATGACGTCGGAGTGATCGCCAAAGATGTTCAGGGCGTGGGAAGCGACGCAACGCGCGGAGACGTGGAAGACGCCCGGGAGCTGCTCGCCCGCGATCTTGTACATGTTCGGGATCATCAGGAGCAGGCCCTGAGAAGCCGTGTAGGTGGTGGTCAGAGCACCGGCGCCCAGCGAACCGTGAACGGTACCGGCTGCACCTGCCTCGGACTCCATCTCGACGACCTTGACCGGGGTGCCGAAGATATTCTTGCGACCCTGGGCCGCCCACTGGTCGACATGGTCGGCCATCGGGCTGGACGGCGTAATGGGATAGATTCCCGCTACCTCGGTGTACGCATACGAAACATATGCGGCCGCCTCGTTGCCGTCCATAGACTTAAACTTACGCGCCATATACCCCTCTCCTCTCATATAGGTATACAGGCCCCGGCGATCGCCGGGATGTTGGCGTGATGGGATTTACGCTGTTGCTTCCAATCATCTGGCAGGCAGGCTCAGCAGCAGGTACGTGGCGTGGAGAGAAGACATGCCGAGGCGAGGGGCAGCCGATGCGCCCCACAGACCCGACCGCCCGTCTTGCACATGACCGAGCGCCGCAAAGGCCGCATGCCGGATGCTCCCGGGCACGCCCCGGCGATGGGAAGCGCCCGCAACGGAAATCCGCATGCGGGTTTATTGTACCCCGCCGTTAAGTGTAATTTCGACAAATATAGGCGGGCGGTAAAGGTTTACCTCGGGTGACCGCCAAGGGCCAGAATGGTCCCTCCATCCCCGGACGACTGGCTCTGACGCGCCAAGGAGTGTCCCCAGATGCCGGCAGGAAAGGAACGTCCCTAACTGCCGGCTAGAGGGCGCCGAGCAGGATGGCGTAGGTGGTGGATTCGCCGAGTTTGAGCTCGTCGCCGGGGTTGAGCTGGGCGGAGCGGCCGGGCTCTACTTGAATACACACACTCGTGGCCCCGTTTACCACCACGGTGCCGTTAGTGGACGACAGGTCCTCGACAAACCATGCGCCAGACTCGTCGCACCAGATATGGGCATGGCGGGCCGAGACGTCGTCGGTGATGCCGCCCTCCCCCGTTGCCAGCGCGCCGATCTCAACGCCTTCCTCACTCGGCTGAATCCAGCGCGGGACGCTCACCACGTAGCCGTTTTGCACGCACAGCAGTCCCAGCGGATGCGCCGGCGCGACCTCGTGCTCGCCCGCGACCGAAGATGTGCTCAGCGAGCGCGGCGTCAACGTGTCGCCGCCACGGGTCGCATGAGCGCGGCGGCTCGCCCGACTTGGAACTAAGGCGGGCGTGAGAGCAAACGGCATAGGGAACGAATCTTGCGGATGTACTCCTCGACGTCAGGCAGGTAAGCCCCACGAAGTCACCGGGGAGGCCCAAGCGGCCCGGCACCACTTCCAGATTCTGACCAGGGCGAGTCGTTCGCCGGTGGCTGAAGGCTCGCTTCCACCCAAAAGGGGAGATTCGCGTTGTTCCCCAATCGCTCTCGCATCTTTCATTTTGCTCGAGGTGGGCTATAAAAACTTTCCTGGTGAAAGGCGGCGATTGGTTTCCTTTCTTTCTAGAGGAGCGCGCCTGTAATCTGTTTTCATCCTAAATCAAGTTAAGATCGGACCTTCCAGAGGCAAGTCGACTCAAACTGCGAGGCTCCATGTTGGAATAAAGAGCGCTGTCGAAGTGCCAACAACACAAAGCTTGCCAGTCTCAAATAGAACCTTTTGGGAGTCCGATTGGGCCGCACACCGAATCCCCGCTGGTGGTTTTTATAGCTGCGCAACAATAAACAAGGTTAGTGCCAGTCCAGCATGAAATTGAGGAACGTATGCATTTTTTCTCAGTAAGTGATCGTCGTTACTGCTTCGATGAGGTCACTCGCAATTGCTTTCAGGTTGACCAAGCATCAGAAGATGCGCTTCGCATATTTGAAGCATCGGGAAGAACGGTCAACTCGAAGTTGCTAACAAAGTCACTTGCTGCGAAAGGCTACGACCAAACGACCATAGCAGAACTTGAAGACGACATTGATGAGTATCAACGATTGTCTGAGCGGACTTTCTTAACAAAAGACACGCCTCGAAAACTTAGATCCATCGAACTCCACGTTTCACATGCATGCAACCTTGGTTGTAGTTACTGTTTTGCCGGTAAAGGAGATTATGGAACGTCTCCTCTGCTGATGACAGACGAGATAGCCTTCAAGGCGGTCGACTACCTCGTCGCAAGTTCATCGGAAAACGAAACGCTTGCGATCGTCTTTTTTGGTGGGGAACCCATGATTAACGAGCCGCTGATATGGAAAACGGTCGACTATTCAAAAAGAATATACCCCAATAGAAACTTTACCTATTCTATTACGACCAACGGAACGCTTTTGAATGACACTGCTGTGAATTCTTTCAAGGAGCACGGGTTTTCTGTTCTGATTAGTCTCGATGGTACAGGATGCAAGCACGATGCATCGCGCCCGTACAAGACGGGAGGCGGCTCTTTCTCCGATATCGACAAAAACGTTCGTCGTTTTTCCGAGTCGTTCCCCTTCGGCGCAAGAGCGACCTTAACAAATAATAACTGTAACCTTGTTGAAGACTATCTTCAGTTTAAAGAGATGGGCTTCAGAAGGATTTACTTCTCGCCCGTGAGCTCATTCGATGAGAATATCAAACTCGACGAACACTCATTAAACAAAATCAGGGCGGGCCTAATAGATTTGGCGGATCAATATCTCAAACAGATTGATCAAGGGGAAAAGCCCTTGTTTAGAACATTGAAAACTGCAGTTGATTTGATTATGAGCAACAGGATCGCCTTTGTCGGATGCGGGGCTGGCAGGCGTTTTATTTCCGTGACTCCCGAAGGGGACGTATACCCCTGTCACAGGTTTGTCGGGATGATGCGATTCAAAATGGGCAACATCGTCACCGGAATTGACGAAACTAGGTATATTGAAAACTGGAGTCAGGGTGTCGAAAAAAGAATTGACTGTACGGACTGTTGGGCTCGGTCTTTCTGTGGTGGGGGCTGTAGCTGGGAGGCTGCAGACGAGCACGGCTACTTGCCCAAGAGTCTACACCCTGCATCATGTGAATATAGAAAAATGTGCTACGAGATGGCTTTTGACCTTATTTCCCGCCACTCATCTTCGCAGGAGAAAAATCAACGAGAAGCTACTGTATCGGAATAAGCGGTTCAGCGCATTGCTGTCACCATTGTGGAGGTGTTCGTTCTTCTGATTACCGTCTGCGAAGCTTATTGCTACATTCGCCGAAACCATTCTAGAAATATGGTGAACTAGACATCTTGGTTTGTTATACACAATATTGAGGTTTTTCTGCACTCAAAGGGAGGTAGTCGTGAAGCATATTCATCCGATTAATCCAGGAAGTGGCGACGAGGCAGGCGTGAAGCCGATGTCTTTTGACTGCCTCTTGGGCATTACTGACATCTGTACTGTTTATGATAAAGCAGATGGCTGTGGTGCATACGATTACTGCGACTATGACATGGATGGCGGCAGCATCTGCGTTGTAGATCACTGTGGCATTGATCAAACGTAGTCTCTAATTGGATTAAGGTGAGGAGCTGTTATGAAGCATATCCATCCTGTTGGTTCAAATGAACATCCTCCCGTTGAGCCTTGTTGTCTTGGAGTTGATATATGCAATTTTTACGACATCGCCGAGTGCCCTGTTGCGGATTGGTGCTATGTCGATAAAGAATCAAGCTGTGTTTTGCCAGCAGATTGGTGCGATCCAGTTGACGAGTAGTTTTGTGGCTAGGAACTATTTGGTCCAATTCAGAATAAGATGGGAACAAATACCAAAATCTCGTGTCTGGGAGGAGTTATGCCATTATTGCAAGGTCTCGTTGGATTAGCCTTTATACTTGCGTTATATCTGGCACCTTTTTTAATTCTATTCTTCATTATCCGACTCTTTCTTCGGAGAAAATAGGAGTGTCACGCAAACATTAGCGTAGCTTTCTTCCAATATGAGCCGAGCATTGGCAAGTGGAATAAGAAGCCCGACCGTTCGCCACATGAAAGTGATCGGACGGGCTTCTCTATTTAACCCGGGCCGCCACCCATAGCGGCTTTCCAAGCGTATTCTCAGTGCAAAGCAATCGTCAGTTTAATCCTATGCGCTGATACCGCATTTCATTTGTTCGGCTCGAATTCTACGGCCTGGCAACCCTCGCACTCTCCGGCAAATGGATTGAACGCGAAGGCAGAGATGATGTGTGCGTGGACATCGAGGCTGCTGTAGGCAACATACTGGGACATGGACCCCCGCTGCGCGTGGTATGCGGCCCGGCATATTCATTGCCGTCCAACCCCGTGTAGTTGCAGCAAAGGGTGGAACCTCAATGCTCAGCTCATGTTGTCCGTGGGACACGAGAATCGTAAGTACACTTTGGTGCGATTCTCACGCTGATACTGAGCCACCTGGAATAAGATACGTCGCGACAACACTTCGCTTCACCTCTGTCTCGACAAGATGACGTAGACTATAGTTTCCTTTAGTAAGAGAACGAGAACTATATCTGAAAGCGTTGCGATGGCGTGAAGGCACCGAGTCCGAACCGCCTGAATGCTACGTGCATCTGCATCGCCTTTTTGTTATCTCTGCCAGTTGGGTAGCACTACACTTGTCATCATTTACCCTGGTACATGCTGCCTAAATCCACTACCCCTTCTACCGCGCCGACCATCTCGTCATCGTGAGAGACAACGATGATCAGCTGGCTTTGCTTGTTGCGCTTAACATAGGCCGCAAGCTCGGCGCGGCTTACAGCGTCTAACCCAGTCGCGGGCTCGTCGAGTACCAAAACTGACGACTTGCGTGAAATCGCCGACCATAAGTACACTCGGCGCAGCTCACCGCCCGAAAGCGCGGAGCAACGTTTCCCGAGCAACTCCTTCACGCTGTTTTCCAGCGAAAGTAGGCCATCTACACCCCGGTGATAGGAAGAAAAGGGCGTGTCGAAATACTCTAACAGCTCTTTCACCGTTTCGTCCGGCGCGAAGCACGACTGTGGGCAGCACGATATCTCTCTCGCACGTATGTAATCCAAGTCGCATTCTTCGATTGGCACGCCGTTGTATTTTACTTTGCCTTTCGATGAGTATAGCCCGAGCATCAAGTAAAGAAGTGACGTCTTGCCTCTTCCGTTTTCCCCAACTATGCAATATGTACCAGGACCGGAAAACTTGAAAGAAAACCCGCCGAGGACCTCTCGGACAGATCCGTCTGGAAGGGCAACCGAGAATTCCAAATCAGATACCGAAATGTCATTTATTTCATCGAGTTTAGCTAAATCGGTCCGATTCCACCCCGATCTCTCCTTTTCTCTCGTCGCGATAGCCGTCCTATCCCATGATGCTTTGGCATCTTGATAGGATTTGAACAATGACATCATACTTTTCAAAGTCTTAAAGAGAACCGCGAAGTATGTACCGATGATAGTGTACTCGCCTATTGACATAGTTCCGTTAATGATTCGTACTCCGGAAACAACAAGTATCACCGCTTGAAACAACGCTGCGAAAAGACCATCGAGCGATGTCAGAGAATATGATAGCTTTCCGGAGCGCAAAACTTTGGGAAAATAGCTCTTAAACCCAGCGTCGAGCGCTTGTTCGCTCTTGCCGTACGAAGATGTCAGTTGAATGTTGAGAATCTGATTAAGCTGCGATGCAATTGCGGCGTAAAAGGCGCTGTCCGCCTCTTTCTTCTCATACGTGACCCTATACAAAAGTTTCCTCAACCCAGTAATTACACAGAAATACACGATGAGGAGAATGATGGAAAACACCGCGAGAGTTGAATCAATTGACCATATGATAAGCAATACGATGGGAATGGCTACAATGGACAGCGGCGCACTGATAAAATTCGCCAAAACGAAGGATGAGACCACGCTGGAGTCGGAAATAATCCGTTGCGTTGTATAGGCTGGATCGATGGTCCGACTCACCAAGTAATCGTCTCTTTCAAAACGCAAGACGGCCTCCCTGAGAAGATCAAAGGAAAGTCTCGTGGTTATGCGAATGGAAAGTGTTCCTGCAAAATAAGTAAAGAGGGTGGAGAAAACTCCTATTGACGCAACCAGGAGCGCGAAGAGTACGGCGTCTCTTTCGCTGCGGTTACCGAGAAGAAAATCTAAGAATTTCCCGTTCATGTATGGCATGGCATAGGAGAGAGCGGTTCCAATCACCGTGATAGCAATGAAGACGAAAGCCCCTTTTGCTCTGATGAACCTCGAGAGAACGCATCGAATCAAGGAAGGCCCCAATCTACCCGCCACAAAACATCAATCACTGATACCTTACACCTCAACACAACAGGAGCGAAGATTTGCCAATGAGACTGCTTTAAGATTGCCTTGGGCCAATACGATCTCAAGCTCTTCCTACAAGAGAGTCGGAATCGGACATCTCCTCCGACGAACCTGGCAATCGGGCGGTTGAAATATCTTTTTCAACCGCCCGATTGCCACAATAGATTTGAGCATCCGCCCACAAACGTCCGCGTTTTATACCCATCAAATCCTTTGCCTTTTGTCGTCTAGACTAGAAAAATCGCTCGAAATAACGCAACCGGCCTGCTCGCTTGAAGAAACCTAAGCCCGTAACGTAGATGTGCAAACTTCCGAAACGCCTTGCGCGGCATAGTGCGTATAAACTTCGTCAACCGCCTCAGAAATATCTGAGTATCGCGCCGGGTCAAAAGCATACGATGTCGCCGCCATACCCCGCACCCATTCGGAACGCGGATTAATTGAATAGCCACACAGCATCATCATACATGCATCTAGACCTGATTTCCCAAGTATCCGACGTATTGATGAGAGCATCGCGGGTCGCCCCTGCACCATCGTCGTCACCCCTATTAGCAGTATTTACCGTTTTTCTCTAAATGCGTATCGCCACCCTTAAGAATACGAAGTGTTTTATCCAGACCCGATTGTCCTCCATCTCAAACGAAGGGATAAGGAATCTCATCCGGAATCGGCAGTAACGGAGGATTCACAACGACAAGCGAAAAACATGAGTCATCTCTCAGAGGGGAGTAAAGGCTCCCCTCAAGCACCCTAGTTTCGTCATCCAAAGAGTTGATGGCAGTGTTTTTCTTACAAAGGTCGACAACAAAAGGGTTGATTTCTACAGATGTTACATCCATGCCACAGTTGGTAAGTATCAGGCCCTGTATTCTGGGGCCAGAACACAAATCGAGAGCCTTCCGTGCGCTCTGCGGTGTAAGGCGCCAATCTCAGCAAATCTGTCCCACAATACTGCGCTGAAGAACAAGACGGAACCCCTGAGCCAAACTCCCCTATACCTTATTAAGGCTAAGACAGGCAAGTTCACGCACCCGGCATATTCCAGAATAACATCCTATTGTTTTAGATGCTCTACAAGCATGAACAGCCGCGAATCGGAAAGATCTTCTAGTTTCGCCCCGACTGACCGCCAAGGGCCAAAATGGCCCCTCCATCCCCGGGCGACTGGCTCTGGCGCGCCGAGGAGTGTCCCCAAGTGCCGGCAGAAAAGAAACGTCCCTATCTGCCGGCTAGAGAGCACCGAAGAGGATGGCGTAGGTAGTGGATTCGCCGAGCTTGAGCTCGTCGCCGGGATTGAGTTGGGCGGAACGGCCGGGCTCGACCTGAATGC
This sequence comes from Collinsella aerofaciens, assembly GCF_040910185.1. GTDB lineage: Bacteria > Actinomycetota > Coriobacteriia > Coriobacteriales > Coriobacteriaceae > Collinsella > Collinsella aerofaciens_BF. The sequence goes on along the minus strand of NZ_JBDGBA010000003.1, from coordinate 64,899 downwards.
AGACGCGCGTGGCCCCGTTTACCACCACGGTTCCGTTGGTGGACGACAAGTCCTCGACGTGCCAGATATTTTGAGCATCGCACCAGATATGAGCATGGCGGGCCGAGACATCGTCGCCGACGTCGGTAATATCGCCCTCACCAGTGGCCAGCGCGCCAATCTCAACACCCTGCTCGCTCGGCTGAATCCAGCGCGGGGCGCTCACGACAAAACTGTTTTGTACGCGCAGCAAGCCCAAGGGGTGCGCCGGGGCGGGTTCGCGTTCGCCCGCGGTCATCGACATGCCAAGCGAACGCGGCGTGGATGTTCCTCCGCCACAGGTCGCGTGCGCGTAGTCGATGGCATAGTTCACCGAGGACCGCACATCCGCCGAACAACCGACGGCGACAAACAGCACCAGCACGGCCTCGGCGCGCTCGGCAGGCATGAGTTCTGCCGCCTGGGACAGGCGATCGAGCGCGTTGCGATAGAGATTCGTGTCCTGGTGGCACTCTTCGAGTGCGCGTACCATCGGTTCACCTGCAGGACCGCACACCATATTGATCACAGCCGTGGAGTCCATGGGATTTCGCTGGCGCAGGGCCAGTTGCGACATAATACGCGCAGCCGAGATACCGTATTCGGCAAAGTAGCGCTGCTGAAGCGTGCCGACCGGCGCGCGAACGATAAAGCGGGAAACCCAAGAGCGATCGGCGGCCCGGCTCTGCGGGCTGCGGCCGTCGGCGAGCGGACGGGACGAAAGCACCAAGCCGCACAGCTCGATATGGCTCAGATGCGCCGCGCGCTTAAAGATGTCAAACATGGCCCCGCATGGGGTGAGCTCAACTTGAGATGCCATGACCTAGGCCTCCTTGGTCGTAGAAATAGAATCGGACGATACCTCGACAGGTCTGCCAAAAGTACGGGCAGCTGCGGCTCCACCGGCAAGCGGAGTCGCCATCTGGGCTTTTGTGCGTCGCGGTGCCGAAACGGGAAGTTCAAAGGCAAAGCCCATCGCAAGCAAAAACCACGTAAGCGCATAGGTTGCAACCAGGGCGGCAATAAGGCCGCCCATCACGGCGCGTTGGGAAAATACGCTACATGCAGCCACAACCAGCACCGGAACCTCGCAGGCAGAAAGCGCAAGCACACCCTGCAGGAACCCCGAGCGCCGATCGCGCGCAAGTGCCCCCGCGGCAACGCCGGCTATGCCTGGCAGCGCCAACGCCAGTGCGGCTATAATACCCGGTAGCGACCCAGACCACACGAGCGATCCCAAAGTCGCCGTCACGCGAGCGCCCGACGCCAGCAGCGCGGCCGAAACCACGACCACAGCCCAAACCACGCCACAGACGACCGTCGCGCCGACCATCAGCGCGCGACGAACCGCGCGGCCAGACGCATCCATGGGGCACGGCGTGAGCGGCTCGCCGCGGAGCGAACGACCGACATTTTGCGCATAGTGGTCACAAAACGCCGAGAGCGCCGCCTCGACCGCCGCCGGCTCGGGACGATCTTTTTGATGGCTGGACAGACAGGCCGTCACCACGTCGAACAGCTGGGCATCGACAAACGCCAGCGCATCGCGTAGCTCCTCGGAATCCGGCTCAAGCCCCAGCTGCTGGGCCTGCTCGGCCGCGGCGAGCGCCACATCGGGCTCACGACGAAGCAGCTGAGTCAAATCGCAACCGGGCGCATGGGCACCAATGGGATAGTCGGGCCGCGTGTCCATCTTGAGACGGTAGGGGCTCGCGATGTCGCGCGTCTTTTTGCGCGAACCCGAGGCACCCGAAGTACTCGGCGCGGCTTCGTATGGCGCGACGCCGGCAATGAGCTCGTAAACCGTGCTTGCCGCGGCGTATACGTCAATCGCCGGCGACATACGCAAAGCGCGCAGGTCGGGAATATCGTCGGTGAGCATCTCGGGCGGGGCATAGGCAACCGTCGCGCGACGCAGCGTGGCATAGCGCTCCGTAAACGACGCCTTGCCGCCGGTACCGGCCACGGCCGACGCAGGCTCGAGCGCCAGCGACGAGCCAAAGTCGATCAGGCACAGGTCAAAGGTGCCCTCGGCAAGCTGCCGGTCAAGCGGTAGACGCGCCGTACGCACCATAATATTAGCGGGCGAGATATCGCGATGGACAAAGCCCTCGCCCACCAGGCTCATACGGCAGAGCAGATCGAACAGGTCGCGACCCAGACGCGCCGCCACAAGCGGCGACAGGCGTCCGGCATCGTCCACGGCGAGTCGCGAACGCAAGCGGGCAAGTGTCTCGCCCTCGACCCATTCCATGACAATCGCGGGCACACCGTCGACCTCGCCCCATCCATACAGGCGGGGAAAGCCTTTAAGGCCCGAAAGGGCGCGATGGCATTCGTATTCCTCGCGAAACGCCGCCTTAAACTTAGCGACCAGTGCCTCATAAGCGGCGTCATCATCGAACTCGTCGCGCGTCGGCAAGATGAGCTGCTTGAGCGCCACGGCCTCGCCCTGGGCATTGACAGCACGCGTCACGCGGCCGATGCCGCCACGGCGCATGGTGGCGTCGTCGGCAAACAGCATCGTAAATCGACGCTGGTAGACGGGCAGCTCATCCGGGCTCAGCGCAATAGCAGGCTCAAACCCTCCAACGCGCGCCAGGCGCAGGCCCACCATGGGATCGCGACCGAGTGATTGTGGTGTGGTGGATGCAAGATCGGTCATCATAGGGCAAGCGCCGCCACGTTATTGTTGAAGTTACCGAGCGCGACGTCATCATCGCCGTAATGGCCAACCCATTGACATAGGTTGGTGTAACAGCCCCACAGATTGGCATACTGCTGATACCACTTTGACCGGGGCGAGAATGTCTGACGACCGAACTCGGCTCGAATGACAAACATCTCCCCGACCAGGCTGTCGCACGGTCTGGGATCTCCCGTAGAGTTATAGGTCGAGACCACGTCATTGGCGCGAGAAACATAGCCGTCGAGCATGTTGTACTTGGTCACAAGCCAACTGTGAATGCTCTCTTCTTCAGCAGCGGAAAGGCCACCGGAGTTTGCATCGTTGTCAGTGTTGTCGCCCGTCGAGCCGCCGTTTCCAGACCCTCCGGCGGAGGAACCCGACCCAGAGCCGCCGCCCGAACTCGATGAATCCGAGCCGGAGCCAGAAGTATCCGAGCTACCGGGCTTTCCGGACTGCTGGGCGTCCTGTTCCTTCTGCTGCTCGACCTTATTCACCGTTGCCGCCACGCTATTGCTGGACAACCGATCGATGATCTTGGTGTTGGTGAGCACGATGGTTTTGCCATTGGCAAGCGTGACTTCGTTGTCCGGGGCCTCGGCGCCGTCCGCATCGTCGGTGCCAAACACAATATGCGCGACCACACTTGCCCAAGCATATCCAGTCGTGGTACCCAGATCACTTTTGACCTCATGCCCCACGCGCGGTTCGCGTGCGGCATGCGCCTGCATCATGGACGGCACGGTCATGCCATAGACAGAAACGCCAGCTATGACCAGCACCAGCGAGCACGACAGCAGCGCGTACGCCCGAGGCGCCAGGCCCAGCCGGCGTCGCATGCGCACCGCGGCGCCGCGCTTTGTCTGAGTGCCACCGGGCCGCATGCGTTCTCCTCCAACAAAAACACGCCGCTCGGGAGCGGCGCATTCATTCGAATCCATATTTGAGTGTATCAGCGAACCAAAAAGGTTGCGCAACGAATGGACAAATTAAGGATGCGAGCGGAAGCATCCATGCGATAAGCGGATACGAAGCATCTTTGTTGCACAACAAACTCACAGTCGCACGGGGAAATTATGACTACCCCGTGCGTCGCGAGGAAAACATACGGCAGGAGCAGGCTCGCCACCTAAATCGCGCGGCGGGCCTCGATGGCGCGGCCAAGCGTAAGCTCGTCGGCATACTCCAAGTCGCCGCCCACGGGAAGGCCGCTTGCCAGACGCGACACCTCGACGCCCAACGGCTTGATGGTACGGGCCAGATAGCTCGCCGTGGTCTCGCCCTCAATATTGGGGTTGGTGGCGATGATGACCTCGTGGATGTCCTCGTGGCCCAAGCGTGCCAGCAGCTCTCGAATGTGCAGCTGCTCGGGGCCAATCTTGTCCATGGGACTGATCACGCCGCCCAATACGTGGTAGAGGCCGTGGTAGCTGCCCGTGCGCTCGATCGCCTGGACATCGCGCGGCTCGCCCACCACGCAAATGCGAGTGGTATCGCGCATCGGGTCCTGGCAGATGGAGCACTCGTCGGCCGTGGCGTAGTTAAAGCAGCGGCTGCAAAAGTGGACCTCCTGCTTGACCTCCAGGATGGCCTCGGCCAGGCGGCGCGCCTCCTCGGCGTCGGCCTCCAACAGGTAATAGGCGATGCGCTGGGCCGACTTGGGACCAATGCCCGGCAGACGGCCCAGCTCATCGAGCAGTTTTTGCAGACTGTGGTTGGCACTCATATATATGCGTGTCTTAGAACGGCATGCCCGGGATGTTGAGGCCGCCGGTGATGGCGCCCATCTGCTTGTTGGCGAGCTCGTTGACGCCGCGGACGGCCTCGTTGACGGCAGCCATGATCATATCCTGCAGCATATCGACGTCCTCGGGATCGAGCGCATCGGGATCGATGGTGAGGTTGACGAGCTCCATCTCGCCGTTAACGGTCACCTTGACCATGCCGCCGCCGGCAGAGGCGTCGACGGTCTGGGACTTGAGGTTCTCCTGCGCGGCGGCAAGCTGCTCCTGCATCTTGCGAGCCTGCTTCATCATCTGCTGCATGTTCATACCGGCCATGATGGCTCCTTTACGTGCGGCCGCACGCCGAGCTGCAAGGGCAGCCGGAGCACGGCGGGACTTTCAAACTCAAAAATCGTACCACGGCGCGCGGCGAGAGAGCGGGGCGGACGTGTTACCTCAGTCGATATACATGTCCTCCAATACAAACCGCACTCAAAGATTATGCAAGGTCGAATTATGCAAGGTTGCATAATATCGCACACTCAATCTAGTAGAGCCGAATCCGGCATTTCATGTGCGCCACTAAATAGCTAAATGCCGAACCGCTGCTCGAGGCGGCGCACATGGCGGCAGGGTATAATTTGATTGCCATAGATAGTAATTTGGAGGTGCCCCATGAATGCCCCCAACGCGCTCCAAAACATCCGCTCAAAACACCCCGTTGCATATGTGGTTCTCTATCTCTTTGTCGGCTGGGCATTGCTGGTTGTCATCACCCATGCCATAGCTTTTGGAGCAGAACTGCTGATAGCCAGCTCGGACCAGCCCGTCGTCAAATGGGAGACGACCGATGAGTGCACCGACGGAACCCGAACCGTCTACTACAACAGCCCGTCCCTCTATCAAGAGTTCAAGGTCAAGATAAAGGACTTCAAGATTGTCGATGCCGAGCTAGGCGTTTATTTGGCAATCGGAGCAACCATTAACGCCGAGCAAGTCGAGTACACGGACAGCCATGCGACGTATCGTATCGACCTCAGCATCCTAGGCCGACCGTCACGCACCTGTCTGCTCAAATGCGACATACGCGGCACCACACTACACATGTCCGAAATACAGATGCGCCCGGACAAGGGGTCCTCTTCTTGAGCAGTATACCCGCCTGCGCAGCTACTCCACCGGCTTGAAGATGGTGGCCTGGCCAAAGACGCTGCGGATGAGGGCCTTGGCCTCGTCCTCGGTCTGCGGGATGCTCGGGGCTGCGCCCTGATGGCCGAAGGGGCTGCCAGCACCGGGATTGGATTCCCAGGGAGCGGCGGGGACGTCGTCGTTTGCAGAGGCTGCGGGTGCCACAGCAGCGGCCTTGGTCGCGGACGCCGCACCCGGCACGTCGAACGGGGGCAGATCGTCCCCGCCGGCATCGGCAGCAAAACCACCGACCATAGCATCGTCGTAGGGCACCTGCTCGGATTCCCATGGCGCAGCCTGCGCAGGCGGCTGAGCCATGGGGACGGACGCGCGCTCGGGCGCTCGGGGCGCGGGCTCGGTCGGGAGCTTGCCCGTGGCAGGAGCACCGGCAGGGTTGTCGGAGCGCAGCCAAGGGGCCTTGGCCAGGTCGGATGACTTGGGCGCAGGCGCGGCAGCGGACTTGGGCGCGGGGATCGGAGCAGCCGGTTTGGGCGCAGCGGGTTCAGGCGCCGACGGGGTCGGTGCCGCTACCGGCGCCGCTTTTGGCTGCGTCGCGCTGGCGCTCGAGGATGCAGGGGGCACCGAGGACACGGGTTGCGGGTCCGCAGATACCGCAGCCCGTGCAGATGGAGAATGCTCCTCATGTTGAGGAGCCGGCGTGCCACCCCCATCCAGGACATAGTCGACGGTACGACGACCGAAGACCGCGCAGACCGTCGGCAGGACCACCGACTGCGTATCGGCGCGACCGAGCATCTTGATGGCAAAAGTCGAACCCGCGGGGAACGAGACCGTGAGCTTGGAGCCGTCGTCGGCCGTGGCGCGGGCGTTGAGCAAAAGCCCTGCGTAGGAGGCCTGACGAGCCTTGACGCGCTCGACGACCTCGGCCCATTTGCGCTGGAGCTCGCCGGCGTCCTCAACCGCGGGGGTCTCGGCAGCACCGGCGGCGGCAACCTGGGCGGCGTTGTTGGGCTTGGACACCGACACGGTCGATGCAGCAGGCGCGGAAGCCGGAGCCGCAACGGGCTGAGGTGCAGGCGTTACAGGTCTGGGCGCCGGCGCAGGAGCCGCGGACTTGGTCGCAGGCTGGGCAGCCGGAACAGCAGCGCCGCGGTCCCAAGGCATACCGCCCTGGCGCGCGGACGTAGCAGCGGGGGCAGCGGATGCCGCCGGAGCGGCAGCACGAGCGCCCGAAATGAGCGTCGGCTGTTGGGCAGCAGCGGGTACGGATGCTGCAGGCGCGGCGGCCTGAGCAGCAGCCACGCTCGCCGGCACGGCGCCGTTGGCAATCATGGCCTCCAGGCGTGCCACGCGCTCGGCCAATGCCTCAATCGTTAAATCAGCCTCGGGACGTGCCAGACGCGTGCAGGCAATCTCAAGCACCAGGCGCACGTCGCTCGCGCCCCTCATCTCCAGCGCGGCATCGTCGAGCACTGTCAGCACACGGGCCAGGCGGTCGGCAGGATGCTCGCCAAAGGCAGCGGCCTCGGCAGCAAGCGCCTCGGCCTGCTCGGAGCCGCCCTCAAACAGCTCGGCACGGGCACCGGCAACGCAGGCAACGTACACGTCACGCACATGCGCCACCAGGTCGCGCGTCAGCTCCAGCAGGTCGTTTCCTTCCTCGACCTGCGCACGGATCAGTCCATATAGCTCGGCAACATCGCGATCGGCAATGGCGCGGGCAAACTCGCCCAGGATCTGGTCCGAAACCTCGCCCAAAAGCGAGCGGGCATCGTCCGCATGCACGGCGCCGTTGCCAAAAACGCTCAGCTGCTCCAGTGTAGAGAGCGCGTCGCGCATGCCGCCCTTGGCATGGCGTGCCACGATGGCAAGCGCCTCGTCGTCGTAGTCGAAGCCCTCCTGCTCGCACACGTATGCCAGGCGGCGCTCGATATCCTCGTTACCGATGCGGTGGAAATCGAAGCGCTGGCAGCGCGAGAGGATTGTCTCCAGAATCTTTTGCGGGTCGGTGGTGCACAGCACAAAGATCACGTGCGCCGGCGGCTCCTCGAGCGTCTTGAGCAGCGCGTTGAACGCCGCCGTCGTGAGCATGTGGACCTCGTCGATGATATAGATCTTGTACTTGCCGCGCACCGGGGCAAAGTTAACGGAATTGATGACCTCCTCGCGCACGTTGTCTACGCCGGTACGGCTTGCGGCATCGAGCTCGTAGACGTCTGGGTGGTTGCCCTCGGCGATGAGCTCGCATTCCTCACAGGTGCCGTCGGGCATGCAGCCGCTCGCACCCTCGGCGCGCGCCGCCTCGGCATTGCGGCAGAGCAGCGCCTTGGCAAGAATACGCGCCATGGTGGTCTTGCCCGTGCCGCGCGGTCCGCAGAACAGGTACGCGTGGGACAGACGCCCCTCGGTGATGGCATGCTCGAGCGTCGAGACGATATGCTGCTGGCCCACCACGGAGTCGAAGGTGAGCGGGCGATACTTTCGGTACAACGATTCCATGGGTGCTCCCCCGGGTATACTGAGTCTTGTTGCCGCGGCGGCCATGCGGTCGCACGGCATACTGCATCCATAATAACCCGTACGGCGAGCCCGCCGCGATAGGAGTCCAAAGAGCATGGCAGACGCAGAGAGCAACCTCGTTCCCTCCGAAGCAGCCGACCAGGTCGAGGTCGCGCTCGAGAAGCAGGCCGCAGCCGACGACGGCATCCTGTACCTCAACGAGTATCAGTACGAAAACGACCTCGTCACCGACTTTGCGCGCCTGGTCGCCTCGCCCAGGCGTCGCGGCTCGCTGTATGTCGCCGCGGCAATTGCCGCGCTCATCGGCATCGGCATGCTAGTGGCCGGCGGCAACTGGATCAAGTTCGGTGTCGTCCTGATCGTATTCGGCGCCTTTTTGGCCTGGTGGAGCAAAAATCTGCACCACACCCTTGCCCGCGACTTTATCGATGCCGTCGAGGCCGACGAGTCCATGGGCGGCCGCTATCGCCGCGTCGCCGTTAACGAGGACGGTCTGATGGTATGGGGCAAGAGCGGCAAGTCGCAGTTCTTCCCGTTTGAGAAGCTCGACCACGTGCTCGACAGCGAGCGCATCTTTGTGGCCATGTTCGCCGACCAGGGCGTGACGATCCCCAAGGACACCTTTGTGCGTGGTGATGCCGAGCAGTTTGGCTCCTTCCTCAAGGCGCGCATCAACAAAAAGCTGCGCATCGAGACCAAACGCAAGAAGATGAAGGCCGAAAAGGCCGCTGCCGAAGCCAAACAGGGCGACAAGCCCCAGGAGACCAAGGGCAAGCAGCGCAAGCAGAAGAAGAACAAGAAGAAGCGCTAAGGCCGAGCCAGACAGGCCACCTCGCCCCGCTACCTTCACCATGCGCCCGAGCGTGCTAAACTAGCAGCATCTATGCCACCGCGAATGGCTCGGCTCCGCGCCCGCCGCTCGCAAACGAACTTTAAACGCACGAGGGTTGGCCATGCCGCTTTTCTCGCAACATACCGCCCGGTTCTCTCCGGACGTTCCCTTGGAGGGCACCAGCTCTCGCGAGCTGCTCAAGCGGTTCCAGCCGCTCGAGACGCTTGCGACCGGCGGTTTTGGCTCCATCGAGATTTGCCGCGACACGCACCTGCGCCGTCGCGTGGCCATTAAGCGCATCCCCCTTATCAACGGCGCCGGCATGCCCGCCAGCGACATCATGGACGTGCTGCGCGAGGCACACACCGCCGCCATGCTTCAACATCCCAATATCGTGCAGGTTATCGACTTTACGCACGATACCGCCTATGCCTACCTGGTCATGGAATATGTCGACGGCATGTCCCTAGCCGACTTTTTGCATCGCGTGGACGGCCATTCGCTCACCTTTGACGAGGCCGCGGCAATTGCCGACGCGCTGGGCCAGGCGCTCACCTTCGCCCATAGCAACGGCGTGCTCCACCTGGATATTAAGCCCGCCAACGTACTCATCGACCACTCGGGCAATGTAAAGCTCACCGACTTTGGCATGGCGCGGCTGTCGTCTGCCGGCGGCTTTGGCGGCTCGCGCGGCGGCACCATCGGCTACATGCCACCCGAGCAGCTCGACATCGAGACTGGCACGGTTGACGAGCGCGCCGATGTCTTTGCCCTCGCCTGCGTGATCTACGAGGGCCTGTGCGGCAGCGCTCCCTTTATGGCCGCCACGCCCGGCGACTCGCTCGGCCGCATCATCGGCGGTGCCACCTACCCTAGCGAGCTCATCCCGCACTTTCCCCCAGGAGCCGAGGCTGCGCTCATGAGCGCCCTCTCCCCCATGCCGCAAGACCGCCCCAGCAGCATCGAGGCATTTTGCGACCAGCTGCTCGCCGGCTTGGGCAGCGTGCGCGAGGGCCGTCGCAGCCTGGAGCAGATGGTGGGCGAGCTGTCGGATGACGAGCGCGCGGCAGACGATATCGAATCGCTGCCCTATAAGGACGACACCATCGAGGTCGACCCCGCACTCGGCTGGGCCGGCACGCGCTGGAGCCACGCGCGCGATTACACCATGCGCGCCATCTCGGCGCTAACGTGTGGTGCCTTTAGCTTTTTGCTCATGCAGACGGCTGGCGTCGCGGCGCTTCCCGGACTTATTGCCGCGGCCATCGCGATTGGGGCGGCTGCCGGCCTGGCCCCGCAGATTGGCTCGGCCATCTCGGCCGTGGGCTTTTTGGTACTTATGGCCAACGCCACCATGCAGGCGCAAGGCATCCTGTCGATGCTGCCCGTCGCGGTGCTCTTTGCCGCCGCCATGTCCGGTTGGTGGATCGCCTGGGGCCGCACCGAGGCCGCCGCGAGCGCCGCGCTCACCTGCGCGGTGACACTTGGATGTCTAACGGGCGACGTCCTCCTTGCCGCCGGGGTCGCCGCCGGCATCGCGGCCTTTTGGCTCGGCCCGGCAAGCGCCGCGGCCGCCACGGGGATGGGCGCGCTTTTTGGCCGCCTGGCTACGGTTGCGCTTTCCGCCGGAGGCGTGCTGGGGCTCGGCAATGTTGCCGCGGCGCTGGGAGACATGCTCTTCTGGGCTGCCGTCGTGCTTGTCGCGGCGACAGCTGCACTGACATCTCTGCTGCTCAACGTCCATGCCAAGCGTGCCGAGCAGGGTTCGAACCTGGCTGCAATCGCTGCCATCGCCGGCTGCGGAATAGGCTCCGCGGCGTCGCTCTGTCTTGCACACCATATGGAAATTGCCAGCCTTGCGGCCGCGGTCGTCGTCAAGGCGGCGGTTGCGGGAACCCTATCCTCTATAATCGTTGGGATATGCCTATATTTGCTCGGATACCAAAGAACCTATACGGAGAGTGATCTTTCGTGAACTTCCTGAACATCTTCGAGGACCACGTGGCCGGCATCTTCGGTGCCACCCGTGCCCCGTTCTCCTTTAAGAAGCTTGCCAAGCAGGCCGCTCGCGACATGGAGGATCAGACTCTGGTGATCAACGGCGTCAACACCGCGCCGGCACTCTATACCATCCTGATCGCCGCCGACGACGATCCCATGCTCGCCCCGTTCTACCCCGAGCTTTCGCGCGAAGTCCGCGAGTTTGTGAAGGCACAGGCCGAAAAGCGCCGCTATGTGTTTGTCGGCGAGCCCCTCGTTCGCTTTATGATCGACCCGCAGCTGCGTGCCGGTAAGTTCTCGGTCTTTGCCGAGAACGTCGACGCCCCCACGCTCGGTCGTCTGTACGAGGAAGAGCGCGCCTACCAGAATGGCCTGGGCCAGAACAACTCGGCAGCAAGCCGCGCCGCCAGCGCTCCCCGCGCCGGCAAGCAGCAATTCGCCGCTCCGCAGCAACAGCACCCCGCCGCCATGCCCCAGCAGCCGACGCCCCGCGCCGTCGCTCCCGACCCGCTCGCCGTGGCCGATCCCTTTGCGCCCAACGTCCCCGACCCCGCCGCCGCGCCCATCCCCGTGCCGCAGACCGTCTCTCGTGACGCCCTCGCCGGTATGGGCGGAGCCGCCGCGACCGGCGCCGCCGTGGGCCTTGGCGCCGCGGCCGGTATTGCCTCCAACATGGCGAGCACCCGCGCCCCGCAGCGCCCGCTCGCCCAGCTCGTCGACGTCGTGAGCGGCGAGAGCCACAGCATCACTTCCGCGCAGGTGACCATCGGTCGCGAGCGTTCGGTTTCGGACATCGCCCTGCGCGACCCCAACGTGTCGCGCCGTCACGCCCAGCTCACCTTTACCGGTTCGGACTGGTCGATCGAGGACCTCAATTCCACCAACGGCACGCTCGTCAACAACCGCCGCATCACGCGCTGCCCGCTGCGCAACGGCGATCTGCTGACGTTTGGCCTGAGCACCTTTGAATTTTGGGGATAGTCGCTTATGAACATCGATATCGTCCTTTTTGCAGGCCGCATCGTCCTGGTCGCCCTGCTCTACATCTTCCTGTTCGCCGTCATGAAAACCGGCGTGGGACTCGTACGCGGCCAGCGCCGCGACTCCGCTATCTGGACGATCGATGTGGACAAGGGTCCGCGCGGCATCCGTGGCATCCATGTAGACATGCTCGGCCCCGTCATCGTGGGCCGCTCGCCGTCCTCGGACATCTGCATCAACGAACCGTTTGTCTCAGCCTCGCACGCACGCTTTTCGCTGCAGGGACCGGCACTCATCATCGAAGACCTCAACTCGTTGAACGGCACGCTCGTTAACGGCCGTCAGCTGGTGGAGCCCGCAACGCTGCGCGAGGGTGATGAGGTCCAGATTGGCGACGTGGTCATGAAGGTGAACCGTCGATGATCGACGAGGAGAACAAGTCCGCAACCATGCCCGAGACGCCGACTGCCCCCGCAGCTGCGCCGGCCCATGCCGCTCCGGCGCGCCCTGCGACCGTGGAGCCCGAGGACACCGTGTTCTCCCTGCCTCTTTCGCATGTAACTCAAGAATATCCGGCACTCGTCGATGACGAGGACGCCGACACCGAGCAGCTCGACGCCCCTATCGGCGCGCACGCTGCCGAGCAGCCCGCGGAACCGGAGGCAACGCCCGCACCGGCTCACTTTGCCGAGCCCGTCGCCGAGGCGATTAACGAGAGCGCTGCCGTGTTTGCAGCGCCCGAGCCTGACGCGCCGGTATTCCCCGTCGCCCCGGCAAGCGAGGCGGCACCCGCATCTGCAACGCCTGCCGAAGTCGAGCAGCCCGTTGCCGCGCCCGCCGCAGCTCCCGAGCCCTCCGCTCAACCCCAGAGCACGCCCGCGCCGTCGCACTTTGCGACGCCCGAGCCGACGGCTGTCGAGCCGCAGCAGGACGGCGATCCCGCCGACCGCGTAACCGAAGATCTCAACCTTCCGGACGTCTCCGACGCCGAGTCGGGAGACGATGCCGACACCGTCTCCCCCGGCGACACCGCCGAGATCGATGTCGCCGCCGTGGAGGCAAAGCTCAAAGATCCCGGCTCGACCATGAGCTTTGAGCCGCTGACCGACGAGCGCATCGAGACCGACTCGACCTACGACGCCGGCACCACCACGCAGCTTATGTGGGGCGCCCGCTCCGACGTCGGATGTGTTCGCCCGCACAACGAGGACTCCTATCTGGTGCAGTCGCCGCTCTTTTGCGTGTGCGACGGCATGGGAGGACACGCCGCCGGCGAGGTGGCATCCTCCATCGCCGTCGAGACCATCGCCAAGACGGCGCCGCAGTCCGCCGACGCCGCGCGCCTGGCCGCAGCCGTCGAGGCCGCCAACGCCGCCGTGATCGAGGCCGCCCTCAACGGCCTGGGCAAACCCGGCATGGGATGCACGGCCACCTGCGCCTACATCGAAAACGACACGCTCGCCATCGCCCACGTGGGCGACTCGCGCGCCTACCTGCTCCACGAGGGTACGCTCATCCGCGTGACCCGCGACCACTCCTACGTGGAGGAGCTCGTGGATGCCGGCGAGATCACGGCCGACGAGGCCCGCGTCCACCCCAACCGCTCGGTCATCACCCGCGCGCTGGGCTCGGATCCCGCCATGTATGCCGACCACTTTACCCTGCACATCGAGGAAGGCGACCGCCTGATTCTGTGCTCCGACGGTCTTTCGAGCATGATTCCCGATAGCGATATCGAGAACATCGCTACGCAGTCCTCGAGCGCACAGATCTGTGTCGACAACTTGGTGGACGCGGCGCTCGCCGCCGGCGGCCACGACAATGTGACCGTGGTGGTCGTCGACCTGGTCGACGACGGCGTCATGCGCGAGGCAAAACGCGTCCGACGCCGCAATGTCACCATCGGCGCCGTCTTGGCCCTTGTCTTTGTGCTGGTAGCAGGCATCTGGGCATACACGGGCGTCACCGGCTCCTATTACTTGGGAACCTACCACGGCAATGTCGCCGTCTGGCGCGGCCTGCCCGGCAAGACGCTCGGGGTCGAGCTCCACTGGCTCGAGAGCGAAACCAGCATCAAGCTGTCCGACCTGCCCGAAGACACGCAAAACCGCCTGAAGGCAGGCATTCCGCAAACGAGTGTCGACGATGCGCAGGACACCATTTCCAAGTACCGCCATCAGATTGACGAGGAGCAGACCCGTCAGGTGATTGACGCGCAAACGATTCGCAACAACACCGATCAGGAATCCACCTCCGAGTCAGATTCCGAGAAAACCGCCGAACAGTCAGCCGAGGCCGAAGCCTCCGATAAGAATTAGAAAGGGAGTGCCGCTTATGAGTCGCCGCAACACCGAACTGCTCTTGCTCATCGCCTCGGCGTTCCCCGTCATCCTGCTCTATGCGATGTACGTGCTCACCGCGGGCGCCACGATTTCCTTTGAGACGCTCGCCGTGCCGATCGGCCTGTTCGCCGCCTTCGCCGCGGCGCATATCGCCGTGCGCATCCTGGCGCCCGGCGCCGACCCCGCCATCCTGCCCATCGTCTTTGTGCTCTCGGGCATCGGCATCACATTCGTGACGCGCCTGGCCCCCGACCTCGCCATCTCGCAGCTCATCATCTTGTTTGTCTCGGTGGCGCTCATGGTGGGAACGCTCGCGCTGGTCAAGAACCTCGATGTGGTCATGCGCTACAAGTACACCTTTGGCATTATCGGCATCATCCTGCTGATGCTGCCGATCTTTATCGGCACCAAGATCTCGGGCTCCAAGCTGTGGATTCGCATCGCGGGCTTCACCATCCAGCCTGGCGAGTTCGCCAAGGTCTTCATCGTCCTGTTCCTGGCAGGCTATCTGGCCGAGAACCGTGAGCTGCTCTCCATCTCCAACCGCAAGATCCTGGGCCTCAAGATTCCGCGCCTCCGCCTGCTGCTGCCGCTGTTTGCCGTGTGGGGCGTGTGCCTGCTCATCGTCGTCTTCGAACGCGACCTGGGCTCGGCCGTCCTGTTCTACACCATCTTTTTGCTGATGCTCTATGTTGCCACGGGACGCTTTTCGTACGTCATCATCGGCCTTGCGCTGCTGGCCGTTGGAGCCGTGGGCGCCTACAAGTTCCTGTCGCACGTGCAAGTGCGCTTTCAGGTCTGGGTCGATCCGTTTAAGGACGCCCAGGGCCAGGGCTACCAGATCGTACAGTCACTTTACTCGCTGGCTGACGGCGGCCTGGTTGGCGTCGGCATCGGCAATGGCATGGCAAACAACATCCCCGTCGTCGAGTCCGACTTCATCTTCTCGGCCATCGGCGAGGAAATGGGCCTTTTGGGCGGCGGCGCCGTGCTCATCCTGTTTATGCTTTTTGCCGTGCGTGGCCTCACCACGGCAGCCCGCGCCAAGTCCGACCTTGCCGCCTTTAGCGCGACCGGCCTTACGGCGGCCATCAGCTTCCAGGCATTCTTAATCGTTGGCGGCGTAACCCGCCTGATCCCGCTGACCGGCGTCACCCTGCCCTTTATGAGCCAGGGCGGCTCCTCGCTGCTGGCGAGCTTTATCATCGTCGCGCTGCTGCTGCGCGCCGGCGACGAGGCAACCGGACGCGAAGCCGAGCTCACCGGCACCGGCACCATGGCCGCCATCACCGATGACCAGGTCGCATCCGCCGCTGCCCCGACCGGTACGCGTTTTGCCAGCGCACCTTCCTACAGCCACGGCAACCACTCCGCTGGTTCTCGCATGCGTCGTCGCCTGCTCGACACGCCTGAGTCCGGCGTGCTCGGCCGCGTGGCGCTTGCCAACCGTCTGACTCGTGCCGTGTTTGCCTTCACGGCGCTGTTCGCCATCCTTATCGGCAACCTCACCTATGTCCAGGTCATCAAGGCGAAGGACTATCAGGACATGCCGACCAACAACCACACCATCGCCCGCTCCAAGTACATCCAGCGTGGCTCCATCATCACGTCCGACGGCGTGACACTAGCCGAGTCGCTGCAGCAGGAGGACGGCACCTACGCCCGCTCCTACCCCAACGGCAACATGGCCGCGCACGTGGTGGGCTACGTGAGCCAGCAATACGGCACCGCCGGCATCGAGAGCGTCATGAACGATACGCTCACCGGCTCCAAGGATTACTCCAGCTGGAACAACGCCATCGCATCGCTCGCGGGGCAGACCCAGCCGGGCAATACCGCCAAGCTCACCATCGACTCGCGCATCCAGACGGCTGCCGAGCAGGCGCTCAAGGGCTTTAAGGGCGCTGTGGTGGTCATGGATCCGCGTACCGGTGCGGTCCTCGCGTGCGCGAGCTCGCCCACCTATGACAACACCAACATCGATGCCCTGATGCAGTCGGGCGGTGGCGAGGACGGCTCCATGTACGACCGCGCCATGGACGCGCTGTACACCCCGGGCTCGACCTTTAAGGTCGTCACGCTCTCCGCGGCGCTCGAAACCGGCACTGCCAGCCTTACCAGCACGTACCAGGCGCCCGGCTCCATGGACATCGGCAACGCGCCGGTCACCAACTCTGCCAACGAGAGCTACGGAACCATCAGCCTGCAGCAGGCCTTCGCCGTGTCGTCCAACGTCGTCTTTGGCCAGGTGGCCAACGAGGTCGGCGCCAACTCGCTCGTCCAGTTTGCCAACGCCTTTGGCTACGGTCAAAAGCTCGGTCAGGATCTGACCACCGCGGCTTCCATCATGGCCGACCCGTCGCTTATGACCGAGTGGGAGACCGCTTGGGCAGGCGCCGGCCAGCCCGTCGGCATGGACCACACACCTGGCCCGCAGACCACCGTCATGCAGAATTGCGTGATCGCTGCCGCTATCGCCAACAGCGGCGTGGTCATGGACCCGTTCTTTGTGTCCCAGATACTCGCCCCGGACGGAACCGTGGTTAAGACCACGCAGTCCCGCTCGCTGGGCCAGGCTGTCAGCTCTGCCACGGCCGACCAGGTCAAGCAGGCCATGCTCGCCGTCGTCCAGTCCGGTACCGGCACCGATGCCCAGATTCCGGGCGTCAAGGTTGCCGGCAAGACCGGTTCGGCCGAGATCGGCGGCACCAACGTCAACTCTATGTTTGTTGGCTTTGCGCCTTACGATTCACCCACGGTTGCCATCTCGGTGGCCCTGGAGGATTACGACAAACACGACGTCGAGGCGGCCAAGATTGCCGGCATCGTCCTGACCGCGGCGCTCGCCGCACAGGGAGCGTGATGCCCGTGATCAAAGCGGATACTTGGGGCGCGCCGCGGCCGATGAGCTAGCGGCAACGCGCCACACGGCCCCAGCGGCCACACATTTGGTACTACACACATCGTTGAGCGAATAGTTATGTTAGGAGCAGGAATGGAACAGAGGGTCCTCGGGGGAAGATACCTCCTCAAGGATAAGGTGGGAACGGGCGGCATGGCGACCGTCTTCCGTGCACAGGATCAGGTCCTCGACCGCACGGTTGCCGTCAAGATCATGCTGCCGCAGTATGCCGGCGACGCCACCTTCGCCGCCCGCTTTAAGCAGGAGGCCCAGGCAGCTGCCGGCCTGTCCTCCCCCTATATCGTGGGCGTCTACGACTGGGGCAAGGACGGCGACACCTATTACATCGTCATGGAGTACCTGCGCGGTACCGACCTTAAGAGCGGCATCAAGAGCCACGGCGCCCTCGATCCCAAGAAGGTCGCCCAGATCGGCTCGCAGATCAGCTCCGCGCTTTCGGTCGCACACAAGCACGAGATCATCCACCGCGACATTAAGCCGCAAAACATCATGGTGCTGCCTGACGGCAACATCAAGGTAATGGATTTTGGCATCGCACGCGCCAAGAACAGCCATCTCACGCAGGATAATAACGTGCTGGGCACCGCCCACTATGTAAGCCCCGAGCAGACCCGCGGCCAGGACCTCGGCCCCACCTCGGATATCTACTCGCTGGGTGTCGTCATGTACGAGTGCGCCACCGGCCGCGTACCCTTTGACGGCGACGACGCCATCTCGGTCGCGCTCAAGCAGGTCAACGAGCTCCCCATCCCGCCGAGCCAGATTAACTCCGGCGTCGATGCCGACCTGGAGCGCATCATCCTCAAGTGCATGGAGAAGGACCCGGCAAACCGCTTCCAGACGGCCGACGAGCTGCGCCAGGTGCTCAACAGCTACCTGTCCGGCCGTGCCGTCAACGTCTCGGAGCCCACGCGCATCATCGGTGCCGCCGGCGACCCGGGTGCCACCAAGACCCGCGAGCTTTCCGACTCAACGCGCGCTATGGTTCGTCCCGTCTCGGGCGTGAGCGGTCAGAACACCGCCCGTAGCGCTGTCTCGGGCTCCACGGGCTCCTACGAGGTCGAGAAGCCTAAGTCCAACAAGAACAAGATTATCGCCGCCGTGATTGCCGCCGTCGCCGTGATTGGCGTTGTAGTGGCCTTTGCCACGGGCATGTTCAGTGGCGAACAGGTCACGGTGCCCGACGTGCTGGGCAAGGACCAGGAAACCGCTATTGAGCTGATCAAGGAAGCCGGCCTTGAGGTTGGCACCGTCGACCAGAGCTACAACGACGATGTCGACGAGGGAAAGGTCGCCGAGCAGACCCCCAACGGCAACACCAAGAAGGCCAAGGGCACGAGGGTGAACCTGGTAGTCTCCAAGGGCCCTAAGCCCTCCGAGAAGGTTGAGGTTCCGCAGCTCGTCGGCCTGACCAAGGACCAGGCCGAGGCCGCACTGGCAAGCGTGGGCCTGAAGGGCAGCGCTTCGGAGGAAGCCAATGAGGCCGAAGAGGGCCAGGTCTTTGAGCAGAGCACTGTTGCCGGCAAGGAGGTCGAGAAGGGCACGACCATCTCGTACAAGGTCTCGAGCGGCCCGGATACCACGTCCGTCCCCGACCTGACCGACATGACCGAGGCCCAGGCGCGCAACGCCCTCGATATGGCAGGCTTTGGCGTCGACGTGAGCTACCAGGAGAACGACTCGGTTACCGAGGGCACCGTGATCAGCTGGAACCCCAGCGGCAAGCAGAAGCCCGGCGCCACGATTACCGTCGTCATTGCCAAGAAGTCCGGCAAGGCCACCGTCCCGGGCAACCTGTACGGCAAGAGCATCTCCGCCGCCGTTACCGCGCTCAACAACGCCGGTTTCTATAACATTGGCTTCTGTGACCAGAACGGCAATCCCGTAAGCGGTAACGAGGATGCCACCGTTACGGGCGTCTCCCCCACTGGCAAGCAGTCCACCGACAGCACGATTACGCTGACGGTCGCACTTTCTGGTTCGGGCTCGGGCACGAGCACGGGCGACGATTCCGGTACGACCAACTAGTCGCCACCCCACCGCTTATCGCGGCTTTCGCCGCAAACATATTCGCTCACAGGCGCCCGCTTGCTCCCCCAGCAAGCGGGCGCTTCGTTTTTGACATGGCATTGAACCAGAAGAGCCCGGCACCGTAGCGGTACCGGGCTCGACAAATCTCTGGTGCTCCGGGCGGATTCGACC
>NZ_JBDGBA010000003.1:0-45368 GCF_040910185.1 Collinsella aerofaciens | reverse complement strand
GCTCTATCCCCTGAGCTACGGAGGCATGTTGTACTAGTGTAGCAGATTTACGCCGTTGTAATACAGCGTATAGCCACTCTTCGAAGTTGCGGTGGAACAGCCCTCCGGAAAGTGTGTCCCACTATCCAGGCAAATTCTGGGTCAAACTTTCCCAATGGGATCTCGCTGGAAACTGTGTCCCAGAATTTCGGCTCGAAACGGGACACAGTTTCCCAAACGACCCCGTTCCGGAAACTACATCCCGGAATCGGCGCTCGAACTGGGATGCACTTTCCCGATCGAGCCCCATGGGAAACTGCGTCCCACTTGGGGGGCGCTCTTTAATGACTAGTTGCCTTTGTGGAAGAGGTTTTTGATAACGGAGGGGATGCTCTTGGCGCCCTTGGCCGTCACATCGATAAAATCGGGCGAACGCACAAGCTTATCCTCGTCGACGTACTTACGGACCGCACGAAGCGTCTCTTTGTCGTCGCGCGTCGAAAACGTAAAGTGACCGTTATCCTTGGTAAAGATGGCAAAACGCGTGATCTTCTTGGTACCGCGCAAAACCTCGGCGGCAATATAGTCGACCTCGTCCCACGGGATTTGAATATAATCCTCGGGATTGCGCTCGTTATAGTACTCAAACGCCTTATTGCCCACCATTACGTTACCGTGACTGGTAAGCCCCATCAGGCAGGTTGCCGGCGTTGCCAGATCGACCGTGCTGTTCTGAGATTGCGCCATACGCGCCTCGCCCTCCAAATAAAACAATCGGACCGCATCCAGTGTACCCACCGGGTGCGGTCCGTTTCAATGGCTCAAAAGCCCTTGCCTAGCAACTCTCGGTCTTAAGCCGAAGCGTGCCTACATGAAGCCGCAGACGCGACCGATTATGCCGACGGCGAAGAGAGCCAGGATGATGACGATCGGGCTGACCTTCTTCTTGAGGAGCTTGCAGACCAGCAGGGTCAGGCACACAGCGGCAAGGCCGGGGATGAGCTGATCGAGGTTAGCCTGAAGCGTGGTGACCTTAACCTGATCAAGGGCGGTAGCACCGATGGAGTTGTACATCGTCAGCGCTTCCTTGACGCCCTCGGAGCCGGAGGGCAGGCTAGCCCAGTCGATAAAGGCGCCAGCAGACTGCGTGACCTTGGAGACGACCGGGGTGAAGGAGATGGACACCCAGCGCTCGACCAGGGCGCCGATGATGAACATACCCAGGATGGAAGCACCCTCGGTGACCTTGCCCATCAGACCGCCGGAGAGGTCCTTGGCGATGGAGGAGCCGACCTTGTAGCCAAACTCCTGCGTGTACCACAGGAAGGCGTAACGGATGATGTTCCACGCGAAGAAGAACAGCAGCGGACCGGCGATGCTGCCGGACAGGGCCATGGAAGCGCCCAGAGCGCCCAGAATCGGGCGAAGGGTGAACCAGAAGGCAGGGTCGCCGACGCCGGCGAGCGGGCCCATCATACCGACCTTGACGCCCTGGATGGCGACGTCGTCGATCGGAGCACCGTTGGCGCGCTCCTCCTCGAGGGCGAGGGTAACGCCAATGACGGGGGCGGAAACATAGGGGTGGGTGTTATAGAACTCCAGGTGGCGCTTAAGAGCGGCAATCTGGTCATCCTTGCTGGTGTAGAGCTTCTTGATCGCAGGGATCATTGCGAAGCACCAGCCGCCGTTCTGCATACGCTCGTAGTTCCACGAGCCCTGAAGGAACTGATGACGGAAGCAAACCTTCTTGCGGTCAGCCTTGGTGAGCTGAATCTTGTTCTCTGCCATATGTATCACTCCCCTCCTACTCGTAATCGTTCAGAATATCGCCGAGCGGGTCGCCGGAGCCACCGCCCATGCCGCCACCCTGCTTGGCCAGATCCTTAAGGCCAAGGTAGATGAGGGCAAGGGAGATGCCGATGAGGCCAAGGGCGATCAGCGTGAGCTGAGGGATGGCAGCAAGGACAAAGCCGAGGATGAAGAACGGCCAGGTCTCCTTGGTGGCCATCATGTTAATGACCATGGCGTAACCGACGGAAGCGACCATGCCGCCGCCGACAGCCATGCCGCCGGACAGCCAGTCGGGCATAGCGTTAAGCGCGTTGGTAACTGCCTCGGCCGGGATGATGCACAGAAGCACTGCCGGGATGGCGATACGAAGGCCCTGCATAAGGATGGCAATGTACTGCCAACGCTCGATGCCGGCGAAGTCGCCCTTCTCGGCGCAACCGTCCATGGCGTGAGCGATAGCGGTAGCCAGGGTACGGCAGATCATGGTCAGGAACAGACCAGCGACCGACAGCGGGACAGCGACGGCGATAGCGGCGGTAACGGCCTTCGACGGATCGGTAGCGCCGCCGTTGAGGGCGAGCACCATGATGATCGAAGAGGCGACCGAGGCCAGAGCGGCGTCAGGCGCGACGGCGGCGCCGACGTTAGCCCAGCCAAGGGCCATCATCTGGAGCGAACCGCCCAGGAGGATGCCCTCCTGAAGATGACCGGTTACGAGACCGATAAGCGTGCATGCCACGAGCGGCTGATGGAACTGGAACTCATCCAGAATGCCTTCCATACCGGCAAGCAACGCGACAATCGCAACAAGCAGAATAGTGATTGCAGACATGTATCGGACCCTCCTTTACTATGCTTGAGCGGCCAGTTCGGCCTTAGCTTTCTTCAACATGGCGTCGAGATCCTCGGAGGAATCCGAAGGAACCTTGCGGACCTCGAACTTGACGCCCTTGGCCTTGAGGGCCTCGAGAGTCTTGACATCGTCATCGCCCATAGCGACGGCGTTGGTGACGACGACCTTGCCCTTGGAGTGAGCCATGGAGCCGATGTTGACTTCCTTGATGTCGACGCCGGCCTCGATGGCCTTGAGCAGATCCTGCGGGTTCTCAAAGAGCAGCATGGCCTTGGTGTCACCAAAGCGCGTGTCCTTGACGACCTCGGCCATCTTCTTGATGGGCACGACGTTGGCATGGACTCCCGGAGGGGCAGCCTGCTCGATCATGGTCTTGCGGAGCTCGTCGTGAGCAACGCCGTCGGAAACCACAATGATGCGGTTGGGGTTGATCTGCTTGGTCCACGTGGTGGCCACCTGACCATGCAGCAGACGGGTGTCGATACGAACGTGGGCAATCTTGATGTGCCCGTCGCCGATGACCGTTCCCGGAGGGATGGCGCCTGCAGGAGCAGCAGCGGCCGCAGCCGGCTTCTTCTCCTCGGGCTCCAGAGACTCGGGCTTGACGCGCACGCCAGCCTTAGCCTCAGTCACGAGATGTTTTGCGATCGCATGTGCAGTGTTCTTTGCGTCAAAGCGCTGCGAATATGCCTCGATGAGCATAGGCAGGTTGACACCGGTGACGATAGCCCAGGAATCGTGGCCCTCGATGAGCCCGCTGATCTGGTTGAACGGCGTGCCGCCCCACAGATCAACGAGGAAGAGCACCTGCTCCTGGTCCTCGAAGGAAGCGATTGCTTCCTCGACCTTGGCACGGAAGTCGTCGGGGCCCATGCTCGGCTCGAGCGAGACCACGGCTACAGACGGCTGATCGCCAAAGACCATCGAGCCCGTCTGCTTGATTCCAGCTGCCAAGTCCCCGTGGCTAGCAAGAACAATACTTACCATCACATAACCTCCTTTTTGTCTACGTATTTCCTACACGACATTAAGGAAGTATACCTGTTTGGTTTGTGGAATTATAGCTAAATTCGCAAAAGGTTGGTTTATTTGTTTAAACGTCTATGTTTGTTACAAATTGATTACATTACTGTTTTTCGACTCATTACCTGATAAAGCGTCACTCATCAAGCTATGTATTTTACAGATACAAGCAGGCTGTTCATTAATAACGATTTTAGGCAAGCGCGAATGCGCTTGTACTGCCGCTATTTTGTTTAAACAGACATGGCTTGACTATTTTCGTGACTTATGGTCTACGAAACCACTCAAAATAGTTGCGGTGGAATAGTTCTTGTTTAAGAGCCAGAAGGCTGGATTTAGGAACTATTTCACCGCAACTTATAGGGGATCCTAGACGATGTGGAGGGGGTTGGCGGCGTCGACGGCGTCGGGGGCGTCGGAGAGGCCGTCAGGAGCAGCGTCTGCCGGATCCTCGTCGGGGGTCTCGATCTGCTTGATCATGACCTCTTGGCCCTGCAGCAGGTATGTCTCGCCGCTACCGCAATGGGGGCAGGTCTTGCCATGCTCGACCGTCGCGTAGTCGCGGCCGCATACCTCGCAATGCGTCACGGCCTCGACGGGCTCCACGATAAGCTCCGCGCCCTCGGTGATGGGCTTTTTATCTGCAGCCCAGCGCCAAGCGTCGAGCAGCAAGTCGGGAACGACGCCCGAGACCTCGCCCAACAGCAACGTCACGCTCGAAACGCGACTCACGCCATTGGCGCGCGCCACGTTCTCAACATCGCGAATGATGTGGTAAACGATCCCCAATTCATGCACTTTTTCTTCCGCCGTTCCCGTTATGGCTACTTACTTGCGACCAAATTTGATCTTGATGGCGCGCTTTAAAGCATACTTGCCCAGGCTTGGGAGCTTTTGCTCGTATTTGACCATCGTTGAGCACTCGGGGCGGTCGCGATCCAGATGGATAGCGTCAAACGCGCACTTGGTGGTGCACAGGCCGCAGCCGATGCACTTGTTGGGGTCGACGATCGAGGCGCCGCAGCCCAGGCAGCGGGCGGTCTCGGCGCGCACCTGCTCCTCGGTAAAGGTCTCAACATACTCGCTAAACGGCGCAGCCTTCTCGCGTTCGCGGTCCACATGCGCAACCTCGCGGCTCGCGTTGTCGTAGCTCTCGAGCACAACGTCGTCGCGGTCGAGCGCGGTGTAGCGGCGCTGATTGCGGCCGATAGTGAGCGTGGATCCCGGCTGCACAAAGCGATGGATGGACACGGCGGCCTCGTGGCCGGCGGCGATAGCGTCGATGGCAAAGCTGGGGCCGGTGTAGACGTCGCCGCCCACAAAGATGTCTGGCTCGGCGGTCTGGTAGGTCTGGGGATCGGCAAGGGCACCCTGGCCGCGGCCGAGCTCCACTTTGGAGCCAGCCAGCAGGTCGCCCCACACAATGGACTGGCCAATCGACATGACGACACGGTCGGCATCGACACGGCGCAGGTCGTTCTCGTCGTACTCGGGCGCAAAACGGCCCTCGTCGTCAAAGACACGCGTGCAGCGCTTGAAGGTGACACCGCACACACGACCGGCCTCGTCCAGGTGAATCTCCTTGGGGCCCCAGCCGCAGCTGATGTGCGCGCCGTCCTCAACGGCCTCGCGACGTTCTTCCTCGCTGGCGGGCATCTGGGCCTCGCTCTCCAGGCAGAACATCTCAACGTGCTCAGAGCCCAGACGGCAGGCGTTGCGGGCAACGTCGATGGCCACGTTGCCGCCGCCCACCACAATGGTGCTGCCGGACAGGGTATCGATCTTGCCGCTGTTAACCTCGCGAAGGAAGTCGACGGCCACGGTCACGTCCTCGGCATCCTCGCCCGGAATGCCGGCAAGGCGGCCGCCCTGGCAGCCAATGGCAACGTAGAAGGCCTTAAAGCCCTGCGCGCGCAGCTCGTCGAGCGTCACGTCACGACCGACCTCCACGCCATAGCGAAACTCGACACCCATCAGGCGAATGATCTCGACCTCGGCCTCAATGACGTCCTTCTGCAGCTTAAAGCTGGGAATGCCGTAGGTGAGCATGCCGCCCGGGCGCTCGTTCTTCTCGAACACGACGGGCTTGTAGCCCTTCTCGGCCAGATAGAAGGCACAGGACAGACCGGCCGGGCCGGCACCGATGATGGCGATCTTCTGATCGAAGCCGCCAGCACGCGTCGGCGTCACCACAGGCGGGACGTAGCGGGTTGCGGCGTCCAGATCGCGCTGGGCGATAAACTTCTTGACCTCGTCGATGGCCACGGCCTCGTCCACGCGGCCGCGGGTGCAGGCATCCTCGCAGCAGCGATTGCACACACGGCCGCAGATAGCGGGCAGCGGGTTCTCGCGCTTGATGAGCGCCAGCGCCTCGTCATAGCGGCCCTGCGCTGCGAGCTTCAAGTAGCCCTGAACGGCAACGTGAGCGGGGCAGGCCGTCTTGCAGGGCGCGGTGCCGGACTCGTGCGTCTCGATGCGGTTGTCGTTGCGGTAGTTGGGCGACCACTTGGTATGATCCCACTTGGTGGCATCGGGCAGCTCCTGGCGCGGATACTCGGGCACCTGTCCGCCGGCCTTTTTGCTGCAGAGCTTCTGGCCCAGCTTGGCGGCGCCGGCCGGACATACCTCAACGCAGCGACCGCAGGCCACGCACTTGTCCTTCTCGACCTTGGCGACATAGGCCGAGCGCGACAGGTTGGGCGTGTTGAACAGCTGCGAGGTGCGCAGAGCGTAGCACACGTTGACGTTGCAGTTGCAGATGGCGAAGATCTTGTTCTCGCCGTCGATATTAGTGATCTGGTGCACAAAGCCGTTGTCCTCGGCCTGGCGCAAGATGTCGTAAACCTCGTCGCGGGTCACGTAATGGCCACGATCGGTCTCAACCACGTAGTCGGCCATATCGCCCACGGCGATGCACCAATCGGCCGGGTCGTCGGCGCAGCCCTCACCCATCACGCGACGGCTCGCGCGGCAGCTGCAGGTGCTGGCGGCATATTTGCCATCGTATTTGTCGAGCCAATGCTCGATATGCTCGATCGGCACCGAGGTGCTCGCGGCGTCGATGGCCTTCTCGACCGGAATGACGTGCATGCCGATGCCGGCGCCTCCGGGCGGCACCATCGGCGTGGCCTTGGACAGCGGTCCCTTGGACGCCTGCTCAAAGAACTTGGCATAGACCGGGTGCTCCTCGAGCTGGCTCACGCGCATGTTGAGGAACTCGGCAGAACCCGGCACCAGCATGGGCAACACCCATTGCTTGGCGCGCTCGGGGTTTTCCCAGTTGTACTCGAGCAGACCCGTGTAGCTCATGTCGTCGAGCATCTTCTCGATCTGGGTCTCGGGCATGCCGGTGAGCTTGGCCATCTCGGGCAGCGTATAGGGACGGCGCATCTTCATCTTGCAGAGCACTTCGGCCTGCTCGTCGGTCGCGGCCTCGGCAAACGACCAGTACTCGTAGCCCAACAGCTCGTCGCGATGCAGCAGACGGTTGGTGCAGTGCTCGCACAGCTTGACGATGGCCTCGCGCGGATGCTCCGGCAGCGGCGGCACGAACTCCGAACCGATGTCGGGCTCGGTGTAGCTAATCCCCGGTCCGTTGAGAATCATGGTTGTCCCTTCTCTTGCCACAGCCCGACGAAGCCGCAGCGCCCCTCTTTTTTTGCAGGCCGGGCATGCCCCATGCCGTTCACCCGCCATTGTTGACATTGTGTCAAAAATAGTATTGACGAACCGTCAACAATATTCAAGACTGTTAGGCGAACGGTCAGGCAAAAGAGGATGAAAGGCGGCAAAACATGGGCAACAACACAGCAGGTACCTCTGTGGTCGATGCCGTCCCCGCATCCGATAGCGCGGCAAAGCGCCTGACGGGCGACGAACGCCGTCGCGAGATCCTCGATGCCGTGCGCACCGTAAGCTCCGAGCTGGGCGTGTCCCACCTATCGGTATCGGCCGTGACCAAGCGAGCCGGCTGCACGCGTTCATTGTTCTACCACTACTTCGCCGACATGGACGCCGCCGTCACCGCTGTTATGGACGAGGCGATCGACGGCTTTATCTCCGAACTCGAGCGGTGGAACGCCGACCGCACCGTCGGTGATATCGAGGGCGCGCTCGACACCGTCGCCCCGCTCTTTAAGCGCCTGGTCGCCAGCGGCCACGAGCTGCCGAGCACGCTTACCTCGAGCAGCGGCGCGCTCTACGGCGGCTTTTTGCACAACGTGGTCCAGCGCGTGGCGCAGTATATCTGCGACACCACCGTAGTGGATTTTGTCGCCCATCATGAGCTACGCATCGACCATGTCTACGAGACGTTCTACACCCTCATCATGGGCCTTTTGATGTATATCCGCACGCACCCCGATGTGCCCGACGAAACGGTCAAGGAAATCATCGCCTCGACACTCCACATCGAGGGCTATACCGCCAAGTATCCGGAGCGCAAGCCCCAGAACTGACGACATTTGGCCAAACTGCCCGCGATCAGAAGAGGGGCCGCGGGCGTGTGAAAGGAGAGCAGCATGCTGTTCGATGTTTGGGGTAGCGACACCCTTATCCACTGGGCCGGCTGGGCCATGGTCTTTATCGGCCTGATCGTGCTCAACGAGGTCGGCCGCCGCACCAAGCTCGGCGCGGCCATCATCTTTGGCGTGGCTCCGCTGGCCATGACCATCTACTGCGTCGCCATCGCCGTGGGCGTTTCGCAGGGTGCCGAGTGGGCGCTCACCAACCCCACCCATGTGTACCAGAACAGCTGGTTCCACTACGCCAAGGTATACGCGGCGCTCGCCGGCTGCTGGGGCTTCATTGCCATTAAGTACCAGTGGGGAAAGATCGGCAAGGCGCATTGGTTCCGCGCGTGGCCGTTTGTGATCGTCGCCATCAACATCATGATCGCCGTCGTGTCCGACTTCGAGAGCGCCTATCACTTCTTTGTCCTGGGCGAGTCCACCTGGGTCACCTCCGAGGGCGCCACGCAGCTGGCCGGCTGGAACAACGTGTTCAACGGCATCGCGGGCATCATCAACATCTTCTGCATGACCGGTTGGTGGAGCGTCTACGCCTCCGAGGATCAGACCGATATGCTGTGGCCCGACATGACCTGGGTCTACATCATCGCCTACGATATCTGGAACTTCTGCTACACCTACAACTGCCTGCCCACCCACTCCTGGTTCTGCGGCTTTGCGCTGCTGCTGGCGCCCACCGTCGCCGCCTTTATCTGGAACAAGGGCGGCTGGATCCAGAACCGCGCCTTTACGCTGGCTATTTGGTGCATGTTTGCCCAGGTATTCCCCTACTTCCAGGAGGAGTCCATCTTTGTGACCCACTCCACGCTCGACCCCGGCGCCGCTACCGCGGTCTCGATCGCCGCACTGGTCGCCAACGTCGCCGCGATCATCTACATCGCCTACCGCGCCAAGAAGCTCGGCCGCAATCCCTACAAGCAGGATGTCTTTGAGGGCACCAGCGATTGGGAGAAGGCTACCGCTCGCCGCGCCAAGGTGGATTACGCACACGCCGAGTAACGCGCCCGGCGCAGACATCGCTTGAGCACGAAGCAGCATAGCCGGCTCCGCGCAACTCAACGCATTGTAGAGCCCCCGGAATGTGATTCGTTCGCGTTCCGGGGACCTTTTGCCGCCGCGAGGATGCGGCCGAACGATGCGCTCAGGTTAAATCGGATCTTATATTTCGCACGCGCTTTATATGGCTCCATTTTTGGGTACAGTGTTGTCCCGATATTGAGCTTGGGGGATGTATGAATGATGAGACGATGGGCCAAGAGGATGCGGCCCAAGATGCAGAAGCTTGCGCTGAGGCCTTGGAGAGCTTAGACCGGATTTCACTCGATGAGATTGCGTTTGACGATTCGGGCGTTGATGTGCAGGATGAGCCGGAAACCGAGGCGCAATCCGATAATCAGGATGCAGGCGACGTTGAGCCTGCCGAGGATGAGGCAGATCACGAAGGCACCGAAAGCGAGGCCGGCAACCAGCCCGAATCCGACACGAGCGAGGAAACCGTCTTGCTCGACAGCTTGCCGGCCGAGGATTCGCTGACTCGCGAGCTTCCTGGCCTGGGTTCCGCACCAGCCGTGGACGAGACCATCGCCATGGGCGATATACCCCTGCCGTCCGTTCCCTCGGCACGCGAGGCCGAGGTCCGCCATCGCAAGATGTCGCCCAAGCGCCGCAATCTGATGGTCGCCGGTGTCGTGGCCGTCGCGCTCGTCGCCGGCGGTGCAGGCTATGCTGCCTGGAACGGATATCAGCAAGAGCAGGCTGCCGCTGTCGCCGCCAATGCCCACACGATGATGTCGGTGCAGATTGGCATGCATGCCGCGGGCCTCGACTGTTCCACTGGCTCCAAGATTCCCGTACAGGTGAGCGGTCAGGATTCTGACGGCTCCTCCGTGAGCGAAACGCTCTATGTTGACGAGCACGGCCGCGGCATCAAACTGCTGCCCGGCGATTACACGCTCTCCATCGCTGCCTCCCCCATCGCGGCCGACGGCACCATCTATACCGTCCCGACCACCAAGACGCAGGTCACCGTTAAGAGCGATGGACAGGATTTAAGTGCCCAGGCCACCTTTAAGCTCAAGGTGCCTTCGGCCGACACGGTGACTGACGACCAGATCGATGCCGCCGCCAAGTATGCCGAGGAGGGCGGTGCGAGCTCCGCCGCGGCTGCCAAAGTGCTCCAGCAGGCAGCAACCGCGCGGCGCGACGCCGCCGTCAATGCCGTGAGCGCGCAAAAGGCACAGGCGTCCCGTGATGCTGACGCTCGCCACAAGGCAACCGACCTCTACCAGCTCGATATTCCCGTCGAGTGGTACGGCAAGGTCGCAACTTGGCAAAACGGAAGCACGCTATGCATCTATCTGGGCGACGACGCCAATACGCCGCTCGTGACGCTCGTCGCGGTGCGCGAGGGCGAGAGCTTTACGCCCGATGAAGGCGATACGGTTTTGGGTGCGGCCAATCTAGGCAACGGTTATACCGTCTACCCCAGCGGCCCCGTCTATCCGTACGTGGTGCCCCAGACCATCAACGGGCGGACGCAGAACCCCGTGTCGACCTACCCCATGGATACGGCGATTGAGCTTGTCGAGCTCACGACCGGCAACCGCTACACATACAGCCAGATCAAAAACGACCTGGTCGGTAAAGACGGCAAGGCAGACGCCGCGACCAAACTCGAGACCGACTACCTCGCCCAGATTCTGATGCCGAGCGTCAAGGCCCAAGACTAGCCTGGCGCAGCAAGGTGCTCCCCAACCGTGATGAAGGAGCCAGGAGGTCCTGACCCCACAGGTCCATAGATGATTAGGCAAGGAGCCACTTCCATGCGGGCATAACGTGTACCACACCGTGCTCGCATGGAATATCGGTCTGTTCATCCATGGTAACGATTGCCGACTCGCCAAGATCAAACTGGGCCATCGAGGCATCAAGCGCGGCAATTTCGCGCTCGCGCGTTTTCTCACTTGCCATATCCGCACTCACCTGAATCAGGCTATAAGCCCGCATGAGAAGCGCGTCCCCAGCCACAAAGTCCACCTCATGGCTTTTGCTCTTCTCTTTGATTAGCAGGCGGCAGACCGAGCCGGTCCTCACCGCGGGAGTCCTTCTTCTTAGCGCATTGAACACTGCGGTCTCGAGCCTCTGGCCCTGGTCCAATGCCGATGCGGGAGAGAATGCTCCAAACATCGCAGGGTCGACAGCGTAGACCTTAGACGCAGACCGCATGTTATTTGCCAGTGAACGCGTGAACTCCGGCACAGAAAATAACAGGTAGGCGTCCTCATAATACTCAAGTAAATCGCTGAGCGAATTACGACTGACGGGTATCCGTCTGCTCTTGAACTCGTTGTACACTTTGTTCACTGACAGCTCTCGTCCCGAAGATGCCATACACCGCGTCAAGAACAGCGATGCCAGGCGAGGGTTCTTGACGTCGTAACGTTCAACGACGTCCATGGCGACCGTTCGCGAAGCATATTCCTGTAGCAGCTGAATCGCGTCTGCAGGCGTCTGCTCAAGTGTCGCGATGAATCCCCCTTGTTCAAGATACCCGATCAGATGATGTCGAAGCAGCGCTGCATCGCTCGGGGAAAAGGTCGCATCTGGCTCGGGAACGCTCCCCGTCTTATATCGAACGTATTCCGAAAAACTCAACGGAAAAAGCTCTCGCACAAGGGAACGACCCCTGAACTCGCTCTTAAGTTCTGAGGACAGCATCTTAGAAGAAGATCCCGTCACATAGACGGTCGCTTTCTCCGTATCGACTACACGCCGCAGAAACGCACCCCATTCGGGGATTTCCTGGATCTCGTCAAAGAAAATGTAAGCGCCCTCGGTTCGAGCAACAGGATACAGCGCATAGAACGTGTCGAGCACGTCCGCCAGCAGCGATGGCTCATACGGGCGCAAGCGCTCATCCTCAAAATTAAAGTAAAGCATCCGGTCAAGCTCGACGCCCCGGCTCTGAAGCCGCCGCATCTCCTGATACAGGCGATACGTCTTTCCACAACGGCGGGCCCCCACAATCACATTTACGATGTTGTCGCGCTTTGGCTCCTGTGGGTTTCCTAGATCAAGGTCTCGCTCAAAGACCTGCGGAACCCCCTGCTGTTCAAAGTCCTTTATTTTCTGGGCGATCAAGTCGTTGAATGCCATGATTCTCCAATCTTGCTCTCTAGCTAATCAAAATTATAGCGATTCTTGATTAATTAGAGAGCAAGATTATGTCTGACTTGATTAACACTTAGGCAAGTTTTTTTCACTATTACTGCTCGAAGGATGCCGAGTGGCTGAGAGGACAACCAAGCTCGAATGCGACTCCCTGGACAGTCGATTTGGGACGGGACTTTTTTGACTACCCGTCCCAGAAAATCATCGCCAAATTAGCTACTTGATGCAACTAGCGCCAGGGGTCGGCTTCGAACAGCGGCTCGCGCTCGGGGCGGCGATCGCTGTAGGGATCGTAGCCGTCGTCGTCCTCGTTCTCGGCACGGATGTAGGGGTCGCGCGGCTTGGGTGCCGGCTTAGGCACAGGCTTGGGTGCGGCGAGTGCGGCATCGGTCGCCGGCGCACTTGTCTTGATCTCGTCTTTCATCTGCATAGCTCCTTGCATCGCATCCGTTCAACATTATCGATTGTCGCACGAAAAAGGGCGGCGGACCCAATTGGATCCGCCGCCCTTGGCGTTTAGAGACGGCTGGCAGATTTTAAGGCATGTCCCATAAATCTACTCGGCGTCGGGGACCTCGTAGGTGGCCGCCGGCGTATTGTCGCACACGACGGTAAAGCCGCCGTCCTTGTCGGCATCGACCGTCACCTGATCGCCCTCGCGCACCGTGCCGTCGATGATAGCGGCGGCGATGGCATCCACGACCTCGCGCTGAACCAGACGCTTGAGCGGACGGGCGCCAAAGACCGGGTCCAGGCCGCCCACGGCGAGCATCTGCTTGGCCGCCGGGGTGATGGCAAGCGTCATGCGCTCCTTGGCCAGACGCGCGCGAACGTCGGCAAGCTGGATGTCGACGATCTTCTCGATCTGCGCCATACCGAGCGGATGGAACACCACGATATCGTCGATACGGTTGAGGAACTCGGGGCGGAAGGTCTGAGCCATGGCAGCGTCGACCTGATGGCGCATCTCCTCCTCGTCCTTACCGGACAGATCGGCGATGGCCTTGGAGCCCACGTTGGACGTCATGATGATAATCGTGTTCTTGAAGGACACCTGGCGACCCTGGCCATCGGTCAGACGACCGTCATCAAGTACCTGCAGCAGCACGTTAAAGACATCCGGATGAGCCTTCTCCATCTCGTCGAGCAAGATCACAGAGTACGGACGACGGCGCACGGCCTCGGTGAGCTGACCGCCCTCGTCGTAGCCCACGTATCCCGGGGGCGCACCAATCAGACGCTGGACGCTGAACTTCTCCATATACTCGGACATGTCGATACGCACGAGCGCGCGCTCGTCATCGAACAGGCACTCGGCCAGCGCCTTGGCGAGCTCGGTCTTGCCCACGCCGGTGGGGCCCAGGAAGAAGAAGCTGCCGATGGGCTTGTCCGGATCGGAGAGACCCGCACGGCTGCGGCGCACGGCCGCGGCGACAGCGGAGACCGCCTCGTCCTGGCCGATGACGCGCTTATGCAGCTCGCCCTCCAGGCCCTTCAGCTTGTCGA
Source organism: Collinsella aerofaciens (assembly GCF_040910185.1). Taxonomy (GTDB): domain Bacteria; phylum Actinomycetota; class Coriobacteriia; order Coriobacteriales; family Coriobacteriaceae; genus Collinsella; species Collinsella aerofaciens_BF. Next base: position 31,517 of record NZ_JBDGBA010000003.1, on the reverse strand, counting down.
GCTCGCCCTGCATCATCTTGGAGACGGGCACACCGGTCCAAGCGCTCACGACCTCGGCGATCTCATCGGAGGTCACCTGCTCGTTCAGGCCCTCGCCGTCCTGCTGCTTTTGCGCCTCGAGCGCGGCCTCGGAATCCTGAATCTGCTGCTGCAAGCCCGGGATCACGGAGTAGCGCAGCTCGGACGCACGGCCCAGGTCGCCATTGCGCGTCGCGCGCTCCTCTTCGCTCTTGGCCTCGTCGAGCTGGCCCTTGAGCTCCTGCACGTGGTCGATGGCGTTCTTCTGGTTGAGCCAGCCGGCCTTTTGCACGTTGAGCTTTTCTTGGACCTCGGCAATCTCTTGGCGCAGGGCCTCCAGACGCTCCTTGGAGGCGTCGTCGGTCTCCTTCATGAGCGCCTGCTCCTCGATTTGCAGCTGGGTGAGCTGACGCGTGGTGGCGTCGATCTCGACCGGCATGCTGTCGAGCTCCATGCGCAGGCGGCTTGCGGCCTCATCGACCAGGTCGATGGCCTTGTCGGGCAGGAAGCGGTCGGCGATATAGCGATCGGAGAGGTCGGCGGCAGCCACGAGCGCGCCATCGGTGATATGCACGCCGTGGAAGATCTCGTACTTCTCCTTGAGGCCACGCAGGATCGAGATGGTGTCCTCGACGGTAGGCTCGCTCACCATAACGGTCTGGAAACGACGGGCGAGCGCCGCGTCCTTCTCGATGTACTTGCGATACTCGTCGAGCGTGGTCGCGCCGATCGCGTGCAAGTCGCCACGGGCAAGCGCCGGCTTGAGGATGTTGCCGGCGTCCATGGAGCCCTCGGTGGCACCAGCGCCCACGATGGTGTGGAGCTCATCGATGAACAGGATGACCTTGCCTTCGGACTTCTGTACCTCCTTGAGCACAGCCTTCAAGCGGTCCTCGAACTCACCACGGTACTTGGCGCCGGCGACCAACGCGCTCATGTCGAGTTCGATGAGGTCGCGGTCGCGCAGGGTGCTCGGCACGTCGCCGGCCACGATACGTTGGGCGATGCCCTCGACGATGGCCGTCTTGCCGACGCCCGGCTCGCCGATGAGCACGGGGTTGTTCTTGGTGCGACGGGACAGGACCTGGATGGTACGGCGAATCTCGTCGGTACGGCCGATGACCGGGTCGAGCTTACCGGCGCGGGCAAGGTCGCAGATATTGCGGCCGTACTGCTCCAGCGCCTCAAACTGTGTCTTGTCCTCGGCGGACGTCACGCGGTCATCGCCGCGCAGCTCCTCGTAGACCTGCTCGATGCGCTCCTTGGTGACGCCGGCGTCGCGCAGTACACGACCGGCCTCGCCCTTGTCCTCGGCAAGCGCCATCAGCAAATGCTCGGTCACCACAAAGCTGTCGCCCATCTTGGTGGCCTTCTTCTCGGCCTTCTCGATAACGCGGACGAGCTCGTTGGAAAGACCCATCTGCTGACCCTCGCCGGAAACCTTGGGCGCGTGGTCAATGGCATCCTGCGTGGAGCGTGCAAGCTGAGCCGGGTCGGCACCGATGCGCTCGATGATCACGGAGATATTGCGCTCGCCGGCACCGAGCAGGGCGGACAGCAGGTGAATCGGCTCCACCGCGCCGGCCTGCGCGTCGGCAGCCGTGCTCATGGCGGTCTGCAACGCCTCGCGCGACGTCATTGCTAGCTTATCGATTCTCATGGAATCACCTCTCTTGGGGCGGCCGCCCTACGGGGCGGCTTCACGTTGTTCGAGAAGTATTGTTGCCAGCTTTGCGCGATCTTATACACAAATCTAAGTCTCTATATATAAGATTTTCTGAGTGATTGAGAGATAGGGGCAGGCACGCTCACCCACTGCGGCCTCGTCCCCTTACTATCTCAATCTGTAACATCTAGCGACTGTTTATGGCTCCAGATGTTACAAATCAAGACGAAATGACCAACGGCGCCCGTTTGTCTCAATCTGTAACATCTACTCGGCAAATTAGGGTCTAACTGTTACAGATCGAGACAAACCAAGAACCACCACAAAGATGCCCGTCCCCTTTGTGGTGGTCCAGAGAAGAATCAGCCCCGATTAAAAGAGGCGACATCAAGCCCAGTCTACGTTTGGCGATCCCAAGATCCAACGAGAGCACAGCGACAAAATCGAGAGCCACCGATAGCCCGTTCGCGCAGATATAGATGGCGATTCAAGACAAGGGTGCCGGCTTAAACGGCTTGGTTATCGTACGCCACAATACTCTCGTCATCGTCCCTGTCGTTTTTATAGTGCTTATAGTAAAAATAGCGGGTTTAGTGAGAATAGTATTGCGCAAAACTCGTGAACTCAATTTTGACCCCTCGCCCAGAATGAGGGGAGGCAAATATTCCTATTAGAGGTCAAATCGAAGCCCAATAGGGCCTTTTCGCCCCGTCATTTCGACCGATCGCTTTCTTTTGAATATTGTCGTAAGCTGGTATCACTTATCTTAATGAATGCATACTGTTTGCGAGGTACCCGCCGTGAAACGCTCCACCTATATCGGCCTGCTCGTCTTAGCGTTTGCGATTACCGCAGTCGGCGTAGGAATTATCTATCTCGCATTTCTCCCTGCCTCGGCAACGCAGGCGGCGGTTGAAACCGTAAGCTACCCCATCGAAATCCTCACCGATATCGTCAAACCCGATTCGATCACCGTCGATTTCGACGGTACGCCCGCAGCGCTTGGGGTCAGTAACTATCCCCGAATCGAACTTGGAGCCACGCGCTATACCCAAGATGAGCAGCTTATCGGCAAGGCAACCAGTTTACTCAAAGGCAAGACGTTTAAGCGGTGGTACGGCGCCGCAACATATCGAGCCAAGAACGGCCAAATGGTTGGCGGGTATCATTCGACCCTTGAGCTCGATGCGGCAAACGGGAGCAAATTGTGCAACGTCTCATACGACCCCGGCTGCGTGGACAATGAAGGACCGGGGGTCTATATCTCGGATGGCGACGTAATCTACGTCATGGAGGGCGACCAGACGGCAGTCGTCGATTTTATGGATCGGTGTACCGAGGATGCCTACGAACAAACTTGCGAGCCCGATCCACAGACAGCGCGCGACAGTGGCTCAGCACGCACTTGGCTATTTGACGATGAAATAACCTGGGCCCCATCGAAATAAGGACCCGCCAGGCAGGCACCTTTGTGGTGGTTTCGGTTCCGATGTTCCACTGTCTCGATCTGTAACATCTAGCGGCCCTTTTCGATCCTAGATGTTACAGATTGAGATGAAATGATCGGCGGCGATCGTTTGTCTCAATCTGTAACAGCCGCTCGTCAAATAGGGGCCCAGATGTTACAGGTCGAGACAAACGGAACCACCGCAAAGGCGCCTACCCCTTCGTGGTGGTTTTCGACAAAAAGAAGCCGCCCCAATAAAAGGAGGCGGCATCAAACAAGTCTATTTATCAGCGTCCCTCAAGACCCAACGAGAACGTCGCGGTAGCCCCGGACACACCTTTCCCTCGGGCGACCCTCGCGAAGCGCGTGAGCACGAGGGAAAGGTGTGTCCGGGGCGTACAGCAACGTTACTCGGCAGCGGCCTTGAACTTGTTGTAGTTGATCAGGCAGCCGGCCTTGACGATGGCACGCTCCTCTGCCGTCATATCGGCAATGTAGAGCTCGATCTGCTCGACCGCACTGTCGGCGCGCACCACGTAGGCGGTGATCCCCTTTAGGTCGCCGTCGAGCGCGGCGCGGATACCCGGCACGAAGACGTAGTCGCCCACCTCAAAGTTGGGCTCGGCCTCCATCTGGAAGGGCACCATGCCCCAGTTCATCACGTTGGAGCGATAGCGCTTGGTGGCGTACTCGTGGACGATGTTGGCCAGGCCGCCAATTACGCGCTGGCAGCTCGCAGCCTGCTCGCGGGCAGAACCGTCACCGGGCTTCTTGGCGTAGAGCATGGAGCCGTACTCGGTCGCCTTGGCATCTGCCGCGACACCCGCGCCGGCCAACGCCTCAAACACGCTGGCAAGCTCGGCATCGAGTGCTGCCAGGTCACCCGCGGACTCGCCAGCCACGCGGCGCTTCTCCACGGCGTCGACCTCCTTGGAACGGCCCACGTAGGCCGGGTCGCGGCGGCTCAGCGTAAACTCTGCCAGGCCCAGCGGGTTGGAGCGGAAGGAGCTCGTCTCGCCCGAAGGAATGAGCTCGTCAGTCGTGGTGACCGGGTCCATGATCTTAGAGCACACCTTGAGCAGGATATCGTCGCCGAGGGGCTCCATCGCGGGCCACGGCTTGATGTTGGGACCCTCGACCAGTTCGTCGGCAGGCTCCGCCTTGCCAAAGCCCCAATACACGCGCTTTTTGTACGGCGCGTCGTCAAAGGTGTACTCGCAGGCCTCGTCCCAAGTCTCCTCGGGCAGGTCGGTCGCCGGCATCAGGACGCCGCCGTTGGCAGCCGTCGCCGCAATGGAGCGAGCGTCCATCAGGGCCACGGCGCTCAGCTGGCCATTGCCCGGCTTGGAACCCTCGCGGTTGGGGAAGTTGCGCGTGGTGTGGCGGATGGACAGACCGTTGTTGGCAGGCGTGTCGCCGGCGCCGAAGCACGGGCCGCAGAACGCCGTGCGCACAATCGCGCCGGCCTCCATAAGGTCGTAGATGTAGCCGCGGCGTGTAAGCTCGAGTGCCACGGGCTGGCTCGTGGGATAGACCGACAGCGAGAACTCGCCGCAGCCGGTGTTGGCGCCCTTGAGCACGCGAGCAGCCTGGACCACGGAGTCGTAGTTGCCGCCCGAGCAGCCGGCGATAACGCCCTGCTGCACGTGCAACTTGCCGTCGACGATCTTGTCGAGCAGGCTAAAGTGCGTCTTGCCCTCGCCGATCTTGACGGCCTCGAGCTCCACCTCATGCAGGATGTCCTCGAGGTTCTCGTTGAGCTCGTCGATCTCAAAGCCGTTAGAAGGATGGAACGGCAGCGCGATCATGGGCTTGATACTCGACAGATCGACTTCGACGCAGCCGTCGTAGTAGGCAACATCGGCGGGCTTGAGCTCGCGGTAGTCCTCGCCGCGACCGTGCATGGTCAAAAACGCGTGCGTGTCCTCGTCGGTGGCCCAGATGCTCGACAGGCAGGTGGTCTCGGTGGTCATGACGTCGACGCCGTTGCGGTAGTCGGTCGTCATGCTCGCGATACCGGGGCCCACGAACTCCATAACCTTGTTCTTAACGTAACCCTTGGCAAAGACGGCACGAATGATGGCGAGCGCCACGTCGTGCGGGCCAACGCCGGGGCGCGGGGCGCCCGTGAGGTAGATGGCGACAACGCCGGGATAGGCAACATCGTAGGTGTCGTGTAGCAGCTGCTTTGCCAGCTCGCCGCCGCCCTCGCCCACGGCCATGGTTCCCAGGGCGCCGTAGCGGGTGTGCGAGTCGGAACCCAGGATCATCTTGCCGCAACCAGCGAAGTTCTCACGCATAAAGGAGTGGATGACGGCGATGTGCGGCGGGACGAAGATGCCGCCGTACTTCTTGGCCGCGGAAAGGCCAAAGACGTGGTCGTCCTCGTTGATGGTGCCGCCCACGGCGCACAGCGAGTTATGGCAGTTGGTAAGCACGTAAGGCAGCGGGAACTGCTCCATGCCCGAGGCGCGCGCCGTCTGGATGATGCCGACAAAGGTGATGTCGTGGCTCGCCATGGCGTCGAAGCGAATCTTGAGCGCCTCGGGGTCGCCGGACGTATTGTGTGCTTGAAGGATCGAATACGCGATGGTGCCGCGCTTGGCATCCTCGGGCGTCTGCGTAATACCGCGCTCGGCAGCCTCGGCCACAGGCACAACCTCACTGCCGTTACGCAGGTAGATGCCGTCCTCGTACAGCTTGACCATACTGTCTCCCACTCTGCCCAAAAGATTTGGGCGCATAGCATACATTCGTTCAATATCGTGCCATAGAACGGTTGCGAGTGGGTTACGAATCTACACGTTCACTTTATCTCGGTAAAGCAAAGGACGAGCCCCTTGCATCACTCTCTGGACAAGGAGTGTCCCAAAGTGCCGGCACAAAAGGAACGTCCCCAAGTGCCAAGTGCCGCAAGAATGTCCCCTTTAACTAGTCATTTAAGAACGTCCCCAATGACCACCGCATCCGGAGCAAGGCAACGCCGCAGGTAGAGGACGGACAGCGAGCGCCGCCCAGAGCAAACAAGTTGGCATGAAAAAGGCAAGGCATAGACCTTCTGGTCATGCCTTGCCTTTTGAATGACAAATTGTCGCTCTGGGCGGCGCGCAGCGTCGGCCCGTTACGCGGGTTGGTAAACCCGCGTAACTACAAATCCCCGCCGGCGCCCAGCAGCTTGCGCATGACTTGCTCGGGGTTGACTGAGCCGTCGCGCGGGGCCAGGGCGGTGATCTTCTTCTGCATCTTGTACTCGTGCAGCTCATCTTCGAGCTGGCGTACGCGGGCGCGGAGCTTCTCGTTCTCGTGCTCGCGCTCCTCGGCACGCTCCTTCATATCGAGAATGCGCACCACGCCGGCGAGGTTGATACCCTCGTCGGTCAGCTGGTTGATGAGCTCTAGGCGCTCGATATCGGCACGCGAATACAGGCGCGTGTTGCCGCCCGAGCGCTGGGGGTTCACCAAGCCCTTGGACTCGTAGACGCGCAGAGTCTGCGGATGCATGCCGGTCAACTCGGCCGCCACGCTGATCATGTACAGCGGTTTATTCCTATTGTCCTCGGCCATGCTACCTGACCCCTTTCCGTCTCGTTATCGTCCATCATAAGCCCGCGGGCGCGGGTGTGCGCCACGACCGCCCTAGTACGTCGCCTTGTAACGGTTGACCTTCTCGCGATAATCGCGCGTGTCGGCCTCGCGCAGCTTGGTCATGGCATCGCGCTCGTCATCGGATAGGTTCGTGGGGACCTGCACCTTGATCTCGACGAGCAGCGCGCCCGTGCGGCCACGGTGCTTAACGTCGGGCGCCCCCATTTCCTTAAAGCGGAACTTCTTGCCCGTCTGGGTACCCGCGGGCACCTTCAAACGAACCGTCGCACCGCCGGGCGTCGGCACGTCCACCGTGCAGCCGAGCGCCGCCTCATAGACCGAGACCGGTACCTCCATGGTCACGTCGGCACCTTTACGCTTAAACAGCGGATGCTCCTCCACGTGCGTGGTCACGACCAGGTCGCCGCGCTCGCCGCCGGCAACGCCATACTCGCCGCGACGCTTGTAGCGCAGCTTGCCGCCATCGACCGCGCCCGCAGGGACCGAGACCGTAATGGTCTGCTGCTCGCCCGTCGAGGGAATGCGGTAGGTGACCTTGTGCGTCACGCCGCGAAACGCGTCCTCGGCCGTCACGTCGACAGTCAGCGACAGGTCGCCGCCCTTGCGCGCGCGGTTGCGGCCCGCACCGGCACCGGCAGCGCCCGCGGCCCCGGCAAAGCCCGAGCCCCAATCGCTGCCCCAGGCGCCGTTGCCGCTAAAGATGCTGTCAAAGATATCGCCCCAGCCGCTCGCGCCGGCACTGGCTCCGTAGCCACCGCTATACGCGCCGCCCGCGCCCGGCATGCCGCCAAACATGAGCATCTGGTCGTACTCTTTGCGCTTCTTCTCGTCCGAAAGCGTCTCGTAGGCCTCGCTGATCTCCTTGAACTTGGCCTCATCGCCGCCGGCATCGGGGTGATATTTTTGCGCGAGCTTGCGAAACGCGCTCTTGATCTCTTTGTCGGAGGCGCTCTTGGATACGCCCAGGATGTCATAGAAGGTTTTGCCTGCAGCCATCGTAGCTCCTCTCCTGTTACGTCCGCCGCCCATGCAGACGACGGCCCATGCTTTCATATGGCACTAGGCCAGAAAGGGCCCCGGGTGTTGCCCCGGGGCCCCTCTCAATTACTCCTCGGTGCTCTCGGCCGTATCGGCCGTAGCATCCTCGGGCGCCGCTTCGGGCTCCGGTGCGGGGCGCTTCTCGCCACCGTAGGTCACCGTCACCATCGCGGAACGCAGGATGCGATCCGCCATGCGGTAGCCCTTCTGGTACACATCGTTGACGGTCTCGTCGTACTGCGACGCGTCCTCGACGCGACCCACGGCCTGGTGCTCGAGCGGATCGAACGCCTCGCCCTTGGGGTCGATTGGCTCAACGCCCTCGTGCGCGAACACGTCGAGCAGCTTGGCATGTACCGCGTCAACGCCATCGACGAACTGCTTAAAGTCGTCGGAAAGCTCTTGACTGCGGGCATGGTCAATCGCGCGCTCGATATCGTCGATCACCGGCAACAGCGCGGTGACAAGCTTCTCGGTCGCGCGCTCGCGCTCGGCGATACGCTCATTGGCGGTGCGGCGACGGAAGTTCTCCCAGTCGGCCTGCAGACGGGCGGTGCGCTCGGTGGCGTCCTTTGCCTTGTCCTCTGCGGCCTTCTGAGCCTCTGCCGCAGCATCGAGCTCGCTGCGCACGTCGGCGAGCTCCTTTTGGGCCTGCTCGAACTTGAGCTTAAAGTCGTTGTCGGCGGCTTCCTCACCGGCGCGGATAGCAGCTTCCACCATCTCGTCCTCGGTCATCGTCGCCTCCTTGTTGGAATCCTCTACCTGGTTCTCGGCAGCCTCGGCGGCCGCGGCCTCGTTGGCCTCGGTATCGTCGACGGCCTCTACGGGAATCTTCACGTCCTTCTCCTCAGAGTCAACGGGGGCGGCGCCAGCGGCAGCCGCCTCCGTGCGAGCTTTACGGGCGGACATGATTACTTGTCCTCGTCGTCCACAACCTCGTAGTCGGCATCGACGACGTCATCGTCGGCAGGCTGGGCGCCGGCGGCACCGTCGGTCTGCTGCTGAGCGTCGGCGTAGACAACCTGGGCCAGCTCATAGGCCACGGACTGCAGGGACTCGCCGGCGGCCTTGATGGCCTCGACGTCAGAGCCCTCGAGCGCCTTCTTGGCGTCGGCGATAGCGGCCTCGGCCTTGGACTTCACGTCAGCGGAAACCTTGTCGCCCAGCTCGTTGAGGGTCTGCTCGGTGGAGTAGCACAGGCTGTCGGTCTGGTTGCGGACCTCGACCTCTTCCTTCTGCTTCTTGTCCTCCTCGGCATGAGCCTCGGCGTCCTTGACCATACGATCGACTTCGTCGTCGGACAGAGCGGTGGAGCCGGAGATGGTGATCTGCTGCTCCTTGCCGGTGCCCTTGTCCTTAGCGGAGACCTTGACGATACCGTTGGCGTCGATGTCGAAGGTGACCTCGATCTGCGGCACGCCGCGGCGGGCAGCCGGGATACCGGTCAGCTGGAACTTACCGAGCGACTTGTTGTCGCGGGCAAGCTCACGCTCGCCCTGGAGCACGTTGATCTCGACGCTGGTCTGGTTGTCGGCAGCGGTGGAGTAGACCTCGGTCTTGGAGGTCGGGATCGTGGTGTTGCGGTCGATCATCTTGGTCATGATGCCGCCCATGGTCTCGACGCCCAGCGACAGCGGGGTAACGTCGAGCAGCAGGATGCCCTCGACGTCGCCGGTGAGCACGCCGCCCTGGACGGCAGCGCCGTCGGCAACGACCTCGTCGGGGTTCACGGACATGTTGGGCTGCTTGCCGGTCATAGTCTTGACGAGCTCCTGGACGGCGGGCATACGGGTGGAGCCGCCGACGAGGATGACCTCGGTCAGATCGGAGAGCTTAAGCTTGGCGTCGCGCAGGGCGTTGGTGACAGGCTGCTTGCAGCGCTCGAGCAGGTCGCGGGTGATCTTCTCGAACTCGGCGCGGGTCAGCGTGTAGTTGAGGTGCAGCGGGCCGGACTGGTTCATGGTAATGAACGGCAGGTTAATGGTGGACTGCTGCGCCGCGGAGAGCTCCTTCTTGGCGTTCTCGGCGGCCTCCTTCAGACGCTGCAGGGCCATGGGGTCCTGACGCAGGTCGACACCGTTCTCCTGCTGGAACTTATCGGCCATCCAGTCGATGACGCGCTGATCCCAGTCGTCGCCGCCCAGGTGGTTGTCGCCCGAGGTGGACAGAACCTCAAACACGCCGTCGGCGAGGTCGAGAATGGAGACGTCGAAGGTGCCGCCGCCCAGGTCGAAGACCAGGATGCGCTGGTCGGTGCCCTGCTTGTCCAGGCCATAGGCAAGAGCAGCAGCGGTCGGCTCGTTGACGATACGCTTGACGTTGAGGCCGGCGATCTTACCGGCGTCCTTGGTGGCCTGACGCTGGGCGTCGTTGAAGTAGGCCGGGACGGTGATGACGGCGTCGGTGACGGTCTCGCCCAGATACTTCTCGGCGTCAGCCTTCATCTTCGCGAGCGTCATGGCGCTCACCTGCTCGGCGGTGTAGTCCTTGCCCTCGATGTCGACGACGGCACGGCCACCCTGGCCCTCCTTGACCTCGTACGGCACGGTCTTGATCTCGGAGGTGCACTCGGAGTACTTGCGGCCCATGAAGCGCTTGATGGAGAACACGGTGTTCTTGGGGTTGGTGACAGCCTGGTTCTTAGCGGCCTTACCCACGACGCGGTCGCCGTCGGCACGGAAGCCCACGACGGACGGGGTGGTGCGGTCGCCCTCGGCGTTCACGATAATGGTCGGAGAACCGCCCTCGAGAACGGCCATTGCGGAGTTAGTAGTACCAAGGTCGATACCAAGAATCTTGCCCATTAGAAATTCCCTCTCTCTTGTGCGTTTGCACCGACTCGGCGGTCTGCCGAGCGGTGTTTCGGCTTGTCTTTCAGGATGTAGTGTATCCCCTTATGGGCCGGAATATACAAAATCTAAGTCAATTCATATAAGATTTCTTATTGCTGAGAGTTTAGGTTCTTAAATGCGCAGGTAGATGCGCTGATTGAGTTCTCGGCAAATCTATCGAGATCTATGTAGAGATGGCTGAGGTTTGCGTCCGGGGGTGCCTGGGGGCCGTCTTGCGGAAAGCTCATCCCAGTTTGAGCGTGGATTCCGGGTCGCAGTTTCCGTCTGAAGGCTCAACCGAAAACCGTATCCCGTTTTGAGAGCTGATACCGGCTCGCATTTTCCGCTAGCGGGCCTAACCGGAAACTGCGACCCGGTTTTCGGCCAAATAACGGGATGCCCTTTCCGCAGACGCGCTCAATAGCTCAATATTTCAAGTCACCTTTAGCTAACATTTGCGCAGCTCAACGGCCCCACCTGCGCATTTTTTAGTAAACCTTGGCATACTCGGCGAACGGTATGAAGATGCCGGCCAGAGGGTATTGCAAACGGTCGCTCCCGTGGTATGTTTTTGCCCGAATCAAACCGGCGCGCATCGCCTGTAGCGTCGGTCAACAGAGAGGAAACTACCATGGCTCATCCCGTAATTGATGCCGACGAGTGCATCGCTTGTGGCGTTTGCGTCGACTCCTGCCCCGCTGGCGTTCTGGAGCTCCAGGACGTCGCTACCGTCGCTGACGAGGACTCCTGCGTCGCCTGTGGCGCTTGCCAGGACGCTTGCCCCGCCGGCGCGATCACCGAGATCGTCGAGGAGTAACAACTCCCCCATTTGCACACTCACAAGTACACCGTGCACAAAAAGGAGGCCTCCGCATCGCCGCGGAGGCCTCCTTTTGCATATGTGGGCAGCTAATTGGGGACGGTGTCGGGCTAGGACAAATCATCCTCGTAGGGCATTAAATCGGCTAGGTAGCCTTTCTCTTTGAGCATGGCCTCGATCTCGTCGAGGGTTTGCTCATCCTCCGCGGCGATGCGATGGAAGTGGTAGCCGCTGGTCACCGTTAGCAGCGGAAAGCTCTTGCCGCTCTCGATATCGCGCAGATAGCGCTCGACATCGCGGCGATTGCGGATGTCCAGATCAGCCGTGATCTTACCGTATACGCGGTGATTGACGATCACATTGAGCACGGAGCCGCCGGCGTCGACGATACTCGTGAGCTCATCGCCCGCCTGCTCCACGCTGTGGCGAACCTTGACCAAGCGCGTGGGCACAGCGGGGCTGCTGGGGGCCTCCTGCAGCACATAACCACGGTTGGTCGCCACGATATCGTGCCCGTCGGCGCGCAGCAGAGCGATGTCTTGCACGACAATCTGGCGGCTCACACCCACCTCGCGGGCAAGTGCGCTGCCCGAAACGGGTCCCTTGGCTCCCTCGAGCACGGCCATGATGGCACGGCGACGCTCGCGGGCGTCCATTATTTACCGTCCAACAGACGCAGGTGCTTGAGCGAGAGGTCGAGAATCGGCGCAGAGTGAGTCAGCGCCCCCGAGCTAATAAAGTCAACGCCCAGGTCGGCGAGCGCGCGGATATTGCTGGCGTCCACGTTGCCCGAGCACTCGGTCTTGGCGCGGCCGGCGATAAGCTCAATCGCGGCAGCCATATCGTCGTGGGTCATGTTGTCGAACATGATGATGTCGGCGCCGGCCTCCACAGCCTCGCGCACCATGTCCAGGTTCTCGCACTCAATCTCGACCGTCGTGGTAAACGACGCATGGGCGCGCGCCATCTCGATCGCGCGCGCCACGCCACCGGCGGCATCGATGTGGTTGTCCTTGAGCATGACGGCCGTCGACAGGTTGTAGCGGTGGTTGCTGCCGCCGCCGATCTCGACCGCCGCCTTCTCAAACACGCGCATACCCGGCGTGGTCTTGCGCGTGTCGACGAGCACAGTCTTGGTGCCCTCGAGCGCTGCAGCCATCTGGTGCGTATAGGTAGCGATGCCGCTCATGCGCTGCAGGTAGTTGAGCGCCACACGCTCGCCCGAAAGCAGCACGCGCGCGTCGCCGCGCACCTGACCCACATGGTCGCCGGCGTGCACCTCGTCGCCATCGGCAACGTCGAGCAGCACCGAGCTCTGCGGATCCAGCAACTCAAAGGTGCGGGCAAACACATCCAAGCCGGCGATGATGCCGTCGGCCTTGGCGATAAGCTCCACCGTGGCGGGGCGCGCCGTGGGACACACGCTCGCCGTGCTCACGTCCTCGAACGTGATGTCCTCGCGCAGGGCCTGCAGAATCAGATCATCGGCGACGAGCTTCATGGTAATGGGATTCATGGTCTACTCCTCCACGGCCTGCGTGCCGGCAGCACGGGCCAAATCATCGATTGCCAGGGTGTCGGCGCTCAGAGCGCGATGACGGCCATCGAGCGCGGGATCGCCCGCCTGCTCCACGGCCAGCGACTCGCCGGTACGCATGCACCACGCGGCGCGACGACCCCAGACCAGCGCCTCGAGCAGGCTGTTTGATGCAAGGCGATTCTTGCCGTGAACGCCATTGCAAGCCGTCTCGCCCGCGGCGTAGAGCTCTGGCATCGAAGTGCGGCCGTCCTTATCGACCCATACGCCGCCCATAAAGTAGTGCTGCGTGGGCGTAACGGGAATGGGCTCGTCCAAGATGTCGCGACCGTCCTCCAGGCAGCGCGCGCGAATGTTGGCAAAGTGCCCGGTCACCACATCGCGCTCGACGGGGGCAAAACTCAGCCACTCGTGCTCGGCACCGTCCTGCTTCATCTGCTCGCGAATAGCGGCGGCGACCACATCGCGCGGCTGAAGCTCATCGGTAAAGCGCTCGCCGGCGGCGTTGAGCAAAATCGCGCCCTCGCCGCGGCAACTCTCGCTGATCAGGAAGGTGCGACCCGGCTGCGGCGAGAACAGTCCCGTGGGGTGAATCTGCACGTAGTCCAGATGCTCCATCTTAATGCCATGCTCCTGAGCGATGTAGCAGGCATCGCCCGTGAGCTGCGGGTAGTTGGTCGAATGGTCGTATACGCCGCCGATGCCGCCCGTTGCCCACAGCGTGTGGCGGGCATGGATCTTAAACGGCTCGCCGGCATGCGCGCCCTCGGCGGTATTTACCAGCTCGTCGGCGGGACGAACCGAGTTGTTCTCGTCCACGGGAACGGCGACGACGCCGGTGCACACCGTGGCACCGTCACGCTCGCCCGTTAGGATGTCGGTCATGGCCACGTGCTCCAAAATCTGCACGTTATCCAGCTTGCGAACGGCCTGGAGCAGCTTGGTCGTGATCTCCTTGCCGGTAATATCGGCATGGAAGGCGATGCGCGGACGGCTGTGCGCGCCCTCGCGGGTAAAGTTGAGGCTGCCGTCGGCCTTGCGCTCAAAATCCACGCCCATGGCCAGCAGGTCGTTGATGACCGAGCGGCTCGAGCGGATCATGATGTCGACGCTCTCGCGGCGGTTCTCGTAATGACCGGCGTGCATGGTGTCCTCAAAGAAGGCATCGTAGTCCGAGCCTTCGGGCAGCACGCAAATGCCGCCCTGCGCGAGCATCGAATCGCACTCATCGACCGAGCCCTTGGAGAGCATGATCACGCGCGTGCTCGTCGGCAGGTTGAGAGCTGCGTACAGGCCCGCCACGCCGCAGCCGGCAATAACGACGTCGCACTCCATGTCGGGGTATTGTTTGGTTTTCACAGGAATCCTCTCCCTTGTAATGTGGCATAAGGGACTGCCCCTCATGTCACATTGTTCTAGCGCGCTGCGTACTCGAGCATACGGTCGAGCGTAAGTTTTGCCTGGTCGGCAGCCTCGTCCGACACACCGATCTGCACCTCGCCCTCGCCCGTCTCCAGGCAGCGCACGAGCTTTTCGAGCGTGATGAGATCCATGTTGACGCAGGTGGGCTGCACCGCGGGGAAGTAGAACTTCTTGCCGGTGCCCTGGCAGCGGCGCTCGAGCTCGTAGAGCACGCCGCGGACCGTCACGATAATGAACTCGCTCGCGTCGGACTCCTCGGCGTACTTGATGATGCCGGCGGTGGAGCCGATGTAGTCGGCCTCGGCCAGGACGTCGGCCTTGCACTCAGGATGCGCCAGCACGAGCGCGTCGGGGTGGGCCTCCGTCGCGTCGACGATCTGCTCGACGGTGATAATGTGATGGCGCGGGCAGTAGCCGTTGTTGAGGATGATGTGCTTTTGCGGCACCTGCTCGGCTACGAAGCGGCCCAGGTTTTGGTCGGGAATGAACAGGATATGCTGCTGCGGCAGCTCGGACACGATCTTGACGGCATTGGAGCTGGTGACGCACACGTCGCTCCAGCTCTTGATCTCGACCGTGGAGTTGACGTAGCACACCACGGCCAGGTCGTCGCCGTACTCGGCGCGCGCCGCGTCGACCGTCTCGCGCTTGACCATGTGAGCCATGGGGCAGTCCGCGCCCGGCTCGGGCAGCAGCACGGTCTTAGTGGGATTGAGCAGCTTGGCGCTCTCGCCCATAAACTCCACGCCGCACAGCACGATGGTCCGCTGTGGCAGGCTCTTGGCGAGCTTGGCCAGGTAGAAGCTGTCGCCGACGTAATCGGCAACGGCTTGGACCTCGGGCGCCACGTAGTAGTGCGCCAGGATTACCGCGTCACGTTGGGTTTTTAGTTGCTGAATGGCCTCGACGAGCTCTGCGGGCACCAGTGCCGCACGCTCCGTTGCCGTCGTTGCCGATGCCAGGCCGGCCGCGATATCGCGTGCAAGCTCCGACGCATCCATGTTCGCGCTCTGTGCCATCAAGGCCCCTCTCTTTTGGCGAATCTTGGGGCTTTAGTATGACACCTAGGTTTACAGCTGACAAGACAGCTGTAAACCTAGGTGTAAAGTTGAAATAAAGATTCAATCATGTGGCAGGTCCATATTCGAACTGGCAAGCTGAGGATAGCTGAGCTCTCGATGGCGCAGGAGGCATCTTTCGCCACCGCAATACCGCTTGGCGCGAGTTGCACGCCGTGGGGCGCAAACGGTCCGCACCCCCACAAGCGGTCCGCACCCAATGTGGCAAAATCGAACTACTAAGGGGGCTTAGAATGCTCAAGATTATTGCCTGCGACGATGATGTCGCTTTTCTAGATAGACTGCACCGGATGATCGACCGTTGGTCGACCGAGACGGGCACGACGGTCGATGTTGCGCTCGTCACGCGCGGCGAGGACCTGCTGGCCCGCCATGCCGCATCGCGCGCCGACATCATTCTGCTCGACATGATCATGCCGCTCGTCAACGGCATGGACACCGCACGCGAACTGCGCCAGGCCGACACCGCCGTGCGCCTGGTGTTCCTCACCTCGTCGCCCGAGTTCGCGCTTGAATCCTACGAGGTCCGCGCCTTCGACTATCTGCTCAAGCCCGTGACTTACGAACGCCTGGCGCAGTTACTCGACGAGCTTTCGAGCATGCGCCCGGCGGCAACCGACGAGCTCGTGATCAAAACTTCCTTTGGCTACCACGCCCTGCGCCTGTCCGACATCGAATATGCCGAGGCGCGCAACAAGCACGTGGTCTTCCACCTGCGCGACGGACGCGATATCGAGGCACTCGAGTCGTTCCGCAGCGTCGAGGACCGCTTGGAGCAAAACGCGGTCTTCTTTAAATGCCACCGCAGCTACCAGGTCAACCTGCGCAATATCGATCACTTTGACCGCACGGACATCGTCATGCGCTCGGGCGCGTGCATCCCGCTTTCGCGCAGCTGCAAGCAGGGATTCCAAGACGCCTACTTTGCGGCGCGCTTTGAGGGTGGGAGACACTGATGGTCTCCTCGGTCGAAATGGTCCTTTGGGCAATCCACCACGCCACGACGCTACTCTTTGGCGTCTTTGCCTCGGCGGCGCTGTGCGGTGTCGAGATCAACCGGCGTCATGCGCTTGAACTGGTGTTGGTCGGTGCCGTAACCGGATGCGCATTTGGCCTCGCCAATGCCGTCGGCGGCGAGCTTTTTGCCCGCCAGGTATATCCGCTCGTCGTGCATCTGCCGCTCGTCATCTATTTGTGCGCGCGCTACCGTCTGAGCCCGCTGCTTGCCGTGCTCGGCATTACGAGTGCCTATCTGAGCTGCCAGTTCAGCAATTGGATGGGCATCGCCGCATTTGCCGCAACCGATTCTCAGATCGCGTACTATCTGGCGCGCATCGCGACCACACTCGCCGTCTTTGCCGTCCTGTTGCATTGGGCCGGCGACATCGGTCCGCGCTTGGCGATTAAAAGCACCACCGAGCTGGGCATCCTTTTAATCCTGCCGCTCGTCTATTACGTCTTTGACTATGCCACCAACGTCTACACCACGCTGTTCCACTCGGGCTCGGTGGTAACGGTTGAGTTTTTGGCATTTGCGCTCTGCGCCTTC
Source organism: Collinsella aerofaciens (assembly GCF_040910185.1). Lineage (GTDB taxonomy): Bacteria > Actinomycetota > Coriobacteriia > Coriobacteriales > Coriobacteriaceae > Collinsella > Collinsella aerofaciens_BF. The sequence continues at coordinate 14,504 of NZ_JBDGBA010000003.1, read as the reverse complement.
TATCTTATGTTTCTTACCGTTTACCTGCGCGAATACGAAGAAAAGGAAACCGCTGAGCGAGAGCGCTGGATGCTCGAAACCCGCGACAGCGCCGCCATCAAAGAGCTCGAGGCTTGGCGTCAATCTGGGCGCGAGCTGTCGATTCTTCGCCACGATATGCGCCACTTCCTACGCGGCCTGGCCGCTTTAATTGAGGAGGGCCACACCGACGAGGCGCTCAAACGCATCGATGAACTCTGCGAAGCCGGCGATCGCACCGCCGTACGCCGCTTCTGCGCCAACGAGACCGTAAACATCGCGCTTTCGTCATTTAACTCGGATATCAATAGAAACGGCATTGCCGCCAACCTGCGCGCCGCCGTACCCGAAACCATCCACGTAGGTGACGCCGACCTGTTTAGCGTGCTCTCAAATGCCTTGGAAAACGCTATCACCGCCGCGAGCGCCGCGCCCCAGGGAAAGCGATTCGTCGACTTTGACCTGCGATTAGAGGACGGCCAGCTGCTGCTGTTAGTTTCCAACACGTTTGACCGCGCGCCGCGCATGGTCGACGGCATGCCCGTGACCCGGCATGCGGGCCACGGCTTTGGCACCAAGAGCATCAAACTTGCCGTGGAGCGCATGAACGGCAACTGTCAGTTCCGCATTAACGGCGATCGGTTTGAGCTGCGCGCCGTGATGTAGAAGTGCGGTGCCGATCTCGAGGCGCGCCTTGCCCGCCAGGCAATCGCTCGCCGGCGCCAATCCGCTACAGCGGGGCGGCCGCCGGGGTCAGCTGCTTGATGTAGGCCCACATGCGCTGCTTGGCCGCTTTGTCGGTCAGCGCCGCCTCAAAGCCATCGAGCGCGAGCACGCGGCGGCCCTGCACATGGGCGACCAGGCCGGGCTTGAGCATGGCGGTGTCGAAGTCATCAATCGCCACGAGCATATCGGCGTAGGTCTCGCGCATGGCGTCAGCCGCGTTGTTGTCGAGCAGCAGCACCGCCTCGGGGTCCAAAGCCTCAAGCGCCTCACGGAACAGCTCGCACGGCAGAGTCTCGCCCACCGCGACCGTCCCATCACCCACGCCGGCGACGCTTGCCAGCACGCAAAAATCCTCGGGCGCGTAGCCGATGGCCCCAAGCGCCTTGCGCAACGCCGCGCCATCCGGGCCGGCGGCAAGCTCGCCACCCGAACGCTCGGCCTCGTCCAGATCGCCTTTGACCAGCACGATCGGCGAGCACGCGTTGCCCGCGATACGCACGCCACGGCCCGCGAGCGATGCGAGCTCCTGCTCGGTCGCCTGGGCGATGGCTTCTTTTTTCTGGCTTTGTGACGTGGGCATGCGCTCTCCAATCGTTTGCGTGCCCACCATTATATAAAAGAGCCGCCTACGAGTGGTTGCTTTGCGGGCGGCTGGGTATAAGCACGGTCGTACTGAGTTTTACGCGGCCAAGCCGCGTCGCATTATGGAGGTCACCATGGCTGACATTAATCAGATTACCCCCGAGAACTTCGATTCCATCGTTAACGACAGCCTGCCCGTGCTGGTCGATTTTTGGGCACCGTGGTGCGGGCCCTGTCGATCCCTCTCGCCCATCGTTGACGAGGTTGCCGATGAGCTGGCGGGCAAGCTTGCCGTTGCCAAATGCAACGTCGACGACAACCAGGACCTGGCCATGAAGTATGGCGTCATGAGCATCCCCACGCTGATTGTGTTTAAGAACGGCGAGGAGATTGACCGCTCGGTTGGCGCTCTGCCCAAGGCGAGGCTGCAGGCGCTGCTGGAGAAGCATCTGTAATACGCTTGTTACTTACCCGCCGTCCATGAGCGCTTTTGCACCGCTCGCCGGACTTCTGGATGCACCGAGTGCAACCACGGATAGTATGGTAGTCACAAACAGCCCCCAGTGAACGGGTGCGGGTCGCACAGACTCGCACCCGTTTTCTTATGCAGCTGCGCACAGAGCGGGCGTAGTAAAATCTGAACCACTGAACTGCCCCATACAAAAGGAGATTTTCCATGCATGACGTCGGAATGAACATGAGCCAGCTTGCCATGAGCGTCAAGCAGGTCGACGACACCATCGAGCTCGCTCACGAGTGGAGCCATCAGCTGCTGCATGCGACCGAGAATTTTGACATGGAGCGCATCGGCGCCAAGCTCGAGGCCGCCATGGCCGCGCTCCACGAGGCGCATGACGCGCTCGAGGGCTACGAGGAAGCCATCGAGGCCGACCACAACTCCGTCGGCTCCGTGAAGCTGGTGTAAGGTGGCCGAACACGAGCACTGCTGCGGGTACGAGCACGAGCATCCGCACGGGGCGGACGGTGACGCGGGCTGCCACTGTAGTGGCTCCGGCTCCGAGCTGGTCCGTTTTTCGGTTACCGCACCCGACGACCTGCTGCGCCGTTTTGACGAGCAGATCGGGCGCCGCGGCGACGTGGCCAACCGCTCCGAGGCCGTGCGCGATTTGATTCGCGCCTCGATCGCCAAAGAGCAGATGCGCACGCCCGATGAGCACGTTATCGGGTCGCTCACCATGATCTACGACCATCACACCGGCGATCTGACGCGCCGCCTGGACGAGGTGCAGCACGACTACACCGACGAGATCGTATCGACGATGCACGTGCATTTGGATCACCACAACTGCTTGGAAATCCTGGCACTCAAGGGTCGCGGCGAGCGCGTCTACGAACTAGCCGACCGCCTGCTGGGCCTGCGCGGCGTTAAGCACGGCGAACTCACGTGCGCCGCCACCAAGCAGAGCCTGGGGCTGTAACAGCACACATTTCAACGAAGGAGGGTCGCATGCGACATGCGCATATCCATGTAACGGGCATTGTGCAGGGCGTTGGCATGCGACCGTTTGTGTATCGCGAGGCCATGGCGCACGGCATTTGCGGCTGGGTGCTCAACGCGGGCGACGGCGTGCATATCGAGGCGCACGCTCCGGCCGATGCGCTCGATGCTTTTGTTGCCGCGCTTTCTGAGCATGCGCCCGCGGCGGCCCGCGTTGAGCGAGTCGATATTGCGGATTTGGAGCCTGGCGGCTGGAGCACTGCCGATGAGCAGGGCTTTCACATTGTGGCGTCGCAGGACCAGACCGCGCACACGACGCTCGTCTCGCCCGATATCGCCACCTGCGACGATTGTCTGCGCGAGTTGTTCGATCCCGCCGACCGACGCTATCACTACCCCTTTATCAACTGCACCAACTGCGGCCCACGCTTTACCATCATCCGATCGCTGCCTTATGACCGAGCGGCCACATCGATGGACCGTTTCCCCATGTGTCCCAAGTGTGCCGCGGAGTATGCCGACCCACTCGACCGGCGTTTTCACGCGCAACCCGATGCCTGCTTTGATTGCGGGCCGCATATTACGTGGCGCGAGGCTGTAAACAGCGATGCGTGCGGGAATTCGTCCGCGACACCGGCCGTCGGCACCACACGCGAGGCCAGCGACGCTATCATCGAGCGCTGCGTTGAGCTGCTGGCCAGCGGTGGCATCGTCGCCATCAAGGGCCTGGGCGGATTCCATCTATCCTGTGACGCTGCCAACGAGCAGGCGGTGGCCGAGCTGCGCCGTCGCAAGCGTCGCAGCAATAAGCCGCTTGCCGTCATGGTGCGCAGTCTTGCCGATGCCGGGCGCCTGTGCCATATCGACGATGCTGAACGCGATCTGCTCGCCGGCAGTATCCGCCCCATCGTGCTGCTGCGCCGGCGGGCTGTTTGCGGGAACGACGGCGATTCTTCCGACGCCCTCGTACTCGCACCGTCCGTCGCGCGCGACCTGCCCGAGCTCGGCGTCATGCTCCCCTATACGCCGCTTCAGCATCTGTTGCTCGCCGCGGCAGAAGCCTGCGGTATGCACGCGCTCGTCATGACCAGCGGAAACCTGAGCGAAGAACCCATCGAGACCGACGACGACCTTGCCTGGGAACACCTCGTTGCCGCCGGCATCGCCGACGCGTTGCTCGGCAACGATCGCGCGATTCTCTCGCGCTACGACGACTCTGTAGTGCGCGTGGTTGACGGCGCCGTTATGCCCGTACGCCGCGCTCGCGGATATGCACCCCAACCGCTGCCGTTGCCGGCGCTCGACCGCGCTCCGTCCTGCGTACTCGCCTGCGGGCCGCAACAAAAGGCCACGATTACGCTCACGCGTGAAGGGACGAACGGCGAGGCGACCTGTTTTGTGTCGCAGCATATCGGCGATGTTGAAAACGGCGGGACCTTCGATGCCTGGAACGCCGCGCGCACGCGCTTGGAAGATCTCTTTGACTTGGCGCCCGCCGCCTTGGCCTGCGATTTACACCCCAGCTATCTATCGGGCCAGTGGGCGCGCGAGCAGACGCGAAAATGCAATCTGCCGCTCGTCGAGGTGCAGCACCATCATGCGCATATCGCGAGCGTAATGGCCGAGGCCATCGCCGCGGGCCAGCTTACAACCGACGCGCGCGTCCTTGGCATCGCCTTTGACGGCACCGGCGCCGGCACCGATGGGACCATTTGGGGCGGCGAGTTTCTTGTTGCCAGCCTTGGCGGCTTTGAGCGCACCGCGCATTTGCGCACCTGGGCGCTCCCCGGTGGGGCGGCCTCCGTGCGCGACGCCCGCCGCAACGCCTTTGCCCTGCTCAGTGAGCTCGGCCTGCTCGAGCACCCAGGTGCCGCTCGGCTTTTGGACAGCCTCGACGAGCAAACGCGCAGCGTGACAGCCACCATGATCGAGCGCGGCATCAACAGCCCGCGTACCAGCAGCATGGGGCGTCTCTTTGATGCCGCGGCAGCAATTCTGGACATCTGCGACAAGGCAACCTACGAGGGCGAACCCGCCATAGAACTCGAAGCCGCCGCCTGGCGCGCGCTCGACAACGAAATCGCCCATTTTCCCGACGACAACGCCGGCTATTTCGCATCTGGCCCATCGTGGCTGGACGGCCCCTATGTTCTGGACCAGAAAGCGCTCTTTGAGGCACTTTTGGGAGGAATTGAAGCCGGAGCGCCCGCCGACAGGCTCGCACTCGATTTCCATGTCGCCGTCGCGCGCTCCTCGGCGCGCATCGCCAGCGATATCTGCGTGCACGAGGGCATCGACACCGTCGCGCTCTCGGGCGGCGTGTTCATGAACCGACTTCTGCTTCAGCTTCTCACCCGCGAGCTCAAAAGCGCAGGCTTTACTGTCCTTGTCCCCCACACCGTACCCGTCAATGACGGCTGCATCGCCTACGGTCAGGCAGCAGTCGCACGCACTCGCCTCGCACAGGTCGCGCCACAATAGGCTGTTCGGCCAGCCCGCAAGCCGCCGTCTCACAGGTGTAGCGCGTTTGCCCGCAGCGCCCGCGAGCGCTACCATCAACTGATGGATTATTGAGCGCCCGTCCAGCGCAAAGCGTATAAAAGGGGAACAATATGTGCCTTGCCGTTCCCGGTAAAGTAGTCAAACGCGACGACGACCTCAAGGCCACCGTCGACATGATGGGCATCGAGCGCCCCGTGTCGCTGCGACTCGTGCCGACGGCGCAGGTTGGCGACTATATTCTCGTACACGCCGGCTTTGGCATCCAGATTGTCGACGAGCAGGAAGCACAGGAAACGCTCGAGCTTGTTAATGCCATGTCCGAGCTGGTCGAAGAAGACCAGCTGACCACCAACCCGGCGGAGGCTTACTAGTGGCGCCCGAGCAGCCGGCGCGCTCCGGTATCGATTTCTCGGCATTCCGCGATCCCAAGCTGGCTCGCGAGCTCATCGAGCGCATTCATGAGCTTGTCGGCGACCGCACCATCAACCTTATGGAAGTCTGCGGCACGCATACCGTGAGCATCGGGCGCTATGGCTTTCGCTCCATTATGCCGGCCGGGCTCAAGCTGCTGAGCGGCCCGGGCTGCCCCGTCTGCGTCACCGCCAACCGCGACATCGACCACGCAATCGCGCTCGCCAACATAGACGGCGCCATCATCACCACCTTTGGCGACATGATGCGCGTGCCCGGATCATCCACCTCGCTCGCTGCGCAAAAGGCGGCGGGGCGCGATATCCGTATCGTCTATTCCCCGCTCGACGCGCTCGACATTGCCGAGCAAAACCCTGATCGCCCGGTCATTTTTATGGGCGTGGGCTTTGAGACTACGACGCCCACCATCGCCGCCGCCATCTTGGAGGCCGAGGTGCGCGGGCTTTTGAACTTCTCGGTCTATTGCGCCCACAAGGCCACGCCGCCGGCGTTGCGCGCCATCGCCAACGACCCCGAGACCACCATCGACGGCTTTATCCTGCCGGGCCACGTCGCCACCATCACGGGCTTGGCGCCCTTTAGCTTTTTGGTCGACGAATTCAATACCCCGGGCGTGGTCACGGGATTTGAACCGGTCGATATCCTGCAGGGCATCTGCATGCTGGTCCAGATGGTTGTTGAGGGGCAGCCCGCGATCGACAACGCCTACCGTCGCGGCGTCAATGCCGACGGCAATCCCGTGGCGCGCCAGCTGGTCGAGCAGGTATTTGAGCCGTGCGATACCACATGGCGCGGATTGGGGTCGATTGCGGCTTCGGGACTCGCCATTCGTCCCGAATTCTCGCGCTTTGATGCCAGCATGCGCTTTGGCGTGTCCATCGAGCCAACGGTCGAGCCACGCGGATGCCGCTGCGGCGACGTGCTGCGCGGGGCCATTACGCCGAGCGACTGCCCCCTGTTCGGCCACGCTTGTACGCCCGAGCATCCCGTCGGCCCCTGCATGGTGAGCTCCGAGGGCAGCTGCGCAGCATATTTCCGCTACCGAGGCTAATAGGTTCCGCCGTTCTAACGAACGGCGGACCAGTCGACGCTGCGCCTCACCCATATAATTCCACCCACGATTGGAGTTTTCGATATGTCCCATAGCGTTACCGATAGCACCGTCCTGCTGGGCCACGGCTCCGGCGGACAGATGATGAAGCGCATCATCGATGAGGTCTTTTTGGATGCCTTTGGGTCGCCCGAGCTGCTCGAAGGCAACGACGCCGGCGTCGCCGCGCTGCCCGCGAGCGGGCGCATCGCCATGTCGACCGACAGCTTTGTAGTCTCGCCGCAGTTCTTCCCCGGTGGCAACATCGGCCGCCTCGCCGTGTGCGGAACCGTCAACGACGTCGCGACCTCGGGCGCCAACGTGCGCTACCTATCGTGCGGCTTTATCCTCGAAGAGGGCTATCCCATGGATAAGCTCCACCAGATTGTGCAGACGATGGCCGAAACGGCGCACGAAGCGGGCGTGTCCATAATCACGGGCGACACTAAGGTGGTCGAGCGCGGCGGGGCCGACGGCGTCTATATCAATACCGCCGGTGTGGGCGAGGTACCCGCGGGCGTGGCGCTCAGCGGCGCAAACTGCCGGCCCGGCGACGTCATCCTGGTGTCGGGCACACTGGGTGACCACGGCATCGCCATCATGAGTCAGCGCGAGGGTCTGGCGTTTTCGAGCACCATCGAAAGCGATGCCGCGCCGCTCAACCACCTGATTGCCGATGTGCTTTCCGCAGCACCCGACACACGTTGCTTCCGCGACCCCACGCGCGGTGGCCTGGCGTCCACACTCAACGAGTTTGCACAGGCCAGCGGCGTTGCCATGGAGGTCGACGAGGATGCCGTGCCCGTGCGTCCCGACGTGCAGGCCGCCTGCGAGATGCTCGGCTACGATGTGCTGCAGGTGGCAAACGAGGGCAAGATGGTTGCCGTCGTGCCGGCCGAACAAGCCGATGCGGCGCTGGCCGCCATGCGCGCCGCCCACTACGGTGAGAACGCCGCGATTATCGGCCGCGTGCTGCCACTTGGATCGGACGCTCGACCCGCCGTGCGCGTACGTACCGGCTGGGGCTCGACCCGCATCCTCGACATGCTCGTAGGAGAGCAGCTGCCGAGAATTTGCTAACGACAAAGGCTCAGGGCTATTAAAGATATTCAGATTCCAAACATGCCCGGCACGCATGCCCAGTATCATGGGGTGCGTTTTACAACTCAAGCGGCAGGAGCACCCATGGCAGCAGCTTTTTCCCATGTGATCTTTGACCTGGACGGCACCATTCTCAACACGCTCGAGGACCTGGCGGCCGCCGGCAACCATACCTGCGAGGCGCACGGCTGGCCCACGTTTGCCGTTGACGAGTACCGCTACAAGGTGGGAAACGGCATGCTCAAGCTGGTTGAGCGCTTTATGCCCGCCGAGTACGCAGGCGACGGCCGCATGTTTGAGCAGACGCTTGCCGAGTTTAGGGCTTACTACGGCGAGCACAAGGAAGACTACACCGCTCCCTATGCCGGCACGATCGAGATGCTCGACCGCTTGCGCGCCGCGGGCGTTCAGCTTGCCGTGCTCACTAACAAGGACCACGTCTCGGCGGCTCCGCTTATCGAAAAGTATTTTGGTTCCGAGCGCTTTGCGCTGGTGCAGGGCCGTGTCGATGCGTTTCCCCCCAAGCCTGAAGCGCCCGTTACGCTGCATGTGATGGAAGAGCTGGGCGCCGACCCGGCAACCACGCTCTATGTGGGCGATTCCAATGTCGATATCCTGACCGGTCACAACGCCGGCCTTAAAAGCGCGGGCGTCAGCTGGGGCTTCCGCGGCCGTGCAGAGCTGGAGGCCGCCGGCGCCGACTACGTGGTGGACACCCAGGCAGAGCTCGCGGCGCTGATCCTGGGCGAGTAACGAGCGACACTGCTTAACGCAGCTGCGACAATTCTTCCGCGCGGAAAGCGCATCCCGTTTTGGAGCTCCGGAATGGGATACGCTTTCCGTTTGAGGCGCATCAGGGAAACCGCATCCCGTTTCAGAGCAATATTCCGGGTCGCACTTTCCGCAATCCACCCCATCCGGAAAATGCGACCCACTATTCGGCAAAAACCGGGTCGCGGTTTCCCAAGCACTCGATGCAACGCTGGCACAAGGAATGTCCCCAACTGCCGCCTGGTCATTTAAGAACGTCCCCAATGACAGGACGAACAAGTTGGCATGAAAAAGGCAAGACATAGACCTTCTGGTCATGCCTCGCCTTTTGAATGACAAATTGTCGTCCTGGGCGGCGCGCAGCGTCAACTGGTTACGCGGTTCGTAGAACCGCGTAACCCCCTAGCTCAGCATTGCATCCATCATCTCGGAGTTGACGGAGTCGTCGGCAGACCACTCGCCGTCGTCGTTGCAGGTGTACTTGAAGATAACCGTGGTCTTCCTGGGCTCGGTGGCCTTGGTCACATCGACCATAACCTGACCGGCCATCTTGTACAGCTCGTCATCGGAAGGAACCGTGTCAAGCGCAGCGACCTTCTCCTGATACTGGGTGGAGAAGTCCTCGACGATCTTGTTCATAGACTTGCAGGTGATAGAGACCTCGGCGGTCGCGACACCCTTGTCCTCGTCGACCGTCACGTCGCCGATCTTGTAGTCAAAGCCCTCGAGATAGGTCTTGGCATACTCCTTGGGATCGATACCCAGCTGCTCGAACTCGTCGCCCGAAGCCTCCTCCAGACCAGAGAGGAAGTCGTCGCCACCGTTCTTGACCTCGTCAAACTGCGTCGTAAGATCCTCGGTGATGAGTTCCTCGACCGAAGGACCTCCACAGCCGGAAAGCACGACCACGCATGCAACCAAGACGGCCATGAGGGGCACAAGCAGCAGCTTCTTTTTCATGTTGTTCCTCCCAATGAGCGGCACCGCGCTTCCCGGACGCGGCACACGTTGTAATAAGTAAGCCCATACTATCCACTTATGAACACCCTCGGCAACGCGAAGGCGCGGTCGGTTCGTTTTAGCGTCCGAACGGTTTGCAAGCCCGCCCAACGCGCAATAAAACGCTTCCCCACGGTGCAATAAAAAAGGTGGCCGGAAAACCCGACCACCCTTGCACATCCTTTGAACGCCGCAGTTTACTTGCGGACGACCTTAACGATGGCGTCACCGGCGGCGACGGCGGACTCTGCCTCGACGGTGAGCTCGACGTCGGCAAACTCGGCGGTGTTGGACACGGCCACGACGACGCAGTCCTTGTAACCGGCAGCAGCGATCTTGGCGCGGTCGATCTTGAGAATGGGCTGGCCGGCCTTCACGACGTCGTCGGCCTTGACGAAGCCCTCGAAGCCGTCGCCGTTCATGTTGACGGTATCGACGCCAACGTGCACCAGAACCTCGATGCCGCTATCGGACTGCAGACCCACGGCGTGACCCATGGTGACGGTCACCTTACCGTCGCAGGGAGCGTAGACCAGATCGTCCTCGGGCCACACGGCGCAGCCCTTGCCCAGAACCTCGCCGCCAAAGACGGGATCGGGCACGTCGGCCATCTTGATGACCTTGCCCTTGACGGGCGAGCACAGCACGTCGGCGCCGGCAGAAGCAGAGATGGAAGCGGGAGCTGCAGCAGCGGCAGGCTCAGCCTTCTTCTTAAACATGTCAAACAGACCCATATGTTTTCTCCTCTTGATTAAGCGCAACGTTGTGCGCATGCCTATGGTGATTATAGTGCTAAATGGCCAAAATACTAAGGCGAGGGCTCGAATCGCAAGCCCTTCCCGGTAGTGCTCGTGGGATGAGCATCTCCTTTGCATCGCAGGTCGATAAGCCGAGTATCGCCCACGCGCGGGACGGGCAGAAGCGGGCGCGCCAAACCCGATACTTCTTTTCGCTCTCGAGTCCTGCCGCCGCCCCGTCCCTGACACTTCCTGATACCGACCGAAACGTGCCAAAATAAACCCGTCCCTTTTTGGTAGGTTTGGCGAGTGTGGATTTTCGGACGCTTAACTAACGAACGTGGATAATCTCCCACTTTGAGGCCGTCACCGAGCCAAAAACGGGAGATTATCCGCTCTCATTTTGGATAACCCCCCCCCCTGTACCAAGCCGAGCTCCATGGTCAAGTAATAACGACTTCTCATCATTAGATTGTTTACATCAAATTATATATGTCTTTTTGACTATCTTTTTATATCTTCTTAAATGTCCGCAAAGCCTTATTTTATCGGCTCTACGGGCATTTTGCTTTTGTGGTAAACCTCACATATCTAGGTCTATCTTCTTATATTTTCGCTATCAAGCGTGGTTAAAATCGTGGTAAATACTTTTTATGCAATTAGACGCTGAACCTCTGATTTTGCAGTATCTATGGACGCATGAGCATACCAGTTCATTGTGATACTGATATTTGAATGCCCCATGATATACTGTAAATCTTTCGGGTTCATGTTCTTGCTTGCCAGCCTTGTGCAGAACGTATGACGTAGCGTATGCGGTGTGATATGTGGCAAGGGGTTATCCTTATGGTGCTTGTTGTATTTCTTTACCATACGGACAAATAAGGCGTTGTAATCAATCGCAACTTTGGGCTTGCCCTTATGATTGACAAATAGAAAGTTGCTCCGTCCGTCTATCACAAATGGTTCTGCCTTTGGGCGTTTCTTCATAACCCGTTGAAATGCTTGTATCGTTTCCTTGCTTAATGGCACTTGCCTTGTTCCGCTCTTTGTCTTAGGCGTTTCAATATAGTAGCCCTGTTCCTTGCTCTTTAATAACTGGTGGTCGATAATCACAACTTCATTCTTGAAATCAATATCGGCTACTGTCAGTCCGCACAGTTCCGAGATACGAAGTCCAGTCTTTAACAGTATCAGCACATCATCATAATACTTGTGATACACATTGTCCGTCTTGATGAATGAGAGTAGGGCTTGTTCTTGCTCCTCTGTCAATGCCACTTTCTCTTTGGTATCATTTTCTAGGACTTCACTTAACTTGAAATCAAAGGGATTTTTCCTTACACAATCGTCTTGTATGGCGATATAGAATGACGCTTTTAACGAGCGTTTATGGTTGTTAATGGTATTGTAGGAAAAGCCTTTGTCTTTCATGCGTAACGCCCATTCCTTAGCGTCAGAGGGTTTTATCATATCAATGCTCCTAGCACCTAACTTATCCTCTTTCAATAACCGCATGAGTTGTTCCCGTTGTTTTATTGTGCTTTTCTTCACGTTTGCCCTCTGTGCGTTCTGTTTGGCGTAGAGTTGGCAAAGCGTCATTTTCTTGCCTGTGCTGTCGATACCGTCCTCAATATCCCGTCTTATCTGCTGTTCCAGTTCACGAAGTGAGGGTTTTTCCCGTTTTCCCTTTGGTGTCGGGTCTGTGGGTGTCAATCTCCAAGCATACACATATTTTGTGTTTCCAAATGCGTCTACATATTCTAATAACTATTTAATCCTTAAACTCGTTATTAGAATTGATATGATTAGCCTAATAACGAGTTTCCGGCACTAAAGATATGGAGGGCGCGATGCAAATCGAGGAGAACGGCCAGGGAACGCTCCGCAATAATCTATCGGGGAAATTGGCTTACTATTCGTTTTTTCCAACGCCCTTGCAATCATTGAGGCAGCTAAACCTCACCGAGGAAACCTATCGCACGCTTTCCGCATGCTCACGAAAGCTTGGAGAGCTTGAAGGCATGCTCTACTTTGTTCCCAACGCCGACATGTATCTGACAATGTACGTGCGCAAAGAAGCACTCCTTTCTTCGCAAATTGAAGGAACCCAGTGCACGTTTGACGACCTACTTAGTCCATTGCAAACACAACTCCATCATAAAGATGTCGCAGACGTCGTGAATTACGTCCGTGCTGTCGACCGCGGCGTAGAACTGCTCAAAAAGATGCCCTTGTGCACGAGACTTCTTAGGCAAGTTCATGCGGTCCTGCTGGACGGAGTGCGCGGAACGGAGAAGAATCCAGGCGAGCTGCGCTCCTCACAAAACTGGATTGGCCCCTCAGGCTGCACCATTGCAACCGCATCGTTTGTCCCTCCAAACATTGAAGATTTGAGTAACACGCTCCAGGACCTCGAACGCTTTATCAATGAGCCTCAAGTCGAAATGGATCCGATTGTGCGGGCGGCGCTCGTCCATTACCAATTTGAAACTGCCCATCCATTCCTAGACGGAAACGGTCGCCTGGGCAGGCTTCTCATTACACTTATGCTCATCAATGATGGCGTTCTTCATTCTTGCTTGTTCTATCCATCGTTCCAGTTCAAGAAAAACCGAAGCGAGTACTACCGGCAACTCACATCCGTAAGGGAGAGAGGCACTTACGAGGAATGGATAGAGTTTTTCTGCAACAGTCTTCTCGAGAGTGCGAAGGACTCGGTAGGGTCTTTAAAAAACCTTGTTGACCTCCATAACCGTTCCACAGCAACCATTACCGAAAATCTCGGAAGGACTGCTGTAAACGGGCAAAGGCTGTTGGGCATTCTTGAAGAGCACCCCATCGTCGACACCGCATTCATCGCTGCCCAACTCGATATCGGCAGGAGTACCGCGAGCTCGCTCGTCAAATCATTTGAAGAATTGGGTATCCTCCGTCCGCTCGACGAGTCAAGACAGAGATACCGGCAGTACGGGTATGAAGAGTATCTTTCGATTCTCAGGGAAGACGCCGAGCCGATTAGATAGGCATCGCAGCCCAGGCAAATTAAAGCGAGCGTGGATAATCTCCCACTTTGAGCCCGCACACAGGCCAAAAACGGGAGATTATCCACGCTCATTCCTGAGTAGTCATTTATGAACGTCCCCAATGACTAGTCCGGCAACGCCGATGTTTCGGCAACGACAGACACTATGACCCAATCCGAGGGCACGGAAACGACAGGAGCCCCCGCTCGTGACCGCGGGTCGGGGCTGCGACAATGTTGTTGAAGTGCCAGAGGCGCAGCCGCGCCGCAACGAGGTTGGGAGGCTCCCGTGCCTAGATATTCTACCGCCTTCGGAATGGACGTACACCTCAGGTCCACCACCGTCTGCGCGCTCGACGCGGAGACGGGCGAGGCCGTGGCGAGGAGGTTCCGCGGCAACCCGTGGGGCGAGGTCGCGGAGTGGATGTCGGGCTTCCCGGGCCCGTCGCTCGCCGCCTACGAGAGCGGCTACCTCGGCTTCGCCCCGCAGAGGGAGCTCTCCGGGCTCGGCGTCGACTGCGTCGTCGCGGCCGTCTCCAAGGTCCCGAGGTCGGCGGCCGACCTCTCGTCCAAGAACGACCGCAACGACGCGGCCAGGATGGCCAAGGCGATACTGTCGCACGACGTCACCCCGGTATGGGTGCCGTCCCCCGAGATCGAGGGGCTCAGGGACCTCGCCGCCGCCCACGACGCCGCGACCGCGAGGCTCGCGGCGGCGAAGCAGCGGCTCCTGGCGTTCCTCGCCCGCCGCGGCTACGTCTACGGCGGCACGACGCCGGCGGGAAACCCCCGGAGGTACTGGACGTACGGCTTCCTCAGGTGGCTCGACGGCATACACCCCGCCGACGACGGCGGCATCCGGGCGCTCGCGGCGCTGAGGAACGAGGTCGAGGCGGCCGACGAGACGAGGGGGGCCCTCCTCGCCGAGTACAGGGCCGCCGTCGCGGCGGGCCCCCTCTCGGCCGAGGTCGAGGCGCTCCAGTCCATCAAGGGGTGCGGGTTCGCGCTCGCCGCCGCCTTCGCGTCCGAGGTCGGCGACTTCTCGAGGTTCCGCTCCGGCAG
>NZ_JBDGBA010000002.1:160058-161092 GCF_040910185.1 Collinsella aerofaciens | reverse complement strand
GCAGGCCCCGCCGACCGATTGCAAGCGGTCGGCGGGGCCATTGTGGCTCTTGACAGCGGATTGGGTCATATGAGCGAGCGAGCCGCATTCGGAGCAAGACGACGCCGCAGGTAGAGAACGGACAGCGAGCGGGTCGCATTTGAGACAAGGTGACGTGAAACGAAAGGGCGCTGACCTTCTGGTCGCGCCCTTGAAGTTGAACGTCAGATTGTCCAAATGCGGCCCGCGCAGCGTCGAGCAGTTACGGCGTTTGGTAAAACGCCGTAACTAACGTGCTCCGTACTGCTCGTAGTAGGCGTCGATGGCGGTCTTGAGCTCGTCATCGATGACAACCTTGCCGTCGATCTCGTGGTTGTAGAGGGTCTCGACGACCTCGGCCATGGAGACGATGCTCGCGACGGGGAAACCGTACTTGGCCTCGATCTCCTTCTGCGCGGTAGTCACACCGCCCTTGCCGACCTCCATGCGGTTGAGGGACACGATCAGGCCCTTGATCTCGACATCGGCAGCAGCCTTGACCTTGGGATAGGTCTCGTCGATGGACTTGCCGCTGGTGGTGACGTCCTCGACCATGACCACGCGGTCGCCGTCCTTGGGCTCATAACCCAGCAGGTTGCCCTTATCGGCACCGTGGTCCTTGGCCTCCTTGCGGTCGCAGCAGTACTTGACCTCCTTGCCGTACAGCTCGTGGTAGGCAATGGCGGTCACGACGGCCAGCGGAATACCCTTGTAGGCCGGCCCAAACAGCACATCAAAGTCGTCGCCAAAGTTATCGTGGATGGCCTGGGCGTAATACTCGCCCAGCTTCTTGAGCTGATAGCCCGTCACGTAAGCGCCGGCGTTCATAAAGAACGGGGACTGGCGGCCGCTCTTGAGCGTAAAGCTGCCGAACTTAAGGACGTCGGACTCGACCATAAACTTGATGAACTCTTGCTTGTAAGCCTCCATGCGGGCTCCTCTCGTAATTGCGTACGTGCTCTTCAGTTTAGCGCAGGCGAGGCGTCGATGTGGGCGTGCTTTGAGGCCACATCCCC
>NZ_JBDGBA010000002.1:41471-159905 GCF_040910185.1 Collinsella aerofaciens | reverse complement strand
GCGTTGTGGCGATGTCCTGAACGCTCTGGTCCGAAACGACCAAGGCCTCAAGAATATCGCGCTCGCGCTCTGTAAGCCCAAAGGTGGCGACGAAGGAATCGAGGCGTTCATCGGACGTGAGCTCCGCTGCCTCCACGGGCTCGGGGTCGGAGCATGTGGGCGCAAGATCCCCACCAAGATCGTCGGTGGCAAGCGGCAGGCCATCCTGCATCACGGCATCGTCGGCTCGTTGCCCCAACTGCCCCAGCAGCGTAATCGCAATGCCCACAAACATCACGAGCGCCGCACCGACCGCAGCCAGCACGTTTTGACTCGAGATGATCGCCACCGCCGGCGCCGTCACGAGCATCGAGCACACGTTGTTGACGACGCGACCCATGCACGGCCAAAAATATGACCAGCGCGCATAGAGCGAGACGGCGGCATATTTTGTGGTAAAGAACACCACGAAAAAGCCCGAGCCCAGATAAAAGATGATCGTGGCAGCGAGCTCGTTGCCGCCATTGCCGTCGACGATGAGCACAAAGAACGAAAGCGTGGACAGTATGGCGGCACATGTCATGCCGATATTCATATACGAGCGGCCGTGCAGGTCAAATAGTGCGCCGGCGACCAACGAGCTCACGACAAGCAGCAGGCGCGGCCAATCGCCCAAATCGACGGCTCCGACAGCATGCAAGGTCGTGAAGCCCGCGTTGAGAGCGGCGAATACGCTGGAAAGATACGCCGTCGCCACGGTCAGGCGAACTACGGCGCGACGGAATGCCGCCTTTGCCTCGGGATCGTCATGCCACTTGGCGCCATATTCCAGAGCATCTACCGAAAGCCCGGCAGCACTGGGTTCAAAGTTGGGGTCGGACTCGTCGCGCAGCTTGGCGCGTCGGGCACCGTGGAGCAACGCCACCTGCGCGATCGCACAGACGACCAGAACAGCCTGCTGAGGAATACCGACAGGCATCACCATGTGGTTGATCACCTGTACCAGAACGCCCATGGCATAGGAAAGTGCGGCGGCGCGCGCCAGGCAGGGCGTCTGCGCAAAACGCCGCGCAAGATTGGCATGGGCGGTCGATCCGCAATAGCCCAGGGCGCAGCACGCCACCAGGCCGCCGGCAATTACTACCTCAAACCGCACTGCCGTAATCATCAGCAGCAACGCCGATACCAACAGCACGCCTGTAATATCGCTCGTCGCATCGATCGTCTGGGGAAGGCGATAGTACAGAAATGGGCGCACGAAAAAGCCAATCACGCTCGCGCCGACAACGATGCTCTCGTAGATGACGCCTCACTCGATGGCACGAACTCGGCTATGCGCACATCAAAGAGATACTCGCACGCCAAAAACGTGAAGAAGAACAGCGCCAGGCATATAATCTCCCGAATGCCCCGACGCAGATATGCGGTTGTGTCTCCCATGCCCCTCATGGTTAACCCCCGGCTGCTCAATTGTCTGGAATTCCATTTTAATAAAGAACCAGTCTCAATATCGAAGCCAGGCTCGAAATGTTGCCAATTCGACCCCAGCCGTCCACATCACGCCGCGATTTTGAGCCGCATGGACCAGAAGGAACGCGCGCAACGCCACTTCCTTGATGGGCATCCCGATGCGAACGCGCCCGGCAAGCATTAACTGCTCGCCGGGCGCCTTGGTCAGGAGGCTATGAGGATGAGCACGCGAAATTCACAGCGGTCAGGCCCGCCCCCTAAGGGCCTGAGGTGCTCAAGATTGGGGGCGACAAGCCCGACGAAGCGTACTTAGGTACGCGAGGAGGGTTGGAGCCCCAAGGTTGAGCGCCTCAGTGCCCTTAGGACAGGTCCTCACCGTTCGTTTCGATGACATGCTTGTACCAGTCGAAGCTCTTCTTTTTGGAGCGCTTGAGGGTGCCGTTGCCCGCATCATCGCGGTCCACATAGATAAAGCCATAGCGCTTGGACATCTCGCCCGTGCCGGCAGACACCAGGTCGATCGGGCCCCAGGTGGTGTAGCCCAGCAGGTCAACGCCGTCCTCGGTCACCGCATCGCGCATCGCGGCGATATGCTGGCGCAGGTAGTCGATACGGTAGTCGTCGTTGATGGAGCCATCCTCCTCGACAACATCCTTGGCGCCCAGGCCGTTCTCGACCACAAACAGCGGCTTCTGATAACGGTCGTACAGATCGTTGAGCGTAATACGGAAGCCCAGCGGATCGATGGCCCAGCCCCACTGGCTCTCCTGCAGGTAGGGGTTCTTGGCGCCGGCGAAGGCGTTGCCCTGGGTGCGCTCGACATCGGGGTTATCGGCACCGGCGGAGCAACGGGCGCTGTAATAGCTAAAGCTGATGAAATCGACGGTGTTGGCGGCCAGGATCTCGCGGTCCTCGTCCGTCATGCCCACATCGATACCCAGACGCTCGAGCTTCTTGACGGCATAGGCCGGGTAGTAGCCACGGCTCTGAACGTCGACGAAGAAGTAATTGTCCTGATTGTCGAGCTGCGCCTGGCGCACATCGCCCGGACGACAGCTGTAGGGGTAGTAGCTACCTGCGGCGAGCATGCAGCCAATCTTGACCTCGGGGGCGATCTCGTGGGCAATCTTGGTTGCCCAAGCGCTGGCAACGAGCTCGTTGTGGGCGGCCAGGTACTCGACAGCCTCCTTGTTCTCGCCCTCCTCAAAGACCAGACCGGCACCCATAAACGGCAGGTGCAAGATCATATTGATCTCGTTAAAGGCAAGCCAGTACTTCACCAGACCCTTGTAGCGGGTAAAGATTGTGGTCGCGAGGTTCTTGTAGAAGTCGATGAGCTTGCGGTTGCGCCAGCCGCCATACTCCTTGATGAGGTGAATCGGGCAGTCGAAGTGCGTGATGGTCACGAGCGGCTCGATGCCGTGCGCCTGACACTCGCGGAACACGTCCTCGTAGAAGGCCAGGCCAGCCTCGTTGGGCTCGGTCTCGTCGCCGTTGGGGAAGATGCGGGTCCACGCCAGGCTCATACGGAAGGTCTTAAAGCCCATCTCGGCAAAGAGGGCAATATCTTCCTTGTAGTGGTGATAGAAATCGATGCCAGTCTGCGCGGGATAGAAATAGCCGTCCTCGAAGTCGAGCATTTTACGCTGGCCGGAGACCACCGCATAGCGCTCGGGGCCGTGCGGAGCCACGTCCACGTTGGCAAGGCCGCGGCCGTCCACGTTGTAGGCGCCCTCGCACTGGTTAGCAGCCGTCGCGCCGCCCCACAGAAAGTCATTACGGAAAGCCATGCATCAATCCTTTCGCACGCTGTTGTCATAGGCTCAGTATCCCTGCAAACAACGTGTCGCTCAACGGCAACGACGTAGGCCGATACTTCTTTTCGCGCACGGGCGCTCGGCAGCCGCCCCGTCTGACACTTTTTGATACCCGCCCGCCCAATCCACCACAAAGGGGGCAGGCACCTTTGTGGTGGTTGGGGGCGGTTTGCCTCGATCTGTAACAGGTAGAGACGATTTAGCCC
The DNA here is from genome assembly GCF_040910185.1 of Collinsella aerofaciens. GTDB lineage: Bacteria > Actinomycetota > Coriobacteriia > Coriobacteriales > Coriobacteriaceae > Collinsella > Collinsella aerofaciens_BF. The sequence goes on along the minus strand of NZ_JBDGBA010000002.1, from coordinate 156,433 downwards.
GCTAGATGTTACAGATCGAGACAGAAGATTCTAGTCGCAGGTGATGTCGAGGTTTTGCCGACGAGGCCTACGTAACCGCCTTCGCTCAGCAATTCATTTGACTGAATAGGAAAGAAAGGAAAAAATAGGAAAAAAAGGAAAGGAGACTTATGACTGAAACCATCTTCTCCCCCTCATTTGGAAATCGCCCGTCCTATCTGGTGGGTCGCGGGAACGTGATTTCGACATTCATCTCCGGTCTTGAGCAGGAGCCGGGCAATCGAGACCGAGCCATGCTCATGCTCGGCCAGCGAGGCAGCGGCAAGACGGTTCTTCTGTGGGAACTTGCCGACCGCGCACGCAAGCTTGGTTTTGTTGTCGCCACACCCACCGTAGCCTCCGAAGATATGCTTGAGCGCATTGTTGAAAAAATCCAAGAAGCAGGCGAGCCTTATGTCAGCAAGCGTCATCTCCCCAAACTTTCTGGCGGTAGCTTGAGCGTCTTCGGCTTCTCAGCCGGTCTCGAGTTCACACGCGATGTGCAGGAGACCAAGAGTTTCCAGTTCAAACTCACGCAGCTGGCGCGCAAGCTGACCGAGCAGGGGCACGGCATCCTCATCCTTATCGATGAGCTCCAAGCTAATTCACCTGAGATTAGACAGCTCGTCACCGCCTATCAAGAGCTGGTCGGTGAGGGACTCAACGTCGCGCTTGTTATGGCAGGTCTCCCGGGAGCCGTCTGTGCAACGCTCAATGACCGCGTGCTGACATTTCTCAACCGCGCTCGCAAGGTCACGCTCGAACCGCTTTCAGTCGGAGATGTCGATGCCTATTATCAGCGGGCTTTCGAAGAGCTCGACCTTGATATTCCAGGCGATCTTCGCCTCCGTGCCGCTCGCGCAACCCAAGGCTCGCCCTATATGCTGCAGCTCATCGGCTATAACATCGGCAATCGCTGCAAGACAGGAGAACACGTAACGCCAGAGCAAGTCGACGGAGCTATCGAAGCGTCAAAAGCCGATTTCGAAAACGATGTTTGCGAAACGACGCTCGCCGCGCTATCGGACCAAGACGTCGCGTTTCTCGACGCAATGACTGATGACGAAGACGCCGTTTCGCGCATTTCCGATGTAGCGAAACGTATGTCAGTCACACCCGACTATGCGCAAAAGTATCGCCGGCGCCTCATCGACGCCGGCGTAATCGAACAGGCGCGCCGCGGTTACGTGCGTTTCGCCGTTCCATATATGGCTGACTATCTGCGCAGCCAACTCTAGGCAGCCACCACAAAGGGGACAGGCACCTTTGTGGCGGCTTGGGCCCGGTTTGTCTCGATCTGTAACAGGTAGAGACGATTTAGCCCGCTAGATGTTACAGATCGAGACAGAAGATTCTAGTCGCAGGCGATATCGAGGTTTTTGCCGATGAGACCTACGTAGCCGCCCTCGGCAGCCTTGGGGCTGTCGGCGTGGCAGAGGACCCACTTGTCGGCCTTCCAGTAGCAGTAGCTGTCACCGGTGGCAGGCATGTCGGCTGCGGCCTCGGGGCGCGGGCCGTTGGTGCCCGCCGGCAGCGCCACCATCACCTGGAAGCCGCCTTCGTCGACCATGCAGGGCGTATAGTGGAGCGTGGTGTTGAAGACCTCGACAACCGTACCCGCCGGCACGCGGAACGCCTTGACGCACGCGGTGTCGAGCTTGCCGTCCTCGATCTCCCAGCGATGCGCCACGAGCAGAATAAAATCGCGGGCGCCCAGGTTAAACTCGCTGGCGCGGTGGTACTCCAGGCAGTTGAGACGCGTGTTGTGGCCGTTGCACCAGCCGAGCTGGAAGGGACGGCCGCCAAACATGAGAAAGCCCAGTTTATCGGCATCCTTGACGCCCTCGAGCTCCGGCGCACTTGCTACGTACTTGCTGCCCTCGGGAATGGGCGTGGCAGAGAGCGCCTCGAGCACGGGCGACGTGAGCTCGGACGAAACGTCATCCCAAACGTTGCCATAGGATTTGAACTCGGGATCGTTGACAGAGTAGATATGCATGTTCGCTCCTGTTCGTAAATGTGACTATACGAACATTCTAGAACAAACATGAGCGATTTTGAACGCTCGTCCTGACCAATCAACAAAAAGGCGCCCCCGCATAAGCGAAGGCGCCCAATGCGCTCGTTTTGGGCGATAAAGCTCTTACGCCTGCTGATAGTGCAGGTGCTTCTCGTCGATATCGGCCAGGTCGCGGTCGAGGTAGCGGCGCGCAAGCCAGTTGGCCATAGGAAGGTTCTGGTCCAGGTAGTTACCGCACTCCTCGGGAGCGGCACCGGGGACATCGCCCTCAAAGTCGGCGACAAACTCAAACAGCTCGCGGACGAGCGGCAAGACCTTCTCGCTCGTCAGCTCGCCAAAGACAACCAGGTAAAAGCCCGTGCGGCAGCCCATGGGGCCAAAGTAGACAATGCGGCTCGACCACTCGGCATGATTGCGAAGGAACGTCGCGCCCAGGTGCTCGATGGTGTGGCACTCGGCCGTGTTCATGACCGGCTCCTTGTTGGGCGTGGTCAGGCGCAGGTCAAACGTGGTGACGGCGGCACCGGTCGCCGGATCGCGGTCGATGCGGCTCACATACACGCCGGGCTCAAGCAGCAGATGATCAACGGAAAAGCTGGCGATGCGCTCCATGGCAAATCCTCTCGATAGTCAAATTGGGACGGGGCTCTTTTATCTGGTTCGAATGGTCGCACCAATCATACCAGTCAAAAAAGCCCGTCCCAAAAAGACAACTTAGCCCAGGACGCGGGCCATGCGCGCCTTGAACTCGGACAGGAAGCGCGGGGCGTCGACGGTCAGCGCCACGAGTGCGCTCTTGTCCGGATCGGACAGGCGGCGCTCATCGCAGATGGTGCGACCGCGATACTCGCCCAGCAGATCAACACGCAGGTTGCAGCCGAGCGCACCTACGAGCGTGGGGTCGATCGCCACGGCAACGGCCAGCGGATCGTGCAGCGCACAACCACCCAGGTAGGGTGCGTTCATCTCGTACGAGCCAATGTAGTGCTCGACCATGCTCGCAAATGCGCAGCCCGCCATGGTGCCCGAGCCCGTCCAGCCGGCAATGTCGCGGCGTGTGAGCACCACGCGATGCGTCACGTCCAGACCCACCATGGTGAGCTTACGGCCCGAGCGCAGCACCGCGTCGGCTGCCTCGGGGTCGCTCGCCATGTTGGCCTCGGCGCCCGCGCTCACGTTACCGGGCACGGTAAGGGCGCCGCCCATCACGACCACGCGGCCGATGGACATCATTGCCGCCGCATCGCGCTCCAGGGCGAGCGCCAGGTTGGAGAGCGGGCCGGTCGCCACGTAAATCAGATCGGGACCATAGGTGCGCGCGGCATCGATCAGATAATCGACCGCAGCGTTACCGTCGGCCGAGGTCGCCCCCACCGGCTCGTAGGGCGACGCGGGCACGCTCGCGCCGCCGATGCCGTTCTTGCCGTGAATGAGCGCGGTGGACGCCGGCGGCGTATAGGGCTCAGTCGCCTGCAGAGGACGGTCGGCACCCAGGTACACCGGAACCTCGGGGCGACCCAGCAGATCGAGCACCGCCAGGCAATTGTGCGCCGATTGCTCGACGCGCACGTTGCCAAAGCACGTGGTGATGCCCACGAGCTCCACCTCGGGGCTCGCGATGGCATAGGCCAGCGCCATCGCATCGTCCACTCCCATATCCAGATCAAGGATCAGCTTCTTGATTGCCATTGTTCTACTCCGCTTCTCCGTCTTTATCGTTTAACCAAACCAATGTTCAACTTCGGCGCGCGTGGGAATCGATTGCTGAGCGCCCAGGCGCGACACCGTCACTGCCGAGGCGCGAGCACCCGCGGCCATGCACTCAAAGAGCGGCAGGCCCTCTAGGCGAGCCGCCGCCAACGCGCCGATAAACGTATCGCCGGCGGCCGTGGTATCGACTACCGTGCTCGAAAGCGCCGGCATGCGCAGCAGCTCGCCGTCATCACCGAGCGTAACCGAGCCGGCACCACCCAGCGTGATGACCGCAGCTCCGGCGCCCTTGTCGAGCAGCGCATTGAGCGCGGCGACGCAACTCGCATCATCCGTGGGCAGAATGCCCGTCAGCACCTGGCACTCGGTCTCGTTGGGGCAGACCAAGTCGACCGCAGGCCAGACCTCCGCAGGCAACTCACAAGCAGGCGCCGGATTAAAGACCGCATAGAACCCCAGCTCGTGAGCGCAAACAAGCGCATCGGCCGTCGCTGCAAGGTCACATTCACCCTGGGCGATAAAGACGCTTCCGGCAGCCGGGGCAATCTCGCCGGCGTCTCCGTCGAGCCCATCGGCCACCAGACGTCTCAGCGCGCAGGCAACGTCCTCACCCGCAAGCGCATGGTTGGCACCCGGTGACAGCACGATGCGGTTATCGCTCTCGCAGCGAATGATGGTCGCGGTACCGGTCTCCACGTCATCGCGACGCGCCACAAACTCAACGCCCACGCCGGCATCCTGAAGTCCCGCCACCAGCGCATCGCCAAACGTATCGCGCCCAACCGCGCCGATCATGCACGTGCGCGCACCCATGCGCGCGGCGGCGACGGCCTGGTTAGCGCCCTTGCCACCGGCGTTGGTGATAAAACCGCTGCCGCCGACAGTCTCGCCCGCGCGCGGCATGCGCTCGCACGCCACCGAAAGGTCCATGTTCATGCTGCCGAACACCACAACGATGCTGTGATCCGCCATGGAAACCTCCTCGTCTTTAGGCTTTGTGCCCACCGTCGACCATCGATTGTGCACTCTCGCACCCCCTATAACTTTAGTTCACTTTGATGTGGACGCGCGCTTGAGCTTGCGCCAGCAGCAAGCATTCACAGGAGCAGGCAGCTACAATGAATACGTGCTGATTATTCTCGTCATTGGATGATGTTTTATGGAACAATTCTCGCAATCGGGCTCGCGCGGTCGACGCCGCACGGGCAACGAGCCGGCGCCGCACGAACGCGTGAAGAGCGAACGCCGTGCCAACGAGCCGCGACGCACCACGAGCCCCCATCGCGCTTCTGCCAACAACGCGGGCCGCGCCAACACTCCCGCCGCGGAGCAGACGCCTGCTCGCCCCAAGTCCCGCTACATCCCTGCACTCGACGGCCTGCGTACGCTCGCCGTCGTCGCGGTGGTGCTCTATCACCTTAACCTCACGTGGGCTCAGGGCGGCCTGCTCGGCGTCACGATCTTCTTTGTGCTTTCGGGCTATCTGATCACGCGCTTGCTGCTCAACGAAGTCGCTAAGACCGGCCGCATCGACCTCAAGAGCTTCTGGATCCGCCGCATCCGTCGCCTGGTCCCCGCCGTGGTGACCGTCGTGGTGGTGACCTGTGCTCTGTGCACCGTCTTCAACCACGTGATGCTCACCAAGATGCGCCCCGACATCCTGCCGTCGCTGTTGTTCTTCAACAACTGGTGGCAGATTGCCCAAAACGTCTCGTACTTCAATGCTCTGGGCGACCCCTCGCCGCTCACGCACTTTTGGTCGCTTGCCATCGAGGAACAGTTCTACCTGATTTGGCCGCCACTGCTGTTTGCCATGGTATCCATGCATGTGAGCAAACCCAACACGCGCCGCGTGGTTCTGGGCCTTGCCGCGGTATCTGCCCTCGCCATGATGGTGCTCTATAACCCCGCCGCCGACCCCAGCCGCGTGTACTACGGCACCGACACCCGTGTGTTCTCGCTGCTGCTGGGTGCCTGGATGGCCTTTATCCCCGATCGCGACCTGGCGCCGGTGCGTCTCGCTCGTCGTTTGGGGCTCAATCGCCTAGCTGGCGCCGCCAAGCACGGCAAGAACGCCGAGGGCAAGCCTGGCGAGAAGGCCGACGAAGCAGCCGAGACCGCCCCGGCACAGCCGAGCGCCCTCGTGCGTTTTTGGTCCTCGCCCGCATCCATCGATGTGTTGGGCGTCGTGGGTCTGGTTGGCCTTGCCGCCATGGTCGCGCTCACCAACGGCTACACCGCCTTCCAGTATCGCGGAGGCACGCTGCTGTGCTCGATCCTCACACTCATGGTCATCGCGGCCTGCGTGCAGCCCCAGGGAATGGTTGCCCGCGCGCTATCCGCCGAGCCACTCGTGTGGGTTGGCAAGCGCTCCTACAGCATCTACCTGTGGCACTATCCGCTGCTGCTCCTCATGAACCCGGTCGCCAACATCAACGATACGCCGTGGTGGCAGTACATTTTGCAGGTGTTGTTGGTGGTCGCCGTGGCAGAGTGCTGCTATCGCTTTATCGAGACTCCGTTTAGGAAGGGCGCCTTTGGGCGCACCGTCGCCGAATTCCGCGATGGCACCACCACGCCCGCCAACTGGGCACGCACGCACATCCCTGTCTGCGCAGCCTACGCTGTCGTGTTGGTCGTTGCACTGGGCGGCCTGATCTTTGTGCCCGAGACGTCTGCGCTGAGCGGCGAGGGCGCCGAAGTTCTGAACAAGGAAGCCAAGAACACCGCGCCCACCGACCAGCAGGCGGCCGACGACACCGACAAGGACAACGACGGCTTCCCCGATGGCTCCTACGATCTGCTTATGATCGGCGACTCCGTGTCGCTGCGTGCCGTAGACACCTTTGACGGCGTGTTCCCGCACAGCCATATCGATGCCGAAAAGGGCCGCCAGTTTGATGCGGGGCGCGCGACATTTGAGGGCTATATCCAGCAGAACCTTGCCGGCAAGATCGTGGTCTTTGCCCTGGGCACCAACGGCTTGGTAACCGACGACCAGATCGACGCCATCATGGCCGATGCGGGAGATAAGCGTATTGTGGTGTTTGTGAACACGCGCAGCCCGCAGCCGTGGGTTGGCTCTACCAACCAGGCCATCGCCAACGCCGCCACGCGCTACAAGAACGTGCGCGTTATCGACTGGTACGGATACAGCGCCAACCGCAACGACCTGTTCGATGGCGATGGCACGCACCTATCGACCACTGGCGTGACTGAGTACCTCAACTTGATCCACGACGCAGTCAAGAAGGACCTGCCCGTGCATCCCGAGGATCACGTCAACGATCCGCAGCCGGCAGCCGTCAAGTCTGCCACCGACGCACTCATCAATGCGCTTGCCTTCAAGCCGCACAAGTTGGGCACCGACAAGTAACCTGCAGCGCAAACTTCCCACATCCGGAGGGGGCGTCTGCCACGGCAGACGCCCCCTCCGGCAGTTAGGGACGTTCCTTATGTACCGGTACCTAGGGACACTCCTGGCGCAGCCAATGAAGACCTCTACGGATGAATTCCAGGCCGCTCCGTCGCTCCAGACATCGTTTCCGCGCCTCGCGCCTGCCCCAAACAATCAAAACAAGCCCTTTTCGCCGCACCCTCAAAGGTCTGTGGGCAAAAAAGGGCAAATATGAGTACTGTTACCATTTTAGTAGCAGGCAAAACCACCCAAAATGACGTCCGAGCGAACCCTACAACCCCCTAAAGCAGCCAACCTGACTGGTTTAAGGCGTATTGGAGCCAATTTTAATGAACATACTATAGGTTATGTTTATTATCTTCTTGAATGTAAATGCTATTCACTTAGCAACAGTACTCATATTTGGCATTTTTTGCCCACTGCTATATAACTAACACCCTATAGCAGACAAAAACAGCCCGCAGCCCACCGCTGCGGCCTGTTTGGAGTCCAAAAGAGGCGCTAAGCGCTGTAACCCATCGCCTGCAGAACAAACATGACGACCGTGAGCACCGTAATCACACCGATAGTCGCCCAAGTGAGCACATTCCACACGCGGCCGTTGCGGTTAGTGCCCATAATGTGACGGTCAGCGGCAATAACCACCTGGAACACCAGAACCACGGGCAGTAGCACGCCATTGATGACCTGCGAGGTCATCATAATCTGGAACAGATCGACGCCGGGCATAAGCACCAGCACGGCAGAGATACCGATGATGGCCGTAATGATGCCGCGATAGACCGGGGCCTCGTCCCAGCTGCGGTCGGCACCGCGCTCCCAGCCAAATGCCTCGCAGATAGCGCTCGACGTAACGCCCGGCAGCACGCAGGCAGCCAAGAAGCTCGCCGCGACCAGGCCCGAGGCAAACAGTACCGTGGACCACTGACCCGCAATAGGCTCCAGCGCACGGGCAGCATCGGCAGCATCGCTAATCTGAATGCCCGCCGGGAACAACACCGTACCGGTCGTGATGATAATAAAGCCGGCAATGACATCGGCGGCAAGCGAGCCGCTCACGGTATCGATGCGCTGCAGCACGATATCGTCCTCGCCCGCGTTCTTGTCGACCACGTTGTTCTGCGCCAAGAAAATCATCCACGGCGCGATGGTGGTACCGATCGTTGCGACCACGAGCGACACGTAGCTGGGGTCATTTTGAATGTTAGGCACGACCAGGTCGACCGCGACCTCACCCCAGTTGGGGCCAGCCATAAACGCGGCGACAATATAGGTCACGAAGACGCAGCTTACCAGCAGCAGAATCTTCTCGATGCGCTGGAAACTACCCGACATGGTAAGCATCCACACCAGCAGCGCCACCAACGGCACCGAGATGCTCGCCGGCACGCCAAAGAGAGCAAGGCCGCTGGCGATACCCGCAAACTCCGAAATGGTCACAGCCGTGTTGGCGATCAACAGCGCCGCCATAGCAAGTACACTCTTGCGCACGCCAAAGCGCTCGCGGATGAGCGATGCCAGGCCCTTGCCCGTGACGCAGCCGCAGCGCGCCGCGGTCTCCTGCGTCACGATGAGCAGCACAGTCATGACGGGAAGCATCCAGAGCATCTTGTAGCCATAGCTGGCGCCCGCACTGGAATACGTTGCAATGCCGCCGGCGTCATTGCCCGAAAGCGCCGCCAGCAGACCGGGGCCCATAGCGCCAAAGATGGCCGCGATGGTCAACTTTTGCTTGGTGCCCGACTTTTGCTTGGTATTTTGCACGCGACCACCTAGCCAATGACCGACATGGTGAGCAGCACCGCAGCGGCGCAGTACGCTACGCACGAGATCATGACGGCAATAACGTTCATGGCGGTGCCCGACGTGTTGAGGTCATGCTCGTCACGCCAGAACAGCACCATCAGGTAAATCACGGCGCTCATGTTGCCAACCAGGCAAATGATGGCAGCGATATTAAAGGACCCGGTAAAGAGTTGCTCCTCAAACATGAGCGCATCGGGGAACGCGGCGGTGCGCACCAGCTGGGCGCACAGGTAGGTCACGAGTGACAGAATCAGGCCCATGCCCGTGCTCTGGAAGAAGAACCCCAGATACGGCTTGGGCTCGTCGTCGTGACCGTCATACTCCAAGAAGTAGTTCTTGACGAACGACACCATGCGCGAGGCAGCAAGCAGCACGAGCGGCATGGCGCACATGGGGAACACCACCAGATGCGCGGAGCCGAGCGCCGTCCCCAGCACCGTTGCCATGATGCACGAGGCAATGCCCCACACGACAACCCAGTACTGGCGATGCACAAACCAGCTGAGCACGTTCGTCGAGTCGTCCGACGCGCTATCGCCCGAGCCGACACCGGCGATCTGCAGGTCCTCCTGATGCTCCTCGGCGATAACGTCCATGGCGTCGTCGAAGGTCACGATGCCCAGGATATGACGGTTCTCGTCGCAGACAGGGATGGCAACCAGGTCGTACTTGGTCATCTCGTCCGTCACGTCTTCCTGGTCCTCGTCGGGCGACACGTAGACCAGGTCGCGATAGGCGAGCTGGCCCAGCGTGGCATCGCGGTCGGCCACGATCAACGTGCGCAGCGAGAGCACGCCGGTGAGCATGCCGCTCGGATCCTCGGTATAGACGTAATAGACACTCTCGAAGTCCTCATCGAGTTTGCGAATCGCCTCGATGGCATCGCCGACCGTCGCCGTGGCGGGCAGCGAGACAAACTCCGAGGTCATGATGCGGCCGGCGGTGTTGTCCTCATAGCCCAGCAGGTTACGAATCGCCTTCTCCTCCTTGACGCCCATCAGGCGCAGGAGCTTCTCGGCCTTCTCGTAATCGAGCTCGTCGATCAGGTCGGCGGCGTCGTCCGGGTCCATCATGGCCAGCATCGACGATGCGTCCGTGTCGGACAGGCCCTCGAGCATCTCGGTCATAAGCTCGTCGTCATCGAACTCCGAGATGGCCTCGGCGGCCTGGGCAGTATCGAGCTGTGCAAACACCTGCGCACGCAGGCGCGGGTCGAGCTGCTCGATAATGTCGGCGATGTCGGCAGGGTGCAGCTCGCCGAGCGTCTTATGCGACACCGAGAGTTGAATGTTCTTGGTCGAGCGATCGAGCAGGTCCATGTAGGACCAAGCGATGATGTCCTCACTGAGCGGCTTGCCCAGGTGCTTCATAAAGCCTTCGACGATATGCTCGAGTGCGGGGCTGATCGCGCGTAGCAGACCGCGGGCGCCCACTTCGGCGCCCAGCAGGCGCAGCTGATTTTCGCCCGACATGGAAAACTTGATGTCGTTTACGCGCACGACTTTCATGCCCTGCGTGTCGACAATCTGCTTGTTGAGCACGTCGCGGGCAAGCAAGAGTTCGGTCGGCTGCAGGTACGAAAAACGGATTTCGGTGGCCGACGTCTTAAGGTGTACACCCGTCTCGTCGATACGGTCGACCCATTTGCGCCAGCTGATCATAAACGGCGTCTTGCCGGGACCGCGGAACGCGAGCGACGTCACGTGCGGAAAAACTTCGCCGGTAGCAATACCAAAATCGTTCACCACGCCGAGCTTTTCTCCATCGACGTCCAAGACCGGCAATTTGAGCATCTCACTCAGATAATTCAATGGTGCTCCCCATCATTATTCCTCCGGACGCGGCCGCATGTGCGACGTCCGGGGGCTTCTGGATATGTATACGCATGCGCGGGCGGCACGCCGCTCGACGCTTACACCCCGTGCATGCGCAAAAAGCACCTGCATGGGGTCATCGACTGTATGGTCGAGGTTTGGATTTCACCTGTAACCTTTCTCTTGACCCTCATTAACCGCAGTAACTATAGCATCAGCATCGCCCTGCGGCATCGAATTTATGCGCTGCACATTGCAGGCATACCAAACGCTGACGCATCCGTGACATAGTCATTGGGGACGTTCTTAAATGACTACCCAATGACTACTCTGTGGTATCTTCGTCCTCGGCAAGCTGGGGGAACACGGCGTCCTTGGGCATGGTGACCTTCGTCAGCGAGGTGAGCTTTTTGCTCAGCGACGTGTCCGTCTTGACCAGGTCGCTGAGCGTCACGATCTTGTAGCCGTCGGCAATGAGGCCGTCGATAATCTGCGGCAGCGCCTCGAGCATCTGCTCGGCGCATTCGTCTCTATCGGTGAGCAGCACGATATTGCCCGGCGTCACCGAATCGAGCACCGTCGAGACCTGCTCGTCGGCACCGTTGAGCAGCCAGTCGCCCGAGTCAATATTCCACGAGACCACGGCGGAGACCAGGTCCATCGCATCAATCCAGTTTTGCTCGTCAAAGGCAGCGTAGGGAGCACGCAGCAGCATCGTCTTCACGCCGGTCGCCGACTTAATCGCATCGGTGCCTTTCGTGATCTGTTCGCGCACCGCCTCACGGTCCTGACCCTTGAGCGAATCGTCGCTGTAGCTGTTGGATCCGATCTCGCACCCGGCGTCGACAATCGCCTTGGCCGTGGCAGGCGAGGCCTCGGCCGCATCGCCCGAAAGGAAGAACGTCGCGGTGACGCCCTTTTCCTTGAGCACCTGCAAGGTCTGTTTGGTGGCGCCGCTCGGACCCTCGTCAAACGTCAGCGCCACGTACTTTTTGTTGCCCTTGGGCGCCACGCTGGCGCACGCAACAACGCAATCGGTGGCGGGCACAACCTCGCCGCGGTCCTGCGTCTTGCCCGACTGCTCACCAACCCACACCTCGGAGCGGCCCCGGACACCCCACGTCTGCACACACTCGATAGCGCCCGTGCCCTCGACCTTGAGCTTGGGCTCGATAACCGTAGCCTGAACCTCGTGCTTCTCGTAGGTGTTACGGCCATCCTTGACCGTCACCTTCTCGCCGCCCTCGAGTTCGCGGCTATCCCATTTGCCCTGCTTCACGCGCTTGCCGTCGACCTTCACCGACAGCTTTTCGCCCCCATGGCGCTTGAGCACGCTGTCATCGACGGCTAGCAGGTCGCCTGCGTCGTAGGTGTCAGTCAACTCCTGGTCGTCGATGAGATTCTGCAGCGTAGAGCCCACGCGCACCGCGGTCTTCTGGCCGTTGAGCTCCACGTCCACGCTGCGGTTGACGTAGCCCACGACGGCAGCGATAAACAGCACGAGCGCACAGCCCACGGCAATGAGCGCGTATGGCAAGCGAGACGAACGACGGGGTGTACGGCTGTTGCCGATGCGAGCGCTGCGGTCGCTAAAGCCGCGGCTATGGTTGAGATACATCGCGCCGGGCTTACGGTGACGCTTGCGCTGACCGCTGGGCAGCTGCCCCAGATCGCGGCGCGCCGTCGGACGCGCACCCGAACGCCCGTTTAAGTTGGATCCGTTTTGGCGCATGTGCCCTCCCCCATAAACACAGCAAGCCGGAGCAACAGGTCTCCGGCTTGCCTCCCATCATTTGGTACGTCGCTATTTTGTAGCTTTTGACGAGCCTCCGCTCGCCTTTTGGTATTCGTCCTTAAAGGCCTTGAACATGCCACGCGTCTTGCCGAGCTGCTTGCCCAGTGCGCGACTGCCCTTGTCCACGGCAACCGATCCCTTGTCGTCGAGCACCTTGGCGCCCTTTTTGACCTTGTCGCCCACCACGACGCTGGCCTCGGCGGCCTTGGCAGCCGCACCGCCCGAATACCCGAGCGACTTGACCTCGTCCGAGACGACCATCGCGCCGTTCTCGTAGCCGCGCAGCATCGTCGGCGGCACCTGCGTGTCACCGACCAAAACACTCGAAGCAGCACCAGCGGTCACATAGAATGCCTGCACGATGCCCGAGCGTGGCTTGAACTCAACGTCCGAGCAATAGCCCACGACGTCGCCCGATTCCGTGCGCACGTCCATACCGACCCAGATGATGCAATCGTCCAAGTTGATGTCGAGGCGCTTAGCGGCGGCGGAATCGTACGTGTCCTTGACGTCATCGACCGCAATGGCGCCCTCGTAGACACCAATGGCGTCGAGCGCTACGAATCGGTCGGGACGCTCGATCATGCCCGCGATATCGGACTGGCGGACCATAAAGCCGACCACGCGCGTACCGCCCGGGGTAAAGACCGGAAAGTGAATCTTTCCGAGCTTTTTAGGGCTGCGCGGTGTGCCGTCCTTTTTGGTGCGCTTGTCCTCGGTAGGCTTGCGATAGATCTTGGCGCCGACAAAATCCCCGGCGCGCATTATGCCTCGGTCGAGGGCTCCGCAGCCTCGGTATCAGCCTCGACGGCGTTCTCGACCACGACGTCGGCGGCAGGCGTCACGTTGCCGCCCGAAATGGCGTCGTTGAGCTGCTCGCGCAGCTGGTCCATGCGCTCGCGGGCCAGGTCGACCTTGGCGCGCAGGTCGTCGGTCTTGGCGTCGACCATCGGGCCAAAGTCATTCACCGCAGCACGGGCCTCCTCGGCGCTGTGCTCGTAGGTGTCGCGCATATTGTCCCAGGCGTCGTTGGCGATATCGGCAGCCATGGCGCGGGTCTCGGCGCCCGAGCGCGGGGCCAGAGCAACGCCGACAATAGCGCCGGCAGCGGCACCAAAAAGTGCGCCGGAGACAAAGCTGAAAGTCTTACCCATGATCATTCCTCTCCTGCGGGCACGTCGGTGCCCACCGTTTGAATGCTGTCCATTATACCCGCAGCGCATCACTTGCCGCTCCGCTCATCTGCGTACGGCAAAAGCGCAGGTACGTGATGGTGATAAACGTGTAGGCCTACTCCTGAGGCATAGCCGGCATGGCCACCGTGGCACCCGGGTCCTCGCCGGCGCCGTCCACGAGCGGCAGGCCGCCCTCATGCGCAGGCCCTGCCGGAACCGTCGCCGCACCGCCAAAGACGGCAGCGGAGGCCTCGTGGTTCTCGGCAACCGCGCCCTCGGTATCAATCGCCACCTGGGGCTCGTCGTCAAAGTTGGGGACGCCCTGGGGCTCGGTGGGAACGGGCTCGGCGGTCGCATCGGCAACGGGCTCGGTGTCGGCCGGCGCATCGCCCTCGTCAGCGCCCTCGTCCTCGGCAGCATCTTCGCCGTTCGCAGCGGCGACGGCCTCGTGAGGATCCTTGCCCTCGGCCTCGGCGCGCATGCCCAGCACCAGGTTGCGCAGGCCCGCGACCGTGCCTTCCACGTCAGGGGCAGGCTGGTCGGCGTGCAGATAGGCCCAGTCCATCATAAAGGTGGCCGAAGACAGCGCACCGATGGCCAGCGCGTCGTCGGGGCACGAAAGCTCAACCTCAAAGACGCGCTCGTCGTGCTCGCTTACGCGCGTGCGGCCGCACGAGATGCTACCGGCAAGACCGGTCTCGTTCATGAGCTCAACCGTCACGTGCTCCAGCAGGTGGCAGAGCTCGGTCTGGCCCATGCAGTCCTGGAACTCGCGACCGGAATCACCCAGGCACAGGTGCTTGGCAATCGCCGGCACCAGGTAATACACGCGCGCCGTGGCCTCGATATCCTCCGAGGTCATGAGCGGCATGCCGGGGTTCACCAGCACATGCGCGCAGATCTTGTCCTCGCTGACGGTGACCTTAAGGATGTTGAACAGGCCTGCCATAACTCTCCCCTACTCTTCCTTGCCCTACTCGTCGCCATCGTGCGGATCCACAGAGCCCGCACCCGACGCCGCCGGCTTCTCTGCCGAAGACTCGGAATCCTTCTTATCGGTTTCGGCCGGAGCGATCACGCGAATGAGCGAGATGCGCTGGCCACGCATCGACTGAACTTTAAACTTGTACCCCGCGACCTCAAACACCTCTCCGATGTCGGGCACCGAGTCGCAAAGCTCCAAAATCCAGCCGGCGATGGTCTCATAATCATCGCTTTCCTCGAGCGGCCAACCAAGCTCAATCGCGTCATCGCACGAAAAACGCCCATCAACGAGCCACTCGCGGCGCGAAAGGCGCGTGAGATACTTGTTGTCGGGGTCGAACTCGTCCTCGATCTCGCCGACGATCTCCTCGACGATATCCTCGATGGTGATAATGCCGGCCGTGCCGCCGTACTCGTCCACGACCACCACGATCTGGTCGTGCGAGGTCTGCATCTCGGACAGTAGCGGCAGGATGTCCTTGGTGTCGGGCACAAAGGTGGCGTCGCGCAAAAAGCCGGCGATGGGCTGGTCACCCTTGCCGTCGAGCGCGGGTTGGATCAGGTCCTTGATGTGCGCAATGCCGGCGACGTTGTCGGGATCCTCGTGATAGACGGGGATGCGGCTGAAGCCGGTCTGGCGCATGGTGGACAGCACGTCGGCGACCGTCTCGTCGTCCTCGCACATGGTGGTGTCCACGCGCGGCACCATGACCTCGCGGGCAACGGTATCGCCCAAGTCAAAGATCTCGTGGATCATACGCTTTTCCTCGTCGAGCAGGTCGTCCTGCTCCGAGACCATGTACTTGATCTCTTCTTCCGAGACGTTTTGGCGGTCGTCGGCGCTCTTGATGCGCAGGATGCGGGCCAGGCCATCGGAGCAGGCGCCGGTCAGCCACACGAGCGGACGGGCGATCTTTTGGAAAAACGACAACGGTCCCACGACCTGCTTGGACACGCCCTCGGCATTGGCCAGGCCGATGCGCTTGGGGACGAGCTCGCCGATCACGATGGACACGAAGGCGACCGCGACGGTGATGATGACCGGCGCCAGGCCGCGCGCGATGGCGGAGAGCGGCGCGATGCCAAAGCTCATGAGCCACGTGGCGAGCGGGTCGGACAGACTCGTCGAGGCGACGGCGGACGAGGCGAAGCCCACGAGCGTAATGGCAACCTGGATGGTGGCGAGCAGCTGGTCGGAGTCGGCAGCCAGCTTAATGGCACGCTCGGCGCGCTTGTCGCCTTCCTCGGCCTCGTGCTCCAACACGGCGCGCTTGGCCGTGGTGAGCGCCATCTCGGACATAGAGAAGTAGCCGTTGATGAGGGTCAAAACGAGGGTGGTGATAAGGGAGATGGTTATGTCCATCGGGAGTTTCTCGAACCTCCAAGATTCGGGACGTCAGGTTAAAACGTTGATGGCGGATACGGCAATTGCACCGGCGCCCAAACGAGAACGCGGGCGCGCAGGCGTGGTCGCTAGATTACGAAGAGGATCACCGCCATGAACTGGAAGATGCTGCCGGCGAGCACCCACAGGTGAAACACGCTGTGCAGATAGCGCACGTTTTTGGCGATATAGAACGGCACGCCCGCGGTGTAGCACACGCCGCCGACGGCGAGCAGGGCAAGTGCCACGGGGTTGAGCAGCGCAACAAGTTCGGGCAGCTTAAAGACAACGAGCCAGCCCATCAGCAGGTAGACCAGGCCGCTTACCCAATGCGGCTGGCGCTCGCGTAGGAAGCACTCGAGGGCGATGCCGATGATGGCGATGGCCCATACGGCAAAGAACAGCACAGCGCCGCCGTCGTTTGCGAGCGTGATGAGGCAAAACGGCGTATAGCTGCCGGCTATGAGCAGGTAGATGCAGCTGTGGTCGATGATGCGAAACACGCGCTTGGCGCGCGCGGGCTGAATCGCGTGGTAGAGCGTGGAGGCTAGGTATTCGAGGATAATGCTGACACCATAGACAATCGCCGCGGCCATATGGGCCGGGCCTCCGCCGCGCAGGGCGGCGAATACGATCAGGAGCACCAGGCCCGCGATACCCAGCAGGCAGCCGACACCATGGGTGACGGAGTTCATGATCTCCTCGCCCACTGTGTAGTGTGGAACGGCCGCGGTCTTGGGTCGCGGCTTAGAACTGTCGCTCGAATCGGACATGCCGGTTACATCCTCCAACGTAAAGAGTTCTCAACACTATATCAAAGCGTCTAGGTACGTGCGAAATTTGCACCATACGTGACTCTTTGTTTACCCATTCTTTGCCTGTTGACGCATCAACGGCGAACGTCCATAATGCGCTTGCATTAAATGTTGATGTATTAACATCTTATAGGAGAATACCGCATGGCTCAAAACGCACGTTCCCATCGAAAGCTCAAGATAGCCGGCATCGTTGCACTGGTGGTTGTCGTTGCGCTGCTCGGATTTGCCGGCAACTTTTTGTTTGACTTCGCGCTGAATCCCCGCGCGCCATACACCATGAAGATGATGCAGGATAGCAAGAACGACAAAGAAGGTGAGCAGCCGGATGCCGAGGATACCGAGGCGCGGGCATGGTTTAAAGAGAATCGCGAGAGCAGCAACCTCACCGCGGACGACGGGACCGAGCTTGCCGCCTGGTATTTTGCTGCGTCGGAGAGCGCACACGACTACGCCGTCTGCCTGCATGGATATACCAACGAGCCCATCGGCATGGCTCGATACGTCAAGCGATTCCACGACCGCGGCATGAACGTACTCGCACCCGCCGCCCGCGCCCACGAGCGCTCCGGCGGCGACTATATCGGCATGGGCTGGCCCGAGCGCCTCGATGTCGTTGCATGGATTGGACGGATCGTTGCAGCCGACCCCGAGGCGCGCATTCTTGTCTTTGGCGAGTCGATGGGTGCGGCAACCGCCATGAACGTCGCGGGGGAATCTCTGCCCGCAAACGTGAAGTGCATTATCGAGGACTGCGGCTATACGAGTGTTTGGGACGAGTTTTCTCTGCAGCTCAAGGACGTGTTCGGCCTGCCCAGCTTTCCCTTGCTCGATGTAGCAAACTTGGTGTGCAACGTGCGCGCGGGCTACGACTTTCATAAGGCGAGCAGTGTGGAGCAACTCAAACACGCGACGGTTCCCATGCTGTTTATCCACGGCGACCAGGACACCTTTGTGCCGTACGACATGCTCGACCAAAACTACGACGCATGCGCCAGCAAGGTCAAGCAAAAGCTCACCATCCATGGTGCCACCCACGCCAAGAGCGCGCAGGTCGACCCCGAGCTCTACTGGAATACGGTCGACAACTTCCTCGACGAGTATTTTTAGGCAAAAAGCAACGTCTGGGGTTTTGTTTCCAAAAAACGGTTTGTGGTCGGCGGGATTCGATTTTTCGCCGCACTTCCAAAAAGCCGCCCGTGAGCGCTGTGCTCACGGGCGGCTTTTGCTCAACTAACGCTACAAAGGCGCTTATTTTGTCCAATAGCTAGGCGCTACTTGACCTCGATGAGCTCATACTCGCTCGTGCCCAGGCCAATCTTCTCGGCGTGCGCGATGCACACGCGCCAGTCGGTGTCGGGATGCGTGATGCAGAAGGGATCCTTGGCCTGCTCGCCCTCCAGATGCTCGTGGTTGTGCTCCATCTTGGCCGCGCTATCGGTGAGCTCGGTGTTGGGCAGCGGCTCGGATGCCATGACGGCATCGGCGCAGGCCTGGTCAATGGCGACCGGGTCGAAGCTCGCGAACATGCCGATATCGTTGACGATAGGCGTATCGTTTTCGGGATGGCAATCGCAGTTGGGGCTGATATCCATGGCAAGCGAGATGTGAAAGCTCGGGCGGCCGTCGACGACGGCCTTGGTGTACTCGGCGATCTTGCAGTTGAGCACGTCGGCCGCGGCCTCATAGCCGGGCTTGATGCAATCCTGGTTGCACACGCCGATGCAGCGGCCGCAGCCCACGCAGCGATCGTGGTCGATAGCGGCCACGTGCACCGTGCGAGTAGCGCCGCCGGCAAGCTCGCGCTCGCGGGTGCCATCGAACGAGATAGCGTTGTGCGCGCAGATCTTTTCGCAGGCATGGCAGCCAACGCAGTGCTCGGTCGCGACGTTCGGCTTGCCGGCGGCATGCTGCTCCATCTTGCCGGCACGGCTGCCGCCTCCCATGCCCAGGTTCTTCATGGCACCGCCAAAGCCGGCCTGCTCATGACCCTTAAAGTGGGTGAGGCTGATCACGATATCGGCATCCATGAGCGCCTGACCGATCTTGGCCTCGCGCACGTACTCGCCACCCTCGACCGGGACGAGCGCCTCGTCGGTACCTTTGAGGCCGTCGGCGATGATGATCTGGCAACCCGTGGCATACGGGGTAAAGCCGTTCTGGTAGGCGGTATCGATGTGCTCGAGCGCGTTTTTGCGGCTACCGACGTAGAGCGTGTTGCAGTCGGTGAGGAAGGGCTTGCCGCCCAGCTCCTTCACGACGTCTGCGACGGCGCGGGCGTAGTTGGGGCGCAAAAAGCTCAGGTTGCCCAGCTCGCCAAAGTGAATCTTGATGGCGACAAACTTGTTCTCGAAGTCGATCTGCTCAATGCCGGCGCGGCGAATGAGGCGCTTAAGTTTGTCGAGCTGGCTCTCGCGAGCATGCGTGCGCAGGTTGGTGAAGTACACCTTTGCCGGTGCTGCGGGTGCGGTTGCGGTCATAGATCTATCCCCTCGGTCTATATGGCGTTACAGACATAGAGGATGGTACCCGGTGAAGTGGGGTTGAAGTCAAGCACGGCCACTCATTGGGGACAGACTTAAATGAGTGCCGTCAGGGACAGTCCCTGCCAGCCCGGCCGACGAGCCGGCAATCCGACAAAGACTGTCCCCGATGACTAGTCGTTTAAGAACGTCCCCAATTGCTACTCTTGCACCTTGAGGGCTTCGGCCAGGCCGACGCGCTTGATAGAGCGCGTGTGTAGCAGCGCCACGACCAGGTAGGTCGCAAAGCCAATGCCGACGCATGCAGCCATGGACCAAGCGGGCACGTAGATCTCGATATTGCCGTTGTAGGCGAGCAGCATCGAGCGGAAGATGGCCGTGAGCGAGCCAATAATGACCGGCAGGCTCAGCACGAGCGACGCCGCCACGCACAGCGTGATCGAGCGGATGTACAGATGCGAGATCTCACTATCGCGATAGCCAAAGACTTTCATGTAGCTGATCGAACGGGCGCTGTGGTCGATCACCGCTTTGGTCAGCAGGTACATAAACAGCAGGAAGATAAACACCGCGAGCCCGATCATCATTCCGATCATTTTGCTCATCATGCCGATGAACTGGTCGCCCACGGCGCGCATGTCGTCGGGCGTGGTGTCACCGGCAAAGTAACGAGCATCGAGGTCGAGCTTCTCGTTGCTCACATAGCCGTTAAAGTAGGCGGCATCGTTGTCGAACAGCTCGTTAAAGTCATCGATGCTCATATAGATGTTCATGTCCGACTTGGAGCCCCAGGCACAGTCCTTGCCCGCGTACTCAAAGGAATAATGCTCGCCCTCGTACTTGTCGCTGAGCGTGACCTTCTGGCCCTCGCTCCAGCCAAACTTATCGAGCAGACCGCCGCCAAAGACGACGCGGCCATCGCCGATGTTGAGGCCCTTCCAGTAGCGCGAATCGGACGAGATGCCGTAGACAGAAATCGTCTCCTCGCCATTACCGTCGCCACGGTCGTACTGCAGCTGGTAAACGGCATATTTCTCGGCCTGCGCGATTGCGCCCGCGCCGTTGTCGGTCGTATTGACCGGGTGGATATCGTCGTTGTCAGTGTCGATCTTAGAGGCCTTGTCGATCAGGTCGATAGCCTCGTCGCGGTCGCAGCCAAGGGCATCGGCAAGATCGTCAAGGCGCGCGTAGAGCGCATCCTTCTTGTCCTGGACCTTGGCAAGCGCATCCTGCGCTGCGGTCAGGCTCTCGGCAGACGGAGATGCGGTCGCGGCATCGGCTGCCGTCTGCGCCGCATCGGCCGCGCCGTCAAGCTCGTCATCGGCATCCTGGGCGGCAGAAAGCAGCGCGCCGTCAACCGACTGCAAGCGCTCGAGTGCCGACCACTGCTCGCGCTCCTCGGTAGTGCCCTCGAGCTCCAGCGGCGCCTTGAGTGTGTACTGATGCTCGGCGACCAGGCTCGTCTCGAGGTTGTCCGCATAGTGCGTCATCGTGGGCAGGATCGCCAGACCAAAGAGCAAAAGCAGCGACCCAAACGCGATGCCCACGAAGAGCGTGGCGAAGTTGCCCAGGTTGCGCAGGAAGACGCGCAGGCGGAAGCGGGAGACAAAGCCCATGCGTTCCGGCAGCTGCAGACCGCGCTTGGTACCCGACTTGCCACTCGCCTCGTGACGAAGGAACTGCAGCGGCGTCTTGCCCATTTTGCGGAGCAGACCCACCAGCGTGATAAGGATGAGCGCGGCGGCGGGGACCACGGCGCACTTCACACAAAGATCCCCCAACTCCAGTACACCTGGAAGGGCGGCAGACTGTACGAGCCGTAGTAGAGACCGCGCATGGGCTCGGTAAAGAACGCAACGCCGAGCGCGGTGCCCAAAAGTGCCGCGAGCACGCCCACGATGGCAGGAAGTGCCAGGTAGTGCAGCACGATCTCGCGACGGCGATAGCCGCTGGCGAGCAGCGTGCCGATAATGGCGCTCTCCTCCTCGATGGTGGCGTCGGTGAGCACCACAAAGACAAACGCCATGATCACGATGATAATGTTGAGCAACGTCATCCACATCATGGAGTCGCCGTCCACGTCGTCGCGCGCATAGCCAATGCCCTGGTTGGAATCGGCATCGATCAGATCGTCCACGCGCGCATCGGCGTCGGTCAGCGCCTCGACCATATCCTGCTCCGCATCAATGCGGTCCGCGGTGGAGAGGTCACGGTCGTTAAAGGTAAAGGAGTACGTATAGGCGGGCGCGCCGCCGGCATCCTCGAGCGCGGCAAAACCGGCGTCGGTGACCTCGGCGACACCATACGTGATGGTGTTCACCGTAAAGTCCGAATTGTCGAGGAACAACGCCTGGCTATCGGGCTGCGTCATGATGCCGCAGATGGTGTAGGTGCGCCCCTCGAGCTCGACCCTATCGCCGATGGCGAGGTCGTTATTGGTGGCAAAGACGCGGTCGATAGCCACCTCGTTGTCCGCCTTTGGCTGCTTGCCTTCGCAGTAGGACGCAATGTCGACCTTGGTGCGATGCGCGTAGGTGCGCAGGGTGCGCTTGGTGCCGTCGTCGCCAGCCGCCTTTTTGATGATGGCGTCGATAGAGAAGTTCTTGTAGAACGTAACGCCGCCGACGTCCTCAGCCGCGTCTTCGGCAGCCTTGAGCTGATCTTTGGTGGCCTCGAAGGAGGTAGTCACGCGGCCGTCCTCGATCGTGTATGCATCGCGCATGTCGTCAATGAGGCAGCCGATGGAATGCGCCGCGAGCAAAAAGCCCGACGTGAGGGCGATGCTTCCGCACATAAGCAAAAAGATGCCCAGGTACTTGCCGATATTGCGGCGCAGCTCGCGCGGGAGACGTTTTGCGAGAGGTGTCATGGCGCCGCCTACCAATCGAGCTCGGCGGCCGCGACGGGTGACTCGTTGAGCTCATCCTCGACGATGCGCCCGTCGCGCAGGCGCAGCACGCGATTGGCCATGCGCGCGATGGCCGCATTGTGGGTGACAATGATGATGGTGCAGCCGTAGGTGCGGTTGACATCCTCCATGAGCCGCAAGATTTCCTTGGATGTCTTGTAGTCGAGCGCGCCCGTGGGCTCATCGCACAGCAGCAGGCCCGGATTTTTGACGAGCGCACGGCCGATGGCGCAGCGCTGCTGCTGGCCGCCTGAGACCTGGCGCGGAAACTTGTTGCGGTGCTCGTAGAGGCCCAGCGAACGCAGCAGATCGTCGA
This sequence comes from Collinsella aerofaciens, assembly GCF_040910185.1. GTDB lineage: Bacteria > Actinomycetota > Coriobacteriia > Coriobacteriales > Coriobacteriaceae > Collinsella > Collinsella aerofaciens_BF. The sequence goes on along the minus strand of NZ_JBDGBA010000002.1, from coordinate 133,787 downwards.
CGTCGAGCGGTTTTTTGGACAGGTGCGCCGTGACCTCAATGTTTTCCTTGATGGTAAGGTCGGGCACCAGGTTGTAGAACTGGAAGACAAAGCCCAGCTCGCGGCGGCGGTACTCGCCCAGATCGGCAGGCTTGAGCACGGTGAGATCGCAGCCGTCCACCATGATGGAGCCGCCGTCGGCATCCTCCAGGCCGCCGATCAGGTTGAGAAAGGTCGACTTGCCCGAGCCCGAGGGCCCCAGCATGACGCAGATCTCGCCGCGGTTGATGGACGTGTCGATGCCATCGAGTACCGTCAGGCGCGCATCACCGTCGCCATAGTGTTTCTTGAGCCCTTTGACCTGGACATACGCTGCTTTGTCGCCATGCTATCCCCCGTTGTTAGCCTTCTGCTACTTTTCTAGGCTAATAGTAAACCCAGGCGAACTATTTTTAAGCGACAGGCGCGATTTTTTCCAAACCAGTCATTGGGTACTCATTGGGGACAGACTTAAATGACTGAAACCACTCATTTAAGTCTGTCCCCAATGAGTACCGCCAGGGACAGTCCTTGCCAGCCCGGCCGGCGAGCCGGCGAGTCGGCAAAGACTGTCCCCAGCGACCAGTCGTTTAAGAACGTCCCCAATGACTAGGTGGCTAGGCGTGGGATTTGTTGTGCGCGAGGGCTAGGCCTACGGCGGCGATGGCCGCGGCAAAGAGCACCGTGACGCCCAGATCGCAGGCGATGTCGCCCAGCACGGTGGACGTCAGGTCCGCAGCGAGCGCCTTGCCGATCGCGTCGTTCACCCAATACGTCGGCACAAAGTGCGCCACCGTCTGCACGGCCGAGCCCATGAGCGACAGCGGCATCCAGGCGCCGCGCAAAAACGTCATGAGCATGCCGAGCAGGTTGCCCACACCGTTGAGCAGCTCCTCGCGCGCGCTCAGGCTCGACAGCGTAAAGCCAACGGCCAGCGGCGTGCACGCCAGGGCAAACGTTGCCGCCAGCGCCAGGCACACACGACCCACGCCGACCTCGGCAACCGCACCGGCAAAGCCCACGACGCCCATCATGCTCGACACGAGCCAGATGCAGACGGTGAGCACCGCGGCAGCCGCGAACACGGCAAGTGAACGCTGGCGCTCGGAGATTGGGCCGGCATCCATACGACGCACGCGCTCGGGCTCGTTCATGCTCGAGAACACCAACCCCACCGATACGATGACCGACGAGATAATCGCGTACGCGCCAAAGTTGAAATACGACTCGAGCGTGGCGGCAGCCGTCGAGTCGACCTTGACCTGCTCGATCTCGACCTTGGCGCGCTTCGCGGCCGCATGTTCAGCGGCCTTGGCAACGTCGCCGTTAGAAGCAGCGGGCTCAAGCGCCGCCGCAGCACCCGCGAGCGAGATCCAGCGCGAGGCCTCGGCAGACGAAAGCGCCGCCGCCATGGTGCCGGCACCGTAGGTCACATCGAGCTTGGGCAGGGACTCCCCCACGCGGGCGGCTGCAACGAGGTCGTCCTCAAACCCCTCCGGGATAAAGAGCACGCAGTCGGCGCTGCCCTTGGCGCTATTGCTCTTGGAGAGCGCGTCCGCAAGGTCGTACGTGTCGTCGCCAACACCCGTGACCAGGTCAAAGCGCGAGCCCAAGTGCTTGGTGAGCGCACGCGAAAGATCGCTGCCGTCGCGGTCGACCACAATCACATTGGCGTCGTAGGGCTTGTACTCGGTGAGCTGCGACGAGTTCCAGCTCACCGAGGCTGCGATGAATACGCCCATGAGCGATATGAACACCGTATAGATGAGCAGGTAGAACGGATGCGCGAGCGCCATGCGCAGCGCAGTCTTAAAGGTGTTCATAGCGGCTCCTTCCAAAAATCAGCGTGGCAGCGGCAACAAACACCAGCGTCATGAGGACCAGCGCGCCCGCACGGATGACAAAGGGACCCAGGTCCTCAAAGAAATATAGGCGGCTGAACATGTCGCAGATGAGCTTGACAGGGTTGAGCCAGCACTCGGCCGGGCAGGCGCGGGCGACGTCGTCGGCAAGTGCCATCGCCGGCTCGCCGTAAAGCCCGGCGAACAGGGCGCACGTGGTAGCGAAACCCGTGAGGATGCCCGACTTGGATGCCTTGCCACCCTTAACGGGAAGCGTGCCCACAAAGAGTCCCAAGCCCGTGGCGGCAAGCGCGGAGGCGGCGCCGCCCACCAAACACAGTCCCTCACGCCCGCCAAAGTCGACGCCCACGACCAGGCGCACGTAGCCGATCGCGATCGTCATCGAGGCGAAGGAGACCAGCCACGAGCCGACAAAGATGCCAGCCAGCGACGCCGTCTTGGAAAGACCGCCCACGCAGCGACGCGCGCCGAGGCCCGACAGATTGGGCTGCAGATCGACAACGCTCAAAGCAGCAAACTCGGCAGACATCATCGCCACCAGGCCAAAGAGCGCGTAATAGTAGATGACCGTGCCATCGGGTGTGCTGCGTGTCAGGCTTACGCGGCGGGTGCCGCCCTCGAGCGACAGGGCGCGTGCAATCGCCTCCGGGTCGGCGAGTGCCGCCGGGTTGTCCTGGGCAATCTGGGACATGAGCTCGGCATTTTGCGTATACGAGCTTGCCACCGTCTCCAGGATGCTGCGATCGGTGAGCACCGACGACGCACGCGAGCTGTCGTAGCTCGATAGCAGCGTGAGTTCGGGCGTGCCCGCGTCGTCGACCGTATAGATGCCCGCGACCTCACCGGCCTTGAGCGCACGGTTCGCATCGGCTGCGTCGTCGAGCTCGTGGATCTCGAGCAGCTGATCGTCGCCTTCCTTGGCAAGCGACGTCGCCACGCCCTTAAAGGTCGAAGCGTCCCAAGCCTCGTCCGCCACGACGGCAACCGGCACCGGGTCGATCTTGCCGTCGGAGCTGAGATTCGCAAACATAAACATGAACATCGTGGAAAGCGCGATGGGAAAGAGAGCGCCCCAAACCCACGTGCTCGGCCGGCGCAGCAGCGTCTTGACCGTAATGATAATGGTGTTGAACATGGCCGCCCCCTAGTCGCGCAGCTCGCGGCCGGTGATCTCGAGGAACACGTCGTTGAGGGTCGGTGGTTCGCTCCACACGCGGCCGAGCGCAACGTCGGCAGCGCGCAGCGTGTCGAGGATGTCCACCAGGTTGTGCGGGCTCGCCTCGCAGGTGCAGACGAGCTCGCCGCCGGACAACTCAACCGAAAGCACGTGCTCGAGGGCGCGCAGCCGCTCGACCGTGGCGGCCTCGACGGCGCCCACCTCGACGGTCACACGCTCGCCCATCTGAATCATGCGCTTGAGCTCGTCGTTGGTGCCCTGCGCCAGCACGCGGCCGCCGTCCATGATCATGATGCGGCTGCAGATTTGCTCGACTTCCTCCATGTAATGGCTGGTATACACCACCGTGGCGCCTTCATCGCGCAGACGGCAGATGCCCTCCAGGATGGCGTTGCGGCTCTGCGGGTCGACCGCCACCGTGGGCTCGTCAAAAAAGATGAGCTCGGGTTTGTGCGCGATGCCGCAGGCAATGTTGAGGCGACGCGCCAGGCCGCCCGAAAGCTTACCGGGGCGAAACTTGGTAAAGTCGCCCAGCCCGACAAAGTCGATGGCCTCGTCGACCAGTGCGCGGCGACGCTTTCGATCGTTGACGTAAAGGCTGCAGAAATAGTCGATGTTCTCGCGCACGGTGAGCTCGTCGAATACCGCCACCCGCTGCGGCACCACGCCGATGCGGCGCTTGAGGTCGTAGCGGGTGGGCGTCATGGGCTCGCCGAACAGCTCGATGGTGCCTTTGTCGTAGGCGAGCAGCTGCAGAATGCAGTTGATGGACGTGGTCTTGCCCGAGCCGTTGGGGCCCAGCAGGCCAAAGATCTCGCCGGGGGCGATGCTCAGGCTAAAGTGGTCGAGCGCGATAAGGTCGTCATAGCGCTTGACGAGGTTTTCGACGTGGACGATGTCTGTCATGAGGCGGCCCTCCTGTTGATTGCGGCCCGGTACGATTGCATCATCGCAGGAGCGGGCGGCGCGCACCAGTGAGCTTTGTCACGAGTGCGGAGCTTGGTCGCACGACCTGCCGATGCCCCCGCTTTGCCGCGTGGGAGGAATGTCACGGTTGCGCAGGCGGTCCCTCCACCACGCGCGGCTTCGCGTACAATACCCGTATGAACAGGCTTTTCGACAAATCGATCGTGCTGGCGTGCTGTATTGCGGCCGCCATGGGTCTTGCTGTGGACGCTCGCCTGGTCGCGGCGTTTTGCCTTGGCGTTATTGCCACCTCGCTGGCCGAGGTCGTACAGGGAAACCGCGCCCGCCGTGTGAGCGAGGCCGCGAGCTACGCCTGCATCATCGCGGCTGTCTTCGTGCCGCCGTTTGTGCCGTTTGCGCCTCTCGCTCTCTATGACATCGCGCGACGCGTTCGCCGTGAACGAATCTGGCCCGCGCTGGCGATTGGCGCCGTGTTTGTCTGCGCGCTTGTCGCGGACCTTCGTGGTGGCGTGCTCACCACCCGAACGCTGCTGTTAACCGCCATCCTTTCGGTTGCCGCCACCTTGCTATCGCTACGCACCGCCCAGTTGGAGCGCGAGCAGCGGCGCATGCGCCGCACCCGCGACGAGCTGCAGGAACGAGCCCTCGCGCTCGAGGCGCGCAACCGCGATCTTGCCGATCGCCAGGACTACGAAGTCGAGCTCGCGACGCTCGCCGAACGCGCCCGCATCGCGCGCGAGATCCACGATAACGTCGGGCACCAGCTCACGCGCGCCTCACTGCAGGCCGAAGCCCTACGCGTGGTCCACGCCGACGAGCCTGGCGTCGCCGCCGATTTCGCCGACGTTAAACGCACGGTTGACGAGGCGCTCCAGCTTGTGCGCACCAGCGTCCACGCGCTCAACGACAACGCCGTCGACCTTTCCGTGCAGCTCGAACGCATTGTCGAAGGCACACGCTCGGACGGCGGCCCGCAGATTGAGCTTGAAGTTATGGCCGAACATGCGCCCGCAAACGTCGCCAACTGCTTTGCAGCGGTCCTGCGCGAAGCGCTCTCCAATACCATGCGCCACGCTTGCGCCCAGACCGTCACCGTACGGTGCATGGAGCATCCGTCGTTTTACCAGCTCATTGTTACCGACGATGGCGTGGGTGAGGTCCAAGCAAGCGGCCGCGGCACCGCAGAGGGCATGGGGCTCGCCTCCATGCGCGAGCGCATCGAGGCGCTTGGCGGCACCTTCACCGCCGGCCCGCGTGCCGGCGCCGGCGGCTGGCGTGTGTTTGCCACCGTTCCCAAACAGCAAGGAGATGAGGGCCGATGAGGCTCATCGTTGTCGACGACGACCGCTTGGTGGTCGATTCGCTCAAGATTATCTTGGGCGCCCAGCCGCAGATCGAAGTGGTGGGCACCGGTGCCAACGGCAACGATGCGGTGGCGCTCTACGCCGAGCACGCACCCGATATTGCGCTGCTCGACATCCAGATGCCGGGACGCGACGGCCTTTCGGCCGCGCGCGAGATCCTTGAGCACGACCCTGCGGCGCGCGTGGTGTTTCTGACGACGTTCTCGGATGACGAGTACATTGTGTCGGCGCTCAAGCTGGGCGCCCGCGGCTACCTGATCAAGACCGATGTCGCTGCCATTCCGCCGGCGTTGGCGCAGGTCATGGACGGCAAACGCGTGCTCGAGGGCAAGGCGATCGAGGACATCGATTTTGACGGAACGGACGTCGAGGCGGGCACGCCCCGCCGGCCCGCAGCCTTCGCCAGCCTGACCGACCGCGAGTTCGAAGTCGCCGAACTCATCGCCCGCGGCCTCGACAACAAAGAGATCGCCGCCACCGCCTACATGGGCGAAGGCACCGTGCGCAACCACATCAGCTCAATCCTGGCAAAGATGGGCCTGCGCAACCGCACGCAGATCGCTATCGCCTACCTGCGAGGGTAGTTGCCCGAAGACCGACCGTTCCGGCATAGCAAAATGGCTGCTACCGATTTAAGGCCATTTCAAAACTATGCCGGTTTACGGGGCCAAACTCAGGACCCCCATCCATACCCGCGTTTTCTGCAAAATGACGGCTCGTCTACCTGCACTGATAATTGTTCTCGGGGGAAGCGGGCACTGCGGGGCGCGGCAACGGCGCGCGATTTCCGCGTCGCAGCGCTACCCTGATGCTGAATGCCGGGACGATGACCCACTGACCTGCTGACGCCTCTTCGGCCGTCCTCAAATCCGACCTGTCTCGCCCCGGCATCCGCGTCCCGGAGTCCTGCCATGACCTAATAGGAGCATGAGCGCGGACAATCGGACAAGCCAATTGGATTGTAGCGCTCCCGTCAGTGCAATGTCTGGGAGACCCGGGCGCGGAGCAGGCGGCAGACCGAGGGGAGCGAAAATGGAAGGCGAAACGGTCATCGCGGGCGTCGACACGCACAAGGACGTGCATGTCCTGTGCCTGCTCGACGGCCTCGGGAGGAAGATCTGGAGCGGGAGCTTCGGGGCCGACCCCGAGGGCTACGACAGGCTGGCGGAGGCGATAGGCGACCCGGGGAGCTGCATGGTCGTCGGCGTCGAGGGCACGGCATCGTACGGGGCCGGGCTGACGAGGAGGCTCGTGGAGCTCGGGTACAACGTCGTCGAGGTGCTCAGGCCCAAGACGATATGAGAAAGCCATTGGGGTCGCCTCCCCCGCGGCGCAGCTTCTTTCCGCGGGCTCGGGATGCCACAATGGGCTTTGAGTATCGGCCCGTGCGGTAGCCCTTACCGCACCTGCGGGGAGGAGGCTTCCCATGCCCCATGTTACCTCCATCGGCCTGGACGTCCACGCGCGATCGGTCGCCGCCGCGGCGTTCAACCCCTTCACCGGCGAGGTGGTGCACCGTGACTTCGGGACGGACGCCGCCGAGATCGCGGAGTGGGCCCTCGGGTTCGAGGAGCCCAGGGCCTGCTACGAGAGCGGCCCCACCGGCTTCCACATGGCGCGCGAGCTGCGCGCGCTCGGCCTCGACTGCGCCGTGGCAGCCGTCTCCAAGATGCAGAGGCCGGCGGCGGACGCGCGCCGCAAGAACGACCGGCGCGACGCCGAGTTCATCGCCCGCATGCTCGCCACCCACAACATCGTGGAGGTCCCGCTGCCCGATGCGGCCGTCGAGGCCGCCCGGGACCTCGACCGCGCCCTCGACGACGCCACGGCGGAGTACCGCCGCGCCAGGCAGCGCCTCAACATGTTCCTGATCAGGCTGGGCCACGTCTGGGACGAGCGCAACGCCGACGGGGCGAGGAAGGGATCCTGGACGCGCGCCCACTGGAGGTGGATATCCGGGATCAGGCTCGAGGGGCCCCAGCGCGACGTGCTCGAGTACTACGTCACGGCCGCGAGGTGCGCGGAGTCGGACCGCCGGCAGCTCGAGAAGAAGGTGCTCGCCCTCGCCCGGACCGACCGGTGGCGCCCGGCCGTCGAGGCGCTCTCCTGCATCAAGGGAATCGACACCCTGACGGCCTTCAGGCTCGCAGCCGAGGCGGGCTCCTTCACGAGGTTCCGGACGGCCCCGGCCTTCGCGAGCTGGTGCGGGCTGGTCCCGTCGGAGCGCTCGAGCGGCGAGACCGAGCGGCGCGGCGGGATAACCAAGACGGGCAACCGGCTCGCCAGGACGGCACTGGTGGAGTCGGCGTGGCACTACCTGACGTGCACGCCCCGCCCGAAGGCCCCGGCGCCCGGCGCGGACGTCCCCGCGGCGATCCGGGCGCGCGCCGACGACTGCACCGCCAGGCTCTGCCGCCGCCGCGAGGCGCTGGCGGCGGCGGGCAAGAGCTCGTGCAAGGCAAACGCCGCCGTCGCGCGCGAGCTCGCCTGCTGGGTCTGGGAGATCGGGCGCCGGGCGGAGGGGACCCTCGGCTGACCCCGTCGGACAACAAGCCTCCCGCCGGGAGGGCCCGCGCCTCGACGCATCGCCGGCGCGCGTTCACGAGCCCTTTTTGGGCAGCCCAAGGGCCGCGCCCGTGAACAAGACTGGTTTCGGACGAGCGCGCCGGACGGAGAATCGAAATGCGGTGGGGTGCGCGGACATACCGGGCTGACCGCCGGCAGCGCGCCCGCAAGAGCCCGCGGATATTAGCTTGCCAGGCAAGCGTCGACTAAACGTGCAGCGTGCGCGGGCCCTCCCGACGGGAAACGAAAAAGCCCGGTTTAAAACCGGGCTCGAACAAACACGCCTATTGACAATGGCTTTCTCATATTAGAGGGACAAGGTGAGGCCCGGCGAGGGGAAGAGCGACCCGCTGGACGCCGAGCGCGCGGCGCGCAAGGCGGCGTCCGGGAGGGGCTGCTCCGTGCCGAAGTCGCAGGACGGCTGGGTCGAGGCGGTGCGCCAGCTCTACGTCGCGCGCAGGCTGGCCGTCGCGACGTCCACGTCCTGCGTGGCCTGCGCGAAGTCGATGCTCACGACGGCCCCGAGCGCCCTGAGGGAGCGGTTCAGGGGCCGCGAGCGGCCGAAGGACCTCATGCCGCTGCTCGCGCGCGGGAGGAAGGCGGGCGACGCGCTCGAGGAGAGCGTGCTGGCCTCGCTGCGGTCCGTCGCGGCGGTCTGGAAGGAGGCCCGCAGCCAGGTCGAGTCCCTCGACGAGCGCATCCGCGCGCTGCTGGAGGCGAACGCGCCCGCGCTGCTCGGCGTCGAGGGCTGCGGCACCACGACCGCCGCCGCCCTGGTCGTGGCCGCCGGCGACAACCCCGGCAGGCTGAAGGGCGAGGCGGCGTTCTCGATGATGTGCGGCGCCTCCCCGATCCCCGCGTCGAGCGGGAAGACGGACCGGCACAGGCTCAACCGCGGCGGCAACCGGCAGGCGAACTGGGCGCTCTACGAGATCGCGATCAAGCGCATGGCGTACGACGAGAGGACGAGGAGGTACGTGGCGAGGCGGACCTCCGAGGGGAAGTCCCGGCGGGAGGCGGTCCGCTGCCTGAAGCGCTACATAGCGCGGGAGGTGTACCACGTGCTCATGGACCCGAACCCCGACGGCGCCGCGCCGGAAGGCCCCGAGCTCGCGAAGATGCGCAAGGCGATGCGGGTGACTCAGAAGAAAGCCGCCGCGGAGCTCGGCCTGTCCGCAGCCACACTCGGGCACTTGGAACGGGGGAAACGGCGGTCGACGAAACTGGAGAGGAGGTATTACGAGCTCCTGTGCGAATTGGAGAGAACGCTCCCGCAAACTGCCTCTTGACAACTTATAGGAGCGTCGGTTTTGTCTTCGCGTTTTTTTTGGCATGGTTGGGGGTAAGGGGCTAAACGTAGTAGATGGGCCGGTTTCGTGGCGCCCCCGGCACACAAAAGTGCCGCCACGGAGGAGGGAGATGCCTCCGTGGCGGCTGGGGGTAGGAGTAGGTCGGAATTTAGCCCTGCCGGCCGCCCGGGGCCTTTTGGCCCCGGGCGCTGTCGACGTGCCTAGCGCTTACGGATACCCCAGACTAGGGCTCCGACGCCGGCCATGGCGATGACAAATGCCATAAGCAGAGCGGCAGCCTGTTGGTCGCCCGTGGTGGGCAGGAAACCCTTGACCGTCTTGACGATGTTCGTCACGGTCTTGGGCGTGCCGGGGTCGGGCGTCGGCACGGGCGTCTCGGGCTTCTTGTACGTGTTGTTGAACACGATACCCTCGACGCTCTTGTCGCCCTTGGTAAAGGCAACGTTCGCCTTGAGGTTGCCCTCGCCGTCGTCGACCACGTTAACGGTCGCGGTAAAGACGGACTTGTCGTAGGTCATACCGGCCTCGTCACCCTTGACCTCGCTGACGGTGTAGACGTACGTACCGGGCTCGTCGTACTCGAGCTTGTCGAAGTTGATCTTGCCGTCGGCATCGTTGGTAACCGTAGACTCGATGTCCTCGCCAACGAGCTTAAAGCTAAACTCGTCCTTCTTGAGCTCGCGTCCCTCGAGCACCTTAATGGCGCCGATGGAGACCTGCGTGGGCATGGCGTGATACTTGTTGGTAAAGCCAGCCGACTCGGTAGTTCCCTCGAGCTTGTGCGTCGCGGTCAGCGTGCCGTCGCCATTGTCGGAGACGGTGGTCACGACGGTGTAGGTCGTGCCGTCATAGGTAACGCCCTTGTACAGGCCGAGCGCGTTGGGGCAAGCCTCGCGCAGCGTGTACGTGTGCGTGCCGGGCGACTCGTAGCGGATCGGGCTCAGTGCAACGTTGCCGTTGGCGTCGTTGGTGCCGCTGGCGACAACCACGCCGTCCTCGAGCAGCTCAAACGTGAACTCGCCATCTGCAAGGTCGCGTCCGGTCAGACGCTTGACCGTCTTGACCTGATCGGTCACGGAAGAGTCGGTGGGCGCCACGACGTAGGTGTTGGTGAACGTGAAGTCCGCACCGTCGTCGCCTTCGCGCTTGACGCTCAGATGCCCGGCACCGTCGTCAGTCACGGTATAGGAAACCTTGCGCGTAGCGTTGGCGTCGTTGGTCACACCGGGGGCGCTACCGGACTCGGCCACCGTATAGGTAAAGGTGTGCGAGCGCGGAGCGGTGGGGGCCTCGGGCTTGGACTCGTCCTTGGTCTCGTCACCGCTGGCGTCAGCGTCAACCTCGGCCTCGTCGGCGTTGGATTCAGCGTCGCTCGATGCATCGCCAGAAGCATCAGTCGTCACGCCCAGGGCGCGGTTGAGGTCGTCGAGCGTAAAGTGGATCTTGCCAAAGTCCACGTTGCCAGCCGCGTCGTTGGTTGCGGTCGTGCGCTCGGGCATCGGGGCATCCGCCTCATCGGCGGTCACGGCAAAGGTGAACTTGCCCGCGATGTCGGCCGGGGTCAGGCCCTCGGCAGCCTGGAGCTTCTTGGTGCCGGCGAGCGCAGCGTCAACGGCGTCGGCGCCGTAGACGTTCTCGAACACGGGCTCGACGCCACCGTAGTCAGGCTTTGCCGTCAGGGTACCGTCGCCGTTGTCGACGACGATGACCTTAAAGCTAAAGCTCGACTTCGCGGCAGTAATACCCTTTGCTGCGAGCGGGGACGTGTACTCAAACGCCGTGTAGTTGATGGTCCACGCAAGCTTGGCATCCGTGTCGGTGCGGATGGCGCGCTTGGCGTTTACCAGATCGGCGAGCATCTCGGTCGTGTAATGCAGAGCGCCAAAGCTCACCTGGCCGTTAACGTTGGTAACGCACGTACCCTCGATGGCTTCCTTCTCGCCCGCATAGGCGATGCCAAAGTAGAACTCGCCGTCGGCCAGCGGACGACCGGTCAGGGTCTTGGTGGCGACAATCTGCGCAAGCTCGCCGCCCGGGTTATCGGTCGATGCACGGTAGCTGTTGACGAACGGAACCACGGCGCTCTCGACCGTAGCGGCACCAGTCTTGTACTCGGTTACCGGCGTTCCCTTGTCGGGGTTGCCAATAACGGTCGTCGTGGCGCTGAGCGTACCAGCGCCATCGTCGGCGATAGCGATCGTCACGGTGCGCTCGGCGTCGTCGTAGGTGTAACCGGGCTGGCCGTCGTTCTTCTCGGCAACGGTGTATGTAAAGGTCTTGCCCGCGTCAGCCTGCGTAAACTTGACCTCATGGCCAGCCAGGATGTCGATCAGACCAACCGTTGCCTCTGCCGTTGCAGGGGACTTGTACACGTTGGCGCCCTCGTGCAGGCCGAGCGCGATGGCCGAAGCCTCGTCGGCAGGCGTCACGGTAAAGGTGAACTGACCCTCGGTCATGGGACGTCCGGAGAGGGTCTTGCTGAGCTTGAGGCCGCCGGCCGCGGCGTAATCGAGCTCAGAGCGGTACGTGTTGGTGAAGCGGCCGCTTTCCTTCTTGGTGACGTTGGCGGTCAGGACGCCCTTGCCGTTATCAGTCACGGTCACTTCGGCGGTCGCGACATGTCCGTCATACGTCATGCCTGCCGCGCTGCCCGCGTTCTCGCGGATCTCGTACTTGTAGGTTCCAGCAGCCGTGTAGTGGATCTTGCCGAACTTGATGGCTGCGATGCCGTCCTTCGCGTCATTCTTGCTCACGGTCACGGTTGCGGGGTCGGGCAGCGGGGTGCCCTCGGGGGCGGTGATGGTAAAGCTGAACTTGTCGGAGTCCGTCCAGTCGCGACCGTCGATGGCCTTGCTCAGGTCAAAGTCGAGCTCTGCGTCGAGCGGGGTCACGCTGTAAGCGTTCTCGAAAGTTGCAGCCTTGACGTCGTCCTTCAGGACATGCTCGGCCTTGAGGGTGCCGTCGCCGTTGTCCGTGATGGTGGTCTCGATGGTGTACTTGGCGTCGCTGTAGGTGACGCCCTTGCTGGTGGTTCCGCCCTTGGCCTCGCGCAGCGTGTAGGTGTGCTTACCAAGCTTGTCGTAGGCGATCTTGTCCATGGCGATCGTGCCGTCGGCAGCGTTGGTGCCCTTGGCGACAACCTCGTCGCCCTCGACCAGCTCAAAAGAGAACTCGCCGGCAGCAAGCTCACGCCCGGTCAGGACCTTGTTCGCGGTGATCTGGTCGGTGACGCTCGTCTCGACAGGCGTCACGTTATAGGTATTGGTGAACGTAAATGCCACATCGCCGTCCGGCTTGCAGGATACGCTCAGATTGCCCTTGCCGTCATCGGTCACGGTGAAGGAAACCTCGCGCGACAGCTTGGCGTCGTTGGTCACGCCAGCGACCTCGCCGGACTCGGTCACGGTATAGGTAAAGGTGTGCTCGCGCTTCTCGGGCTTCTCGCCCAGAGCCTTGTTAAGGTCGTCGAGCGTAAAGGTAATCTTGCCAAAGTCGACCTTGCCCTTGGCATCATTGGTCACGCTCGCATTCGCGGGCATGGGTGCGCCCTCTTCACCGGTCACGGTAAAGGTGAACTTGCCGGCAATGTCAGCCGGGGTCAAGCCGTCGGCGACCTGCAGGTTCTTGATGCCCGCAAGCGATGCCTCGGCAGCATTCGTGGTGTAGGCGTTCTTGAACTCGATACTCTTGACGTCCTCGGCGCCCTTCAGCTCGTGCGTGGCCACCAGCTGGCCCTTGCCGTTATCGCTGATGGTCGTCACGATGGTGTAGAACGCGTCATCGTAGTCAATACCGCCGGCGTTGCCCTTAACCTCATGCAGCATGTAGGTGTGCCGGCCGATCTCGGTGTACTTGATGGCACTGAACGTCACCTTGCCGTCGGCGGCGTTCTTAACGGTCTCGATAAGATCAGAGTCCTCACCCTTAATCTCGCGCAGCTCAAAGCTGAACTCACCGGCCGTAAGGTCGCGCCCGGTCAGAGACTTGGTCACGTCAATCTTGTCGGTAGCGCTGGACTCAACAGGCTCCGCAGTGTAGGCGTTCTTGAACTCGGTCTCGTCGGCTTCGCTCCAAGTCACCTTCACAGCGGCGCTGAGCTCGCCCCTCTTGTTGGGCGTTGCCGTCACGGTGACCTCCGCGACGTTCTTGCTGTAGGCAATGCCGTCAACCGTGGTCCCGGCGTTCTTTTCGCTGACCCTGTAGACGTACGTGCCAGGCTCGGTGTATTTGATCGTGCCGAAGTCGATAACAGCCTTACCATTGTCGTCCAGATCGTCCTTGGTCACAGACGCGGTCACGGGCGCTGTCGCGGACTCGGGTATCGGGGCACCGTTCTCGGACGTCAGCCCAAACTCAAACGTGTCCCCCTTCGTCCAGTCGCGACCCTCGAGCACCTTGGTCAGGCCAAAGCCGGCCTCGGTTTCTACCGTTGCCGGCGTCATGTTGTACGCAAAGCTAATCTTGCCGTTGTTGCCCAGGTAGGAATTGACATGCGTCGCGGTCGCCTTGGCGGACACGTTGTTCCACTTGGGGTTGAGAACGTCGGTCGCAGTGCCAGTGTTGTTGCCGCCCACGCTGCCCTTGGTAGTGTGGAGCTCGTCGATAAAGGCCAGACGCGCGGTTCCCACGCTAAACGAAAGGTTGCCGTCCTTGTCGGCAACAATAGCGCCGTCAAACTTCGCAGCGTCGCCGCCGATAAACTCGATGACGGCGGTGGCGGGCTTGGCCTCGCCGTTCGAGCCCTGCTCCTCAAACTCATCCTTGTAGTAATAGGTGCCGGTATCTGTCAGCGAATTCTTTGCAGGCTGCGTGCAGCCCTTGTCCGTGTAAATGGGAGTCTGCTTCTGGAAGTAGTAGTAGCGGTTGGTGTCGGCCGGCTCAAAGGTCGCGACCGTATCACCCAACGCACCACCGCTCCACTTGTTCGCGTAGAAACTCACGGTCTTGGTGCCGTCAACGACAGTCGTATTGTTCTCGATGTAGTCCTTGAGTCCCGTGACCTTCTCAGGCGTAAACAGGTTATCGAGGGCGTCCCTCTTCACGCTCGAGGCATACTTCACCTGAATGGGCTTAACGCTGTCGACCGAAAGCTTGCCGTCTACGGTCTTAAAGTGACTCAGCGGAATCAACGACGCAGGAATATTGACCGTTACGATATCGCCCTTCTGGGGATTGTCATCGCCGGCGCGCTGCACGGTAATGAGCAGGTCTTTTGCCTTGCCGGCGAACTCGTAGGTGTCGGTATTGGTCTCTTTGTTGACCGTCTTGCTCGCCTTGGTAAACGGCGTGCCGTTGATGACGACTTCGGCAAATCCGTCGACCTGCATAAAGTCGCCTAGCTCGTCGGTAAACGTGATGTAGCCGGACTTGGTCTCGTCGTAGCCCTTATGGATTTCGGTCGGATAAGGCGGCTCCGATGTGATGGCCTGAGAGATGTCATCGAAGACCTTCTTGAGCTCTTCGGCATTGGTCGCCGACTTATAGTAGTCGGAGTTTTCCGCACGCGTGCCGTGAGCGTTCCATGCCGTGGCATTGGGATAGTTGCTCGAAACGGCCTGCATGAACTTGTTTTCTTGGCTTGTATTCGAATCTTGGATACTGGCGCTGGGGTTCGCACCGTCAAAGATGCCGATGGTATAGACGGCAGCCTCGCTGTCCTTCATATTCTTGGCAGCCGTCACAGCATCGTTGGCGACGCCAGGGTCAAACTTGTCAACTTTCGTTGGCGTGCCGTCGGTAAAGAACACAACAATCTTCTTGGCGTCCGCGCGACCAGAAGTGATGCCCTCGGCCAGTTCTAGACCATAGTCGGCACGCGTGGCGCCGGCAGGCTTAATAGCCTTAATTGTTTTCTTAAGATCAGTCACGCCGGGGCCGGAGCAATCGGTCAGGCCCGACATCACCTGCGAGTAGTTGTAGGTGTAGCCGTCAGCGCGATAGGTATCATTACCGACCTTTTTGGTCGTATCTCCCGAAAACTTAACGATAGCAACCTTATGTTGCCTATCCACGCCCTCGATACCCTCGTTTTGCTTGGCAATAGTATCGATAAAGCTATAGGCAGCGTTCTTCAGAGCTGTAATGCGCTTAGTGTTGTCGGTATCGCCCATAGCGCGATCCATTGAGCCAGAAGCATCCAGCACCATCACGATGTCGAGCGGCGTGGTAACCGTCACGGTTGAATTAGACGTCGAGGACATGGCCGAAAGTGTAGTCAGAAAATCCGACTCTTCGTTTTCCTCGGTTGCCTTGACCGTCTTGTCGGTCCAGATTCGGCCGACGTTTTGGGTCGTTACCTTATTGCCACCGTGGCCTGCCGCCCAGATTTCCCAGCGACCGCTGGTATCGGGGTCGACAACCTTTCCGGCCATTGTCGGTCCGTCCATTCCGGTGCTGGACCTGGCGTTGGCCTCGGGCAGCATGGCAAATGCTGCAGCCGGCAACACCAGCACTACGGCCAGTATCACCGCCAAGAGACCCCTCGTGCACTTACTCATCGCGTCTCCCTTCTCGCGGTCTCAGACCTTGCAACAGCCTAAAGTTACGAAATGAGACACAATTTGGGCAGGTGACACATGTTCCAGATTCGGTTTTTGGCGTGAGACAAATGTCTCACCAAAGTTGAGACACGGCGTTTTCGCAGGAAAACGGGTGCGACTCAAGATGGACGGGGCAAAAGGGCCCGTTTTCCTCCATCCCCGAGGGAGCAGTCGACGACGCTCGCCACGAAATGAGCCTATCTACTACGTTTAGTCCGGTACCCCCGACCACAATCGCGTTTCATGCAAAATCGCAGGCGTTCTACCTGCGGTTTTCTTTTCGCGTTTTTCGCCGTGGTTGAGGGTAGCCACCCAAACGTAGTAGATGGGCCTATTTCGTGGCAGACGGGTCACGCGGCAGCCCTCACAAGGCAAAAATGATCCGTTTCCCTCTGTCCACGGGAGATCAAGGGCTGCTACGGATATGGTGCTATTTCAAAACTATGCCGGATTACGGGGCTAAAGTCGGGACCCTCATCCATACCCTCATTTTTTGAAAAACGGCAGGCTATCTACCTGCGGTTTTGTTTTTGCGATTTTCTATATGGTCGGAGGTTCGCTATCCAGCCCCGTAATCCGGCATAGTTTTGTTTGCGGCGGCTCCGCCCCGCGCTATAGCGCGGGGCCGGTGGGGCATTTTTGCCCCACCGGCCCTATTCCAGCTCTATTCCAGCGCTATTCCAGCGCTACTCCGGCTTGGCTTCTACCGTGGGAGTCTTGTCCGCCGCAACCGGAGTGCGGGCGGTGTCCATAGTCAGACAGTGCTTGGGGCAACTTTCGATGCACTCGCCACACACCACGCAAGCGTACGGATCAATCGACCAGGTACCGCCCTTGCGATTGACCGCAAGCGCGCCCGCCGGGCAACGGCGCGCACACATGCCGCAGCAGATGCACACGTCCATGTCGTTGACGATATGCCCGCGCAAGCGCTCGGGTGCCGCGAGCTTCTCCTGCGGATAGCACACCGTTACCGGCCGCTTGACCATAGAGCCCAAGGCCGTCTTGGCAAATGTCAGTAAACACATGCCGCGCCTACCTTTCCGTGCAGCTAATGCAGGGGTCGATGGTCAGGATAATCATGGGCACGTTGGCAATGAGCACGCCCTGCAGCGCATGCGTCAGACCCGCCAGGTTTTGCGACGTCGGCGTGCGCACGCGAAAACGGTCCAGGTTCTTGGTGCCGTTGCCGCGCACATAGTAGTACGCCTCGCCGCGCGGCTGCTCAATCACAACCTCGCCGCGCGCGCCGTCGGCCGGCGTGAGCTTGGTACGTCCGCCGATACCGTCGTGCGGAATCTTGCCGACAAGCTCCTTGATAATGTCCATGGCCTGCGTGACTTCGGCACAACGCACCTGGCAGCGGGCATAGCAATCGCCGTCGGTAGCAACGATGGGCTCAAACGCAGCCAGGTCCGCATAGGCGCCGTCGCCAAACATGCGCACGTCGTAATCCACGCCCGAGGCGCGACCGAACGGACCGACCATCGACAGATCCAGCGCGTCTTTCTTGCTGATCACGCCCACGCCATGCAGGCGCTCGCCGCAGCTGTTGTCGTCCAAAAACGTATGCACCAGGGTCTCGTAGTCGGGACGCATGGCATCGAGCGTCTGGACAATACCCGCCAGCTCGGAGTCCTCGATGTCGTGCTTAAGGCCGCCGATTTCATTGATCGACAAAATCACGCGGCCGCCGCAAGTGCTCTCGAAGATCTTGAGAATCCGCTCGCGCAGCGTCCACGAACGGTAGAACAGCGCCTCGAAGCCAAAGGCATCGGCGAGCAGGCCCAGCCACAGCAGATGCGAGTGGATGCGCGAAAGCTCGTGCAAAATGGTGCGGATATACTGCACGCGGCCGGGCACCTCGATGTCGAGCATGCGCTCGCAGGCGCTGGCGTAGCCGTAGCTATGGCCCACGGCGCAAATGCCGCAGATGCGCTCGGCGATGTAGCCAAACTGGTGCATATCGCGCTTTTCGGTGAGCTTCTCGAGTCCGCGGTGCACAAAGCCGATCTGCGGAATTGCCTCGATGACGCGGTCGTCCTCGATCACCAGGTCCAGATGAAGCGGCTCGGGCAGCACCGGGTGCTGCGGGCCAAACGGAATGACGGAGCGATGTGCCATGGACCTTACGCCTCCTTTTTCTGCTTGTCGCGGGCGGCCTTGGCGGCAAGCGCCGCACGGACCTTGGCCGCTTTCTCGGGGTCCATGGCGGCGAGCTTTGCCTCCATCTCGGCGGCCTTGAGCGCGGCCTTCGCAGCAGCCTCATCGTGCTGAGCATCGGAGCCCGCGGCATCGCCGGCGCTCGCAGCGCTCTCCCCCGCAGCGGCCGCGGCAGCGGCGGCCTTTTCGGCCGCAGCCTTGCGCGCCTTGGCCTCGGCGGCGGCACGGACCTTCATGGCCTTCTCGCGCGCGACCTTAACCTCGGGCGTGATAACGCTCATGGGCTCGGCAGTCGAGACCTGGTAGAAAAAGCCCTTAAAGTCGATCTGCATGTCGGTAATGGCAAGACCAAATAGGTCGTGCGCCTCGTTCTCAAACGGGAACACCGCCGGATAATACGAGCTGATGGACGGAATCTCCTGGTACTGGTCGATGCCCTCAACCACCAGGTTCTCGATCGCATAGCTGCCGTCCTGCGCAATATGCTCCTGAGCAGCACGAACGTTGATAAACGTATAGAGCAGGCGATACGAGCCGTCGTCGACGTTGCGCTCGGCGTGCATTTGCACAAAGCGCGCGCCGACGCCCTTGAGCGCCTGGACATGCGACAGGAGCTCATCGATCCCGACGGTTGTATAGATAGCCTTTTGCATTACTCGGCCTCCTTTGCAGCGACGGACGCGGTGGGCGTCTCAACAGGTGCGTCGTCAGCGACGGACGCGGCGGACGTCCCAGCAGGCGCATCGTCAGCCCCGGCCCCCGCAGCCACAAACCCGCCCTCGCCCAGCTCAACGCCACCATCCCAGGTAGCGGCGCCGCCCACGGTAAGCGGATCGCCGCCAGCACGCATCACGGCCTCCTTCTGATCCAGGATGCCGCACGCCTCCACGATGGCATCGATCACCGTCTCGGGGCGAACGGCGCACCCGGGCGCGTACACGTCCACGGGAATCGCGCGGTCCACGCCGCCGATCACGTTGTAGGCATCGCGGAACACGCCGCCCGAACACGCGCAGATGCCGCACGCCACCACGCACTTGGGCTCGAGCATCTGGTTGTAGATCTGGCGCACGACGGGCAGGTTCTGGGCATTGACCGACCCCGTCACCAAAAAGATATCCGCATGCTTGGGGTTGC
This sequence comes from Collinsella aerofaciens, assembly GCF_040910185.1. Classification (GTDB taxonomy): domain Bacteria; phylum Actinomycetota; class Coriobacteriia; order Coriobacteriales; family Coriobacteriaceae; genus Collinsella; species Collinsella aerofaciens_BF. The sequence goes on along the minus strand of NZ_JBDGBA010000002.1, from coordinate 114,725 downwards.
CGGTGTTGACCACGCCAAAGCGCTCCGCATCGAACAGCGGCGTGAGCGAGGCCAGCACCTCGATATCGCATCCGTTGCAGCTCGAACCGTCGTAATGAATAACCCACGGCGAGCGCGACATTTTATGATCCATGGATGCCGCCTCCTAAATAAACACGTCGACGAGGATGGGCATAAGGTTGAGCAGGCCAAACACCAGCGCCACGCCCCATCCGAGCCTAAAGCAGCTGCGCCAGGTGCTGCGTGCGAAGGTGTTGTCGATCAGGACCTCGACAAAATACGTCGCGGCCATCACGACCAGGGCTACAACCCAGCTCACGGGGTTGTCCCAGACAAAGAACATGCCCACCCACATCAAAAACAGCACGGTCTCGCACCAGTGCATAAGGGTCATCTTGGCCAGCGTGCCGCCGCTCATCTCGGTGGCGACGCCCTGGACGATCTCCTGATGCGCGTGATGCGAGTACGAAAGGTCAAACGGCGACTTGCGCAGCTTGATGGTGAGCACCGCGAGCAGCGCGAGGAAAATGGGCGCGCTGTACACGATGATGGGGGCCGACTGCCCCGTCACGGCGATGGAATCGAAGCTGTCGGTGGCAAGGTACAGGCCCACGCTCATCAGCAAAACGGCGGGCTCGTAACTCATGACCTGCAGCAGCTCACGGTCGGCGCCGACCTGGGCAAACGGGCTTTGCGTCGAGGCGGACGCCAACACCACAAAGATCGCAGCGAGGGTCACCATAAAAGCGCACAACAGCGTGTTGGAACCCGACACAAAGATGCCGCCGCCCACCACGGTAAAGATGAGCGCGCACGCCATATAGGTATCGTCCATGGTGTTTACGCTGGCGGGGGCCTTGCGCAGCAGCTTGGCCACATCGTAGAAAGGCTGGAGCAGGCGCGGACCCACGCGGCCCTGCATGCGAGCGGACAGCTTGCGGTCGATGCCGTCGATCAGGCCGCCCACAAGCGGCGCAATCAAGGCAAACGCCACGGTACCAATAAATATGCCCACGACGCCCGAGCCTTCGAAATACTTGCCGCGCAGCACCGAGGGCGCGCTCATGGCAAGTCTCTCGGGCCCAATCCACGCGCAACACAGCAGCGCAAACAAGATAATGCTGCAGCACACGACGCTACCCGCGGGGCCAATACGCTTCTCGCCAAGGGCGTCCTCCGAGTACCAATTGCGCTTTTCGGCCTTTACCTCGCGACCCATCGAACCGCGGAAATGGCGATATTTGTCGGTTCCCACGCCCGAAAGATATACGTTTACGTGCGGCTTGTTGCTCACGCGGAATGAAGTCAGCAGCACTACGGCGATAAACGCCACGATAACCACCATCAGATACATGGCGTCCTTGCCGATAACGTACGGCACGCGGCCAAACACCATGGCCAAGTAAGGTGACACCAGACCGCTCGAGATAACCGGGAACGCCACGCAGCACAGAATCAGCAGCGCGGCGATGGTGTTGAGGGCCATCCATTCGGTCTTATGGACATTGACCTCAACGTTTTGAGCCGTGGGGTCGACGCCCGAAAGCTTGGCAAGCCACTTGCCCCAGAAGAAGAACGTCGCAGCCGAGCCAAAGGCAAGCACCATGATCATGAGCACGTTGCCGGTCTGCGCGAACGCCACCAGGGCGCCCCACTTGGACACGAGCATGCCAAACGGCGCCACAAACATACCCATGATGCCCAGCATCATCAGGCGCGTCAGGTGCGGCATGCGGCTGAACATACCGTCCATGTCCTCGATATTGCGGCTGCCGATATGATGTTCGGCCGTGCCCACGCACAGGAACAGCAGCGACTTTGCCACCGTGTGGAACAGAATCAGGAAGATGGCAGCCCATACGGCCTCGGGCGCGCCGACACCCAGGCAGGCACTGATGAGGCCCAGGTTGGAAATGGTGGAGTACGCAAGCACGCGTTTGGCGTTGCTCTGCGAGATGGCCATGAGGGCAGCGAGCAAAAACGTTATGGCACCCACACTCGTGACCATAAAGCCGGTCACGGGATAGATGGCATAGAGCGGGCTCAGCTTGACCATCAGGAACACACCGGCTTTGACCATGGTTGACGAGTGCAGCAGGGCGCTCGTGGGCGTGGGGGCAACCATGGCACCCAACAGCCAGGTGTGGAACGGCATCTGTGCGGCCTTGGTGAGTGCGGCGAGCGACAGCAGGATGACCGGCATCACCAGCCGCGCGGACTGCGCGGTACCGGCGCCGGAAAGCTCGATCATGCCCGAGATGGTCAGCGGCATGCCGTTAACGTGCAGGTACATGAGTCCGGCCAAAAACGCGATGCCGCCCAGCATGTTGAGGATGATCTGGGTGAAGGCGTTCTTGATGGCCTCGGGCGTGCGCGTGTAGCCAATCATGAGGAACGAGCACACGGTGGTGATTTCCCAGCCGCAGAACAGCCACTCAAGGTCGTCGCTCGTCACGATGACGAACATGGCCGAGAGGAACAGGAACATGAGCGCCAGGAACTGCGGGCGACGGTCGGGCGCGGTCTGCCCGCGCAGCGCGGCCTCGTGCTCATCGTGCGCTTGGAAGTCCTTCATGTAGCCCAGGGCATACATGCAAATTAGGCTGCCGACGATACCGACGGCGAGGACCATGATCACACTCATGTAGTCCAGGTAGAGAGGCGTTGCCGTGACGGCCTCGGCCGCGGGCAGCGTCATGGCTGCAAAGGCGAGCGAACCCACCAGCTGGACTATGCCGAGCACCGTGGTGAGCGCGTTCCTATATTTGTACGCGTTGTACAGGATGACGGCGCACAGGATGACGTCGATGACGGAGCTGATGATCGAGAGCACATGTGAGGTGCCGGGGGCAATCTCAAAGCTCTGCGGACCCGTGCCAAAAAACATGACGGCGACTACAACTGTCACCGCCATAATAATGCCGGAGCCTATGAGCCCCACCGCATCGCGGGCACGGTCACCGCGCGCGAGCAGCATGCCCAGCGCCGGTACCAGCGGAAACAGGGTAAGGAAATACAGTAGCGTCATACCATCACTCCCCCATGCAAAAACGCTGCAATTGTTTAACGTTATAGCTCAATTGAGGAGTAGCGGCGGCAGGTTTTCGGTCAACTGGGGAGTTTTAGGCATACGGGGTAAGGAGTCTGTCCGCTTTGGAGCGGAGGGGCAGCAAGAAAAATGCGCCCCTGTGGGCGCACCCTCTTGCTACTCTGCCTGCTTAACGCGCGGCTTGCGACCGCGCGGCTTATCGATAAGCGCGTCGGCGCCGCCATCGCGATACTGACGACACCAAGCCTTGACCGAAGACTCGCTGGGAATCTTGTGCTTGATCATGGCCTCGCGAACCGTCAGGCCGTTTTCCAGACGGTCCTTAACCACGGCGAGCTTTACGTCGTACGAATAGGTGTGATGGCGAGCGCCCGCGTTGAGCACGGCGTCGGCACCGCCCACGGCGTATGCGCGGGCCCACTGACGAGCCGTGGCCTGGGGAATGCCAAGCTTTGCGGCGAGGGCGCGGTGACCGACCCCCTCTTGGAGGACCTCGACGGCGCGCTGCCTAACCTCGGGCGCATGCGTGCGAGTCCTAGTTGCTTCCGACATACCTGCCACCTCTTAGCCTTAACCGTTAATCTGCTTTCTTACGTGCACGCTAGATAGTAGCATTTTGCTGTTTGCTCAAAACAGTTAATTAAAATAGACGCGGCGTTATCTGGACATTTGGCACCAATTTACGACATTTCTTTATCGATTATTTACGCTGGTAGCTGACTCGCAGCTAATCGTCATTCGCTTGTCAACAAAATTGGCATCTCTTTATGTCCTTTGGTCTAGAGGGAATAATTATTAACCCCTCCCCCAATAATTTTGAGCGGCCTGCAGGGCAGTGACGCCTCACTTCTCATGATTACCGCGCATTGCCATCCACCCGAGCAAAACAAAAAGGACGGGACCTGCTGCGCTTGCAGACCCCGCCCCGGTTGACACCCGATGGGACGCAGTCGGGCGAGGCAGATCCGTGCTACCGCCCCGCCTGGCCGCGAAGTTAACTACAGCTCGTTGGCCGCGTGATATGCCGTGCGAATAGCGCTCGCAATATCGGCGGTGCGCTCGCCCGAGCAGTCGCCCACGCAGGTCACGGGCACCGTCACGCCATCAAGGTCAAACGCGTTGGCCTTGGAGCCCACGGCCATCACCACGTAATCGCAGGCGATCTTCACCGGCTCCTCGGCGCCGTCCTCGGTGGTACGAACAGCCTCCACGCCCTCGTCGGTAATGGCGGTCAGGCGGGTCTTCACGTGCTGCTCCACGTTGTGCTCGGCAAAGTCGCTCATAATCAGCGGCAGAATGGTCTCGGACTCGCCCGCGGCAATCTTGTCGAGCATCTCCACGATCGCCACCTCGCAGCCGTGCTGCAGCAGGTACTCAGCAGTCTCGGTGCCCACCAGGCCACCGCCAATGACGGCGACGCGGCCCGCAAGCTCCACCTTGCCGGCCAGCACGTCCCAGCTCGAGACGACCTTGTCCGAATCGGCACCCGGAACAGGGATGACCACGTCGTGCGCGCCCACGGCCACAATCGCGGCATCGGCGGCGTTGAGGTCCTCAGCGGTAGCGACGTGGTTGAGCTCAACCTTCACGCCCAGGCCGGGCAGAATCTTCTCGTAATACTCGACCGAGCGCATGATCTCGTCCTTGCGCGGGGGCGCGGCCGCCAGCACAATCTGGCCGCCCAGACGATCGCTCGCCTCGTAGATGGTCACATCGTAGCCGCGCTTGGCCGCCACGCGTGCGGCCTCCAGGCCAGCAATACCGCCGCCCACCACGGCGATCTTCTTGTCGCCCTCGCCCGGCTTAATGGCGATGGTCGCCTCGTCGCCGTTCTCGGCATTGAGCACGCACGAGATGTACTTGCGGTTTTGAATCGCATCGACGCAGCCCTTGTTGCAGTTGAGGCACTCGCGGATGGGCTCACCCGTGGCGGCCTTCAGTGCGATGTCGGGGTCGCACATGAGCGAGCGGCCGTAGGCGATGATATCGGCCGCGCCGTCTTCCAGAATCTTCTCGCCGGCCTCGACCGAGACAACGCGGCCGACGGTTGCCACCGGCACGGAGACCAGGGCCTTGACGCGCTCGGCCACGGGCAGCGTCCAGTTGTAGGGCATGGCGCCCATGGGCGGAATGGTGTCGCCCATGTTGCCGGTGTGGTTGGCCTGTGCAACCTGGATCATGTCGATGCCCGCGCCCTCGAGTAGTTTGGCAAACTCGCAGGCCTCGTCGGGCTGCAGGCCGCCCTTGCCGCGCGGCGTGCCGTCGGGGTTCTCCATGATCACGGGGAGCTTGTACTCCACCATCAGCTGCGGCGCGGCTTCCTTAATGGCAGCGACGACCTCCAGCGCGTAGCGAACGCGGTTCTCGAACGAGCCGCCGTACTCGTCGGTGCGCTGGTTGAGGATGGCCGAGCACAGCGAACCTACCAGGCGGTCGCCGTGGACCTCGATGGCATCGATCCCGGCCTGCTGCGCGCGAGCGGCCGAGGCGGCGATAGCCTCCTTGATCTGGGTGAGCTGCTCCACACTCGCCTCGTTCACAAAGTGCTGCATGTCGTGGTGCAGCTTGGCGTAGGCCTGGTTGCGGATCTCGTTGGACTCGGCCATCTTGGCGGCAAAGGTCTCCTCGTCGCCGGCGGCCTTGGCCTCCTGCGCGGCCTTGGCGGCGGCCATGGATCCCATGACCATGCGGCCGACACCGGGCACGTCGTACTCGGGGTGGAACAGCTGCAGCGCGACCTTGGCGCCGTGCTTGTGGACGGCATCGGCCAGGGCCTTAAACGTGGGGATTTGGGCGTCGGTCGCCAGCTTGGGCGTGGGGCTTGCGGTCATGACGGGAGCAACGTCGCCGATGACGATGTAACTCACGCCGCCACGGGCCAAGCGCTCGTAAAAAGCCAGGCTGCGCTCGCCAATGGAGCCGTCACGCTCCTCGTAGCCGGTGGTCAGCGGCGGAAACATAATGCGGTTCTTGAGCTCAAGGGGGCCAACCGTAATGGGCTGGAGCAGCTTGGATGCAGGTGTGGTCATGGACATTCCTCTCTTGTAGGCGCGGCGGCGATGATGCCGCGTAGTTGTCTAGAGGATATGGCATGGGAGCACGGCGGCACAACGGAAATCGGCGAATATCAGGTGGCGGCAGGTGGATGGGGCGAGGCGGCCCGTCGGTTTGTCTCAATCTGTAACAGTTACGCGACAAAACCGGGTCTTACTGTTACAGATCGAGATATTCCCCTCGACCCAACCTCAACAATCTCAATCTGTAACAGCTAGACCCACTTTTGACCCCTACCTGTTACAGATCGAGACAAACCAAACCCGCCTGCTAGAAAATCTCAATCTATAACAACAACTCGGCAAAATCCGTCCCTCGTGTTACAGATTTAGACAAACGAAGACCGTCCTGCCGAAACATCTCGATCTGTAACACTTAGCCGCCCAAATCGGGTCTAGATGTTACAGATCGAGATTTTGTTTAAGAAGCCGAGAATTGGACCGAAAACACAGTCCCGGGATAACAAAAAAGCTCGCCGGCTAGGCCGACGAGCTGCAAGTTCTTGGTCGCGGGGGCAGGATTTGAACCTACGACCTCCGGGTTATGAGCCCGGCGAGCTACCAGACTGCTCCACCCCGCAATGTCTGGGCGCCTCATGTGCGCAAGAAAGAATATTACGCGGGAGTTCGGTAAGCGGCAAGGAAAATCTCGTAGAGCATAATTCCTTCATATTTAAACCCCTCAGCCCCTATCACCGTAAACGAATCGCAGCCGAGCGCCGTCGACGGCACGTATACAATGGTGCGCGTCCTTTTATGCCGACACTGGGAGTAGACATGCTGCTCGCTATCGATATGGGAAATACGCAGACGGCCATGGGCCTGTTTGACGGAGACGAGCTGGTGCAGTCGTGGCGCATGCCCACCGACCGCTCCTATACCGCCGACGAGATCCACGTGCGCCTGATGGGCTTCTTTAAGATGTACGACCTCTCGCTCGGCGCGGTCGACGCGATCGCCTTTGCCGGCGTGGTGCCGCAGCTCTCGCGCGAATGGCACGCCGTGGCCGACCGCATTGCCGCGGACGCCATCGTCATCGGGCCGCAGACGGCCGCGGTGACCAAGCTGCGCGCGGCGCGTCCCCAAGCCGTAGGCGCCGATCGCGTCGCTAACGCCGTTGCGGCCGAAACTTTCTACGGCGCGCCGGCAATCGTGGTGGACTTTGGCACCGCGACCAATATCGACGTCATCGATGAGGACGGTTATTACATTGGCGGAGCGATCGCGCCGGGCATTCGCATCTCCATGGACGCGCTTGCCGCCCGTGCCGCCAAGCTCGCCAGCGTGCCGCTCGAGGCGCCCGAGCACGCCATCGGCCGCGATACCGAGGAGTGCATCAAGGTCGGCGCCGTAACGGGCGCCGCTGCCATGGCCGAGGGCCTGGTCGCGCGCATGAAGCGCGAGCTGGGCCGCGAGGATGCCACCGTTATCGCCACGGGCGGTCTCGCCAGCATCGTCGCCGATTCGACCGATGCCTTCGACGTGGTCGACGGACAGCTCACCATCAAGGGTATCTGCGAAATCTACCGCCGCATGCAGGAGCTGGGATAGAGCAGGGGCTTAAGTCAAGCACGCCCGATGCCACAGTCCCCGCAAACGTTCGCCAAGCCCATTCCCCAGACAGGCGAAACCCTCCCCGGCACAGGCCGAAGAGGGCTTCGTTGTCATCGTTATCTTTGAGCGCGGGCGCCTCGCGTTACAGCCCGCGAATTCGTACGGCCTCGGGCGGAAACTCCTGCTCGCCGGCATCGGTCTTGATGGTCGCGCGGCCCCAGATGTCCAGGCCCGCAAACACACCGACCGCAAGCGGCAAGCCGTTGGGAGACACCGCCGCAACCTGGCGGCCCAGCAGCGGCACCATGTCGAAGTACTCGCCCAGCACGGGAGCCAGCGGCCCTGCGGCGCCTTGCGGCGTGTTGGCAACAACCGCCCAGGCGTCCACGCGGGCCAGCACGGCGGCGGCCAGCGTCTCGACCAGCGCTTCGTCAGCCACGTCCACACCAAGCTCGCTCAGCGCCGAACGCTCAATATCCACCGTCACGGCACCGAACATGCCCGCAGCACCGGCACCGCCGTTCACGGCAACACGCGCGAGCGACGTCTCAAACGCAGGCGCACCGCACACGATATCGCTCGGCCACTGGATACCCACCTTACCGGCAAGGCCCAACCCCGGCGTCGAAGCCGTGCCCACAAGCGCGTCCATCATGCCCATAGCCGCCACAAACGGCAGGCCGTGGAAGGCATGCATGTTCACATCGGGGCGCACGACCAGCGAAAACATCAGCGATGCATCGCCCGCGCTCCACGCGCACCAGCCCGCGGACATGCCCTCGCGGCCCGCGTCGCGCGCCGCGTCGAGCTCGGTGCCAGCGACAACAGCATTCATCTCGATCATCTACATACGCCCCAATTCGCCCACGATATGGCCCACGCGGTCCTCGGGCTCCTTGACCTCGACGCCGTTGTAGCGGAAGAACCGCGCCGGGTCGTGCATCAGGTCCTCGAGCGGCACCAGCACAAAATCGCGTTCGCCGATCAGCGGATGCGGCAGGCGCAGCTTTTTGCCGCCGTGGGTCTCGCCGTCCATCCACAGCAGGTCCAGGTCGATGGTGCGCGGGCCGTTGGCCTTGGCCTTCTTGGAGCGGTCGCGCCCCAGCTCGGCCTCAATCTTCATGAGCTCGTCAAGCAGCACCAACGGCGCCAGCTCGGTCTTGATCTCGATGACGGCGTTGGCAAACGCGTCCTGGCGCGTCTCGTAGGCCGGCTCGCTCTCGTAGATCTTGGAGGAGTTGGACACGCAGGTGAGTGGAATCTCGGCGATCATGTCGCGCGCGGCGCGGATGTTGTCGCAACGATGCCCCAGGTTGGAGCCCACGGCCACAAACGCGCGGCGCGGCTGTGGCTTGGCAACCGCCCAGTAGCCGTTCAGGAACTGCGCAAAACCCGCGGCGTCGTGCACGCGCACGATGTTGGCACCGGCCTGGATGGCGCCCAGGCACACGCCAAACGTAGCGGCATCGCGCTCGGCGGCCTCGGTCACGCCCGAGACGGCGCCCACAAAGCGCTTGCGCGACACGGCGCACATGAGCGGATAGCCCAGTGACGCCATCTTGGCAGTCTCGCGCTGGATGACGATGTCCTCGTTAGCCGACTTACCAAAGCCCGGGCCAGGATCAATGCAGATGCGGTCGCGCGACACGCCGGCATGGATGAGCGTGCGGGCCTGGTCGGACAGAAAGCCCATGACGCGGCGCATGATGGGCGCCGAATCGGGCAGGGTGAAGCGGCGGAGCTGCGAGGTGGGCACGTAGGCTTCCTCGCGGCGGGCGCTGCGGCGCATCATGGCTGCCAGGTGGTCATTGGACTCCGATGCGACCTCGGTGGCTGCGGGCGCGGCCTCGGGCGCGGGCGCGACGGTCTCGGCGGCAGCAACCTGCTCGGCGGCCGGCGTCTCCTGCTCGCTTGCAGGCTCGGACGTGGGCTCCGGTTCGCCAAACGGCAACGAGGGCTGCACCACGCCGCCCGGAAGCTTGGCCTCCGGCTTAGGCTCGCCCAGCAACTTGCCGCGACGGCGGCGAGCCGGCTTCTCGGCCTCACGCGCGGCCTCGGCAGCCGCCTCGCGCGCCTTCTCGGCAACAAACGCCGCTGCCGAGGTATCGAGCTGCACCGTTGCGTGCGTGCGGGTGGGCGCGGCGACCTCGCCGGCATGCATCACGATGACGCCGCAGGTGCTCGTCTTAACAAACTCGACCATCTTGGGATCGGTGAAGCCGGTCACGTCGTTGACGATCGAGGCGCCGCAGCGCACGGCCGCCTTGGCAACCGCCACATGACGCGTGTCGATCGAGACGATGGCGCCCTCCTTGGCCAGCGCGCGCACCACGGGCAGCACGCGGCGAGCCTCCTCGTCGGGGTTGACCGGGGTAAAACCGGGGCGCGTGGACTCGCCGCCCACGTCGATGATGTCGGCGCCGGCGTCGAGCATCGTCAGGCCGTACTCGATGGCGGCATCCGGGTCGAAGTGCTCCCCGTCATCGCTAAACGAATCGGGCGTCACGTTGAGGACGCCCATGATGCGCGGACGGTCAAAGCTGAGCTCATACTTTCCGCACCGCCATGTCTTGCTGTCGTTCGCCATGAACATCCTCCTAAAATGCCCACGCCGCCGAGCTTGGGGAGCTGGCGGCGGGGTCGCTTTGCACTCAGTCTTTCTATTGTATCCGCGCGCGCGGGCTAGAACGCAAACGCGGCCGCGATGTCGCAAGAAATCAGCAGGTCGGCATTTGCATCCTGATCGGTGGGAGCAAGGTTGCACATGGCCAGCGTATCGCCGGTAAAGTAACGCGTAAGGCCTGCCGCCGGATACACCACGAGCGAGGTCCCGCCCACAATGAGGGCATCGGCCGCGGCGATGGCGGCAACGGCACCGGTCAGCACGTGCTCGTCGAGCGGCTCCTCGTAGAGCACTACATCGGGCTTGATGCGCCCGCCGCACGCAGGACACACAGGCGCACCCGCGGCGTCCTCGTGCTCGCGCGAGCAAATCCACTCGGCGCTATAGACCGCGCCGCACGACTGGCAAATGTTGCGATGGACCGATCCGTGCAGCTCGAACACGCGTTGCGAGCCGGCCATCTGATGCAGGCCGTCGATATTTTGCGTCACCACGGCATCAAGCTTGCCGGCGCGCTCCAGCTCGGCCAGCTTGATGTGGCAGCGGTTGGGCTTAGCGTTAAGCGCGATCATCTTGGTGCGGTAAAAGTCGAAGAACTCCGCAGGATGCGCCTCGTAAAAGCTGTGCGAGAGCATGGTCTCGGGCGGATAGGCAAACTGCTGGTGATACAGGCCGTCCACGCTGCGGAAATCGGGGATGCCACTCGCCGTGGAAACACCCGCGCCGCCAAAGAAGACCACGTGACTATGGGTTTCGAACAGCTCCGCCAGCGCGGCGGACGCCTGTTTGGGGTTTGATATTTCCTGCGTCATATATGTCCTCCGTCCGTGTCTCCGGGACGGCGGCGTTCGCACTATCACTCGCGGACTCCGCCCCGCTCTTGTTGCGTTAATCTTAAGCCTGCCAACCCCGTCGAAAGGACACCATGCCTCAGACTTACACCTTTGCCTCGTGGAACGTTAACGGCCTGCGCGCCGTGCTCAAAAAGGACCCGAGCTTTATCCAGATCGCGCAAGAACTCGACGTCGATATCCTGGCGTTGCAAGAGACCAAGCTGCAAGAAGGCCAGGTTGATATTGACCTGCCCGGCTATCGCCAAACCTGGAGCTACGCCGAGCGTAAAGGCTATTCGGGCACTGCGGTCTTTAGCCGCCAGGAACCGCTGCGCGTGCTGCACGCTGACGCGCTGTTACCCTACGCCGGCGAGGGCGAGGCGGCCGAACTCGTCGCCCAAGCCGCGACCGAGGGCCGCGTCTGCGCGTTGGAGTTCGACAAGTTCTGGTTTGTGGATGTCTACACTCCCAACGCGCAAAACGAACTCGCCCGCATCGACGTGCGCATGGCCTGGGATGATGCCTATCGCGGCTTTTTGAGCGCGCTTGAGCGCGAGAGTGGCAAACCCGTCGTGACCTGCGGCGACTTTAACGTGGCGCACGAGGAGATCGACCTTAAGAACCCCAAGTCCAACCGCGGCAACGCCGGCTTTTCGGACGAAGAACGCGGTAAGTTTACCGAGCTGCTCAACGCCGGCTTTACCGATACCTGGCGCGCGGCAAACCCCGACGTCGAGGGCGTCTACAGCTGGTGGAGCTATCGCTTTAATGCCCGCAAGAACAACGCCGGCTGGCGCATCGATTACTTTCTGGTAAGCGATTCGATCGCCGCCAACGTTCGCGACACCGGCATCCGCGGCGACATCTTTGGCAGCGACCACTGCCCCGTCACCCTCACGCTAGAGCTCTAGCCCCAAGTAATTCCTCTAGGGGACAGAGGAAAACAGATCATGTGACCCCTCTCCCCCTATAAGGTGCGGTGGAATAGTTCCTGTTTGGGCAGCAAATAGCCAAAAACGAGAACCATTCCACCGCAAGTTCGTGAGGGAACGCGAAATGCCTTACAGCCCGTATTTCACGACGACACGGTTAATGCGACGGCACCAAGGCTTGTACAAGGCAGCCAAGAACACGCAGGTCGCGAGGCCGTGTGTGATATCGAACGGCACTGCCGTGGCAAGACGTGCCATGGCACCCGCCCACGTGAGCGGTTGAACAAAACCGATAATGTCGTAGGCGTTGATCACAACGCCATAGAGCAGGCCCGACGCAAAACCGTACGCCATCAGCGCCGGCATGCGCACGGTGCCATCGGCGCGATCAAAAGCACCCGCGTACGCCAGCACACCGCCGACGTAGCCCACCAGGCCCCAGGCATACATCTGCCATGGCGTCCACATGCCCTGTCCAAAAAAGAAATTGCTGGTTAGCGCTGCCAACGCGCCGACCATGAAGCCGTTGCGTCGACCCAACGTCGCTCCCGCGATAATAGCGATGGCGCTCACGGGTTTAAAGTCGGGAATGGGGCCGAACAAGATGCGGCCCGCCGCGGCCAGTGCCGCCAGAACCAGCGTGGGCATAATTTGGCGCAGGCCCGGACGCGACGCCTCGTAGCCCGCAAAGAACAGTGCAAGCACGAGCGCCACCACAACAAGCATGGCAAGCGCCGCCTGCTCAATGCCCGCCAGCAATGCTGCGGCCATTACCACCGGCACCGCCAACAACAGCGGAATCTCCAGTTTTGCAAGTAGGCGCAAGCCGCGATAATCCGCCATTCCATCACGCCCTATAAAACACGTTGTCGGCAAAGAAATCTGCCGGCGGCTCCATGCAGGCAATTTCGCCGTCGAACATCATGGCAATGTCGTCGGCAACCTGCTCGGCGAAGTCCAAGTCGTGCGTGGCCATGATGACGGTGCCGCCGGCTTGCGCATGCTCGCATAGGGCGCGAGCGATGATGCGGCGGCTCGTCAGGTCCAGCCCCTTCGTGGGCTCATCGAGCAGCAACAGCTCCGGACCAATCAACAGCAGCTTTGCCAACGCGAGCAGCTGACGCTGGCCGCCCGAAAGATCGTACGGATGGCGCGCATCCAGGCCGTCCAATCCCAGCTGCGCCGCGCGCTCCTGGGCCGCGTCCTCGTCATATCCGCAGGTCGAAGCCCATTCCATCAGCTCGTCGCTCACCGTCTCGGCAACCAGCAACGCCTTGGGGTTCTGCGGCAGCAGCGCAGCCGAGGCCGCCCCGCGCACCATACGACCACGCTGCAGCTTGGCGGTCTTGGCCAGCACCGAGAGTATCGTCGACTTGCCGCAGCCGTTACCGCCCACAATCGCATGCACCGCACCGGCAGAAAACGCCACGTCGAGCCCGCGCAGCACCCAACCGGACACACGGTCGTAGCGAAACCAGCCTTCCGACAGGGTGGTAGCCGACCCGGCGTGCATTTTTGGGAGTATTCTGCGTCCACCGGTACGCAATGGCACCCTCGAGTCGTCCTGCGACAGTATTTGCACCTCAAATTCACCCGATTTGTCCGATTTCAGTCCTTTTTTTGCACCCGGAGCGCCCCCGCGCGAGTCCAAAGAACCCAGCTGGCCACTGACACTGCTGAAAACTCCGTTTTTTGCACGCCGCGAGGCACCCCACCCTGGCACCTCGCCAGAAAACAGCCCTTCACGATGCCCCAAGGAAGCGACATCAGACACCTCGCACACGCGACCGCCTTCAATCCGGTACGCGCACGTCGCATACTCGAGCATCGGGCGCGGCTGGTGCGTCGCCACAACAACCGTACAGCCCAGCTCGCGGTTCACGCGAAACAGCGCATGCAGAAAATTTTTCTCGGCAATGGGATCGAGTTGGGACGTGGGCTCGTCGAGCAGCAGCACGCGCGGGCGCAACGCCAGCACGGCTGCCAGCGACAGCAGCTGCTTGCGCCCACCCGAAAGCGTATCGGTATCGCGGTGGAGCCAGTCCTCCAGCCCAAAGAAATAGCTGGTCTCGGCCACGCGGCGGCGTATCTCGTCGCGCGCTAGCCCCAAGTTTTCCAGGCCAAACGCCATCTCGTGCCACACGGTCTCGCACACGATCTGGTTCTCGGGATCCTGAAACACATAGCCCACGCGCTCCGCGGACGTCCGGACATCCATGTCGGCGACGCCCTCCCCCAGCACGCGCAACTCGCCAGTGCACGCGCCCGTCGGCGAAATCTCGGGCTTGAGCAGCGAGAGCAGCGTTGATTTTCCCGACCCAGTACCACCTACCAGCAGTGCAAACGCACCTTGGGGAACAGACCAGTCGAGCCCGTCGAGTACCGGCGCCTCAGCCCCGGGGTAGGTAAAGCTCAGGCCCCGTACCTCAATCGCAGGCGCATCGGAACCGCACGCCCCGCCCGTTACCGAGCAGCTATCTAACCGGGTCATCAGCCAAACCTCTTCTCGTCAATCGCGTACAGCACACAGGGCAGCACCATCCAAGCCGCGTACACAATATAGCCAGGCCACGGCGCCGGCACCGAAAGCTGAGGGTAAAACGAATACTGCGTCGTCGCGGCCCACGCCACCGTAACCGCAGCAGCGCCAAACAGCGCAAGCCCCACCAGTGCGGCAACATCGCCGCGCCCCAGCCGATACCGCGCATACGTCGTACGACGCGTCGCGGCACCCCATCCGCGCGAGCGCATCGCGTCGGCGCGCTCCAGCGAATCCTCCATGCTCCAGCCCATCAACACGCTCGATGCTCGCAAGCGCGAGCGCACAGGGTCGGCCGGAGCGCGCCCCGGAACATCGATTGCATCCTGTACCGCCAGCACCGTGCGGCCGCGACGCAAAAACTGCGGGATAAGCCGCATACACATCGAGATCATGAGCGCGAGCACCGGCGCGGCGTTGCCCAGCAACGCGAGCACCTTGTCGTATTCGAGCATCGACGCCGCAGCCTCAAACCACAGCACGCTCGCCACAAACAGCCCGCCCATACACAGGCCGTATACCATGCTCTCCAAATACACTGCGCGCATACCGATGCGGAACAACTCCGTCGAGCCCGAGGCGCTAAACAGCGGATTCACCAGCGAGATAATCAAAATCACCGGCAGCTGCCAGCGAAGCGCGCTCAGCGTGCGAGCAGCCCCGCGGGTCGCAAAGCCGTATGCCAGCCCGCCCGCGAGCGACAGCGCGATCAGCACCGGCTGCATCGAGAACATGGTGAGCCCCAGCGTCAGCACAATATAGAGTGCCGGCACAGCCGGATGCGACATCGAGAACGCCGCGACGGGCTCGCCGCCAAACTCCTCTTGTATGTTGTCCACGGGCGCCCCCGTCCCCTCGCTCAAACGACAGCTCCGCAGCACCGCCAACGCCGCACGCAAGCAGCGCAAACGCCACGCCGGCGGCACCGACATCGGCCGCCATGAGCCAATCGCTACGCGCTCAACATATGCCTGCGGTATCATATTGCGCCGTGTATCGTTTCCAAACACACGTCTCTATAACGTAACAGGAGATCACATGGACGCAACCGCAATTATCCTCGCTGCCGGCGAGGGCACCCGCATGAAGTCGAACCACTGCAAGGTTTCGCACAAGATCCTGGGCAAGCCCATGGTCCAGTGGATCGTCGACGCTACCATCAAGGCCGGCTGCAGCCGCGTCGTTGTCGTCATCGGCAGCCACGCCGACGAGATGCGCGCCCTCATCGACGGCGCCTATGCCAACAGCGCTACCAAGGTCGAGTGCGTCGAGCAGACCGAGCGCCTGGGCACCGGCCACGCCGTGAAGGTCGCGCTCGAGGCCTGCAGCATCGCGCAAGGCCCCGTCGTGGTGCTCAACGGCGACCTGCCGCTCATCACCGCCGACACCGTCGCCAAGTTCGCGCAAACCGTCGCCACCGGCGAGCTCGCCTGCACCGTCATGACCATGACCCCGCCCGACCCCTTCGGCTACGGCCGCATCAAGCTGGGCGCCGACGGTCAGATCGAGCGTATCATCGAGCAGAAGGACTGCACGCCCGAGCAGGCCGCCACGCTGCTCGAGTGCAACGCCGGCTGCTACGCCTTTGACGGCGCGCAGCTCGCCGCCCACATTAACGAGATCGGCAACGACAACGCGCAGTCCGAGTACTACCTGCCCGACATGCTCGAAATCCTCAAGGGTCACGGCCAGGCGGTCTCCATCTTCCACTGCGATGACTACCGCGACGGCCTGGGCGTCAACAGCCGCATTCAGCTCGCGCAGCTCACCGCCATCGCGCGCGACCGCATCAACGAGCACTGGATGGCCGAGGGCGTCACGTTCATCGATCCCACGCAGGCCTGGATCGGCCCCGACGCCGTTATCGGCCGTGACACCGTCGTGTGGCCGCAGACGCACCTGATCGGCCACGTCACCGTGGGCGAGGAGTGCCAGCTTGGCCCCAACAGCCGCCTCACCGACACCACCGTCGGCAGCGGCTGCGTCATCGATGAGACTATCGCCATCGAGGCCGTCATCGAGAACGGCGTCGACTGCGGCCCACGCGCCTACCTGCGCCCGGGCACCCACATGCTCGACGGATCCAAGGCCGGCACGCACGTGGAGATCAAGAAGTCCACGATCGGCGAGGGCTCTAAGGTGCCGCACCTGTCCTACATCGGCGACACCACCATGGGCTCCGGTGTCAACGTGGGCGCGGGCTCCATCACCTGCAACTACGATGGCGTGCACAAGCACAAGACCGTCATCGGCAAGGACGCCTTCATCGGTTCCGACACCATGATGGTCGCGCCCGCCCAGATCGGCGACGGCGCGCTCGTGGCCGCCGGATCCGTCATCACCGAGCCGGTCCCGGCCGACGCACTTGGCCTGGGCCGCGCCCGTCAGGTAAACATTGAGGGCTGGGCCGCCGATTATCGCCGCCGTCTGCACGAGGACGACGAGGTATAACGTTTTACCAAGCATCTAAGGAGCTGTTCCCATGGGGGCGGCTCCTTTTTCTATCGTGACCTGCGCAACCGGATGAGTGGTCGGTTCGTGTCCGTTGACGGTAAAGACGTTATCAAGACTCGATAAACCCCGCCGCGCGGTTACAATGCAACAAGGCATCTATATGGCATTCGATATAAAGGAGAAGGGTAATGCCGATTAATGATCCCGAGAAGTCGGAGAATATGCGCAAGTCCATCCGCGTGTATTCCGGTTCCTCCAACCGTCCCCTCGCTCAGAAGATCGCTGAGTACCTTGGGGTCGAGCTTTCGGGCCTTACGCTAAAGCAGTTCGCCAATGGTGAGATTTACGCCCGCTACGACGAGACCGTCCGCGGCGCCGACGTCTTCCTGATTCAGTCCGTGGCCGGCGGCAACGTTAACGACATGCTCATGGAGCTGCTCATCGCCACCGACGCTGCCAAGCGCGCATCCGCCCGCTCCATCACCGCCGTTATCACCCACTACGGCTATGCCCGCCAGGACCGCAAGGCCGGCCCGCGCGAGCCCATCACCGCCCGCCTCGTCGCCAACCTGCTCGAGCGCGCCGGCGTCAACCGCATCATCACCCTCGACCTGCACCAGGGCCAGATCCAGGGCTTCTTTGATATCCCGGTTAACCACCTGTCCGCGCTGCCGCTGTTTGGCCAGTACTACAACAACATGCACTTCGACACCGACAACCTGGTTGTCGTCTCCCCCGACGTGGGTCGTGCCAAGGCCGCCAAGAAGCTGTCCGACATGCTCGGCTGCGACCTGGCCATCGCCCACAAGGGCCGTCCGCGCCACAACGCCGCCGAGGTCATGGGCATCATCGGTGACATCAAGGGCAAGACCTGCATCATCAACGACGACATGATCGACACCGCTGGCACCCTGTGCGCCAACGTCAAGGAGCTCAAGGCTATGGGCGCTGGCGACATCTACGTCTGCGCCACCCACGGCATCTTCTCCGGTCCGGCCATCGAGCGTCTGAACGACGCCCCGATCGTCGAGTGTCTCGTCACCGACGCCATTCCCGTTGAGGTCGGCGGCAAGATCAAGACCATCTCGGTCGCCGAGGAGTTCGCTCAGGCCATCTCCGCCGTTTACCACGAGGAGCCCGTCTCCACGCTCGTCGGCGGCGACTTCGCGCTGTAGTCGCTCGACCCTCGCATCCCTCCGGAAGCCCCGGTCACGCCTGCGGGGTTATCACGCGAACGTCCTCGCCGCTTTGCGGCTGCGGGATGTTCGCTTTGATAACCCCTCCCGGCGTGTCCGGGGCTTCCTGCTGTCTCGGGGCAGCTGTTTTCTGAAATGACTTTGCTGCAACCTTTCCTCGCCTTCGGCGAGCGTGGTAGCCTTTGTCGTTGATTGAACTATTTACGTAACGGAGGACAAATATGGCAGCTGCACAGCCGCTTAAGATTCGCATGGTTGCCGGACTTGGCAACCCTGGCGAGGAATATGCCGAGACCCGCCACAACGCTGGCTTCAAAGCAATCGACGAGTTGGCCCGTCAGGCCGGTGTCACGTACTGGAAAAACCAGGCAGGCGCCGAGGTCGCGCTCATCAATATCAACGATGCCGAGGAAGAGGGCGGCAAGCGCCAAATCGTGCTGGTCAAGCCGCAGTCGTATATGAATACCTCGGGTGGCCCCATCTCCAAGCTCTGCCGCGAGTACAAGATCAAGGCCGAGGAGCTGCTCGTGATCCATGATGAGCTCGACATTCCCGCCGGCGACGTACGCGTTAAGGTGGGCGGCGGCCACGCCGGCCACAACGGCCTGCGCTCCATCATCGACAAGATGGGCAGCCGCGACTTTAGTCGCATCCGCACCGGCATCGGCAACCCTCCCGGCAAGATGGCCGTGGCCGACTACGTGCTCAAGCAGCTGCGCACCCGCGAGGCCGAGGACTTCCAGGACACCTGCGCCCGCGCCGCAGATGCCGCCGGTTTGGCCATCGTCCACGGCGTAATCTACGCCCGCGATCACGTAAACGGCGCCGCTTCCGCCAACGGCAAACACTAAAACCTACCATTTAGGGACAGGTTTATTTTGACAGGTTTTATATGCGGAAACGCCGCGACAGCCGCGTCGCAATAAACCCTGTGCCGCCATACATACGCAACGCTCCAAAGGGGGCCGGCCTCACCGATGCGCGAGGCCGACCCCCTTTGCCGTTTTGCCTGATAAAACCTGCCAAAATAAACCTGTCCCTAAATGGCAGGTCACTTTTCCCGCCTGCCAAAGACACACGTAAGCGACATGTCCATGAGGGTATAATTTGCACCGTATGTCTGCACAACGCCTGTGCGCGTACGGTTTTATTCGGGCTACCGTCCATTTCCGTGGAGGCACGGTTCGGCGGCCCTAACAAGAGAGGGGTTCTATGTATAAGATCCTGGAGAAGACGCAGTTCTCGGAGAAGGTGTTCAAGTTCCGCATCGAGGCGCCTGCAATCGCCAAGCATGCGCACGCTGGACAGTTCCTCATGGTCCGCGCCAACGAGACGGGCGAGCGCGTCCCGTTTACCCTGGCCGGCTGGAACGGTGACGAGGGCTGGGTCGAGTTCATCTTCATGGTGATCGGAAAGACCACCGAGATGCTGTCCACCTACGAGGCCGGCGAGTCGCTGCGCGACGTCGTGGGCCCGCTGGGCGTTCCTACCGAGATGGCCGAGGGCCCCTGCGCTGTCATTGGCGGCGGCGTCGGCCTGGCAATTGCCTTCCCGGTCGCCAAGCACCTGGTCGAGACCGGTCACGAGGTGCACGCCATCATGGGCGCCCGCACCAAGGACCTCCTGCTCATGGAGGACCAGTTCCGCGAGCTCCTCGACGAGGACCACATCCACATCACTACCGATGACGGTTCCTACGGCGAGCAGGGCGTTGTCACCGCTCCGCTGGAGCGCCTGCTGCAGGACAAGGCCGTGAGCCAGGTCTTCTGCGTCGGCCCCGTTCCGATGATGAAGTTCTCGACCCTCACCGCCCAAAAGTACGACACCCCCATCACCGCGTCGCTCAACCCCATCATGGTTGACGGCACCGGCATGTGCGGCTGCTGCCGCGTCGAGGTGGGCGGCGTGACCAAGTTCGCTTGCGTCGACGGCCCCGACTTCGATGCCACCCTGGTCGACTGGGATGACCTTCGTGCCCGCCAGGCCGCTTACCGTTCCGAAGAGGGCGAGTCCCTCAAGGCCTATGAGGAAAAGAGCTGCGCATGCCACTAGTTAACGGTCGTTTCGTTGCCGATATGAAGTCGCCCCGCACCCCCGATAACGAGGAGCCGGCTGCCGAGCGCGCCTGCGACTTCCGCCCCGTCGACAAGGGCTTCACCGAGGAGATGGCGCTGGCCGAGGCCGAGCGCTGCCTCAACTGCAAGAAGCCGTTCTGTGTTGAGGGCTGCCCCGTCAACATCAACATCCCCCGCTTTATCGAGCAGATCCGCGAGAAGAACTTCGGCGGCGCTCTCGATACCATCCGCGAGGACTCCATGCTTCCCGCCATCTGCGGCCGCGTCTGCCCGCAGGAGAACCAGTGCGAGGGCAAGTGCATCCGTGGTAAGAAGTCCGAGCCCGTGGCCATCGGCCAGCTCGAGCGCTTCCTGGGTGACCGCCCCGAGCTCGCTTCCACGCCCAAGATGGCCCCCAAGAACGGCAAGAAGGTCGCCGTCGTCGGTTCCGGCCCGTCCGGCATCACCTGCGCTGGCGAGCTCGCCCGCAACGGCTTTGACGTCACCGTCTTTGAGGCCTTCTTCACCGGCGGCGGCGTGCTGGTCTACGGCATCCCCGAGTTCCGTCTGCCCAAGGCAGTCGTCAAGCGCGAGATTGACGGCCTGGAGGACATGGGCGTCAAGTTTGAGTACAACTCCGTCGTGGGCAACATGGCCACGGCCGAGGAGCTGTTCGAGCAGGGCTTCGACGCCATCTACGTGGCGACCGGCGCTGGCCTGCCCAAGTTCCTCAACGTCCCCGGCGAGAACCTGCCCAACGTCTTCTTCGCGAACGAGTACCTCACCCGCGTGAACCTGATGAAGGCCAACAAGTTCCCCGAGTACGACACCCCCACCAAGCACGGCAAGAACGTCGTTGTCTTTGGTGGCGGCAACGTGGCTATGGACGCCGTCCGTACCGCCAAGCGCCTGGGCGCTGAGCACGCCATCATCGCCTACCGTCGTACCGAGGACGAGATGCCCTGCCGTCGCGCTGAGCTGCACCATGCCAAGGCCGAGGGCGTCGAGGTTCTGCCGCTCGTTTCCCCGCTCGAGTTTGTCGCTGGCGAGGACGGCTCCGTGTGCGCCGTCAAGGTCCAGAAGATGGAGCTCGGCGAGCCCGATGAGTCCGGCCGTCGTCGCCCGGTGCCCATCGAGGGCGCCATCGAGGAGATTCCCTGCGACGTCGCAATCTCGGCTATCGGTACCAACGCCAACCCCTTCGCAAAGAAGATCGGCGGCAAGATGGAGCTCAACAAGTGGGGCTACATCGTCGCCGACGAGGAGACCGGCCAGACCACCGATCCCCGCATCTGGGCCGGCGGCGACATCGTCACCGGTGCCGCTACGGTCATTCTGGCGATGGGCGCCGGCAAGAAGGCCGCCGCTTCCATCACCAAGAGCCTGCTGGGCGAGTAATCACCTACAGCGTTAGCCACCAAACGGCAAAGTCCCCGTCGAGCACACGCTCGGCGGGGACTTTTTCTATGCCGGCCGCCCGACCACCACGATGGGGACAGGCACCTTTGTGGTGGTTTTGGTCGGTTAGCCTTCGAGCTGCGCCACCTTGTAGCGGTAGGCGGCGGCAATAACGTCTTTGCAACCCTCGCGGCCCAGCTTGGCGCGGTTGACGACGATGTCTTTACCGCTCGTCATCTTCCACTTTCCGGCACTGTAGCGCTTGTAGAACGCCTCACGCGCCTTCTGCTGCTGCTTGACCAGCTTGGCGCCCTTCTTTTTGTTAAGGCCACGCTTTTTGCGCACGATCTCGACGCGGTCCTCAAAGGGAGCGGTCACCAGCACGGCAATGTGGTTAGGGTTGTTGCGCAGCAGGTAATCGGACAGACGACCCTCGATAATGCAGCTCTCGGTCTCGCCCAGGTCCAAAATCACCTGGCTCATCTTTTGGAACAACTTATCCGAGTACGAACGCGCATCGTAGCGGTCGGGCAGAAACGCCATGTTCTCCACAGCCAGACGCTCGTCGTAGGCGGCCATCTTGTCGAGCGACTCGCCCGCGCGCAGCGACGCACGCACCAGCAGCTCGTTATCGTACAGCGGAATCCCCAACTCGTTGGCAAGCATGCGACCAATCTCGTGGCCCTCGGCGCCAAAGTCGCGCGCGATGGTAATGACCACAGGATTCTTCTTGTTCTCCAGATCGCTCATCGCGATTCCTTTCTCTATGTGACAAAGGGGCTGTCCCTTTGCCACATTCTACGCTGCCACCATTCGCCTCTGATACGCTCTCACCAGCAGCGAGATACCAAAGTTGAGCACAAAGTACATCGCAAACACCAGGCCGTAGAGCATAAGCACCTGCGACAGGTCAATCGCGTGGGCCATCACGACGTTTGCCGTGTACATGAGCTCGGCCACGTTAATGCCCGAAAGATACGAACTGTCCTTGATGACGGTCGTGCACTGGCTAAACAGCGCCGGAATGATCGTCTTAAACGTCTGCGGCAGAATGATGTAGCGCATGGTGGCAAAGAAGCCGAAGCCCTGGCTCTGCGCCGCCTCAAACTGGCCGCACGGAATCGAGTTGAGGCCGCCGCGCACAATCTCGGCCATAACAGCGCTGGTAAACAGCGTGAAGGCGATGGTCGAAATCACAATGTCCAAACCCTGCACCGTAAAGTAGATAAACAGGATCCACAGCAGGTTCGGCGTGCAACGGAACAGCTCGATATAGGCGCTCACCAAAATACGGAACGGGCGGGGCGCATAGCTTTTAACGAGCGCCAGCACCGTGCCAAAGATGAGCGAGAAAAAGATCGACAGCGCCGAGATCTCGATTGTCTTAACAAAGCCGCCCCAAATGTAGAGCAGGTTGGTCGCGTTGAAGATTTCCATGCGCTAGGCCTCCTCTACATTGTCGAGCCCCAGCTCGGCCAGGCTCACGCCGCGCGGACGCTCCTTGGAGCGGCGCTCGAGCCACTGCACCAGCATGGCGAGCGGAAAGCAGATGATGAAGTACATAAGGCAGCAGACGATATATCCCTGCAGGTAACCGTACAGACTCACAAAATTGTCGGAACGGTACATAAGGTCGCCGCCAGCCACAAGCGCCAGCACCGACGTGTTCTTGACCAGGTTGAGCGCCTGGTTACACAGCGGCGGCAAAATGATCTTGAACGTCTGGGGCAGCACGATGTACCAGTACGCCTGCGCACGGGTGAAGCCCTGGCTCTGGGCCGCCTCCATCTGACCGCGCGGAACCGCCTCGATACCAGTGCGGATGACCTCCGAAATGTAAGCCGCGTGATACAGGCCCACACCCAAGAAGCCCAGCACGAACGGCGCGATGCGCACCGGCTGGTCGGCACCGGTTATGGCCTGCAAAAACTGCGGACCGGCCATGTACATAAAGAGCACCTGCACGGGCAACGGGGTGTTCTGGTAAAACTCCACGTACACGCGGCTTATGGCGCGCAGCACGCGCGAGCGAGTGGTAGAGAACACGCCAAGCAGCGTGCCCAGCACCAGCGACAGCAGCAGGCCGGCAACGACCACCTGCAGCGTCACGCCAAAGCCCTCCCAGAAGGGCCCCATGTTTTGAAATGTCGTCGACCAACGGTCGGCGTCAAATAATCCTTCGAGCATTTGATTCCTTCCTTGGACGATGCGCCTATACAAGACCCCAGGTCTTGACCTCTTGGTCGAGCCAGCCATCGGCCAGGCGATCGCAAATCACCTGATCGACCACGGCCGAAAGGTCGCAGCCCTTCTTGGTCGCCACGCCGTAGCCCTGCTCGCCAAACTTGACCTCGGGCTGCAGCAACTCAACGGTCTCGTTCATATAGCCGGCCAGCGTGGAGCGGTCCATGGCAAAGACGTCGATATTGCCGGCGTCGAGCGAACTCTTGATGATGGGGTAACCGCTAAAGGCCCTAAACTCGGGCTTGCAGCTAAAGCCGTTGTCCTTGATCATCTGCTCGATCAGGCTCTGCGTGGTGGCGCCCTGGCTCACGCCGATGACCTTGCCGTCCAGGTCCTCAATCGAGGTAAAGCCCGAACGCTTCTTGACCATGAGCCCCACGTAGTCGGTGCGGTACGGC
Organism: Collinsella aerofaciens; assembly: GCF_040910185.1. Classification (GTDB taxonomy): domain Bacteria; phylum Actinomycetota; class Coriobacteriia; order Coriobacteriales; family Coriobacteriaceae; genus Collinsella; species Collinsella aerofaciens_BF. The sequence goes on along the minus strand of NZ_JBDGBA010000002.1, from coordinate 90,398 downwards.
GTCGAGAAATCCCAGCTCTTCTTGCGCTCGTCGGTGATGGTGTAGGTCGCCGCGACCACGTCGAGTTGGCCGTTATCGATCAGCGGGCCGCGCGTCTTGGGCGTTACGTCGGTAAACTCGACTAGCTCCTGGGCGCGGGCCTCCTTGTAGCTCACGCCAAAGACGGCAGCGGCGATCTGGTAGCACAAATCGACTTCCATGCCCTCAAAGCGGCCCTTGGCGGTGTCGTAATAGCCATAGCCGGGAACGTCCTTCTTAACGCCGGCATTCAGATGGCCACGCGACTTGATGGCCGCAAGCTTGGATCCCTTGTCGGAGCCCTCGCCGCTGGTGGAGTTGCCGCAACCGGCAAGCGCGGTCCCCGTCAGCGCAAGCATGCCGGCGCCAGCCAGCTGCAAAAAGTGACGGCGCGACACGGCCGCCCTCGTCATATCCGTCATGTCCATCACCGCGCCTAGTGCAGAATCTTGGACAGGAACTCGCGGCAGCGCGGGTTCTCGGGGTTATCGAAGAAGTGCTCGGGCGTGCCCTCCTCCAGGATGCGGCCGTCCTCCATAAAGATGACGCGGTCGGCCACCTGGCGCGCAAAGCCCATCTCGTGCGTCACGCAGATCATGGTGATGTCCTCCTGCGCGAGCTCAATCATAACGTCCAGAACCTCCTGGACCATCTCGGGGTCGAGCGCCGAAGTCGGCTCGTCAAACAGGATGATGGGCTGCTTGGTGCACAGAGCGCGGGCGATGGCGATGCGCTGCTGCTGACCGCCCGAGAGATTCTGCGGATACTCGCCGGCCTTATGCGCCATGCCGACGCGCTTGAGCGCGGCGATGGCGATCTCGGTCGCCTCCTCCTTGCTCTTCTTTTGCAGCTTGATGGGCGCGAGCGTCAGGTTGCCCAGCACCGTCATGTTGGGATACAGGTTGAACTGCTGAAACACCATGGAGCTATACTTGCGAGCCATCTCCAGGTGATTCTTCTTGGTGAGCGGCGTACCGTCGATGACGACCTCGCCCGACGTGGGCTCCTCCAGATAATCGACGCAACGGATGAGCGTCGACTTACCCGAGCCGGAAGGCCCGATCATTACGAGCTTCTCGCCGCGCTTGACGGTGAGATTGATATCTTTGAGCACATGCAGGTCGCCAAAGTACTTGTTGAGATGCTTGATCTCGATCATGTCTGCCATGAATGTCCCTTCCCTGCGTTTACACGAGTTGAACTATTGTACGGAAAGAACCGCGTTTCCGCAGCCCACACTACATTCCCGTAAAGAACCCGCAACCTTCCACCTGCTCGTTGGCACTCATTGGGGACAGACTTAAATGAGTACCCGCTCATTGGGCACTCATTTAAGCCCGTCCCCAATGATTGCCCAGCCCAGCAAAAAGGGGCGCGACCGCAATGGTCACGTCCCCTTAACATCAACTATGTACCGCTCGGCCCTTAAGCCAGCTTTGCTCCGACGATCTTTGCCGCTGCCGGCTTGTCGAAGTTGCCGCCGGTGGCCTTGCCCAAGGCACCCATGACCTGGCCCATCTGCTTCTTGGACGTGGCGCCCAGCTCGGCGATAACCTGCTCGATCAGGGCCTCGAGCTCCTCGCCCGAAACCTGCGCGGGCAGCAGGCTTTCCAGAATCTTGACCTGCTCGGTCAGGTTGTCGGTACGCTCCTGGTCGGTGCCGGCCTTGATGGACATCTCCAGCGTCTCGCTCGTCTGCTTGATCAGACGCTTGATCATGCTGTTGACGTCTTCCTCGGTCACATCGCGGCGCTCGTTGACCTCGATATTCTTCACCTCGGCCTTAACCTGGCGAATGATGGACAGGCGGACCTTGTCCTTGGCCTTCATGGCGGCGATCATTTCCTTCTGCAGCTCTTCGTTGGTCATCTGCAAATCCTCTCTAATAGCGTGGGCGGCACTCGCGCGAGCACCGCCCCATGATTACTCAGTCGTCGACGAATCGTCGGTCGAGCTCTTGGTGACGCCCTTCAGACTCACGTTATAGGGTACGTCCTTGGGCATGGGGTTGACGGTAATGTCGGCGTCCTTCTTGTACTGCTCCAGCCACTCGCTGTATGCAGTACTGGCCGCCTGCGTCTTCACCACGTTGGAGACGTACTTCTTGATGTCCTTGGGCACCTGCTTAATGTCATCGACCTGATTATCGACATGGAAGTAGTCGGTGCACTTGATGATGTGGTAGCCATAGGTCGACTCGACGACTTCGCTCACGTCGCCCTTGTTGAGCCCCTCGAGCGCCGTCTGGTAGCTGTCGACGAAGGTGGTGAGCTTATCCCAGCCCACATCGCCCTTCTTCTCCTTGGAACCGGTGTCCTCGGAGTACTGCTCAACGGCGTCCTCAAAGCTCAGCTCACCGGAGTTGATCTTGTCCAGGCACTCCTGCGCCTTGGCCTTAGCAGCAGCCTTGTCCTCATCGGAAGCGTCGGAATCAACTTTGATCAGGATGTTCGACGAGCGGCGGGCGTCGTTGTAGTTGGACAGGTTCTCGTTGATGTAATCGACAATCTCGCTGTCCTTGGGCTTGCTCGTGGGCGCGACGGCATCCTTGAGTTTCTGCTGCGCCAGACTCTCCTTGAGCGAGTCCTTGTAGGTGTCCTCGGTATAGCCGTAGGTCTTGAGGGTCTTCTTAAAGGCCTTGGCACCGCCCGCGCTCTTGCACGCGTCCTTCCAAGCCTTCTCGACCTCCTCGTCCGACACCGTCACGCCGTTTTCCTTCTGCGCCTGCTGAAGCAGAATCTGCTGCGTATAGGAGTCGATGAGTTGCTTGCGGTACTTCTTGGGCGTGAGGTCGTTGTCAACCAGATACTGCGCCCAATCCTTATCCTTGGTGTAGCCGTTGGATGTGCGCATGCTCATGATCTGCTTGGTCACGGTGTCCTCGGTAAGGTTGGTGCCGTTGATAGTGGCAGCAACACCGCCGGTCAGCTTGTAGCCCGAGGTGTCCTCAGCCTGCGACATAAGGCCGGAGCACGCCATCGCCGAGACGGAAAGCAGCATCGCCAGCACGCCGATGACCACCAGAACGATCTTGACGGTCTTGGACACATAGGTCTTGCGCTGCTTCTTACGAGAGCTGGAGGCGGCGCGGGACCGTTGCTCGGACGTCGGCGCGACCTCGGGGTTCTTTTTCTTGTTTGCCATGTTTGGCCTTTCGCATCACGAATCGAACAAACGCCATTGTGTCACAACGCAGCCCCGCGGCACACCTGGTGCATGGGGGACAGGTTAATCTGCACCATTTTGGTGCAAAGGGGACAGGTCTGGCAGTTGGCAGTTAGGGACGTTCCTTTTCTGCCGGCAGTTAGGGACAGTCCCCAAGTGCCGACTTTAGAAGTGGCGACGGATGGCGTCGACCATGCCCTGCGGCGTGGTTTGGCCGAGTACATCGGCTGCGGCATCGGCATCCATAAAGATATTCATGAGCGCCTGAAGTGCCTCGACCTGACCGCCCGGCTCGGCAATACCCAGATTGATGACGATCTGCGCCGGTACCGGGGCGCCCATGCCCGCCATCGCGTTGAACGTCACGGGTGCGGCGGGCTTTACCACCGCGATATAGGGCTTGGCCACAAATCCCGGATCGGTATGTGGGATGGCAATGTTGGCCGCCGGCATGGCAAGGCCCGTGGGATAGGCATCCTCACGTGTGCGAACGGCGTCGAGCCAACCGGGCGCAATGTAGCCACGCGGAGCGAGCTCGTCCTCGAGTTGCGCAAACACCTCATCCGGCGTCGCACACTCCCAATCAAAAAACACCAGCTCAGGCGTAAACAATGCTTCGTTATCCGCCATGGGCCCACCTCTCTCACCTTGTCACCTGCGACGTTCTTTAACGACTAGTCATTGAAGATCGTCGCAGGTGATTACCTAAAACAAAGGATGGCCACTTGCGCCTTGGCGCCAATGACCACCCTGACTACTCGGCTAAATTGTACTGTGCGCCACTAGCCGCGAGGCGCATCAATTGCGACCTTGCCGCTCTCCAGCACGTGAACGCGGCCGTCGGCGAGCATTTGCACGACCTCGGGATACAGCACATGTTCGATCGCGTGGATGTGCTCCTCGAGCGTGTCGACGTCCCAGCCCTCCTCGACAGCCAGCGCACGCTGGGCGATGATGGGGCCGTTGTCGTAGATCTCGTTGGCAAAATGCACGGTCACACCGGTCACCTTGACGCCGCGCGCAAAGGCATCGTCGATCGCATGCGCGCCGGTAAAGCTCGGCAGCAGCGCCGGATGCAAGTTGACCACGCGGTTGGGAAACGCCGCCAGCAGCGGCGTATGCACCATGCGCATGTAGCCGGCCATGACCACATATTCGCAGCCGCGCTCAAGCAGCTCATGCGCGATGACCTCGTCAGCAGCGATGGGGTCGGCGTAGACATCCTTGGACAGCGTGAGTGTCTGGATGCCCGCACGCTCGGCACGCTGCAAGCCCTTGGCCGAAGGACGGCTCGACACCACAAGTTCAATCGAAGCGTTGAGCTTGCCGGCGGCAATCAGGTCGATCAGCGCCTGCAGGTTGGTACCCGAACCGCTGATAAGCACGCCGATCTTGAGCGGCTCAGCCGTATCGGTACCGGTCGGACGGGTATAGGGCACAAAGCCCAGGCCCTCGGCATCAGCCATCTGCTCGTTAGCGCTCATCGGAGTACACGACCTTACCGGAGCCCTCGACGCACTCGCCCACACGGAACGGCTTCTCGCCTAGCGCGACCAGTGCCTCGGTCACGGCAGCCTCGTCCTCGGGAGCGACGATCAGGCACAGGCCGACGCCCATGTTGAAGGTCTTGCATGCCTCGTTGGGCGCGAGCTCGGCCTGGCGCGACACGTAGGTGATGACGGGCGGAACATCCCAGCCCATCTCGGCGCCGTTGCGGGTGACCACGGCGTCGACGTCGTCGGCAAGCGCGCGGTTGAGGTTCTCGGTAATACCGCCGCCGGTGATATGGGCAATGGCATGAACGTTGGCGCCACCGCGGAGCAGCTCCAGAATCGGCTTGACGTAGATGCGCGTGGGGGCCAGCAGGGCGTCGGCCAGCGAAGCGCCGCCGAGCTCCTCGAGCGGACGGCTTAGCTCCTCGGCCTTAGCGGCAGCCTCGGGCGTGCCCGGCTTGATACCGTCGACACCGATGACCTTACGCACGAGCGAGTATCCGTTGGAGTGCACACCGGTGGAGGGCAGGCCCAGGATCACATCGCCGGGGCGAACGTTCGCGGGGTCGAGCATCTTGGGACGATCGACAACACCCACGGTAAAGCCGGCGAGGTCGTAATCGGCGGGGGCCATGACGCCCGGGTGCTCGGCCATCTCGCCGCCCACGAGTGCGCAACCCGCGAGCTTGCAGCCGTCGGCCACGCCCTTGATGATCTTTGCCATGTGCTCGGCCTCAATGTGACCGATGGCAACGTAATCCAGGAAGAACAGCGGCTCGGCGCCCGAAGCCAAAATGTCATTGACGCACATGGCGACCAGGTCCTGGCCCACCGTCTCGTGACGGTCCATAATCTGGGCGAGCACGAGCTTGGTGCCCACGCCGTCGGTGCCGCTGATCAGGATCGGATCTTCCATATCCTTGAGCGCGGCGGCCGAAAACAGGCCACCGAAACCACCGATGCCGCCGATAACCTCGGGGCGGTTGGTGTCCTTGACCATCTGCTTAATAGCGTCGACGGCGCGGCCGCCCTCGGCGGTATCGACGCCGGCGTCCTCGTACGTCACATGCTTGCTGTCGCTCATCTGAGCCTTCCTCTCCCACTACCGTGGCGCCGCGCGGGCGCCAAACGGTACTCATAGTTGCGTTCATTTCGGCGCGCGCCATAACAGCACGCGCCGTCATATCAACAAAACAGCAGGTAAAACCTACCAAAATAAACCTGTCCCTACATGGCAGGCTTTAGGCCTCGCCGTGTTCCTCTTCCCAACTGCGGTCGTCGTATTTCTCGACCACGGCGTCGTCGTCAAAGTGCAGCGGCTTGTCCAGGTTGCGGGGCTTAAAGCCCTCCATAAACTTGTCGCGGCCAAAGCTCTCGGGAATCGCCACGGGGTAGCGTCCGGTAAAGCACGCATCGCAGTAACCGCCCTTGGGCATGACCTTCAGCAGGCCCTCGACCGAAAGGAAGGCCAGCGAATCGGCGCCAATGTACTCGCAAATCTCGTCGACCGTCTTGTTGGCGCTGATAAGCTGCGACTGCACGTCGGTATCGATACCGTAGAAGCACGGCCAGATGACCTCGGGCGAGTTGATGCGGATATGAATCTCCTTGGCGCCGGCGTTGCGCAGCATCTTGACGAGCTGCACCATGGTGGTACCGCGGACGATGGAGTCGTCGATGACGACCAGGCGCTTGCCCTCGATGTTGTCGCGCAGCGGATTGAGCTTCATGCGCACGCCCATGGCTCGCAGCTCCTGCGTGGGCTCGATAAACGTACGGCCCACATAACGATTCTTGATGAGGCCCTCGCCAAAGGGAATACCGCTCTCGTGCGAATACCCCTCCGCGGGCGGCAGGCCGGAGTCGGGCACGCCGATGACCAGGTCGGCCTCGACGGGCTCCTCATGTGCCAGCTGACGACCCATGTCATAACGGCAGGCGTAGACGCTCTTGCCGTTCATGATGGAATCGGGGCGAGCGAAGTAGACCTGCTCAAAGATGCAGTTAGCAGGCTCTTCGGCGGCAGGCACGCCCTGCTCGGACACAAGGCCCTCGGCGCTGATGCGCAAAATCTCACCGGGACGGACGTCGCGGACGTACTCGGCGCCCACAATGTCGAGCGCACAAGTCTCGGAGGCGACGACCCAGCCGCCGGCGCGGGTGACATGGGTGGTGGCGTCGACCGTCGCGGCGCCGTCCTGCGACGGCAGTTGCGAAACGGATGCGGCATCGGCCTGGTCCAGGCCCTCGTCCACCAGCTTGCCCAGCACGAGCGGGCGAATGCCGTGCGGATCGCGGAATGCGTAGAGCGCCTGCTCGTTGATGAGCGTCATGGCGTAACCGCCGCGCACGAGCTCCATGGTCTTGCGAATGCCCTCGCGCAGATGGCCTGTACGCTGAGTAAAGTAGCCGATGAGTTTAGTCGCGACCTCGGAATCCGAGTTGGAGAGGAACGGCACGCCCAGCTCGATCAGCTGGCGGCGCAGCTCGTCGGTGTTGACGAGGGTGCCGTTGTGCGCGAGCGCGATAATGACGCTATTGATGGTAGAGAGGTGCGGCTGAGAGGCTTCCCAGCTCTTGGCGCCGGCGGTGCCGTAGCGCACATGACCCACGGCCAGCTGACCGGAGAGCGTCGACAAGTCGGCATTGGAGAACACGCGGTCGAGCAGGCCCAGATCCTTGCGGACCATAACCGTACCGCCGTCGCCCACGGCGATTCCCGCCGATTCTTGGCCACGGTGCTGCAGTGCACGCAGGCCAAAGTACGTCAGTCGAGCCACGTCGCGATCGGGCGCCCAGACACCAAAAACGCCGCATTCCTCATGCAGCTGGTCGGAGTCCGGATCATACGTCGACATGGCGTTCACCTGTCCCGCGGCGCGCTCGGCCGCGCGGATGGTTTCTTGAGACATGGCATCCCCTCAGAGCCTCGTATTTTGGCGTTACCCGCCTTATTATACGCACGGCGCGACGCGCTCCCCAGCGCATGAGCAGCGCTTTTTAAAAGCCCACCGAGCTTATTATCCGTTTTGCGACCAAACATTTTATTGGGTAGTCCACTCTCAGGGGCAACGGCCTCGAAGACTTCCCGTGCGCCGTGTCTCGCCCGCGCTAGGGGCTACATTGTTGCAATTGGGACGTTCGTCCTGTCTTTTAGCTGGTCGTCGGCGTATCCTTGTAGGCTACTACAAGACGAGAAAGGTAGCGTATGGATCGAAATCAACTCGACCCCAGTGTCCCCAGCACCACGGAGGCCAAGAAGGTCCCCCTTATCATCAAGGTCTACGCAGTCCTGTGCACCCTATCTGGCGTGGGCACGCTCCCGTCAGTCGCCGTCTTTATGTGGCAGGTCATCACCGCACTCATTAACGGCAACGTCGCCGCTAAGATCGGTGATAACACCCTGGTCGCGGTTGGCCTTATCGTCGCCGGCATTATGCTCTCGGCGGCAAGCGCGATCATCTTGATCGTCTTTGGCCTGGACCTCATCAAGGACCAGCGGCGCAATGCCGCCCGCCTGTCTTACGTCCTCATCGCATTTACCGTCGTGGAGCTTTTAGTTGACGTGATGCTCCAGGGCATCGGACCCTTCCTGCTGCGCCCCGCCGTCCAGCTTGTCATCCTCATTGCGCTGTCGGCCACCGTCGACCCCACGCTACGCCAGGAGCGCGAACTGCAGCGCCGTCTGCAAGAGATGCTCGACCGCGATGCCGCCGCCGAGGGGATGCTCGGCCGCGACGAAACCGGCGAGGGCTACATCAAGCTCAACTACTTCAACCTGTTCTGGGTATTCTTCGTCTGCAGCGTGTTAGGTCTCATTCTCGAGGAAGTCTGGCATATGGTCGTCGTCGATCCCGGCGTCTATCAGGACCGTGCCGGTATGCTATTTGGCCCCTTTAGCCCCATCTACGGATTTGGCGCGGTGCTCATGACCATGGCGCTCAACCGCTTCTATAAAAAGAATCCTCTGATCATTTTCCTGGTAAGTGCCCTGATCGGCGGCGCTTTCGAGGTGTTTGTAGGCTGGTTTATGCAGACCTCATTTGGCGTGGTGTCGTGGAGCTATTCACACATTAGGCTATTCGGCATGCCCGATCCCATCGCGGTATTGACCGGGGGACGCACATGCACGCCGTTTGCCTGCATGTGGGGCCTGGGTGGCCTCATCTGGATCAAGGTCTTGCTGCCGCGCCTGCTTAAGCTCATCAATATGATTCCATGGAAACGCCGCTACTCTGCTACCGTCATCCTGACCGCCGTCATGTTGATCGACGGCGTCATGACGTTGCAATCGCTCGACTATTGGTATCAGCGCGTCAACGGAACCGTTCGAAATATTCCCGTCGCACAGTTCTATGACAAGCATTTCGATAACGAATATATGGAGAACCGTTTTCAGAGTATGACCATGAGCCCCAAGGACGCCACACGCGTGTAGCAAACGCCAGAGCAAAATAGCTCCAACACATCAAAGCCCGCTGGCAGATCTACATGAACTGCCGGCGGGCTTTCGCTATAGACAGACTCGGATTGCCGACGAGGCCTTACGCCTCGCGCTCGACCTCGCTCACGCACTCGTTCTTGATGGTGCCGACGAGCGACTGCAGCGCATCGACCACATGCGGGCGAATGTCTCCGCCAATGAGCACGAGCATGATGTCGTCGCCCACGGTAAACTCGCCGCTCGCCAGCCACACGCGCACATAGCCGATACCCGGCATCGTGCGCGTCGCCTCGATAGCGGCCTGCACCTTTTCGGCATCGAAGCCAAACACCATGCCGCCCACCTTGTGGCCTGGCGCCACGCCATCGGTCTCGACTCCGCGCACTTCGGCCTTGGGCGTCGCGCGCACCACGCCGTTGTGTGTCAGGTACATCCCACAATCAGCCGCCGAAACATCGGCCTTGGCTTCGCGCAGCCAAGCATCAACCGAAGGCATCGATTTGCCGTTCTCAAGCATCATTTCTCCTTTTGATTTCCAGGGTAGTCTTTTTGGGACGGGGCCCAGACACTTTATTCCTCGACCGGCGTGAGCACCATGACGGCGCGCGTATTGCTAAATGACAGCGAACGGCAGGTCACAAGCGTTACGACCTTGGTTGCCGAAGCGGCACGATCGGTGGCATCGCTCGCCACGGCAGAGGCACCGTCGAGCATCTCGGACAGATAATTCTTCAGTCCGTCATCGCCCTCAAAGTTGGGCGTGCGCGCCTTGGCATACGTGTCCTCGACCACCTTGGTCGCCAGCGGACGCAGCTTATACGTTGCATCGCGCGTGATGTAATACACGTACTCGATGCTATCGAACGTCGCTTGGTCGGTGGTGTCCGAAATCACGTTGAACATCGACCCATCGTTCATATGGTGGCCGTAGATCGTGGTCTGCTGATCCACCATGCCCGGCGCGGTGTCGTCGCTATCCAAGAAGATGGCACCGGACGCGTTAGCCGTACCGTCAAACAGCGTGTTGAGGTATTTGGAGTTGTTGTTGGTCTGCACGACGGGATAGTTGATGTTGGTGCCGGGCGCATAAATCCAACCCACAACCTCGGGATTCGTCTGGGCAAGTGCATCAAAGTCGATAATCGGCACGCCGCTGGCGTCCTTGTCGCTCACATATTGTTTTTCGATCTTTTGATACGACTCGCTCGCCTGCTTGTAGCCAATCTGGGCGTTGATAAAGATGGCGGCAGCAGCAACGATTAGGCCGATGCCAATAATGATGAGCAAGATGGGGATAACGGAGCGGCGCTTTTTGCGCGGCGGCTCGGTATAGCTCGACGGAGCAGCGCCCGACTGTTTCGTAGAACGCGATTCTTTCTTGGCCGTATCATACGACGAAGGGCGATATGCAGCCGGCGTATCCTGGCGATGATGGGACATCGGCGTTACGGGACGCGGCGCGCGCGGCTGCTGAGGAGAGGATGTCCGACCCTGCTGTGCCGCATGGGCAGCACCCGGCTTCGATGGATCGGGAATCCGAGAAGCCGAAAAACGCTTTCCCTGATAGTCGGACATGGCTCTCCTTATGCTGCAAATGGACTGGCAGAGCGCTTAGGCGTCAGCCATCTCTTGCTTCATCTTCTCGATAACCTTGCGGTACTCGGGGTCGCATGCGCCCAGAATCTGCGTGGCGTAAATGGCAGCGTTCTTGGCACCGTTGATGGCCACACAGGCAACGGGCACGCCCGAAGGCATCTGCACCATCGACAGCAGTGAGTCCATACCACCCAGATCGCTCGTCTTCATAGGCACGCCGATGACCGGCAGCGGCGTAAACGCAGCCACGACACCGCCCAGGTGAGCAGCCTTGCCAGCGGCAGCGATAATCACCTTGATGCCGCGGTCGGCAGCAGTCGAGGCCCACTCATGGACCTTCGCCGGCGTGCGATGCGCGCTTGCAATCACGAGCTCATAGGGCACGCCCAGTGCCTCGAGCTCGGCGGTGCAACCTTCCATAACGCCCAGATCGGACTTGGAGCCCATGATGATCCCGACAACCGGCTTCTGATCTGCCATAAACAAAGACCTCCTGTTGAGAGCGGTGACGCGGCATTTCCGCGACCCTTAACTACTGAGAGTAGTATAGCTGCTCCCGTCCCTGCGGTCTCTGTGGCGCTTCGCGGGCGGGCCAGGCTTTATCTTCACTCCGGTTGCTTCGCAAAGTCGTTCAGATAGAGCCTGGCCCGCCCGCGAAGCGCCCTGCGACCTACCGGATATTGCCATGACGTACGTTGGCTGAAATAATAAAGCAATGCCCGCCGTCCTTGACGGAGCGGCGGGCACGTTTGCTTAGTTGTCGCTGGGACTACTTAGCCTTGCTGCGACGATGGAAGAAAGCGCCGATCGCGGCGATGATGGCGCCAAGACCACCGACGGCCGCGACGGTCGCCGCCGTCTGGTCGCCGGTATTGGGGATCGCCGAACCGCTCTTCTTGCTGCCCTGGGCCTTGTCGCCTGCGGGCTTGCCCGCCTGGTTGCCGCCGTTTGAGCCATTGCCGGAACCCTGGTTGCCCGAGCCGCCCTGGTTGCCGGAATCGGCATCCTTGAGGCTCTCAATGGCCAGCTTGAGCTGGTCATAGGCCGCCTGGAGCTGGATGTCGGAAGCATTCTCATCACCCAAGACGTCCTCGGCGTAGGTAATGGCATCCGTCAGGGCCTTGACAGACTCGTCCGTCTTGCCCCTGGTGTCAGTCTCCTTCGCCTGCTTGACCAAGGCCTTGAGCTGCTTCTTGGTCGGGTTCTCGACCGGGGTCACCGGAGTCTTCTCAAGCGCGTCGCGAGCACTCTCGAGTGCCTTGAGTGCCTGGTCGACCTCGTCCTGCGTGGCGTTCTCGTCGTTCAGGATGGCGCGGGCGCTCGCCAAGGCGTTCTGGAACGCGGTCCAGGAAGCCTCGGTGTAGTCGCTGGCCTTAAGGTCGCCGGCTGCAACCTCGGCATCAACCTTTTCAATCGCGGCAGTGAGGTCGTCCTTCGCCACCGGATTGGGAACGGCCGTACCGTAGAACTTGAGCTCCGCCATGCTGCAGTAGGCGTCAACGCTGCCACCGCCGGCGTGGAGCACCTTGACGGTCACGTAGCGACCGCGCGCGGCACCAAAGCTCATCTGCTTCCAGTCGCCACGGTCGGTGAGCACGCGGCCGTCGTTGTCGAAGGTAAACGTACCCATCGACGTGGCGGTGCCCATCTCATAACCGTCGGCGGTGTCGGAAACCAGCACCTCGGCCTCAAAGATATCGCCGTTCGTGCCGCCGTCCTGGCGCGGCAGGAACGTGACGTCGGTGAGATCGTAGTCGCGGCCCAGGTCGACGGTCAGGTACTGGGGCATACCGGCCTTATAGGCCCAGTCGCTGTGCCAGAGCGTCTGCTCATCGCCGTCAAGAGCGTTGACGGCGTTGCTGCCCTCATAGTCGGCCTCGCTCGAGAAGCCGGTCACCTTGACGTTCTCGCGGTTCTCGGGCGTGTTGATGAGGCTCTTCTCATCGACGGGGCGCATCTTGAGGCCGTCGATTGCCTTCTCGATCTTGGCCGTGGCGTCTGCGACATCCTTCTTGCTATAGCTGCCCTGGCCGCCATCGAGGAGCTTCTGAGCCGCCTCGACCGCAGCGGTGAGGGCTGCATAGGAATCCTTGGTGTAGACGGACTCGCTGTAGCCCGCGGCCTTGGAAAGCGCTGCCATGAGCGCAGAGGTGTCGACACCAGCCTTGACCTCGACCTCATAGGATGCGGTCTTGGAGGGATCGAGCACCGACGCCACCGTGATCGTTGCCTTGCCGGCCTTGTTGGCGCGCAGGTAGTAGCTCACGCTATCGCCGGCCTGGACAGCGGAGACGCTCACCACAGAAGGATCGGAGCTCTCGACCGTCACATAGGGGTAGCCGGCGCTCTCGGGCGTGGCCTTGGCGTCGACGAGCGTCACATCGCCCTCGAAGAACTCGGTCTGGTTCTTGCCCAGTTCGACACCCTCGATGGCCTCGACACCCTGTGTGTAGTTGAAGTTGATCTCGCGCAGCGTGAGCATCTGGTCACCCGATGCCTCAAGCGGCGTGATCTCGACCTTGGTCGCCTTCTTGCCCTTGTTCTCGGCAGAGAGGCCAAAGGCGTAGCGAGCCTGATAGGAATCAAAGCTTCCGCCCGAGAACTCCTGGGTCGAGCCGTCCTCGAACGTCACGACGGACTTAATCTTCTGCACGGTGCCGTTGCCACCGTTGCGGTTAACGACCTCGACGCTATCGAGTTTCGACGGCGTCTTGAAGGCGAACGTCATCGTGGCGGGCAGCTTGACGTAGGTCGGCATCTTGCCGTCGATCCAGTTGGGCCCATAGTTCCACAGGAACTCGAAGTCGTTGCCGCCCTCATTGTTGTCGAACAGTCCGTCATAGCTCTTCTGCTGGATGAGCTTCTCGACGTTGGTGCCGTCGTCGGTGGGGAGCTCGTCGTTGGTCATCGTGATGTCAAAGGCGTCGCGGCCGTACTCGGACTTGGTGGGCTGCGGGACACCGGGCATCGTCACGGTGCCATCACTCACGAACTCGAGCGCGTCGCACGCCGGGCCGACGAGCCAAGACGTCGAGGGCAGCTCGACCTTGCCGGCCGTCTTAGCCTTGAGTTTAAAGCTCGCGACCACACCAGTACTGTTGAAGAGCTTGGCGTCGCCGCGGTTGGCGAAGGCCAGGTTGATGGTCTGGTGGCCATCCGTGAACTGCACTTTCTCGCGCGAGAGGTTCTCCATGCCCGCCGTCGACGCATCCTGCGCGATGCTCTCGGAGACATACTCGAACTGGTCGCTGTTGAAGTTGACGAGCGCACCGAGCGCGTTGATGTTCTCGGCGTCGGTGGCGTAGACGTCGACCGTGATCTCGTCGCCGGCCTCGACCTCCATCTTGCTCGGGATCACCGCGAGGGTGCCAGCAGCCTTGCCCTTTTGCTTGGTGCCGCCGTCGAGCGCCGCCATGGTGAAGGAGTAGTCGTACACGTCGTAGACGCCGTTGCCGTTGAGGTCGGCGAAGTGGGCGCGGATCTGGGAGTCGAACGTCGAGGTGTCGGGCTCGCGGTTCTCAAGACCCAGGTAATTCTTCATGTTGGAGTAGTCGCCGTCGGAGACCGTGGCCTTGTTGAGGTTGGAGCCCACAGCGAAGCCGTCCGTGCCGTCGGTCTTGTAGATGGCGATCTCGGAGGCGGAGAAGAAGTTGCCCACGGACGCGAGCGGCGTCATACGCACGTAGCGCGCGGCCACGGCGCCGTCGAACGCCACCGTCTTGCAAGCGGCGGAGCGCTCCCAGTCGACCTCCTGCGTCGTCCAATGCACGCCGTCGAGGCTCGTCTCGATGCGCATCTTGGTCACAGTGCCGTTACCGGCATCATCGCGCGGATAGTACTCGAGCTTGTCGAGCTTGTAAGCGCGACCGTAGTCAACGGTAAGCGCCTTGCCCAGATCGTTGCCACCGGAGTGGAAACCGCCGTCGCCCGACTGGAACTCATGGTCGAAGGCGAGTTCGGCCTTATGGCTACCGTAGAGCGAGCCCTCCCAAGTGATTTCCTCGGCCTCAGGCACGTTCCGCCACGGGTCGAGCGCAGAGTTCGCCTCAAGCACGTCGCTCCATGCGGAGTAGCCATCGGCGTTGCGCGAACGAATCTGGTAGGTATGCTTGCTGTTGTAGGCAAGATCGGTATGCGTGAATTCTGCCGCATCGCCCACGGCGAACACAGTGCCGTCTACCTTAAGGTCGTAGGAGGTAGCACCATCGACCTTCCCCCAGGTGAGCTTAATGCTCGTGGGGGTCGTGGCGTCCTCGGGGGCAGCAAGGTTCGCGGGTGCGGAGAGGTTCTCGTTGAAGCGGTCGGCCGCGAGCGTGGCATCGGCGTTCACGAAATCGCCCAGTTCGAGCGTCTGCGCTGCCGTGGCGACATCGGTCTTCGCGAACTTGACGTAGACCTTGGGATTCGTGGTGATCTTGGTGTTGTTGAAGCTCTCGCCCTGCTCGGCCTCGGTGCTGCCTGCGTCGCTACCGTAGTGGTTGAGGTTGGGGGTCTCGTTGTAGAAGTAGACCGCCTGGCCGGCCTCGGGGGTCGCGGCGTCAAAGGCCTCCTGCGAGTCGACCTCAACCACGTTGAGCGCGGATCCGCCGTTCTTGGCGGAGACGCTCGTGGGCTTGGCGGAGACGTTGGCCACAAAGGTCGTGGTGCGGTTGGAGTCGTAGCCGCTGTAGCCGCCCTGCGATGCCTCGGCGGTAAAGGTCGCCGTGCCGCCCACCACGCTCGACTTATAGACGGTGCTCACATGCTCACCGTAGGAAATATTGTCGATTGTGCCGTAGGAATCGTCCTCGGTCGTGTTGTTCTCGATGGAGGAGCCGTCATCCTCGTACTGCGTAAAGCTGCCCTCACCCTCGGTGGCGAAGAACTCGACGATACGCTGGCTGCGATTGGTGCCCTTGGTGTTGGTCTCGGTCACAGCCTCGGGGTTGTTGTTCTCGGCGTACATCGGCACGATGGCGTTGGCCTTAACAAAGAGTGGCAGCTTCCAAAGCGGAGCCTCGTAGTTGTTGAGGACCTGACCGCCGCGGTACTGCTTGCCCGAGAAGTAGTCAATCCAGATGGTGGGATTCTCGTCGGTACCGTAGTTGGGCAGGTAGATACCGTTGCGGACATCGTTGCCGTTCTCATCTGCCTGGGTATCCTGATACACCGGTGCCACCAGGAAGTTCTCACCGAACATGTACTGGTACTGCGTCGAGGTGCTTGCGGCGTACTCGGAGTTGTCGGAAAGCAGCATGGCGCGGATCATGGGAAGGCCGGTATCGCCGTTGCCCGTGTCGATGTTGGCCGCCGAGGCCGCGCTCGTGTAGATATAGGGCATGAGTTGTGCTTTGAGCTTGAGATAGAAGCGCGAGATGCCCGTGTATGGATCGCCGTGCGTCATGGGCGACTTGCGGTAGGTGCCCCAACCGTCCATGTCAAGCATAGAGGGCGTGAATGTCTTCCACTGGTAGTCGCGAGCGGAGATGATGGGATCGCCACCAAAGATGCCGTCCATATCGGAGCCGATGTTGGGGTTGCCCGAGAGGCTCTGGCCGATATACGTGGGGATATGGAAGCGAATGTACTCCCAGTTACCGCCGTACTGGTCGCCGGTCCAGATGCCGCCAAAGCGCTGCGTGCCGGCCCAGCCGTCAAGCGTGATGATGTTGGGGCGCTTGTTGGCGCCGGTGGTCACGGTGTCATAGGCCGTCTTGATGCCGTTGAGGCCAAAGGAGTAGCCGGAGCCGACCCAAGCGACGTCGGTCTTGAGCGTGGTGATGCCACCAGTCTTAACCTCAGAATCGAAATCGCGCAGCAGATGCCACGGGGTCTCGGAGTTGCTATCGGGCTCGAGGTTCGACTGGGTCCAGAGACCGGTGCTCACGCCCTTGGAGTTGGCATACTCGGTGAACTTCTTAAGATTGTCGACGTTGGCGCGCACGGCGTTGAGGCGCTCGGCAGAACTCGTTCCGTCGGAGTTGACGCCGCCGGTCTTGTAGTAACCGTTCTGGCCGTAGCCAGCACCGTAACCGTCGTTCGGCAGGAACCAGCCGAGCGGCATGTCGTTGTCCTCGTAGTCATCGATAACCTGCCGGGCGGAGAACTGGCGGTCGAAATCGGTCGCCTTCATGTTCTCGGTATCAACCGTAGGGCCCTCACCGTTGAGCGTCTCGGCCGCAAGCGTGCCGTCGAGCTTGTAGCCCGTCGACATGCCGGACTCGTATTTAACGTCGCCCTTCTCACTCGAGGACTTGCTGCCCTTGGTCTCCCATCTCTTTTGACCCGAGGTCGTTGACCAGCCATCACGGTTATAGGCATTAAGATGACCCAGGTAGAAACCGTACTCGGGCAGCAGCACCGGATTGCCGGTCACCTTGTAGTAGTCCTGCAGCATCTCGGTTGCCACGTTCGAGGCGCCCTCGTTGGTCGCCACGAAGTAATAGGCATCAAACTCATTCTCGCTGTGCAAAGTCGTGACCGTCGATGAGTCCGTGGAACCGAAGTCGTAGGAACCCTCTGCAAACGTGTTTCGGAGCACGCCGTAGCCGTCGCTCGTCCAATAGAACGGGTTGGGCGAGGCAACGCCGCCATCGGTCCAGTTGTTAGTGTTGGAGATGGCGATGGTCTGGTTGGTGTGCAGGAAGCGGCCGTTCTGGGTGCCGCCGCCAAAGAAGTTCTCGGACTTCTCCTTGGCGAGCGTCTGGACGGTACCCTTCTTATCAAGGTCGAGGGGCGCAGACTCAGAAACCACGCCACGGTCGCCTGACTTGATACTCATCTTGCCAGTCGCCTTGTCCAGGATCACGGTCGCCTTTCCGCCGGTGATCTCGATAGTGTCGCCCTTGTCGGCAACCGTCGCACTCGGCTTGCTGTAGGTGTCCGAGGTATCGGGCTGAGCCTGGATCTTAGCCGTGTGGGACTTACTGCGCGGCGTGGCGTACTCGGAAAACTCACCCTTGGGGTCGACGTTATAACGGAAAATACCGTCCTCGAGGAACGTAATACGGCCCTTGATGCCGTCAGCGAAATCGATGTCGACGACGTTCGAGGCAGACTGAGACACGGTCGCTGAGTCGACACCCTTGAGTGGCGTGGCAATCGCCTGCTGGGGATTGGCAAACACAAGCGTCGCTGCAGTGGCAACGAGGACCGCGCTTCCCTTCACCCACCGTTTCGTAAAAATGGAATTCCTACACACCTGGACTCCTTTCCTCCGACATGCGGAAGTGTCGCGGACGCACGCCCTGCAGCATGGCGCACGCATCAAACGGGAGGGGTGTTCGGTACATTCCGTGCAGTGGGCCCACCCGTTACCAAGTGGTCAACTGGTAGTAACCAGATATCCACCTATAAGGTTGGACCAGCATACGTGAGCAGTTGCGCAAATTAAGTTTGGAATTCTCCCAGCGGTATAAAAATGAACGTAGATGGCGAAGTGGGTCTAATCAACCATACCAATTGGTTCTCCAGCCAGATACCACTTAAGCATAATTTTACTGTTTAACTGGTATTACATAACCAATACCTTTCCTCGGAAAACGGGCTTCGCGAATTATCCTGAGGGAAAGTCGTAGCCGCCACCCCGCGACCCACCGGGAATATCCATGACGCACGGTGGCTGATTTGATTTGAAATAGGAGGTTGTTGGAGGGTGGTGGACAGTTAGTTCAGATACGTATATTTTGGCGGTGCTAATTGGCGCTAACAAACTGGTTTTAAGTCGCTTTAGATCTAATAATAGGTCTTTCTCGCTATTGCCCGCGCGGCCTTGTCGGTCCAGACTATCAAAAATAGCTCAATTGTGCCCAAATTGGCCTCCACACGTCCTCTGAAAAATACGTATCTGAACTAACTGTCCAAGAGGAATGTCCACAGATAGAAAAAGGCTCTGGCGGACCTCCGAATCACCAGAGCCTTTCAAAACTCGCACACCTGAAGCACATCGCTGCATTCCTGTTTTCGCCCATGAAGTTAGAGAGCCTCTTCCGCCCACTTCTCGAAATCAATCGCACGCCTTTGGGCGGTTCGGTACGCTTCCATGTCTTCACGAGCGCCTACCACTACGATGGCCATTTTTCCTTTGATTTTAATGAGGCGGTACATAATCCGAATGCCACTTCCCCTGAGCTTGATTTTCATGAAGCCCGTCAAATCCGTGCCTGCCTTGTTTCCAAGAGGCTTGCCGAATCCGCCTTCGTTCTGCGGCAATGGGTTCGTTCTGATTCTTTCTATAGCCTTAAACACGTGTTTTCGCTGGGAACCATCGAGACGCTTGAGATCCTTGAGAGTATCCGGGTAGAAAGCGACTTCGTACCCGCTCATTCAAACTCGACCTCATCCATCTGATCGAGTTCGTCCTGGCCCACACCCAACTCTGCCATAACATCAGATAGGGAAACGAGTTCATCATCGCTTGTCGCAGCCGTCCTCTTAAGGGCCAACGTCAACAAGGCGAGGTCCTCCTCCGCCTGCTTAGCCTCTCGGTATTCATCGGGCGTCACGATAACGAACGCCGGCTTGTTGTGTTTCAAAACTACAACCGGGTTGTCGTTGCTCACTCTCGAAAACGCAGCGGGACCCTTACCGTGACTGAAATCGCTGATGGGAACAAGATTGTCGAGCATCTTTAAAGCAGGCATCGAGACCTCCAAATATAAAGTCTTTTATGCATTCATTTTAGCATGCAGAAAATACCAGCAATCACGGAATAGTGGCACGGACGAGGCATCGCTTTCCACCAACCGTTGATCATCGACCGAGCAAAATGTCCCGCCAAGAGATCGAGCGAGGATTCCGTCCCTCGAAGAGGGCCGTATTGGCCTCCTCGCGGGACGGAATCCTCGCTCGTTCGTTCCAGCCCGCGTCATCGCGTGCTAGACGGCCAGCTCGCCTGATTCACCCATAAGCCATCGTGCCAGGTCGACGACCTTGATGCCATCCCAATCAGTCGTTTCGTGCCCTGTTCGGGCGATGACGCACTTGGGATAGGCGTCTCGAATCCGTCGCAGCGGATCAAGCTCACGCTCAAGCGTCGCTTCTTGGGAAATGTCGTCACTCACCTGGATATAGACACGGCGGTCACGCCTGATGGCGACAAAGTCTACTTCCTTTTGGTAGAGAACGCCCACGTAGACTTCCCATCCGCGGCGCATAAGCTCGATTGCCACCATATTCTCGTAAACATGGCCAAAATCGAGCTTTTTCGTACCAAGCGCGGCGTAGCGAAACGAGTGGTCGGCCAGGTAGTATTTATCTCCCGTCGACAGGTATTTCTTTCCTGAGACGTCAAAGCGACGAAACCGGTAGAACGCAAACGCATCACACAGGTAGTCGATATACACAGCCAGCGTCTTGTCGCTTATCTTAAGGTTCGCTCGTGACAGCTCAGCCGCCATCCCCTTGAGAGAAGAGATGTTTCCGACGTTATCCATCAGGAACTCGCAGGAACGTTTAAGCTGCTCCGCATTACGTATACGATATTTTTGTCTGATGTCGCGCAGGATAAGAGTTTCAAGCACATCCGAGATGTATGAGAAACGCATCCTTTCGTCCTGGTAGATATAGGAACCCGGCATTCCTCCCTCGCGGACATAGCGAGCAAGGGCCTCGGCTGGAGAAGTGATCTCGTGATACGCCGAGAACTCCGCAAGTGAAAACGGAAAGACCTCGATCTCCACCGTTCTTCCCGTGAACAACGTCGAGAGGTCGCTTGAGAGAAGAAAGGCATTCGACCCCGTGATGTAAATGTCATATTTCTCTGACGCATGAAGACTGTTGATAGCCCGCTCGAACCCTTCACACATCTGGACCTCGTCGATCATGACGATATTCCGGCAACCCTCGATATAATGCTTTTCCACATATGTATGCAGCGCATGGTATTCCGCCAACGGCTCGAACTCAAGTAGATTGAAGTTGACGTGTATGACGTTGGCCGAGGGGTCGTTTGAACGAAGTTGGCTGGCAAACGCCTCAAGCAATTTCGATTTTCCGCATCGCCTGATTCCGGTAATCACCTTGATGTCTGGCGAACCCGCCACCTTGGAGAGCTTATCCATATAGAACGGTCGATTAATAAGTCTCATGGCAATCCACTTCGCAAAATTAAGATTAACTGAAAAACGCGAAGTACAATATATCATCTACTTCGCGTTTTTGAGAAATCCTAGATTTCGCGTAATTATATTCGCCAAGCTATCGCAAACCCGACACGGGTGAGATCTCCGCCTGATTGACCCTGCGCAGCAGTCCGAAGCGAAAGACGCGAGTCCTCAGACCGCTCCGGTAAAGTGAGGGCCGCGACGGTTACCGCGGCCCTCTTGGGAAACGTGTGCGATTGTCAATCGCTCGCGCTAGTCTTCCTTGCGGCGGAAACGAGCAAGGAAGACTCCGATTGCGGCGATCGCGGCACCCAGGCCGCCGATCGCGGCGACGGTCGCCACCGTTTGATCACCGGTGCTCGCAAGTGAGTTAGCGGACTTGCCACCCTGAGCCTTGTCACCAGCGGGCTTTCCCGCCTGGGCGCCATCGTTCGAACCGCCGGATGTCTGCCCACCGTTGCCGGAACCCTGATTGCCACCGGACGCACAAAGCCCCTTCTGCAGCACACGGCACAACCAAGTCACCGCAGGCCGGGGCGGGGGAGCCGAGTTTCCCACTGAGCGACTCTGCTTGCAGCCGGAGCGAAGGGGGAAACTCGGCCCCCGCCCCGGCCGGACAGGTCACCCTACACCGTGTACTGCGGCAGGTCCTGCAGGGCGATGACGTCCATGCCCATGTCGTTGGCGCTGCCGTGACCCTGCTGGTCTTCGCGCACGGCCTCGATGGCACTCACGTACGTGTTGGCGGCAGACATCGCCGTCACGCAGGTCACGCCGCGGCGCACCGCCTCGGTACGCAACAGATAGCCGTCGCCACGCGAACCCGGGCCGTACGGCGTGTTGATGATTACCGCAATCTTGCCATCGGCGATGAGGTCGCCGATGTTGGGGCGCTCACCGTCGTGCGGGCCGCTGATCTTTTCCACGACCTCGCACGTCACGTTGCCGCCGCGCAGCACGCGCGCCGTACCCTCGGTTGAGCAGATATCAAAGCCCAGGTAGCGCAGGATACGCGCGACCGAAAGGATATGACGCTTGTCGCGGTCACACACGCTAATGAACACCTTGCCGGCGCTCGGGTCGGGCAGCTTGTAGTCAATTGCCAGCTGCGTCTTGGCGTATGCCTCGGGATAGCTCTTGGCGATACCCATGACTTCGCCCGTCGACTTCATCTCGGGCCCCAGGATAACGTCGGCACCGGGGAAACGACCCCAGGGCATAACGGCTTCCTTCATGCAGAACCAATCGAGCTGACGCTCGTCGCTCGGCAGGCCCAGACTGGCGATGGAATCGCCCGCCATGATACGTGCGGCACACTTGGCGAGCGGCACGCCGGTGGCCTTGGAGATAAACGGCACGGTGCGGCTGGCACGCGGGTTGGCCTCGATCACGTAAACGGTCTCGCCCTTGATGGCGTACTGCACGTTGACCAGGCCGCGTACGCCCAGCGCCATCGCGATGCGGCGCGTGGTCTCGCGAAGCTTTGCCTGCAGGCTCTCGCTAAAGCTGAACGGCGGGATGCAGGTCGCAGAGTCGCCGGAGTGAATACCGGCCTCCTCGATATGCTCCAGAATGCCGCCGATGTAGACCTCTTCGCCATCGCACAGGGCGTCGACATCGGACTCGATCGCGCCCTCCAAGAAGCGATCCAGATACACCGGGTAGTCGGGGCTAATGCGTGCAGCCTCGGCCATGTAATCGCGCAGATGCTCGGCATCGTAGGCGATCATCATGCCGCGGCCGCCCAGCACGTAGCTCGGACGCACCAGCAGCGGGTAGCCGATGTGCGCGGCCACGGCCTCGGCCTCCTCAAACGAGGTTGCCTGGCCCGCCGGCGGATACATAATGCCCAGCTTGTCGAGCAGGGCGGCAAAGCGCTCGCGGTCCTCGGCAAAGTCGATGGCATCGGGCTTGGTGCCCATGATGTTAACGCCACTCTCCTCGAGCATGCGCGCCAGCTTAAGCGGAGTCTGGCCGCCGAGCGTCACCACGACGCCGTCGGGTCGCTCAACATCGATGACATCCATGACGTCCTCGTAGGTGAGCGGCTCAAAGTAAAGGCGGTCGGACGTGTCGTAGTCGGTCGAAACGGTCTCGGGGTTGCAGTTGACCATGATGGTCTCGAAGCCGCGGGCTGCCAGCGCGTAGCTCGCGTGCACGCAGCAGTAATCGAACTCGATACCCTGGCCAATGCGGTTGGGGCCGGCGCCCAGGATCATCGCCTTGGGCTTGTCCGCCGGCGTGGTCTCGTCGGGAGCCACGCACTTCTTGGCATCCGGGCTCGTGCGGTAGATGTTCTCGTACGTCTTGTAGTGGTACTCCGTGGCGCTCGAGAACTCCGCAGCGCAGGTATCGACCGTCTTCATGCTGGGGACCACGCCCAGACCCTTGCGATAGGCGCGCACAAAGCGCTCGTCCGAGCCGGTCAGCGCGGCGATCTCGGCGTCGCTCGTACCGTACTGCTTGAGCAGGCGCATCGCGTCGGCGTCGATATCCTCCACACGCAGGCCGCGGATGCTCTCCTGGACCTGCACCATGTCGTTGATACGGTTGAGGTACCACGGATCGATACCGCAGATGGCATGGATGCGAGCGATGTCCCAGCCGCGGCGCAGGGCCTCGACCACAAAGAAGATGCGATGCTCGGTCGGGGTCGCCACGGCCTGAGCAAGCTCGTCGTCGCTCAGCTTATCGGCACCCTCTTTGCCACCGGCGCAAATGCCCTGGTGACCGTCCTCCAGCGAACGCATGGCCTTGTCAAAGGCCTCCTCAAAGGTGCGGCCGATCGCCATAATCTCGCCCACGGCCTTCATGCGCGTGGTGAGCGTGGGGTCGGTACCCTTGAACTTCTCGAAGGCAAAGCGCGGCACCTTGACCACACAGTAGTCGATCGTGGGCTCAAAGCAGGCGGGCGTTGCCTTGGTGATATCGTTGACGATCTCGTCGAGCGTATAGCCCACGGCCAGGCGCGCGGCGGCCTTGGCGATGGGGAAACCCGTGGCCTTGGAGGCCAGTGCGGACGAGCGGCTCACGCGCGGGTTCATCTCGATGACGATCAGGCGGCCGGTGTTGGGGTTCACGGCAAACTGCACGTTGGAGCCACCGGTCTCGACGCCGATCTTCTCCAGAATGGCGAGCGAGGCCACGCGCATGCGCTGATACTCAAGGTCGGAAAGGGTCTGCGCCGGCGCCACGGTGATGGAGTCGCCGGTATGCACGCCCATGGGGTCGAGGTTCTCGATGGAACACACGATGATGCCGTTGCCGGCGTGGTCACGCATGACCTCCATCTCGTACTCTTTCCAGCCCTCGATGGACTCCTCGACCAGCACCTCGTGGGCGGGCGAGAGCTCCAGGCCCTGGCTCACGATGGAGACGAGCTCCTCGTGGGTATGCGCGATGCCGCCGCCGGCGCCACCGAGGGTAAAGCTCGGGCGCAGTACGCAGGGATAGCCCACGCGCTCGGCGATGGCCTCGGCGTCGGCCACGCTGTAGGCATAGCCCGAGCGCGCGACCTCCAGGCCGATCTCGGCCATGGCCTCGTTAAAGAGCTTGCGGTCCTCGCCGCGCTCGATGGCGGCCAGGTCGCAGCCGATCATCTCGACGCCGTACTTGTCGAGCGTACCGTCTTTCGCCAGCTCGACGGCGGCGTTCAGACCGGTCTGGCCGCCCAGTGTGGGCAGCAGCGCATCCGGGCGCTCTTTCTTGATTACGCGCTCGATAAACTCGGCGGTGATGGGCTCGACATAGGTGCGGTCGGCAAGACCCGGGTCGGTCATGATGGTCGCCGGGTTGGAGTTGACCAGGATGACCTCAAAGCCATCCTCCTT
This sequence comes from Collinsella aerofaciens, assembly GCF_040910185.1. Lineage (GTDB taxonomy): Bacteria > Actinomycetota > Coriobacteriia > Coriobacteriales > Coriobacteriaceae > Collinsella > Collinsella aerofaciens_BF. Next base: position 65,770 of record NZ_JBDGBA010000002.1, on the reverse strand, counting down.
GAGCACCTTGCAGGCCTGGGCGCCGGAGTAATCGAACTCGCAAGCCTGACCAATGACGATGGGGCCCGAACCAATGACGAGGATGCGCTTGATGTCAGTACGTTTCGGCATGTTAGTTCTCCTCGGTCTCGGTCGCGGCGGTCTCGGCGAAATTCCAGCCAGCCAGGCGGTCCTTCGCGGTGTCGATGTCCAGGTAGTTCTCCTCGCCGTCCATGAGTCGCGTAAAGGCGGTAAAGAGATAGTGGGCATCGGTGGGGCCAGGCGAGGCCTCGGGGTGATACTGGACCGAGAAGCACGGGGCGTCGAGCAGCTGGATGCCCTCGGCGGTGCCGTCGTTGAGGTTCACATGTGTTAGGCGAATGCGGCCAAAGCGCTCGTTCATCACGACCGGCGCGATTCCGCGGCGCACCCAGACGCGCAGATCTCCATCGGCCGCATGCTCGGTCTCGCCGCCGGAAAGCTCGGGGACAAGCTTGCCCAAGCTGGGGAACAGCAGGCCAAAGCCATGGTTTTGCGCGGTGATCTCCACGCGACGGCTTACCAGGTTCATGACCGGCTGGTTGCCACCGCGGTGACCAAACTTAAGCTTTTCCATCTGGGCACCGCAGGCCAGGCTGATCATCTGGTGACCAAGACAAATACCAAAGACCGGCACCTTGCCGATCAGCTGCTGCACCTGCTCGTAGGTCTCCACCACGGCGTCGGGGTCGCCGGGGCCATTGGACAAAAAGACGCCGTCGGGATTCATGTCGAGCACCTGCTGGGCAGGCGTGTCCCACGGCACGACGGTAAGGTCGCAGCCGGCGCGGACCAGCCCCTCCAGAATGCCGCGCTTCACACCGCAGTCGTAGGCGACCACTTTGTGACGGGCAGGAGCGGCAGAGGCAAGCGCAAAGTCATGCGTAGCGGGCAGGTCGGCAGCTGCAAACTCGTGAGGCGCGGGGCAACTCACGGTCTTGACCAGGTTCTCGCCTACCAGCGTGGGCGCTGCGGCCAGACGCTCAGCAAGCTCGTCGACGTCGAAGATCTCGGTCGAGATAATGCCCATCTTGGAGCCGTTGTCACGCAGGTGGCGCACAAGAGCGCGGGTGTCGACGCCCTCGATAGCGACGATGCCGTGAGCGCGCAGGTACTCCGGCACGCTGACGGCCGAGCGCCAGTTAGAAGGCGTGGTGCACATGTCGCGAACGATCATGCCGCGCATAGCCGGAGCGCTCGCAGGGCGCACGGCGTCGCCGGGGAAGGTCGACTGGACGTCGGTCTCGTCGATACCGTAGTTGCCGATCTGCGGATAGGTCATGGTTACGATTTGGCCGGCATAACTCGGGTCGGTCATGACCTCAAAGTAGCCCTCGAGCGAGGTGTTGAAGCAGACTTCGCCGGTCGCGGTACCCTCGGCGCCGCATGCACGTCCATAAAAAATGGTCCCATCCTCAAGATACAGGATGCAGGGACCGCAGGTGCCCTTGCTGGTTTTGGCCAGCATACGCTGGCAAAGCTCGCTGGGCGCGAAGGTGCGGGCGGCAGCGCCCGCGGTATGGTTGTTCGCCATAATTCTCCTTCCCGGTCTCACAGGACCGGCTTAAAGGTGTGTAGTTAGGCCTCGCGGTATTGTAACCGCAAGCATGCCTCATGGCGTTAATTTCATCGAAATGTTTACGAAATGATAATTATGACTTTCTATGCATAATGATTTTTTAATCCCCGTCCCAGAAAAATCATCCCGCGGGGCTTGTGGCTCACGCGGGATGATGGCGTCTTATTATTTCTTGTCCTGTTCCAGCAGTTCGGACGGTGTGCGATCGGGCTTGCCGCCGCGGAAAATCTCGCGGCCATGCAGACGATGCTCCAGGTCACGCTCGGCCTTTTCCTCGTCAATCTTGGTCTGGCTCACCACCGGATCCTCAATCAACGACGACACCGAGTTCACCTGCTTCTGAATGCGCTCGGCGATGGTGTCATCCATACTCACGATACGCATCTTCCAGTCGATACTCGTGGCGTTGGATGAGCTCTTGGTCCACACGAACGTCAAAATGGCGCTCTGGTGGCCCCGCGCGGGGAACATGCCAAAGAAGGAATCGTGCTGAATGTTGCTATCCTCGTCGATATAGGCGTGAACGTTATACACCACGCGGTCGATCTTATCGTTGAGCAGCGCGTTGGTCGCAAGCGCCGCGGCCTGAATCTGCCCGTTGGACAACAGCTCGAGCTCGTTGGCAGAAGACGTGTCCAACACCGTCACCTCGACCGTGCCCGTGCGTTCATCGGCTTCATCGACGGTAAAGTCGAGCGGGAACTGCGTAAAGCCGTTGCCCCACTCAAGGCCGCCCTTCAGCGCCGTCGAAACGGTATCAACCGAAACGCTCTCGGAGAGGTTCGCGGTGTTCAGACGACGCATCACGCCGTAGCCAATTTGCATGCCCACGATCAGCACCAAAATGCCGATAACCACGGCCATGGCAGTCTTCGTAATGGTATGGCTCACCTGCGAACCCGAAGGGTCGTCCTCGGACAGCGGGTCGATATGTTTTGCCTGGCTCGCGCGGTCCTCGCTGCGCAGCTGCGCTAGCGCCGCTTTGTCACCGCGCTTGGCCGCAGCCTCCTTCTCACGCATGCGCTCGGTGCGCTTTTTGGCGAGCGTGGGATCCAAGACGCCGGATGCATCGATTTCGGAGAATAACTCCGTCACTTCTTCCGGAGTCAAAGGGTTCTTGTCAGCCATAAACTTCCTGTCATATCAATTAGTCGAGCTCGTGCGCACGCGCACCTTCGAACTGCATTCGATAGTAACGGGCATAGGTGCCGCCACGGGCGAGAAGCTCCTCGTGCGTGCCACGCTCCACAACGCGACCATGCTCAACGGTCGCAATCTCATCGGCATGCTTAATGGTCGAAAGACGGTGGGCGATGATAATCGTGGTGCGGCCACGCGCCAGCTCTTCGAGTGACTCCTGCACCGCCTCCTCGCTCTCGTTATCCAAAGCACTCGTCGCCTCATCCAAAATAAGGATCTTGGGGTTCTTGAGAAACACACGCGCGATGGCAACGCGCTGCTTCTGTCCGCCCGAAAGACGGCTGCCGCGCTCGCCCACCACGGTGTCATAGCCCTGTGGAAGCGACTCGATAAAGGCATCGATGTTGGCGCGACGGGCGGCCTCGGCGATCTCTTCAGCCGTAGCGCCCGGCTTGCCGTAGGCGATGTTCTCGCCAATCGTACCGTCAAATAGATAGACATCCTGCTGCACCAGGCCGATGGCACGACGCAGGCTCTGTTGCGTCACATCACGCACGTCCTGGCCGTCGATGCTAATGGATCCGGCAGCCACGTCATAAAAGCGCGGCAGCAGCGAACAGGTCGTGGACTTGCCGCCGCCCGAAGGGCCAACCAAAGCGATGGTCTGCCCGGGCTTGATGGACAGGTCCATATGGTCGATAACGGGACGTTCGTCGGCATCGCCCTCGCCCAGCTCAACATCCTCGTAGTTAAAGCACACGTCGTGATACTCCACGGCGCCGGCAGTCACCTGCAGATCCGTAGCGCCCGGCTTGTCCTGGATATCCGGCGCGGTCGAGAGCACCTCGTCCATACGCTTAAAGCCGGCGATGGCCTTCTGATACGTTTCGGCCGAATTGACGAGCGTCTCGAGCGGCGTGCAGAACAGCGAAATATAGAGTGCGAAGGTCGCCATATCGACCGCCTGCAGCTGTCCCTGGGCGACCAGCCAGCCGCCCAGCAGCACCACGATCACATAGAGCACACCCGAGAGCAGGCCATACGTCGCGGTATAGACGCCCATGGCGTGATACATGTTCTCCTTGGACAAAAGGTAGCGGTCGTTAGAGGCACGGAACTTGGCACGCTCGGTCTCCTCGTTGGCAAAGCTCTTGACCACGCGCATGCCCGCCAGAGAATCCTGCAGCTGTGCATTAATGCCGCTGATCTTCTTGCGGTTGTCGCTAAAGACCTCGCGCATGCGCATGTTCTGCCAAAACATGATGACCGCAAACGCCGCCGTCACCACGACCATGGCGAGCGCCAGCACCGGGGCGATGGTAAAGAGGATCACAAACGAGCCGATAATCTCGATGCCGCAGATGATGATCCACTCGGGCACGTGGTGCGCCGCCTCGCAGATATCGAACAGGTCGTTGACCACGCGGCTCATCATGTCGCCCGAGCTGTTGCGGTCGAAGTATGCAAAGCTAAAGCGCTCATACTGGTCGAACAGGTCCTCGCGCATCTTGGACTCCATACGCGCGCCCATCACGTGACCCCAATAGCTCACAAAATAGCGGCAGGCGCAGCGGACGGCATACATCAGCACCAAGCCCACCGCGATCATGCCGAGCGCCTGCATAATGGCAGCCTGACCCTGAGTAAATAGCCCACCGGTCAAATTGCGCAGGATAATGGGGAACGCCAGGTCAATGGCGGCAAGCACCAGAGCACAAACAGTATCAGCAACAAAAAGCCCCATCTGGGGCTCGTAATAAGACAAAAACCTTTTCAGCATGTGATCCTCAAAGAAATATCAGCAACGTAAGGCCCTGGGACAAAGCAATCAGTAGTACTTGCCCCAGGGCTATCCCCACTCGTTACAGTTCGGCTCCGCCCAACCTATGTGCGATGCTATCGCAGGCCAAGGCGCCTACGACGGTCTTGGCGTCTTCGATCTTGCCGTCGAGCACGGCGTCGATCAGCTCGTGCAGCGGCACCAGGTCCACGTTGACAAACTCGTCATCATCGGGGTTGGGCGCATCGAACTCGAGTTTGGTAGCCAAGTAGATGTGGATGATCTCATCGCAAAAACCGCAGGACGTGACAATCGACGTCAAAAAGCGAATACGACCGGCCCTAAAGCCCGTCTCCTCGTGCAGTTCGCGCTTGGCGCAATCGAGCGGGTCCTCGCCTGGATCGAGCTTGCCGGCGGGAATCTCGACCGTCACGCGGTCGATGGCGGTGCGGTACTGACGCACCAGTACGATCTTGCCGCTCTCGGTCAGTGCCACAACGGCCGCCGCACCCGGATGGCGAACGATATCGCGGGCACTGCGGTGACCGTTGGGCAGCTCAACCTCAAGACGGTGGACGTCGAGAATCTTGCCCTTCCAGGCGCACTCCTCCGAAAGAATCTTCTCGTGCAGCTCGGCATCGTGCGGGTCGTCATCGCCCAGCACCAGAGCCGGCTCGTCAGCGACCTCGCCACCAGGCTCGCCCTCGGCGTGCCCATACATGCGGCTGTCCTCTTCGACGATCTGCGCGTCCACGAGTTCTTCGTTCTTCTCGTCCATCCGTCTCATTCCTCTCGGATTTTAGGCATCCCAGGCGTCGCGGCCGCGCAGCGCGCGCAGGCCGATGTCGTGACGCAGGGTCTTGCCCTCAAAATCAATCTTCTCGCAAGCCTCGTAGGCAAGGTTGCGAGCGTTCTCGAACGTGTCGCCGAGAGCGGTCACGGCAAGCACGCGGCCACCATTGGTCACGAGCTGGCCGTCCACCACGGCAGTGCCCGCGTGGTACACGGTCACGTTCTCCATGGCCTCGGCATCCTCAATGCCAGTGATGACCTTGCCCTTCTCGTAGCTGCCGGGATAGCCCGCGCTCGTCAGGACAACGGCCACGGCCCACTCGTCACGCCAGTCGAGCTCAATCTGATCGAGCTCGCAGTTGGCGCAGGCGAGCATGACCTCGACCAGGTCGTTCTTAAGGCGCGGCAGCACGACCTGCGTCTCGGGGTCGCCAAAGCGGGCGTTGAACTCCAGCACCTTGGGGCCGGCAGGCGTGAGCATAAAGCCGCCGTACAGGCAGCCGCGGTAGTCGATACCCTCGGCAGCGAGCTCGGCCACGGTCTGCTCCATGACCTTCACCATGGTGGCGTGCTCCTCGTCAGTCACGATGGGCACCGGGCTGTAGACGCCCATGCCACCGGTGTTGGGACCCTTGTCGCCCTCGAGCGCGCGCTTGTGGTCCTGCGAGGTGGCCATGGGGCGCACGGTCTTGCCGTCGGTAAAGGCCAGCAGCGAGCACTCAGGACCAACGAGCATCTCCTCGATAACCACGGTGTTGCCGGCATCGCCAAAGGTGCCGCCAAAGCACTCGCGCACGGCCTCCTCGGCCTGCTCAAGTTCGGTCGCCACGATAACGCCCTTGCCCGCGGCAAGGCCGTCGGCCTTAACGACCAGCGGGGCGCCCTGCTCGCGTACGTAGGCGAGAGCCGAAGCCTCGTCGGTAAACGAGCCGTAGGCTGCCGTCGGAATACCCGCGCGCTCCATGAGCTGCTTGGAGAACAGCTTGGAGCCCTCCATCTGGGCGCCCTCGGCACCCGGGCCAAAGCAGGGAATACCCGCCGCACGCACGGCGTCGGCCACGCCCGCCACGAGCGGAGCCTCGGGGCCAATTACCACGAGTCCGCATCCGTGGCTCTGGGCAAACGCCGCCACGGCCGCAGGATCGCAGTCGTCGAGAACAACGTTCTCGCCACAGCTCGCGGTGCCGCCGTTACCCGGCGCAATGTAGAGCTTGCCGGCGCGCGGTGATGCTGCGAGCTTGGCTGCCAAAGCATGCTCACGGCCGCCGCTGCCCAACAACAGGATGTCGATGGTTTGAGTGTCCGCCTTCAAGGGTGCCTCCTCTATGGATGAATGGCCCGCTCCGCGCGAGCCCTTTGCAAGCAAATATACCCCTCGGCCGCCCGTCCGGGCTGCAAAGGGGTATATCGCAATAACCAAATAGTCCCGATTACTTCCAGAATCGGTTGATGATCTGCTCGCGACCAGCGCCAACGCCAATGAACGTCACACGGGTGTGTGCCAGATCCTCGATAAACGCCACGTAGTCCTGAGCCTCTTGCGGCAGCTCGTCAAAGCTGCGGCAACCGGTGATATCGCACTTCCAGCCAGGGAGCTCCTCGTAGATGGGCTTGGCATGCTCAAAGCGCACCTGATGCTCGGGCACGCTCGTGTAGCGCTCGCCATCGACGTCGTAGGCCACGCACACCTTGATGGTGTCGAAGGCCGAAAGCACGTCGAGCTTGGTCACGGCGATGTCGGTGAGGCCGTTGACGCGCGAGGCATAGTTGGCGATAGGGCCGTCAAACCAGCCGCAGCGACGACGGCGACCGGTGGTCACGCCGTACTCATAGCCCTCCTCGGTCAGCGTGTGGCCAGCCTCGGACTCATAGGAAAGCTCGGTGGGCATGGGGCCCGAACCGACGCGGGTGATATAGGCCTTCATGACGCCCAGCACGCGGTCGACGTTCTTCATACCGACGCCGGAGCCGGTAATGGCGCCGCCGGCGGTGCAGTTGGAAGACGTCACGTACGGATAGGTGCCGTGGTCGATGTCGAGCAGCGTCGCCTGGGCGCCCTCAAACAGCAGGTCCTTGCCCTCGTCGATCATGTTGTTGAGCAGCAGGCTCGTCTCGGTGATGTAGGGGCGCAGGCGCTCGGCCATCGGCAGGTACTCGTCGCAAATCTGGTCCACGGTGTAGGTGGGCAGGTTGTAGATGAGCTCGAGCTCGGGGTTCACGCGGGCGAGAGCGGTCTCCAGCTTGTCGCGGAACAGCGTCTCGTCCAGCATATCCTGCATGCGCAGGCCAATGCGGGCCATCTTGTCCTGATAGCACGGACCGATACCGCGCTTGGTGGTACCGATGTTCTTCTTGCCGAGCTTCTGCTCAAAGGCGCCATCCAGATCGATGTGGTACGGCATGATGACATGCGCGTTGCCGCTAATCTTGAGGTTCTTGGTGGTGATGCCGTCGGCCTCGAACATGTCAATCTCCTCAAGGACAACCTTGGGGTTGACGACGCAGCCGTTACCGATCACCGACACGTGGTCGGAATACATGATGCCGGAAGGCACCTGGTGCAGGCCGTACTTCTTGCCGTTGACGACGATGGTGTGACCGGCGTTGTTGCCGCCCGAGTAGCGCACGACGGCATCGAAGTCGCCGGCGACCAGGTCGCAAATCTTACCCTTGCCCTCATCGCCCCACTGGGCACCGACCAAAACGGTTGACGGCATGTTTACTCCTTACATTCATGGCCTGTCTACGCGCCATGCCGGCACGCAGAAGCACAAAACATTCCCAGTATACCCGTGCAACGGGCGCCTGTCCTACTCCTCGGCATGTGCCCCATCAAGCTCATAGAACTTGGTGGATGCCGGCAGGAACATCAGGTCGACGTCGCCGATCGGGCCCGAACGGTTCTTGGCCACGACGATACGCGTAACGCCCTCGTCGGGTCGATCGTCGCGCGAGGCTTCGGCCTCGTCGGCGGAGCGGTCCAAGAACATAACGATATCGGCGTCCTGCTCGATGGAGCCCGATTCACGAAGGTCGGAAAGCTGCGGGCGCTTGCCGGTACGGGATTCGACCTGACGCGAGAGCTGCGACAGTGCGATGAGTGGGATCTTGAGCTCCTTGGCCATGATCTTCAGACCACGCGACATCTCTGAGACCTCGACAGTACGGCTCTCGGAGCGACGTCCCGGCGGAGGACTCACCAGCTGCAGGTAGTCCAGGATGATGATTGCCTTCTCCTTGTTATGGAGCATGCGGCGACTCTTGGCGCGAATCTCGGTCACTGTGGTGCCGGGCGTATCGTCAATCAGAATATCGAGCTTGGACAAGGTCTGCGTGGCCTCGTTGATATTGGCCCACTGCTCGGGGCTAATGCGGCCCATGCGGAAGTCACTGATCGAGATCATGGCGTAGGCGCAAATCAGACGCTGGGCAATTTCCTTGCCCGACATCTCCAGTGAGAAGAAGCCGACGGTATAGCCCGCAGCGGCGGCATTCAGCGCCAAGTTCAGAGCGAACGACGTCTTACCCACGGCAGGGCGGGCGCCGATGATGATGAGCTGGCCCTCGCGAAAACCCATGAGCATGCGGTCGAGTGACGGAAAGCCCGTGGGCACGCCCGCAGCCTGGCCACCGGCCTGGCACACTTCCTCGGCCTCGTTATAGGCCTCGACCATAAACTCGGTCAGCGTCTTGTAGCTCGACTTGACCTCGCGTGCCGTGACCTTAAGCAGTTTGCTCTCGGCCAGCTCCACGACCTCTTTGGTGTCGGTAGGGGCGTTATAGGCCAGCGCGTTGATCTCGTTGGTGGCGCCGATCAACTCGCGCAGCATCGAGTCGCGACGCACGATGGCGGCATGGTGCTGCCAGTTGACGAGCGACAGGGTCTGACCCATCAGCTCCAAAATGTACGCTTCGCCGCCCACGGCATCGAGCTTGTTGATGCTTCGCAGGTAATCGATCAGCGAGATGGAGTCGATGGGAATGCGACTGTTGTACATATCGACCATCGCGGTATAGATGGTCTTATGAATGGGCCGGTAGAAGTCATCGGGCTGCAGCTCGACCTGGGCCTCTTCGACCACCTCGGGCGATAGCAGCATAGCGGCCAGTACATTGGCCTCTGCATCTTGGTTTTGGGGAAGACCCAACTTTGAGCCGCGGTCCTCGACCGTCAGCCCGATCTCCCTATCGTCATATGCCATGAGCATCCTCATTCATATCGCTTGCGAGCATCCATAGTATCAGCCACGGTCCCAAAACGCGCCGCGCGCGGCCAATCATCACCGAACCAAACGGATGAACGGTCCTGCACATAGGACTTCGACGCGACGTTCACTATGACACTCACTCAGCGCAAAAAAACAAAAGGGCGCCCTGGTTTCCCAGAGCGCCCTTCTTAGAACAAGATTGTTGCGTTGCAGCAAATGCTACTCGGCAGCAGCCTCAGTCTCGACCTCGGCGGTCTCGGCCTCGGCGACCTCAGCGGCCTCCTCGACCTCAGCCTCGGCAGCGAGCTCCTCGGCGGTAACGCCGACGAGAACGACAACCTCGGCCTTGATCTCGCGGTACAGCGAGATGGCAACGGTGTGGGCACCGGCAACCTTGATGGGCTTACCGAGCTCGACGCGCTTGCGGTCGATGTCCATACCGAGCTGAGCCTTGATGGCGTCAGCGATCATAGCGGCGGTAACGGAGCCAAAGAGGATGCCCTCGTCGCCGACCTTGACGTCAACGGTGACCGTCTTGCCCTCGAAGGCAGCCTTGGTCTCGTTGGCGGTAGCCAGACGGACGGCCTCGCGCTTGGCGATGTTGTTGCGACGCTCGTCAAGCTGCTTGAGGTTGCCCTTGGTGGCGGCAACAGCGAGCTTCTTGGGGAACAGGAAGTTCTCAGCGTAACCCTGAGCGACCTCTACGACGTCACCCTCGCCGCCCTTGCCCTTGATCTCATCGAGAAGAATAACCTTCATGATGCGTCTCCCTTCTTAGCCGCGGTCGCGGTTGCCACGAGAGGAAACCACGGGGACGGTGTACGGCAGGAGAGCCATCTCGCGGGCGCGCTTGATGGCGTTGGCGATGTCATGCTGATGCTGCGTGCAAGCGCCAGTGACGCGACGGGGCTTGATCTTGCCACGGTCGGTCATGTACTTACGGAGAAGCTGAGTGTCCTTATAGTCGATGAACTCAGTGTTCTCCTTGCAGAACTGGCAGTACTTACGACGCGGCTGACGTGCAGAAAAATCATTAGCCATGTCAAAATACCTTTCGTTTGGCAACTTCGGCGAACCGAAGCCGCCTCTCACTCAAAAATAGGTGAACAACCCTTAGAACGGGATGTCCTCATCGTAGACGTCGACCGCGGGCGGCGTAGCCACCGGTGCGGCAGGACGTGCTGCGGGCGCGGGAGCTGCGGGGGCGTAACCGCCCTGATCGTAGCCACCCTGGCCACCACGGGAGCTCATAAACTCGATCTCATCGACGATGACCTCAAGCTTGCTCCGGCGCTGGCCGTCGCGCTCCCAAGAGCTGTAGCGCAGCTTGCCCTCGATCGCGACCTTGTTTCCCTTTGCCAGGAAACGGCTCACGGCCTCGGCGCGGGTGCCGAACATGGTGCAGTCGACAAAGTTGGGATAGTCCTCCCACTCGCCAGTCTGCGCGTTGCGGCGACGATCGTTCACGGCGACGCCAAAGGACAGAACCTGGGTTCCGCCGGCGGTGGCGCGCAGCTCGGGATCGCGGGTGAGGTTACCGGTGATGTTCACTCGATTGATGCTCATAACTCACTACTTCCTCTTGGGGCACAAGCCCAGTCCAAAACGACAGTCTTACTCCTGGTCGTCGCGACGGACGATCATGTGGCGGACCGCAGCGTCGGTGATGCGCAGGACGCGATCAAGCTCGGCGATCTGGGTAGGATCTGCATGGAAGTTGATGAGGGTGTAGTCACCATCGGTGAGGTCGTTGATCTCGTAGGCGAGCTTGCGCTTGCCCCACTCGTCAACGGAGTCGACCTTGCCAGCGCCCTCAGCGATCGTGGTATCGATACGCTTCATAACAGCGAGACGAGTCTCGGGGTCGAGCGACGGGTCAACAAAGAACAGCAGTTCATAAGCCTTCATATTGTCACCTCCTCTGGGCAAATGTGGCTTCAGGTCGTGAAGGTGCGCCTGAAGCAGGAAAAGACTTGGTAATAATATCTTTCAACCTCCCAGGCCGCAAGAATATGCAGCTACAACCTCATGACCTCCACATATGTCCATACTCGCACGACGTTTCATGCGCATTCCAACCAAATGCCGACCAAGAGCTTGACGGATTTGTGGACAAGATACGACGCCGCGGGGACAAGCTGAGTCAAGCCGCAGGTCAACGGGCACAAGGCCGTGGTCGCAAAATGCATACCAGTGGTCCACAGCACCACCCAAAGATTTTTTAAATTCATTGCCAAGTCGCTTATGAATACCCCTTTTGAACAATTGAGTTAATCAACCACGCTGTTCGGAAGCCGTTTTTTGGCACCTCAAACCCCACTGCAACGACAAGCGCGGCCAAGCGTTTTAAAAAATGCCAACTTTTCTGTTTGCACTTTGCGATTCCTCGTGTATACTGACTTTCGCATTTAACGGAGAGTTGTCCGAGTGGCCGAAGGAGCACGATTGGAAATCGTGTAGGCGTCAAAAGCGTCTCCAGGGTTCAAATCCCTGACTCTCCGCCAGTTAATTCCAAAGCAGGCCTTTGAGCCTGCTTTGTTTTTACCCCACGCGGAGGGGTGGCAGAGTGGTTGAATGCGGCGGTCTCGAAAACCGTTTGGCCTGTATAAGGTCACGAGGGTTCGAATCCCTCCTCCTCCGCCATTTTGGTTGAGAAAGCTCCCAAGAATGGGAGCTTTTTTTGTTTTGAGTCTCTAACAAGCAAATACGGCGGAGGAGGAGGGATTCGAACCCGCCAGGGCGCGACGCGTAAAGAAAACGCGCCCGTGGCGCGTTTTTAGCGCAGCGCGGTCGGCGTAAGCCGACCGGATAAATTTTGAGCAAAGCTCAAAATTTGAACATCCCTCCTATTCAGCCACGCCCCCATCGCGTTCAGCATCAGTCCAGATCCCCAAACATGGGACCTACGCCCCCACCCGATCCCAACCGTTTACCGAGCAATAGGGTCGCCACGCTCACCAACCATGTACTATGTACGGGCATTGTCTAAACCCACAACCCAAAGGACCCCATCTTGCCCGTCGTCGCCGCTATGACCGTTACCTCACACGCCACGGATGCCATGGTCGCCATCCCGTTTTGGCTCGAAATGTTCGCCGTCGTCGCGGCTTCAATCTCGGGCGTGTTGGTCGCGCGCGAGCACAAACTCGACCTGGTGGGTGCAGTTGCGCTCGCCGTGGTCTGTGGCTTGGGCGGCGGTCTTTTACGCGACATGACGCTGCAGGTGGGCAACGTCTACATCCTCAACCAGCCAATGGCGCTGCCGCTTTCCATTGCCACGGCAGCCATCATCTACATTTTCCCGGCAATCGTCGACAAACCCGAAAAACTCATTCCCCTGCTCGACATCATCTCGGTCGGCATCTATGCCGCCACCGGAGCGGACAAGGCGCTGGTCTACGGCTTTGCACCGGCGGTGTGCATCATGATGGGCTTTTTTACCGCGGTGGGCGGCGGCATGTTGCGCGACGGCTTTATGGGCGTGGTTCCGGGCATTTTCCAACGTACTAACTTTTATGCCATCGCCGCCATCGCCGGATCGACAAGCTATGTGTGTCTCGTTATGAGCGGCATCATGAGCAATGTCGCCGCGCTGGTCGTATGCGTTGTCGTGACCATGGGTCTGCGCTGGCTCTCGCTGCGCTTTGACATCAAAAGCCCCACCGAGGAAGACATCGCACGCTTTTTGCACCGCAAAAAATAGGTGGCGCGGGCCCATCCTTCGAAATGCAACCGAGAGGTTCTTTTAGAGCGCCCGCGCGTTGGGTACCCTGTTAGGTATATGCCAAACACCTAACAAAAGGATCAACCATGGCTTTCAATCAAACCGCGGCGGCGCCGTCACACAAGATGCGTCGCTGCCTGCTTATGGCATTCGCGCTCATCGCGCTGGCGATCACCGCGCTTCCCACGGCGTCGTTCGCCGGCACGGACACCGCAGGCAACGTACTTGCGACCGACAATGACGCCAATCCGTCCGGCGTCGAAGGTGACCTGTACTGGGCAGGTCAGGCCCTCAACTTGGACGATGCGTCCATCGGCCGCGACATAATTGCAGCAGGCGAGAGCCTCTCCATCCGCGACTGCACGGTGGGCGGCGCCGTCCGTCTGGCGGCACGCACCATCGACATTGCCAAGACCGCGGTTGATGGCAGCGTGACCATCGCTGGCCAGCATGTCGTGCTCAATTCCGACAGCACCGCCAACTGTTTCTACGCGATAGGCGAGACGGTTGCTCTGCGAGGCTCCACCAAGTCGGCAGCGCTCGCGGGCGATACGGTGACCATCGATGGCACCGTCGATGGCGATGTCGAGGTTTGGGCCGACAAACTCATCCTAGGCAAGAACGCCCACATCACCGGCACCGTGAACGCGCACGTCTCCGAGGACCCCGAGCGTGCCGCGGGAGCCGAGGTCGGCGCGCTCAAGATCGACCGCACCGAGAACGAGGATACTTCCACCGTTAACGATGTCATCGGCGGCATCGTCGCCGCGGCACTCTCGACCTGCTTTGTCGCTCTGCTGCTCGAGCTCGTCTTTCCGCGCGCGACCGCCGGCGCCGCCGGCATGCTCCACCAGCGCCCCATGCCCCTGTGGGTGAGCGGTCTTCTGGGCACGATTGCTATCGCCCCCGCCGTCCTACTGCTGATTATCTCTATCGCTGGTCTGTCGCTTGCTGGAACCCTCTTGTGCGGCGTTATCGGCATCGCATTGGTGTCGAGTGCCTTTTCGGGGTGCGCGCTCGCCCGCATGGTCGGACACAACCAGAACCGCTACGCCATGGCAGCCGTGGGCGGCATAATCGCAGGCGCCCTCACGGGGCTTCCCCTCGTAGGTGACTTCATCAGCGGCGTGGCCTTTGTCTTTATGCTCGGCTACGTTATCCAGATCATCTGGCGAAACGCCCGCCTCAAGCCGCAGCAGCCGGCTAACACGCCAGGACTCCCCACCGCTTAGCCACCAACCGCCACAAAGGGGACAGACACCTTTGTGTTGGTGCAAAGGGGTCAGGTTACTTTGCACCAACAAACGAGGCGGGGCACTCGGTCATATCGACCGGGTGCCCCGCTTTTCTTGGAGGGTTCTCTAGTAACTTTTTCAAAACCAATGACCATCAGGTCGCTAGGCCTGCGCATCACTCGCTACGGAGGCAGTACGCCACCGAGCAGGGGACAATCATTTTTCACCGCGACCTGCTCCCCGCTTGATGACGAGCGCGACAACAATAGCCGCCACTCCGATGGCAGCCAAAACCGCCACCAGTACCAACGTTCTATCTCCCGTCGAGGGCATAAAGCCTCGACTTGCTTCTTTGCTTGGGGTGTTGAGCACCGACAGCTCGATCGAACCCGTCCCGGCATCGGCGGTATCAACCCGCAGAGGGCTTTCGGCCGACACGGTCACCTTGGGCTTCGCGGCTGCTACCTGCTTAACGTCCAGACCCTCGGACGCAACCGTTACCGTTCGTTTGCCCTCAAAGGCGGTGTATCCCTTGGGAGCCGCGACCTCTTCGACGGTGTAGAGACCCGCGTCCACACCGCTCAATTCCACATGGCCATCCGCGCCTGTGGTGACGCACGCGTCGGCATCCGTCGACCACGAGCCGTCAGTCGTTAGAATGCGCCCACGGTCGTCGATGATGCGCAGTTTGGCGCCCGCGAGCGGCTTATCGTCCGAGCTTGAGCGCTTGATCAGACTGAGTCCCCAGGTGTAGGCGCACGCGTCATCGCTCGGCGTGCGGGTGAAGCCGGCGTCGCCGGACTGGTCGGCAAAGGGAGAGCGCGGGTAGCGCAGGTAGACCTCGTTGGGGTTGCCCTTCGCGATGCCGTGGCTGCATGCGCCGTTGAGCGGCGCGTTGTACACGGCGACCACGCGGGCGCCCGCGGTGAAGGCGTCGGCCCCGCCGAGTGCGGCGATCAGGTCGCCGGTGCGCACGGTGAAGGTCTTACCGTCGGCCGCTACCTTGGTGGCGCACTGGGCCGTGATGTCGGTCCAGCCCTTCGCGGGCTCGATGCCGGCGCGGCCGTCCTTACCGGTCGAGACGGCGTCAAAGCCGCCGTCCGCGCCCGCCGCTACGTACACGCGCATGCTCGCGGCGACCTTGGAGGAGTCGAGCCCCGCGCCCATGGTGTCGACGAACCGCACCGTATAGGTGTCGTAGGCCGTGAGCCCCGCCGGGACCGTGGCAGAGAGGCGCCAGTACAGGTCGTCGGCGACCGTGGCGTCGGCGGCCTTCTGCCATGCGGCGGTGCTGTCCTCCAGCACGTGCTTGGCGACCTTGGGCGTCGCCGCCTTGGGCTTGACGGTGACGGCGCTGCCGCCCACCAGGGCCATGATCGGCGCGGTGCCGGCCTCGCCCTGGGCGATGGCGTCGTCGTCGGCGACGATGAGCCAGTAGCCGCAGGGCAGCTCGGCCGCCGTGTCCGCGTTAAGGGCCACGGAAGTTGCGCCGACATTGCAAATCGCGCGAGCAAGTTTTGCCGTCAGCGCGGTCGTCATATGCCCGTCGGCATTCATCCATTCGGCTGCCGCTTGCGCCGTCGATGCCGAGCTATCGAGCCCCGCATCATGAAGCACCGGAAGAACGGCTTGACGAACCGCGCCATTCGCCCACGTTACGTCAGTTGCAATTTTTTGGCCAGCATCGTCATCGTCGACAACGGTCGCCGAAAAGAGCTGGTACGCGTCGTAACGCGTCGCGACTGTACCGTCCACCGTAATGGCTCCGGTATCGGCAGCACGGGCCGCCCCAGGAGCAATCGCGAAAGACAGAATAGCGACCATGATTATCGTCGCGACAGCCAACAAGCTGCGGCTAAGCCTACTCATGGTGATCACCTCGATCCAGATCGCGATGGCGACGAGCATGCATCCACGTCGCGGCGAAGCACAGCAACGAAGCGCCAGCAAGATATGTCATAGTCAAGCCAGCCCCGCCCGCCTCAGGAAGCATGGTCGAATACCTGTTGATAAAAGTCGGCGGGGTTGTAGAGCCCTCGTCATAGGTAACTACGGCGTTGAGCTGGTCCGTGCCATTAGTCACCTTAACCGTGACTTTGCGCGGGGTCGTGTCATAGGCGATGTGATCTTTAACATGGTCGACGGCACCCTCGGGCTCGACCTCTGAGATGGTGTAAGTGTAGGTATCGGCCTTGTTGTAGTCGACGTTGAAGGAGACGTTGCCCTCGGCGTCGTTGGTCACCGTCTGGAGCACCTTGCCGTCGGCGTCCTTGAGTGCGAACGAGAACTGCCCCTTCTTGAATGTGCCCCCTTCAAGCACTTTCTTAGCCCGAATTGTTGCGGATCCCTTTAGACGATTGTCATAGACCCAAATCTCGTCCTTTTTGTCATCGCCTATGATCTCCGCACCGCCGGCGATGGTCTTCGCCTTAGCTAGCGCAGTTTGATAATCTTCGTCGCTCACGCCGCCCTTGAGCATGATCCACGTGGGGCTTGCCACAGCGTAGCCTTCGGGCGCATCCGTCTCCACGAGCTGGTAGAGCACGCCATTGCTCATCGCCTTGTCTCTTGTACCGAATGAGATCTTGCCATTGGCGTCGGTCTTAGCGGTTTCAAACCTAGTCCTTGCATTCTCGATACCTACCCTTGCGACCTGATCCATGTTCACGCTATAGAGCGTGAATTCAGCTCCCCCTAGCGTCGCTCCAACCTGCTGCGCATCGTATTTGGTCATCGTGATGCCGTAGCCGTTGCCGCCCGCACTGGCGGAAGCACTCTGGATGGTCCATGTGTTCTCGTCGATCGCCGAGCCTTCCGTCACACCCGTAAGCTCGGCGGTATTGGAAAGAGGCACCTCTTCACCGGGGTTTCCAGTCGGGATAACCTCATACTCGACCTTGAGGTATTTCTCGTCGGGCACATTAAGCGTCAACTTCGTGCGTGTGCCAATTTTGTCTGGGACCTGCTCCATCTTCGATGGATAGTCCTTCTGGGACAGCGCAACCCAGTCACCGTTCAGACGCTCATAGACCTTAAGCGTCGACGGAACCAGCGTGCACTTGGCATCCATGGTATCAACGAGCTCAAGGAAGTCGGTGCCATTTTTAAGGGCAACGGCAGACTCGTTAACATGAATGGTGTATTTGATGCGATTGCTACTGGCAACCTGCTCGCCGGACTTTTTGATGACGTTGTTCTTAATGATGACGGTACCGTTACCGGAATCGAACTTTTTATCTCCTGACCCCGCGCTGGCCGAGTTGGTGAACTTCACCTCGTTCGTGGAGGTGTCGAGCTCGCTACGCTTGACCGCCGTCTGGTACGTAAGCTTGGCGTAACCGGCATACTTATCAAGCTCTGTTGTGGGAATGGAGAAGGTGACCGTCTTACCATTCCTGCTGACGTTGTCGTCGGCGAGCGTCCGACCCGTAACGACCTCCTTGGCCTCGCCTCCGCGCCCAAGCCCCATATGTTGCTCATAGGGGTTCTGCACGAGCGTGTACTTGGCGGAATTCACAACATAGCTCATGCCGTCCGGAAGGCTGTCAACGATATTCAGCGATTTACCGTAGAGTTTTCCGGCTCCATAATATTCTCCGGCGTCGCTCTTGTGACGGTTCGCGTACACCGTCCACTCAACAATCCATGCGCCCTTCTCTTCCGAGCCGTCGACGGCGCTCCATTCGAAGCCCTCCTTCCAAGACACCTTCGCCTCAGCTTCCGGCTTCTCGACCGCGGGCGTCGTTTCCTTGTTGACAACATACATTGGACTATCGGTGTAGTACGGCCAACCGCCATTCTGCCCCGGCACCGTAACAGATGCGAAGTTCGAGTACCAGCCCGGCAGCGCATCAGAAGTGGTGGTGTACGTGATGTCGGCGTAATCCTCGTTCGCGAGAGCCGCCTTCACCTTGTCGTTAATGTTTATGTCGAGGTTGAAGTTTCTTTTGTGCCCATCCTTCTGCACAACGTTATTTCCATCTTTCAGCTCATTTGTCGTCAGCTTCCAGTCGTCGCCTCGAACTAGCTCAGTTTCACCAATCTTGATCTTTATTGAGTTGACATCAACACCGATATCTTGTTTCCACGCCGATTGAAACGTATCCTTCACCGTCACCTTATCAAGGTTGCCCGCATTGACAATAGCTTTCAGCGCCACGCGCGTCTTCCACTTCGCCTCGCCAGTTGTTGCAGCGTTCTCTCGACCCACGAGTTCCTTGGTGATCGGTGTGTCCACCAACTGCGGCGTAAACTCACCTTTACCAGCGCCGGAAACGGAACCATCGTGCTCGATCGTTGCGCTGTTGCGCACGGTGTCATACGAACCCGTTTCATTCATCTTGGTGTGATAAACAATGCGATAGGTGATGTACTTATCCTCAAGGTTGTCCGAGAACTTGTAGGTAAAGGATTTCTCAGACTGATCGAGCTCACCGGTGGCAAGAACAGTCGACCCCGAGCTGCCTTTATAAACCGTATAGTTCCCCGCATACATCTGCTTGTCGTCCAGCTTGTCGGTGAACACGTAGCCGCTCATGTCGGCTTTGAGCTCGCCTTGGTTGAGTGTGACCGTCCACGTGATGTCGGACGGCGTGCTATTGCGGTCGCTAGACTTGCCAATCATGTCGTAGCGAAAGTTGCTGGGGAACGCCGTAGCCGTGGGCTTCTGGGGATCATCGGCACCGTCCCATCCCCACGACGCCGTGTTCCTGGATGCTTCCTGCTTGTCGATAAATTCACCGTTGCTCACAGAAACGCCGCTTTTCAGCACCGTTTCATACGTAATCTTATGGTCTCCGTGGGAAAGGTTGCCTATGCTGTCGAGGGTCGCGGTCTGGCCGTCGATCTTCGGCTGTGGATTGAGCTTCTCTCCGTCGAGCATAAAGCTGTCGTTCGCAAATTCAAAGTTCTCGCCCAGCGTATCGGTTAACTTGACATTCGTGGCGTACGACTCAACGGTAAGTGTAACGGTCCAGGTAACCTTGGCTACGCCATCGGATCCCTGGGAGAAGACCCCCGCCTTCGTCCCCGTGACCTTGCCGTCCTTGACGGGGATACTAATCGTCTCACCCGTACCGGGAAACACGACAGATGCGTTGCCACCAGAACCGACATCCTTGTTTTTAAGCTGGAACGAGAAGTTTGCCGCGACACGAATGTTCGCAGGATTCCGTTCAAGCCAACCCTTGTCAAACGTAAAGACAACCTTATTGTCTTCAATCTTCCATACACCGGCTTTTTCAGCGTCAGCACCGGGCCCATCCCTAAAATCGCCGCCATCATTGTTACCGACGTCAATGGTGTCAGGGAATTTATAGACGGCGACATAGTTACTAGACGTAGGTGCCTGACCAGTCAGAAAGTTCGCCGAGAAGGTTCCGTAGAGGGTCGAAACTGAAGTCACGGCGTCATTGCCCAAAAGCTCTGTACGACTGCCATCTTTATACAGCTTGACATCAACCGTCGCCGTCTTCTCATCAATCACAATCGGCGTCGGTGTCGTCGCATCCTCGGCGCGCACGGGGGCTGCACCGTGAAAAACTGCGGCGGTGAGGCTAATTAAAATGAAGACCAGGGTCGCCATACCCAGTGACCGTGAGCGGTGTGCGTCCATAGTTGTCCCCTAATTCCTACAACACAGCGTGGAATACGGCGAATCGTCGGATCGAACACAAGCCCCAACATCAACGAGAACCTACCTAGCGCATTGCAAGAACCCATTGGGGAGCACCTTCTAAGACGGTTCGTCTATGCCACAATGCATAAAATATAATATAGATACCAATCATGTAAACCGCAGGTCAAGAGGTCTTTTAATTTAATACCAGTTGATATTTACCTGTTAACAGTTTTGTATCATATCGACTATATTCTGTAGAATTATGTATATGTTTAAACAACTTAACTTTGACCGGAAAGCCGCTCGGAGGGATAACCGCCCCAGCTGTGGTGCAAACGAACCTGTCCACTGCACAAAAAGGGCGCCGACCGCGATGGTCGACGCCCTTTCTTGTTAGTCGCTATAAAGCCCAGCGCTTATTTGTTGACCTGGCCGGCGCGAACGGCAGCCTTCTTGCGGTCGGTGGCGTTGAGCAGACGCTTGCGCAGGCGGATGTTCTTGGGAGTGATCTCGACCAGCTCGTCGTCGGCGATGTACTCCAGCGCCTCCTCCAGCGAGAAGGTGCGGGGCGGCACCAGCTGAACGGAGATATCGGAGGTCGAGGAGCGCTGGTTGCCCAGGTTCTTGGTACGGGCGATATTGACGACCATGTCGCCAGCCTTGCTGCGCTCGCCCACGATCATGCCCTCGTAGCACTCGGTGCCTGGCTCAACAAACAGCTGACCGCGCTCCTGCAGCGTACCCAGGGCATAGGCAACGGCCTTCTCGGTGGTCATAGAGATCATTGCGCCGTTCTGGCGGTTGCCGATCTCGCCGGCATAGGGGCCGTACTCCAGGAAGGTGTGGTAGAACACGCCCTCGCCGTGGGTGACGTTCATGATGCGGTTCTTAAGACCCATGATGCCGCGGGTCGGAATCTTAAACTCGAGGTGCGTCACGATGCCCGAGGTATCCATGCTCGTCATGATGCCGCCGGAGGTGCCGAAGACCTCAACGACCTTGCCCGAGTACTCGTCCGGGCACTCGACGACGGCCTGCTCGACGGGCTCCATCTTGTTGCCGTTCTCGTCCTTCTTAAACAGAACGCGGGGACGGCCGACCTGGAACTCAAAGCCCTCGCGGCGCATGGACTCCATCAGAACGGACAGGTGCAGAATGCCGCGGCCCGAGACCTCGACGCCGCTCTTATCCTCGAGCTCCTCGATCTTCATGGTCACGTTGTTCTCGGCCTCGTTGAACAGGCGCTCCTTGAGCTGACGGGCGCCCACGATGTCGCCGTCGCGGCCGACAAGCGGGGAGGTCGAAGCCTCAAAGACGATGGACAGGGTCGGCGGGTCGATCTCGATGGGCTCGAGCTCGACAGGGTTCTCGGGATCGGTGTAGACATCGCCGATATCGGTGCGGTCGATACCCACGACAGCGGCGATGTCGCCGGCGCCGACTTCCTGGCACTCGGTACGGCCCAGGTAGTCGAAGGTAAAGAGCTGCTTGACGGTGGCGGTAGCGCTGGAGCCGTCGTTCTTGACAACCAGGATCTGGTCGCCCTGGTGGATGGCGCCAGAGTACACGCGGCCGATACCGATGCGGCCGACGAAGTTGGAGTGGTCGATGGTCACGCACTGCATGGCCAGCGGAGCGTTCTCGTCAACCTCGGGCGCGGGCATGTCGTCGATAATCATATCGAGCAGCGGGTACATGTCCATGTTGCCGTCGTTGGGGTCAAGACGGGCAAAGCCGTTCATGGCGCTGGCGTAGACCACGTGCTCCATGGCGAACTCAAGCTGGTCGTCGGTGGCGCCCAGGTCGGCCATGAGGTCCAGGCAGTCGTTGTAGGCCTTCTCGGGGTTGGCGCCCGGACGGTCGATCTTGTTGATGACGATCATGATCTTAAGGCCGGTGTCGATAGCGTGACGCAGCACGAAGCGGGTCTGGGGCATGGGGCCCTCAAAAGCGTCAACCAGCAGCAGGGCGCCGTCAGCCATACGCAGCACGCGCTCGACCTCGCCGCCAAAGTCGGCGTGGCCTGGGGTGTCGATGACGTTGATCTTGACGTCCTTATACTCGATAGAGATGTTCTTGGCGAGAATCGTAATGCCGCGCTCGCGCTCCTGGTCGTTAGAGTCCAGGACGCGGTCCTCGACCTGCTGGTTGGCACGGAAGGCGTCCGTGGCACGCAGGAGCTTATCGACCATCGTCGTCTTGCCGTGGTCGACGTGAGCGATGATGGCGATGTTCCTCAGATTGTCTACGCGCATGTAGTTCCCCTATCTTCTATCCATATACAAACGGCACGCGTATGCGGCCCGCCCAGCGATACAACGCTCAGCGGGAATATTGAGCCTTTTACCGAAAACTCGTTTATTTTAGCGATTTTAGATGAGAGGGGTTTCCTCGCCTGCAGGTTCAGGGTCGCTCCACATAAAACCATCGCCGGCGCCCATGCCCTCATACAGCACATATGCCGAAAAACCGCTCTCGAGCGTGGTTTCGAAGAAGCTCACGAGCAGAGCATCGTGATAGCCGCCGTCAATCTCGACGCAGCCGGTGTAGCCGATGGCATAGCGAGCGATACGGCCCAGGCCCTCGTCCTTAAGACCCATCTTGTGCTCGGAGATAAAGTTGGTGGCCGCCTCGAGGCACGCCTCTTCGCCATCCTCGTCGAGCGCCGCCAGATAACGGTTGGAAGCGGCGTCCTCAATTGCCACGACCACGCCAGGGTTTTCACCGGCGGCAAGGTCGTCCAAGAACGCGCCGATCAGATCGCACACCATGGCGTCGAGCTCGGCGGAGACGTTACCGGCGTCCTGCATATCCTGTGCCATCTTTAGACCTTCCCATCGAGTCTGGCGTCGTTACAGTTCTTGTGCCTCAGCAGCGATCTTAGCGGCAGCGTCGCGGGCGCGCATCATATCCATCGCGCGCTTGTCGAGTACCTTGATCTGACTGGTCAGCATGACCGCATCGACCACGCCCCAGATCATAAGGCCCGTAGAGATCGAAAACCCAAGCGCACCAACTGTACCACGAAGGCGCGAACAGATTGCCGCGACAAGGGCAGAGACGACAACCATCTTGATAAACGAGCCGCGGCGTTCGCGAAGCGTGCGGGCCTGCGTCACATAGGCAATGCGAGCCGCCTCAGAAGCCTCCGAGCGCATCTGGGCCTCGCGCGCAATGGCCGCCGCCTCAGCCGACATACCGCCGGCCATCAGCGAACGCTCCGCAGCCTGGACGCCCCGCATTTAGAAGTCATCGGGGGAGAGCGTATGGACGAACTCGTCGAACTTCTCGAACTCTTGCTCGTCGTCGACTTCCTCGGCATGGGCAGAAACGGTGCCCAGGCGATTCATGATGTCGTCTTCAACGAACATGGGGGCATTACTGCGTACGGCGAGGGCGATGGCGTCGCTCGGACGCGCATCGATCTTATGCTCGTTGCCATCGGCCAACACGACAACCGTCGCGTAAAACACGGGCGGCTCGGCGCGAACGATTTCGATGCGTTCGAGCTTGGCACCCAGGGCACCAACAGTATCGAGCAACAGGTCATGGGTAATCGGGCGCTCGGCGCGACCGCTATCGATGCCGCGGCTAATGGCAGCAGCTTCAAACGAACCAGTCTGAATGGAAAGGGAACGCAGCGGCGCGGGCGAGTCCAATTTGCTGCAGCGCTCGCGAAGCACGATAAGCGATGGCACGGGACCGGCGGCCATGACGATGGTCTCTATGTCGACACGAACCATGGAACACCTCCGGTACGTAGCGGTTAACACGCGGCAGCTCCACCGCATTGAATAGCTATACTACCCAATCTTTCGCACAGCACACAAAACCAAAATGAGATTTATCGCAGACAAGAAAAAAGCCCCGAGGCAACGCCTCAGGGCTCTTCACAGTTTTGATGGTGGACCTGACAAGATTCGAACTTGTGACCTCCCGGTTATCAGCCGGACGCTCTAACCAACTGAGCTACAGGTCCATCATGGTGGAGGTTAGGGGGATCGAACCCCTGACCTCAGGCTTGCAAAGCCCGCGCTCTCCCAGCTGAGCTAAACCCCCACGGAGACAGTAATAAACACCCCAGCGGCGACTCGGCTCTCGCTGGGGTGTTTATTGCGAAAGAAAGTGGTGGACCTGACAAGATTCGAACTTGTGACCTCCCGGTTATCAGCCGGACGCTCTAACCAACTGAGCTACAGGTCC
>NZ_JBDGBA010000002.1:27837-41371 GCF_040910185.1 Collinsella aerofaciens | reverse complement strand
ATCGCGCAAGGGATATATTAGACGAGTCGTTACGCGCGCGTCAACAACTTTTTTGAAAATCTTTGGGAGGGGTGGTCGCTGGGCTGGCGAGATGGTTTTGGTTTGCTGCTCGGACAGTCCTGCGCAAGACGAAGGCCACATTAAGTGGCCTTCTTTGCGTGCGGAACTCGCGATCGACTTCGCATGCCGCCGGGCAGCCGGAGGCGACGTGGGGTTCAAAGGTTTTCAAAAAAGCGGTCGGCGCGCAGTGCGTCGACCGCCGATATATGGGGTCTGATGATTTTTACCAGCTAGAGCCTCTTACTCGTCTAGGAGATCTTCTGGCATGTCGTTGCCATCGCCTAGATCGACTGGGGCTTCTTCGGGGGCAGAACCGTCTTCTGTTGCTTCGCCTTCGGGCTTCTCTTTGGCTGCCGTCATGCGGGCTACGGCGCATACGCGGTCGTTGTCGTCGACGGTCATCATCTTGACGCCCTGGGTGGCGCGGCCGGTCTGGCTGATCTCGTCGGTCTTGACGCGAATGACCGTCGCACCCTCCGTCACGATGAACAGCTCGTGCTGCGGGCCCACCGTCTTCATGGCCGCGAGGTTGCCCTTGCGCTCGGTCATTTGGATGGTGTAGACGCCCTGGCCGCCGCGATTCTGCTCTGGGTAGTCCGCGACCGGCGTGCGCTTGCCGTAGCCGCGCTCGGTGATGACGAACAGATCGCCGTTGCCGTTAGTGACTTCCATGCCCAGAACGCTCACGCCGTCCTTCATACCGATACCGCGAACGCCGCTGGTATCGCGGCCGGTGGCGCGCACCTGCTCCTCGGAGAACATGATCGCCTTGCCCGCGGTGGTGGCCAGGATAATCTTGTCGCCCTCGCGCACGCGGCGCACGTTCAGCAGCGCGTCGTCGTCACGCAGGTTGATAGCGATCAGGCCGTCGCGACGGCTGCGGTCATATGCGCTCATCACGGTCTTCTTGACCATGCCACTCTTGGTGGCAAACATCAGGTACTCGTCGGCAGGGAACTCGCGGCAGCTGATGACGCTCGCGATCTTCTCGCCTTCCTCGAAGGGCAGCAGGTTGACGATCGCGGTACCGCGCGCCTGGCGCGTACCCACCGGCAGCTCGTGCACCTTCAGGCGATAGACCTTGCCCTTGCTCGAGAAGAACAGCACGTACTCGTGCGTGGACGCGATGAACATCTCATCGATAACGTCGTCCTCTTTGAGGTTGACGCCCGACACGCCCTTGCCACCGCGCTTCTGGGCACGGTAGGCAGCCACTGGGATACGCTTAACGTAGCCAGTGTGGGTGATGGTCACGACCATATCCTCGTCGGCGATGAGGTCCTCGACATCCAGGTCCTTCTCAACCTGGCTGATTTCGGTACGGCGCTTGTCGCCAAACTTCTTGGAGATCTCGCGCATCTCTTCCTTGATGACGCCCAGAATCTTCTCCTCGTGCGCCAGCAGGTCCTCGTAGTAGGCGATGGCGCGGCGCAGGCCGTCCAACTCTTCTTGGATCTTGTCGCGCTCCAGGCCGGTCAGGCGGCGCAGCTTCATCTCGAGGATGGCCGTGGTCTGCTCGGGCGTAAAGCCAAAGCGTTCGATCAGTCGGCTGCTGGCCTCGGAGTCGGTCTGCGAGGAGCGGATGATGCTGATGACCTCGTCGATATGGTCAAGGGCCATCAGGTAGCCCTCGAGGATATGCGCGCGGGCCTGGGCCTTCTTAAGGTCGAAGCGGGTGCGGCGGGTGACGACGTCGACCTGGTGGTCGATGTAGTGCTGCAGCATCTCGCGCAGGCTCAGGCATTTGGGAACGCCGTTGACAAGCGCCAGGTTGTTGGCGCCAAAGGTCGTCTGCAGCGAGGTGTACTTATACAGGTTGTTGAGCACGACCTGCGGAATGACGCCCTTCTTGAGCTCGATAACCAGACGGATGCCCTTCTGGTTGGACTCATCGCGCATATCCGAGATGCCCTCGATGCGCTTGTCGTTGACGAGCTGGGCGATCTTCTCCTGCAGGGTGCCTTTGTTGACCATGTAGGGAATCTCGGTAAAGACCAGGCGGCTGCGACCGGTCTTGGTGGACTCCACGTGTGCCTTGGCACGCACGGTAATGGAGCCGCGGCCGGTCTCGTAGCTCTGCTTAATGCCGGCGCTGCCCATGATGATGGCGCCGGTGGGGAAGTCCGGACCGGGCATGATCTGCATGAGCTCGTCGACGGTGGCGTCGGGGTTGTCGATCAGGTAGCAGGTGGCCTCGATCGCCTCGGCGAGGTTATGCGGGGCGATGTTGGTGGCCATGCCGACGGCGATGCCTTGGCTGCCGTTAACCAGCAGGTTGGGGAAGCGCGCAGGCAGCGCCACGGGCTCGGCGAGCGATTCGTCGTAGTTGGGCTGCCAGTCGACGGTATCCTTCTGCAAGTCACGCAACAGTTCCATGGCGGGCTTTGCCAGGCGGCTCTCGGTGTAACGCATGGCCGCCGCGCCGTCGCCGTCGATGTTACCGAAGTTGCCGTGACCATCGATGAGCGGCGTGCGCATGGAGAACCACTGCGCCAGGCGAACCATGGCCTCGTAGACCGCGGAGTCACCGTGCGGATGGTACTTACCGATAACTTCGCCGACCGTCCAGGCCGACTTCTTATGTGGGCGGTTGGGGTAGATGCCGCTCTCGTTCATCGCGTACAGGATGCGGCGGTGCACCGGCTTTAAGCCGTCGCGCACGTCCGGCAGGGCGCGCGCCGTGATAACCGACATCGAATACTCGATGAACGACTGCTTCATCTCGCGACCGAACTCCGAAATCTGGAGCTGGCCGCCGTTGATGTCCTCGCCGGCCGAGGCGCCACGGTCGACTTCGCCAAAGCTCTCCTCGAGCTCGGCGTCGTCTTCTTCCTCATCATCATCGGCATCGGGGTTATAGGCGTCCGGGTCGCCGTCCTCGCCCTGCTCAGCACGGGCAAGCAGGCGCTTCAAATCATCGGGCATACCGGCATCGCCGGCCTCGTCCATACTCTCGTTATTGTTGATATCGTCTGCCACGTTACCTCCTCATGGTTTGCGTGGTCCATTAGTTCCCAACCACGGAGACGGCTTTTCCAGGTGCCGCAGATTCGCCCGAAAGAGGAGGGAAGCGTACTTGGGTACGCGACCGACGATTGAGGGCGAAGGTGCGGTGGCTGGGAAAGCCGCAGGGATTAGGCGTCTAAGAATCGTGCGTCATGTGCATGCTTCTCGATGTACTCGCGGCGATAGCCGACCTCGGAACCCATCAGCTCGCGCACGGCGCGGTCTGCCACCACGGCGTCCTCGATCGACACGCGCTGCAGGATGCGGGTCTTGGGGTCCATCGTCGTCGAGGCAAGCTGCTTGGGGTCCATCTCGCCCAGGCCCTTGTAGCGCTGGACGGTATAGCCCTTGCGCTTTTTGGTGATCTTGCCGTCCTTGGCCTTGCCGTCCTCGTCGTTATCGTCGGGGTTCAGGCCCAGGCTCTGGATGGTGTCGCGCAGGATCTCGTCTTCGGGCTGGCGGCCGTTGGGATACACGTAGTGGATCTTGTTGCGCACCTTAATGCCAAAGATGGGCGGGCAGGCAACATAGACGTAGCCGGCATCGATCAGCGGACGCATGTACTTGTAGAAGAACGTCAGCAGCAGGATGCGGATATGCGCGCCGTCGACGTCTGCATCGGTCATGATGATGATCTTGTGGTAGCGCGCCTTGGTGATATCGAAATCGCCGCCGTCGCCGGCACTCGTCGTGACGCCGCAGCCGATCGCGGTAATCAGCGACTGAATGGTGTCACTCGAGAACGCGCGATGGTCACCAACGCGTTCGACGTTCAAAATCTTGCCACGCAGGGGCAGAATCGCCTGGATGTCTCGGCGACGGCCGTCCTTGGCCGAACCGCCTGCCGAGTCGCCCTCTACGATGAAGAGCTCGGTCAGCTCGGCATCGCGCACCGAGCAGTCGGCGAGCTTACCGGGCAGGGACGCCGTCTCGAGCAGGCTCTTGCGGCGGGTCGCCTCGCGCGCCTTGCGGGCGGCATTGCGCGCCTTGCAGGCCTGTTGCGCCTTCTTGACGATCTCGCGGGCGGGCTTGGGATGCTCCTCCAAGTAATCGGCGAGGCCGTCGGTCACGATCTTGAGCGTCAGCGCTCGCATATAGGAGCTACCGAGCTTGGCCTTGGTCTGGCCCTCAAACTGCGGGTCGGGCAGCTTGACCGAGATAACGGCCGAAAGGCCCTCGCGTACATCGTCGCCGGTCAGGTTGGCGTCTTTTTCCTTGAGCAGGTTCTGTTTGCGCGCGTAGTCGTTGATCACGCGGGTGAGCGCGGTGCGGAAGCCCTCAAGGTGCATGCCGCCCTCGGGGGTGTAGATGTCGTTGGCAAACGACATGACGTTCTCGCCGTAACCGCTATTCCACTGCAGGGAAACCTCGACCTCGCCCATCTTGGCCACAGGTGCGTCCGGGTCCGATTTGCCCTCGATGTAGATAGGCTCCTTAAAGGCCTCAGGGACGTCCTTGCCCTCGTTGAGGAACTTGACGAAGTCGATGATGCCGCCCTCGTAGCAAAACTCCTCCACATGGGGAGTCGCCTCGCGCTCGTCGGTCAGCACGATTTTGAGGTTCTTATTGAGGAACGCCGTCTCCTGCAGACGGTTGTGCAGCGTATCGAAATCGTAAATGCAGGTCTCGAAGATCTCGTCGTCGGGCCAGAAGGTGACGGTGGTGCCCGTCGAATCCGAGGTGCCCACGACCTCCATCTTCTTGACGGTCTTGCCGCGCGAGAACTCCATCTCGTAGGTGTTGCCGTCGCGACGAACCTGAACGACCACGCGCTTGGACAGTGCGTTGACGACGGAGATGCCAACGCCGTGCAGGCCGCCCGAGACCTTATAGGCCGAGTTATCGAACTTACCGCCGGCGTGCAAGATCGTCATGACGACCTCGAGCGTCGGGATCTTTTTAACAGGGTGCTCGTCGACGGGGATGCCGCGCCCGTTGTCGACGACCGTGATGGAGTTGTCGGCGTGGACCGTCACCTGGATCTCGGTGCAGAAACCGGCCATGGCCTCGTCGACGGAGTTGTCAACGATCTCCCACACCAGGTGATGCAGACCGCTGGCGCTCGTCGAGCCGATATACATGCCCGGGCGCTTACGAACGGCCTCGAGACCTTCGAGAATCTTAATCTCGCCGCCATCGTAATCGTTTTCGTTTGCCACACGTCCTCCTTCAGTCAAGAAAATGTGTACAGCCTTACTAGTTTATCGTAAAAAAATACCCTCGGGAACGAGGGTATTTGGCTCTACAAGGCCACCAGATGCGATTTAAGGCTCTTTTTTGCTTTGCACGCCCTTGGCCCACTCGGCGCTGGCTCTCATAGCGTTCTCGAGGGCCTCGCGCAGTTTTTGGTCTTCGATGGGCGCCACTTGGCACTCAATCTCGGTGCGCTCGGCCTCACTGAGGTCGGCGTGCGGAGCCGGCGGGCGCTCGGTCGTCGCCGGGCGCAGGCGCTCCTTGGCGGCGGGCGGCGTGTGACCGGGCGCGGTGGTTTTGAACACCAGGCCGTCCACATGCGCACCGGCGCGCTCCATGCGCGCGCGGATGATCTCACGCAACAGCGTCATTTCCTGTGTCCACGAGGGCGAATCGAGATATACCAGCAGCTCATTGGACTCGGGCAGGTAGCGCAGACCCGTCACATGCCGCCCCTCGCGCGTGCCCGAGCACACCGCGTTCCACGCGCGATAGACCGCGCGCGACTCCTCGGCAGCCTCCATCTGCGCGCGGCGCTCAGGCGTCGCCGACGCCAGGATGCGCTGGCGCTCTGCGTTCAAAAACCCACTGAAGGCGACCGTCTCGCTCTCGCGCTCGTAATTAGCACGTCTCACCCATGCTCACCACCTTGGCTCGATCAAGCAGGTCATCGGTAAAGTATCCCAGGTTGGTCGTGGTTATGACCGTTTGGATATCATCGCCGATCAGCCGCAGAAAAGCACCGCGGCGTTCGCCGTCGAGTTCGCTCATCACGTCGTCCAAAAGCAGCAATGGGGCGGTGCCCAGGACATCGCGAGCCACGGCCACCTCCGCCACCTTCCAGGCCAAAACCAACGTCCGCTGCTGACCTTGGCTGGCAAACGAACGAGCGGAACGACCCGCCACGGTAAACTCAATCTCATCGCGATGCGGTCCCACCAACGTCACGCCGCGGCGAATTTCCTCGTCGGCGCGCTCATCAAGGGCAGCCAGCATGCGCTCGTACGCCCAGCCCTTCAACTCTTCGCGATCCTCGACCTGGGGCAAATCCCCCAGCGTGGACGCATAGGTCACGTTGGCAGCCTCGCCGGACGCCACTTGCCCGTAGGCAGTGTGTACATGGCCCGCCAGCCGGTCGAGTAGGGCCAACCGGTGCACGAGCAGGGCCGAGCCCGCGCGGGCAATCGAATCATCCCACGCGCCGAGCATCTCGCGGCGGCACCAGGTCTCCTTGAGCAGGGCGTTACGCTGGGTCACGCAGCGCCCATAGGTGCTCGCAAGATCGGCATAGCGCGCGCTCAGTTGCATGCCGAAGTCATCGAGGGCGGCGCGGCGCACACTGGCGCCTCGCTTAACCATGTCCAGATGGTCGGGGCAAAACAGCACGCTCGGCAGAACCCCGCGCACACCGGCGGCAGAGCATCTCTTGCCGTTGCGGCTAAACGAGCGCTTACCGTCCTCCGCGTTCAATCCCATATCAAGCACGCGGCCGTCGCCCTCGAGCCTCAGCTCGACCTTGCACGAGCCCACGCCGTCATGGACGAGCTCGGCTGCGGTCGGATGCCTAAACGAGGCGCCGCTCGTCAGCAGCTGCAGCGCCTCTATGAGATTGGTCTTTCCCGCCGCGTTGGGTCCCGCAAGTATCGTCACGCCCTCGTCTAGGGCAAGGCGAT
This sequence comes from Collinsella aerofaciens, assembly GCF_040910185.1. Taxonomy (GTDB): domain Bacteria; phylum Actinomycetota; class Coriobacteriia; order Coriobacteriales; family Coriobacteriaceae; genus Collinsella; species Collinsella aerofaciens_BF. The sequence continues at coordinate 34,439 of NZ_JBDGBA010000002.1, read as the reverse complement.
AACTATCGAAGCTGCGGTAGTGTACGACGGAAAGATCGCGGGCGAATATGGTCATAGGGCGGCTGCTAGATGCGGACCGGCATAACCAGGTACAGGTAGTTGATCTTGTCGTAGGACTTGAAGATGCCCGCCTGCGAGTAGCTCTTGAGCTCCAGCGTGATCTCCTTCTCCTTGGACAGGGCATTGAGGCAGCCGAAGATATAGTGGTAGTTGAAGGCGATGGTGCCCGACTCGCCCTCGGCCTCGACATCGATCGTCTCCTGTGCAAGGTCCTGGTCATTGGAAATGGAGGACAGGCCCATCTGCCCGTTCTCGACATCGATCTCGAACTTGACGGCGGGGTTGGCGCTCGCGATAACGGCCACGCGCTTGAGGGCGGCGTTAAAGGCGGCGACGTCGATCTTGACGCTCGTCACGCACGAATCGGGGATGAGCTGCTTGTAGTTGGGGTACACGCCCTCGATGCGGCGCGACACGTAGGTGGTATTGCCGGCCTCGAAGACGACCTGGGTGTCGGTAGCCCCGATCATGATGGTCGCCTGGCTGGCCATGATGTTCAGCGCGTCGTTAAAGGCGTCGGCCGGAACGTTGAGTTCAAAGGAGCCCTCGAGGGTCGAGGTCTCGACCTGCGTATCGCACACGGCCAAGCGGAAGGAATCGGTCGCCACCAGGCGCACGGTGTTGTTCTCGACCTTCATGTGCACGCCGCCCAGGATGGGGCGGGCCTTGTCGGTCGAGGTGACGCGCCATACGCGGCCGACCATCTCGGACAAGATATCGGTCGGCAGCTCCACGGCACTCTCGATGGCATAGGCCGGAAACTCGGGGAAGTCATTGGCATCGAGCGTGTTCAGCCTAAAAGAGCTCTTCTCGCAACCAATCAGCACCTGGCGCTCGGACAGCTCAAAGGTGACCGGGGCATCGGGGAGGGTCTTGGTGATATTGGAGAGCATCTTACAGGGGATAACCATCTCGCCCTCTTCTTCGACATGCGCTGCGATGCGATGACGGATCGAGATGGTGTAGTTAGAGGTCTGGAATTCCAAGATGCCGTCTTGCGCCTTAACGAGCACGCCCGACAGGATGGGAAGGGTGGATGCCGAAGCGACACCCTTCATAACGACGCCGATGGCTTGTGTAAGCGAGCTCTGGCTGACGGTGAACTTCATCTTTTAATACCTTTCTATAGATATAAATATCTTAATAATAGTAATAGCACTGACGAAACTGTTGATTACTCCCAAAGACGCAGGTCAGACCCAGAAAGAGAATCGACAGCAACCTGTGTGCAACGGGGGTGGTTTTCCACGTTCAAAACCTGCTCAAAACTTTTCATCACCGCGGGTTGGGTTTTAGACACCTTATGCCCGTGGTTTCGACAAGTTTTCAACAGGTGTCTCTATTTCCCTACGAGCGCAGTGTAATTTTATCGCGCAGCGACTTGAGGTCTTCGGTGACGGTGCGGTCTTCCTGGATCATCTTCTGGACCTTTTTGTAGCTCGTGCTGACGGTCGAGTGGTTGCGGTTGCCAAATTCGGCGCCCACCGCCGTGGTCGTCATCTCGCACATCTCGATGGCCAGGTAGATAGCGATATGGCGTGCTTTGGCGATATTGGCGTTGCGACGCGGGCCGATGAGCTCCTCGTGCGTCACGCCGTACTGCTCTTCGATGACGGACTGAACCGTCTGGACGTTGATCTTTTTGGCCGATGTGTCGAAGTACTGGCTGGCGATGGCGTCGATATCGTCAAAGGTGAGCTCTCCGCCCTCGCGCTCGCGGTCGCCCGCCTCGCCGGCGCAGCGCTCGCAAAAGCTCTCGAGTTCGCGGATGTTGGTGCCCGAGACCTCGGCCATGTGTTTAAAGTGCTCGTCGGTCAGGTGTCCGCCGTCGCCCCCATAGGCCGCCAGCAGCGAGTCGTCGCCTGCCTCGGGAGCGGCGACGATGGTGTTCTCGTAATAGCGCTGCAAGATCTTGTATTTCATCTCGTAGCTGGGCTCTGCGACCAGGCAGAGCATGCCGGCGTTGAAGCGGCTGGTCAGACGCTCGTCCATGCTTAGGTCCTTGGGGGCGCGGTCTGCCGCGATGACGACCTTCTTGTTGTTGCGGATGAACTCGTCCATGAGCTGGAAAAAGTAGTCCACGCTCGCGCGCTTGCCGATGATGTTTTGGATGTCATCGATGATGAGCACGTCCACGCCGTGGTACGCCTGCATGATGGGAGCGTTGCTCTTCTTTTGACGGTCGAACTCGGTCATCAGGTCGTCCAGATATGCCTGGGAGTTGGCATACTTGACCTTGATCTCGGGCGACTTCTCGGCGAGCTCGTTTTTGATGGCAAGCAGCAGGTGCGTCTTGCCCAGGCCCGATTTGCCGTAGATGAACAGTGATGTGCATGTGCCGCGCTCGTCCGCGAGGGCGGCAAACTTGAGTGCCGAGCGATAGGCATGGCTGTTTTCGGGGCCGTAGACAAAGTTCTCAAAGGTAAATTTTGAGTTCGCGGCGAGCGGGGCTCCATCCGTATTCTGCTCGGCCGGCACGGTCGGTGCTGGCATGGGTGAGGTGGGGGTCGCGGCTTGCGTGGATTTAGTCGGCGCCCCGCCCTTCATCTGGTTCATCATGCGACGAAAATCGTCGGCCGAGAGCGTGTTTTTGATTGCAATGCCCGAATCCGCGCCCGCCGCTGCGTCGTGAGCGATGGGCATGTGCGTGACGGGCGCGTTCGTTGGCGTCGCCGCCGCGGTCGGCAACGGTGCCATGGTTTCACGGGAAACATCGCTGTGCTGGTGCTCGACCGTCGACGCGTCGCCTGCGGAGGCCGGCACCGCCGGGGAAGCAGCGGGAGCCGTGGCGGGCGCCGTGGCGGCAGCGGATTCCGTCGCGGCGCCTTGCGGTGCCACGATGTCGAGCGCGATCGGTGCAAAGGCGATTTCTTCCAGATAGGCCTCAATAGTCGGCTGATGCTTTTTGAGCTGCGCGATGGCAAAGCGCGAGGGGGCCTCGATCGTGAGCGTATCTTCGGTCAGGCTTATGGCGCGCGATTGCCCCAGCATGTTGATGAGGCGTGCATCTTGGCCGTCGCGCTGGCAAAAGGCGATGGCATCCCCCAGGATGATGCTTGCTTCCTCGTCCACTGTCTCTCCCGTTCTTTAGCTCTGAGCTCGCACGCGAGCGGCGCCGAGTTCGGTCAGATGGTATTTCTGGCCATGCTTGATGACCAAGCCGGCCTGCGCCAAGTCATTGAGCGTGCGTGACCAAGTGGGGGCCGAGTTTCCAAACGCCCTCGCCAGATCGGTTGCACCGCACGCTTGATTTTGCGCCAGATAGCCCAGCGCGGCGTTGCCGCGATCGCTTACGAACACGTCCGGTTGTGGCTGCGCATGCTGATTTGCTGCATTAGGATACATCATTTGAGCTGCTGGTTGTTGAGAACTCTGCATCGGCGGCATTTGCTGTTGAAAACTTTGAGGCCACTGTTGGTAAGGCTGCGGAGGCATCTGCTGGGCCCAGGGGTTGTACTGCTGCTGCGGCATCTGCTGGTACGGCTGCTGATATCCCTGCTGGTACTGCTGCGGGAACTGCTGGCCATACCCCAGTGGCGGCATCTGCTGATATGGATATCCCTGCTGGTACGGCTGATAGCCCATTTGCTGGCCACCCGGTGCCCCCGTCGCCTGCTGCATTGCTGCTGCATCCTGATCCGCCGGCGGCATGGTCTCTGGCATGTTTGGCGGCATCGACATCGATGTCGCCTGGGGCTCTTGTGTAGGAAGCATTCCGGGCTGCTGCATCTGCCCCACGGGGGGCTGCATCTGCTGCGTTGCCATGGGCTGCTGCGCAAAAGCTCCCGGCAGGGGATATGTGAGCTGCTCCGTCTCGGGCCGCACGGCAGCACCGCGTCCGCCGGCACGATCGATTTCCTGCACGCGTTTAGGGTTCAGGCTTACCGTAACCACGGTGCCGTTGCCCATGTTGTCCTCGATGGATACGGCACCGCCGGCGTTTTCCAAATACTCTTGCACCATGGGAAACCCTGCTCCGGTTCCACGGATATAGCGCTTCATCTTGCTGTTTGCGCTGGTAACGCCAAAGTCGAAAGCGCGCTCCTTGTCGTCGATGCCGGGTCCTTGATCGGCAAAGCGGATGGTGTCTCCGCCGTCCAGAATCGAGATTATGGGCTCGGCAAAGTGCGCGTGGATAAAGTTTTCGACAATCTCGCGGATGACCATGAGCGAGATATGGCCACCTTGTTCTTTCATGCACTGGTAGACGGTGTTGGTCGTCTCTTCCAAATACGTGCGGACATCTTGCGGATCAATGACGATCACCCGCGGTGTCGACAGCATGTCGTCATAGACGGCGATGCGCGCGGCGTACATGGCTTTTGGCGCCTGCGTTGTCGTCTGTTCACCTTCGTCACGCTCTTCGCGCACGCCGGTGATGTGCTCGTTGTCGGGTGCCGGGTCTCCGGAATCGACCATGGTGTAAAAGTCGTCAGACATGCCGCTCGCAATCTTCCAAAAGGTTTCGAACAAATAGTAGCTCACCGTGCAATGTTTCTCATCTTTCGACAAACTTTCAAAACCTGTTGAAAACTTTGGAAAACGGACGAAAAGTTCTCAACATTGCCAACATGACCTGTTGAAAACTCGATGAAATATCGTGAAAAGTTGCCATGCACCGCTAAATCGAACTCGGCTTATGGGGGAACCGTGTGAACTGCGCAACCTTTTACCTTTGATTTCTTGACATTTGAACATTGATTTCCCTACAATCTTCAAGCTCACGTGTCTATATCTGCGTCCGCGTCCCCGCGGACACTCGAAATGCAGCAGGAGGAACTTAAGATGAAGCGTACGTATCAGCCTAATAAGCGTAAGCGTGCCAAGACCCATGGCTTCCGTGCCCGTATGGCCACTAAGGGTGGTCGTGCCGTGCTCGCCCGTCGTCGTGCCAAGGGCCGCAAGCGTCTCACTGTCTAGCAGCGATACACACATCTCGCATGAAGACTATTAAGTCTCGGCAAGATTTCGAGCATGTGTTCAGTCAGGGGCGTCGTTTCAATCACCCTCTGATTCGAATGACCATATGTGAATCGGTTGGCGAAGGCGACTCCGGAAGGGTCGCCTTCGTTGGTGCTAAGCGACTCGGTTGTGCCGTCGTGCGCAACCGATCTAAGCGTGTGATGCGCGAGGCCGCCCGCAGCTGCGGATTTCCCGTTGCGGGTTATGACATCATCTTGTTTGCAACTCCCAAGACGAGGGTTTCCTCGCCGCAGGAGATGGACAAGGCATTGCGTTCGCTTATGAAGCGCGCCGGCGTTGCCGGGGAGGAGCGATGAGCAATCACGTTTTGCGACGTGTTGCCATCGCTCCTATTCGCATATATCAACAGGTTATTTCGCCCTTATTGCCTGACGCCTGCATTTATTACCCAACGTGCTCGCAATACGCCGTCCAGGCGATTGAGAAGCACGGTGTTTTGAGAGGCTGCTGGCTTGCCGTGAGGCGCATCGCTCGTTGCAATCCCCTGCACGTCGGCGGTTATGACCCTGTGCCCTAGCGGGCACTCGCTATCGGAGGAAAACTTACATGTGGGATTGGATCGTTAACATCCTTTTCGAGCTGCTCAAGCTCATCCAGACCTTTGCGGTCGACTGGGGCCTGTCCATCATCATCCTGGTGGTCATCATCCGTCTGCTGCTGACGCCGCTCATGCTCAAGTCGACCAAGTCGACGGCTCGCATGCAGGTGCTGCAGCCCAAGATGCTCGAGATCCAGGAGCGCTATGCCGACGATCCCCAGCGTCAGGCCGAGGAGATGCAGAAGTTCTACAGCGAGAACAAGTTCAACCCCATGGCTGGCTGTCTGCCGCTGCTGATTCAGATGCCTATCCTGTTCGCCCTGTTTACATTGCTGCGCAACCTGCCGCAGTACTTTAACGACGGCACGTTCTCGTTCTTCAACATCCTGCCCGACCTGACCACCACGCCGAGCGCTTCCTTTGCCGATGGCTTTATGGTTGCACTGCCTGCGCTGGTTTGCCTGATCCTGTTCGCCGTCCTGACCCTGATTCCGCAGCTCTATATGTCGCGCAACCAGACCGGCCAGCAGGCTCAGAGCATGCGTATGATGGTCGTTGTCATGACGGTCATGATGCTTTGGATGGGCTGGAGCCTTCCCGTTGGTGTTCTGCTGTACTACGACGTCTCGTCTGCTTGGCAGGTTATCCAGCAGATTTTTGTGACGCAGAAGGTCATCGACAAGGCGAAGGCCGATGAGGAGGAGCGTCTTAAGAACGCTCCGCTGCAGGTTGAGGTCACTCGTCGAGAGAAGAAGCCGCGCCCGCACAAGAAGAAGTAACGGGATATCAATCTTATTTAGGTACCTAACTTTTGGAGTACGTTATGTCTGAAGAGATCATCGAGGATATGCTTGAGGAGGTTGCCCCGCAGGTCGCGGGCGATTATCCCGAGATTGCACAGCGCTACAAGGCTGGTGAAGAGCTGACCGATGAGGAGCTCGACACCATTGCCGATGTTGCGATTTCCATCCTGCGTTCCATCCTTTCGCACTTCGATGCCGCCAACTCTCCTATCGATGAG
>NZ_JBDGBA010000002.1:0-27684 GCF_040910185.1 Collinsella aerofaciens | reverse complement strand
GTTGTAGTGGACGTCGAGGGATACAAGAGCCGCCGTCAGGACAAGGTTGCCTCCATGGCTCAGTCTGCTGCCGAGCGCGCCATCCGCACTCACAAGAGTGTTTCGCTTCCGCCCATGAATGCCTACGAGCGCCGACTGGTTCACATTGCACTTCGTGGCAATGATGCGGTCGATACTCATTCTGAGGGTTCTGACCCTGATCGCCATGTAGTGATTGTTGCTCGATAATCTACTCGAGCTTATGCTAAGGGGACGTGGTTTCCACGTCCCCTTTTTTTGTCAAAAGTTCTCGATACACTGATTTTTGTCAGAAAGGAGCTTTCGTTGTTAGTACTTACTGATCAGCAAGCTGACGAGATGTTGAGTCGTCTAGCTTTCTATTGCAAAGAGTATTCCTTGAGCGTAACTGATGTTGAGCTGAGGAAATGTATTCAGCATTTGGATTTGGTTCTAGAAACAAATAAGACAACCAATCTCACCCGTATTCTTAACGTAGAAGATGCTGCAGTACTTCATATCCTCGACTCACTTGTTTTGCTCCCCTATATCAACAAGGCTCCTGAGGGAGCTTTGCTCGATATGGGAACAGGTGCGGGCTTCCCTGGTATTCCATTAACCATAACCACGCATCGTAAAGCTACTTATATTGACTCTGTTGGCAAGAAGGTTGATGCGGTAAATTCCTTTGTCCATGCTCTTGGATTGAAACATGCCCATGCGGTTCATGATCGTCTTGAAGAATATGCTCGGAGCCATAAGAAGCAGTTCTCTGTTGTAACCGCCCGCGCACTGGCCCCTCTACCGATTCTTGTTGAGTATGCGGCTCCGTATCTGAAGGATGGAGGGCTATTTGTTATAACCAAGGGCAATCCTTCGGATGAGGAGCTTGCTTCCGGCATGTCAGCAGCTAAGATTTGCGGCTTCACTTTGCTTCTGAATGACACAATTGATTTGCCTGAAGGCTTGGGTCACAGGGAGTTCATTGTTCTTAAGAAGAGTCATCCAGCATCCGTTTCATTGCCTCGTGCAAATGGCGTGGCAAAGAAGAATCCGCTTGCCTAGATGTTTCACGTGAAACATAATGGATACTAACAACTTGCAGTGTTTCACGTGAAACATGGCGGTTGATATCGATTCGGAATGTTTCACGTGAAACATCCTCCGTTTGACAGCTTTAATACACACCAGGAGGGACCGTGGGATTTCGCGACGTTAAGCGTTCAAAGAGCGCAAAAGACACGCGTATCATTGCAATCATCAATCAAAAAGGCGGCGTCGGTAAGTCAACGACGGCTGTAAACCTTGCAGCAGCACTGGGTGAGCAGGGTCGTAAGACACTGATTGTCGATTTTGATCCGCAGGGAAACAGCACCAGTGGATTCGGAATTGAAAAAGAAGACCTTGATCACTGCATCTATGATGCATTGTTGAATGATGTGCCGGCAGAATCGCTTGTTCTTGATACAAATTGCAAAAAGGTATTCGTAATTCCGGCTACAATTCAGCTTGCAGGCGCGGAAATTGAACTCGTAAGCGCAATTGCTCGTGAAACCCGTCTCAAAGATTTGCTTGAGCCGATTCAGGACGAGTTCGATTTTATTTTCATTGACTGCCCTCCTTCGCTCGGCCTGCTTACTATCAACGCTTTGACCGCAGCAGACAGCGTTTTGATTCCGATCCAGTGCGAGTATTACGCACTCGAGGGCGTTACGAAGCTGCTTGAGTCAATGAAGATGGTCAAATCTCGTCTGAACAAGGGCTTAGACACCTACGGTGTGCTTATGACCATGTATGACTCGCGTACTTCTCTATCGAATCAGGTTGTTGAGGAGGTTCAATCGTACTTTGGTGATAAGGCATTTAAGACGTTGATCCCCCGTACGGTTAAAATCTCCGAAGCTCCGTCTTTTGGGGAACCGGTAATTACCTATGCACCTCAAAATAAGGGTGCAAAAGCATATATGAACCTTGCAAAAGAGGTGATCAAGCGTGCCTAGTGTAAAGAGACGTGGCGGATTGGGACGTGGACTCAATGCTTTGGTCTCAGAGGCCGAGTATGAGACCGGTGGTTCGGCTGCATCGGCTTCGAATGCCGCATCTGAAACAAAACTACCTATTGAGGATATCGTTCCCAACCCTAATCAGCCGCGAATTCACTTTAACGAAACTGAACTTCGTGAGTTGAGCGAATCAATCCAAGAACATGGCGTCTTGCAGCCGCTTTTGGTTCGCAAGCATGGAAACGGCTATGAGATCATCGCTGGTGAGCGTCGTTACCAAGCGTCAAAGCTTGCTGGTCTTGAGGAGCTGCCTGTCATCATTAAAGATGTTAATGATGAAGAGATGCTGGCTCTTGCTCTGATCGAAAACCTTCAGCGTTCTGATCTGAATCCCGTCGAAGAGGCTAAGGGCTATCGCCAGCTTATCGATGCCAGCGGTATGACCCAGGAGGCATTGTCGAAGGCAGTCAGCAAGTCACGCTCTGCAATTACAAACTCGCTGCGCCTTCTCGATCTCCCTGAAGTTGTTCAGCAGATGATTTTTGAGGGCAAACTTACTGCTGGTCATGCACGTGCGATTCTTGCAGTTCCCTATGAGGACGCTCGAATTCGACTTGCAGAGAAGGTTGTTGCAGAGGGCCTTTCCGTAAGAGCGACAGAAAATCTTGCTCCGTTGTTTTCTGCCGGAGAGACACCTAAGACGCCGAGGCCTACAACGCCTCAGTCTTTTAAAAAGGCTGCCCGCGTGCTTCGTCAGGTTTTTAATACCAACGTGCGTGTTAAGAGCTCGCGTGGAAAGAATAAGATTGAGATTGAGTTTAAAGACGAGGAAGAGCTCTCTCGTATTCTTGGCGAAATGATTCAGTTTGATCAAGGAGGCCAAGATGAGGAATAGGATTTTAACTGCGATTGCATTGGCGACGACTGTCGCGGCTGGTGCCTTTGCTGGCTATAAGATCGCGACAGACGATGAACTTCGAGGTCGTTTGCTTCGTAGTGCGCAAGATATTGTCGATACATCCAAGAAGAAAATGGATGTTATGACAGAAGATGTTGCCATGCGTACGGCTCAGGTAACGAAGAATCCCAAGATTAATCAAGGTTGGGTTAGTAACCAATGGGAAAATGTAGGCTATTAGGTACCTAACAATTACTTAGCATATTTTGAGGGTCCTTGTCTGATTCACGAGGCAAGGACCCCTTATTTTGGCCGTAAAAAATGGGACAGGTAGCAGCTGATTCAAAATTAAGGTCAATAAATAAAACGGCCCCGGTTGCATCTCCTGCAACCGGAGCCGTTCGATGTTTCACATGAAACGTTTTGGGGTGCGACTCCCCTATGCGTTCTTCTGAACTTTAAAGCGCTGCTTCAGCTGTCCGCAAGCGGCGTCAATATCGTTACCACGGGAGTTACGAATCGTGGTCTCGATGCCACGGGACTCAAGACGACGCTGAAGATCCTCAACCTTATGAATCGGCGACGGCTTGAGCGGGCTGCCCTCGATGTCGTTAAGCTGAATCAGGTTAACGTGGCACAACGTTCCCTCGCAGAAGTCGCAGAGCGCCTGCATCTCGGGATTCGTATCGTTGACGCCTTCGATCATGGCATACTCATAGGTCGGGCGGCGGCCAGTTTTCTCGGTGTAGAGCTGAAGCGCCTCGTGAAGGCGAAGCAGCGTGTACTTCTTAACACCGGGCATGAGCTTATTGCGCGTCGACTGGATGGCGGAATGCAGTGAAACAGCAAGCGTGAACTGCTCGGGGATGTCGGCAAATTTGCGAATACCGGGAATAACGCCACTGGTAGAGACGGTGAGGTGACGAGCACCGATACCGATGCCGTCGGGGTCGTTGAGGATTCGCAGCGCCTTGAGAACCTCGTCGTAGTTGGCAAACGGCTCGCCCTGGCCCATGAAGACAACGCTCGTGGAGCGCTCGCCAAAGTCGTTGGATACATGAAGTACCTGGTCGACGATCTCTTGAGCGGTCAGAGAGCGCTTGAGGCCGTTGAGACCGGTAGCGCAAAAGGCACAACCCATGCCGCAGCCTGCCTGGGTGGAAACGCAGACGGAAAGCTTGTTGCGACGGGGCATGCCGACAGTCTCGACGGAAACGCCGTCGTGGTACTCGAGCAGATACTTGCGCGAGCCATCTTTGGAAACTTGCTTGGTGAGTTCAGTGGGCGTGTCAAAGGCAAAAGCCTCTTTAAGCTGCTCGCGGAAAGCCTTGGGAAGGTTGGTCATATCGTCGAACGAACAAACGTTCTTCTCGAAGACCCATTCGATGAGCTGCTTCGCGCGGAAGGCGGGCTGGCCAAGTTCGGCCACGAGCTCGCGAATATCGTTTTGGCTCAAGTCGCGAATGTCCTGAGATTTAGTCCTGGGATTCATGGAAGCCTTTCGATTTTGGGGAAACGTAGAGGGTATCGCTACAATATGGTATCAGCTGCAGAAATTATAGAGGAGGAGTCTGCCCATGCCGGGTAAAAGCCTAGAGAACATGCACGTAGCGGTCTTGGCGGGCGGTCATTCCGCCGAGCGAGAGATCTCGCTCAATTCGGGAAAGAACGTTGTGGTGGCACTGAAGGAAGCCGGCTACACCTCGGTGGAGCTGCTCGACACGGCCGCTGATGATTTTATGGTAACCATGGCGACCGGCGGCTTTGACGTGGCGTTTATCGCCATGCACGGTGCCGGCGGCGAGGATGGCGCCATGCAGGGTGCCATGGAGACCCTTGGTATCCCCTACACGGCCTCGGGCGTGCTTGCCAGCGCCTGCGGTGCCGACAAGGAGGTCTCTAAGCTCCTGTACGCCAGGGCGGGCATTCCTATTGCCCCCGGCCTCGCGCTCGAGGTGGGCGATGAAGTCGATATCGATCATATCGTCGAGGTTTGTGGCGAGCGCTGCTTTGTGAAGCCGGCCGTCAACGGTTCCAGCTATGGCATTTCCCTGGTCCATGAGCCCTCCGAGCTGCCCGCGGCAATCGCCAAGGCGTTTGAGTACGGCGACAAAGTGCTGGTCGAGAAGTGTATCGAGGGCACCGAGATCACCGTCGGCGTATACGGCGAGGACGACGTGCGCGCTCTGCCGATTGTCGAGATTCGTAAGCCCAAGGACTGCGAGTTCTACGATCTGGACGTGAAGTATGTTGACCCTACAGACATCCATCGCATTCCGGCGCAGATTTCGCCCGAGAATTACGCTCGTGCTCAGGAGCTTGCCTGTGCCGCTCACAAGGCTCTCGGTTGCCTGGGTATCTCGCGCAGCGACTTTATCGTGAGTGAGGACGGCCCCGTTATCCTCGAGACCAATACCATTCCCGGCATGACCGATACGTCGCTGTATCCGGATGAGATCCGCCACACCGACGACATAACGTTCCCGCAGGTCTGTGACAGCCTAATCCGTATGGGCCTTCGTCGAGCGGGCATTGCATGCTAATCGAGGACGCGGTTTCGTCAGGAACGCCGCAGTTTGTCATCGACTCCTATGCCACGCTAGCCGAACGCGCCAAAACGCAGTCCTTTGGCCTTATCGAGGAAGATGTGATTGTCCTCGATACCGAGACCACAGGTCTTTCGGTGCAGGACAATGAGCTGATCGAGATCTCGGCGGCCCGTCTTTCGGGCCGCGAGATCGTCGACCGTTTCGATACCTTCGTGCATCCCAAGCAGCTGATTCCCGCCGAGATTACCGAGCTCACGAGCATTACAAATGCCGACGTGGCAGATGCCCCGTCGGCCGTTGAGGCCGTCGCCGCTCTCGCCGATTTTGTCGGTGGTTGCCCGGTGATCGCACATAACGCCACGTTCGACCGCTCGTTTATCGAGTCGGTCAAAGGCGGCGTCAACGTGAGCGATATTTGGATCGATTCGCTGGCGCTGTCGCGCATCGCGCTACCGCGCCTGGCCTCGCACAAGCTGTCTTTTATGGCCGATCTGTTTGGCTGTGACTCGGTATCACACCGTGCCAATGCCGACGTCGACGCCCTGTGCGGCGTATGGCGCGTGTTGCTTGTGGCACTCACCGACTTGCCCCAGGGCCTCATGGCGCGCCTAGCCGACATGCATCCGGACGTGCCTTGGTCCTATCGTCCTATCTTCTCATTCTTGGCAGGGCAGAACCCTGGTTCTATCTTCTCTCTCAGCGCCGCTCGTGCTGACGTTCTCAAGGCCGATCGCGCCGACGATCGGGTGGACGCCGACGAACTACCGGTCCTCAAGATGCCGAGTCGTGAGGAGATTGAGGCAGACTATGCGCCAGGTGGCCTGGTCAATCGCATGTACCCCACCTACGAGCCGCGTGATGAGCAGATCGCGATGGCGCTCGAGGTCCGCGATGCGCTGGTCACGGGCACTCATCGTGTAATTGAGGCGGGCACAGGCGTCGGCAAATCGATGGCCTATCTGGTGCCTTTTGCCGAGGCGGCACGCCGTAACAACATCACGGTTGGTATTGCGACCAAATCGAACAATCTTGCAGACCAGCTCATGTACCATGAGCTGCCAAAACTTGCCGAGCAACTGGACGGTGGTCTGTCATTTTGCGCTCTCAAGGGCTATGACCACTATCCGTGCCTGCGCAAGCTTGAGCGCATGAGCCGAGGCCAGGTCGAGATTACCACCAAGCGCGATCCGGCGGACACGCTCACGGCGGTCGCGGTCATTATGGCGTACGTCTGCCAATCAGCCGATGGCGACCTCGACTCGCTTGGCATTCGGTGGCGCAGCGTCAACCGCCCCGACTTTACGACGGCCTCGCGCGAGTGTGCTCGCCGCCTCTGCCCGTTTTTCCCTGATAAATGTTTGGTCCACGGCGCCCGCCGTCGTGCGGCGCATGCCGATGTGGTGGTCACCAACCATTCCCTGCTGTTCCGCAATGTTGCGGCCGAGGGCAGGATTTTGCCTCCGATTCGTCATTGGGTAATCGACGAGGCTCATTCTATCGAGCGCGAGGCGCGCCGTCAGTGGGCGCGCGTGGTGTCGGCGGACGAATCACGCGTTCTGTTTGAGCGCCTGGGTGGCTCGAGCACCGGTGCGCTAAGCCAGGTCTCCCGTGATTTGGCAACCTCCGAGGGCTCTACGCTCTATTTGGGCCTTACTGCCAAGGCGACGTCAACGGTTGCGCGCGCGAGCATGGCAATCGCCGACGTGTTCGATGGCGTTCGCGAGCTCGGCCGCCGTGCCCGTGGGGGTTATGACAATGCCAATCTATGGATTGGCCCCGAGCTGCGCGAATCTGACGACTGGCATGATTTCTTACCGTCGGCCTACACTGCCATCGACGCATTGGAACAAGCTGACAAGAGCGTCGACGCGCTGGTGCAAGCCGTCGCCGCCGACAAGCCCGAGGTTGTTGTCGACCTGGGTGATATTTCGCGCCGCCTGCACGAGCTGGCCGAGAACCTCAAACTCATCATTGACGGCACCGATGAACACTACGTGTATTCGCTGCAGGTCAATCGCAGACTGCGTGCCGGCGGAGAGTCAATGACCGCAGAGCGCATCGACATTGGCGAGGCCTTGGCAACCGAGTGGCTGCCCGAGGTTCACACGGCTATCTTTGCCTCGGCGACCATGACGGTGTCCAAAAGCTTTGAACACTTTAACCACGCGGTCGGTCTCGATCGCATCGGTGCTTCAACATCCTCGTCGCTGCACTTGGACTCGAGCTACGACTTCGATTCGAACATGGCTGTAGTCGTTGCGGGCGATATCCCCGATCCGCGCGATCGTGAGAGCTATCTTACAGCGCTCGAGCGCGTGCTGGTCGACGCCCATCTTGCCATGGGCGGATCGGTGCTCACACTGTTCACCAATCGGCGCGACATGGAAGACCTGTACGCCCGCGTTGAGCCTAAGATGGCCCGTGCGGGTCTGGAGCTCAACTGCCAGCAGCGCAACTCATCTCCTCGTCGCCTGCGCGACCGGTTTATCAACGAGCCGACCTCGTCGCTTTTTGCCCTTAAGGCCTTCTGGGAGGGATTCGACGCCAGCGGCGAGACGCTGCGCTGCGTCATCATTCCCAAGCTGCCGTTCTCGAGTCCCACGGACCCGCTCTCGTGCGAGCGCAACCTGCGCGAAGACCGCGCTTGGGCGCGCTATTCGCTGCCCGAGGCGGTGCTCGAGGTCAAGCAGGCGGCCGGCCGCCTTATCCGCTCGTCGACCGATTGCGGCGTGCTGATTCTGGCCGACCCGCGCCTGGTGACGAAGGGCTACGGAAAGAAGTTCTTAACGTCGCTGCCCACGAGCTCCTACCAGCGCATCGAATCGGCGCAGATCGGGCACTATCTGCAACTGTGGCGCGCACGCCACGAGCGGCGTCGCTAAAGCGGACAGACGAGGGTTTTTGCCATATCGCACAGACGCTTTGACAGGGCGGGGTCATCCAAGATGCGGATGGCTCCGCCCGCTGCGATTATCTGGCTCAGTAGCCAACGCTCGGAGCCGTAATGCACGGTTACCGTTGCCGTGTCTGCCCCGCTGCGCTCGATTAGGGTGATGCCGGCCCAGTCCAGATGCTCCGCCATATCGAATGGCATCAGGAGCTTTGCGCTACGCTGCGTCCGGGCAAGGGAATCGTGGAGGGATGCGACATCCGGTGCGTGAGGCACGACGGAGTCTTCCGTCAAGGCGAGTCCCTCGATTTTATCCATGCGATAGGTGCGCTGCTCATCGACCGCGATGTCCCAGGCAATCAGGTATGTTTGGTCGCCGTTTGACGTAATGCGCAAGGGGTCGACCAGACGCTCGCGTGGCCGTGCATCGTCCATCGAGCGATACGAGATGCGGCAGCGAACGCCGTCCTGAATGGCGCAGCTCAGCTGCTGCCAGTGCGACCCGTGGTTGACGGTGTCAAAGACGCGCTGGTTATAGCCGAGCTCTTCGGGTAGAAGGGCATGTCGAATCCGAGCTGCCGTCTGCGGCTCGATCCCCAACGATTCAAGTTCATGGTTGAGCACAGCGCCCTCGGCGGCACTCAGGCGCAACGGTAGCACACGACCGGCGTCACCGGTGAGGACCACACGCTCGCCGCGGCATTCGCAGATGATGCGCGCGCCCGATTCTCGGTCCGCGAGCGTCGAGACGATCTCGAGAATCTCGTCGAGCGACACCCC
Source organism: Collinsella aerofaciens (assembly GCF_040910185.1). Lineage (GTDB taxonomy): Bacteria > Actinomycetota > Coriobacteriia > Coriobacteriales > Coriobacteriaceae > Collinsella > Collinsella aerofaciens_BF. Next base: position 18,567 of record NZ_JBDGBA010000002.1, on the reverse strand, counting down.
CGTGATGTCAAAGCGACTGCAAATCTCGGTTCGTGTCATGCCACTCTCGCCGGCGGCGTAGAGGGCCTCCATGATGTCGATGGCACGCGAGAGCCTCTGCTCGCTGGTGAGTTTACGCACGGGCATGCTCGTGCACCGTCCTTTCAATGAGGTGGTTCCACGCCTGCTTGAGCGATTTGGGGGCCACGGGCCTCATGCCGTCCATGGCGTGGGCCATGCAAAATGAGGCGGCGGCTTCAAGGTCGCGCACGTCAACGGTCCAGGTCCATCCCACATCGGTGTGTGCGAGCTCACCTCGCCCACGCGTGAGGCCGTTGATCATATCGATCTGCGTCTGAGGGGCGAACGAGAACGTGGCTGCAACGGGCGGTCGGTCGGCAAAATCGAATTCAAAGAACAGATAGTCGTTGAGATTGAAGTTCGCGGGGATGACGTAGGCCTTCGAAGGACGCCAAGCGCGTACGATACGGTCGCAGCGGAATGTCCTGATGTCGTCGGTGACGTTGTCGAGGCCGCAGAAGTACGCCACGCCCTCGCGCTCGAACATGCCGTAGACGCAGACGGTACGTTCTTTCTGCTCGCCGCGTCCGTTCTGATATAAAAATCGCAGCGCGCATCGCTCGGCAAAGGCGCTCCATACCGCATCGACGGTGGGAGAGCGGCTGATCGGTGCTTCGTCCGCCGTCGTCCTACCGGTGAGGTAGGCAATCTTTGATCGAATATCGGCAAGCGGTGCGGCAAAAGTGGATGAGCCGGCCGCTAGTGTCTGGTCGATGGCGTTGAGCAGGATATCGGCGTCGTCTGCGGTGATGAGGCCGCCTGCTGCAAAGGTGTGCTCGCGGTCAATTGTCCACGAGCTTTCCTCGGTCTCCTGCGCGCCGGCGGGGCGAACCTCCTTGATTAAGATGCCACGCTCGAGCAGTTTGTCACGATCGCGCCGAAACTTGCGCTTATCCGAGTCGATGTTGCCCGAGCCATATCCCAGGTCAGAATCCAAGACGATCTGCTCGGTCGTCAGCGGTTCGGGGGAGCTATTGAGTACAAAGAAAAGATTGAGGATGCGCTGAGCCGTTTTATCGAAACTGGGCTCCAAATTTCCCTTTTTAATTGTCTCGGTCGTGTCGCTTGCCGTCATAGAGTCCTCGCATGAGAAGGTGGTTTGCTGTCATGATTTTAGTCCGATATGGAGATTAGGCTATATCCTTGTCCGCTCGGGGCGTTAAGATGGGCCGAATTCGGTCGTTTGCGCTCGCTCGGGGTATACTTTCGACTATATACGGTTCTAATGTGCATGCATTGGGCCTATTTGTCGGATTATGGATGTGGAGCGCACATGGCGAACACCCAGAACTATATTAACCACCTGCTGCAGAACACCGGCATTACGCCGGCATGCAGCGAAGAAGAGCGCTTGGCTGCCGAGGATATCGCTCAGATCTTCCGCAACCACGGCTTTGATCCCGAGGTTCAGGAGTTCAATGCCCCGGCGCCCAGTAGGTTGGCATTTGCCGTTACCGGTATTCTTGCGTTTGCCGGTGCCCTGCTGATGGGCATCGGCGGCGGTATCGGCTTGGTCGGCACCTTGCTGGCCATTGTCGGTGCCGTGCTCTACGTGCTCGAGCGCACAGGGCATCCCGTGGTTTCGCGCCTGGGCAAGACGGGCGTGAGCCAAAATGTCATCGCCTACCACAAGGCCTCGGGCCCGCTCGCGTCTCCGCGCAACCGCCCGGTGGTCGTTGTCGCACACTACGACTCTCCCCGTGCTGAGCTGCTCGCCCGCGAGCCCTATGCTTCGTATCGTGCGCTCATTGCCAAGCTGTTGCCCGTTGCCACGGTTGCCCCTGCTGCCGTTGCCATCCTGCGTATCCTGCCGCTCCCCGGCGCGCTCAAGGTTCTGCTGTGGATTGTCGCGATCCTCGCTTCCCTCGTTGCACTTGCCAACGCGGCAAACATCATCTCTAACCGCCACATTCTTCCCTATACGTCCGGCGCGGTGTGCAACAAATCTTCTGTCGCCGCTATGCTCGGCGTTATGGACAACGTTGCTCCCTTCCAGGGTGAAAACGAGTTTCCCGACGATGTTCCGTTCGATACCTATTTTGGGGAGCAAAAGCGCCGTGCCGAGGAAATGGCGCGCGCAGCGGCGGAATATGCCGCGGCCCAGCAGCAAAACGACTACGGCAACACCATCGAGTATGAAGAGCCTACCTGCGCCGAGGACGAGTTCGGTCAGCCGATTGCTCCCGACGCTCAAACCGAGCCCGAACAGGGTGAGGCTTTCGACGAGCAGATCGAGGGCTTTGAGGGTGCGTCTGCCGACGAGACGCTGATCGGCGCCATCGTGCCCGAGGATCAGAATCAGGCTGTCCAGGCCGAAGAGTTCAATGACGAGGTTTCCGCTGCCGAGCCGGTGGAGGAGCCTGTCGCGGCCGAGCCCGAGCCCAAGCTCTATCGCAATGCCGCCGGCAACATCCGCTTTGGTTCGGATGCCATCCGTGCGCTCGGAATGCTTCCCGAGTCCTGCACGCTCGATTACGAGGAGGGCGAGGAGCCGACGTTTGAGCCCGAGCCTGCCCCCGTCGTGACTGCACCTGCGCCCGCTGTCACCGTGGATGATGAGTCTGCCGCGGTTGCCGCTGCCGTTGCCGAGCCCGAGGCGGTGTCCGCGATCGATCCCGCGGCAGGACTGGACGTTTTGGCTCCCGCCGCGCCGGCGCAAGACGTTGCGGACGAGTCTGACGACGATTACGTTGAACAGCCGAGGCGCGTGTCTTACGAGAGCGATACTGATTTCTCGGCCGAGATTCCCGCGGCAACGCCCCATGCCGACATTGCATCCGCGTTCTCGTCGATTGGCGCCAGCGCTTCCAACTTCTTTAAGGGTGCGCTTGCAAAGGGCAAGAAATTTGTCGACGATTTCGAGGAGAAGCGCGCTGCCGCACGCGAGGCTGCCGAGCAGGAGGCTATCGCTCAGCAGCAGGCAGCCGAGGCGGCACGTGAGCACGCGGCGCAAGAGTTCGAGCAGAACGAGGCTATGCAGTCCGCGCCCGTCGACGCCGCCGAAGCTACAACGTCCTTTGAGTCCCAGCAACCGACGTCCGCGGATGTTGTTGAGGCAACAACGTCTTTCGAGGCTCAGCAGCACGTCGATAGCACCATGTCGTTTGATGCCGCGAAGTTCGATTCCACGATAACGTTTGAAAAGCAGGGCACCGCGATTGCTGAGCCCCTTCCTATTTCCGATGAACAGGGCGACGCGGTGGACGATGACGAGCCCATTGATGCTGCCGAAATTCAGGATGCTGCCGAGGACGAGTCCGTCGAGGCCAACTCTGACGAAGAGCAATACGCGGCAGCCGATCAGGGTGATTCGACCGAGGTCGAGCAGGAGGAAGTGCCTGCGGTTTCCGAGACTCCCGAGACGGATGAGTCGAGGCCTTATTCCACGCAGATTTTCACCATGCCGACCCCGAGTGGTTCCGGTGCCACGGTTGCCAATGTCGCTCCCACCCAGGACGAAACGGTCGATTCCCTTATGGCCCAGATTTCCTCCCAGGCATCGCCGCGTCCGCAGATGAATGTTCCCGATCCGGCGTCGGCACCGTCGCCTGCACCTTCCTCGTCTCCGCTGGCTTCAGTCCCCGATCCGTCGCTGCCGTCTATGAAGCAGGCAAACGTTGCGTCTCGCACGTCGCTGTTCGACCTTCCCGATCCCTCTGCCCAAGTCAACGACCCCTTTGCTACCGCCCAAGGTCCCGAACCCACATCGGCACCCGTTGCGCCTCCTATGCCCGTTGCGTCGGGCGCGCAGCCGATCGAGACCATTTCGGCTCCCGCCCCGGCGGCACCCAAGTCTCGTAAGCGCGGCCTGGGTGGCCTGTTCGGTCGTAAAAAGAAAAACGAGCAGGACAGCATGAGTGACTGGCTGGGCGTCGAAGACGATTACGATGCCAAGAAATCCGGTCGCGGTATCGGTTCGTGGGATAACTTCGAGGACGATAACGATGGCTGGAAGGGCGGCGCTACGTCTTCCGATGGCGCTTCTTCCGAAGATATGCTCTCGGCTGTCGCCTCTATGGGCGATGATGAGCTGCTCGGTCACGATATCTGGTTTGTGGCAACGGGTGCCTCGGATTGTGATGGCGCCGGCATGAAGGCCTTCTTGGCTTCGCATCGCGATAAGCTCCGCGGCGTATTCTTTATCAATCTTGAATCCGTCGGCGCCGGTAGGCTTTCGGTTGTGACGGTCGAGGGCGAACAACAACTGCTCAAGGGCGATCGCCGCATCATGAACCTGGTCAGCAAGGTCTGCAAGTCGTTCCATGTCGATTGTGGCGCGCTCGAGATGCCCTATGCCAAGACCGATGCCTACGCCGCGCTCGAGGCGAGCCGCCGAGCCCTCACCATCGCCGGTGTGGACGGCACACGTCTGGCTTGCGCTCGTACCGAGGACGACCTGCCCCACAATGTCAACCCGACGAACATTGCTACGGTATCCGAGGTCGTGACCGAGGTTATCCGCCGTTCGTAGACGGAGCTCTAAGGAGTCAACGTGTTTTCGTATATTAAGCGCCATTGGCCTGTCTACGTGATTTTGACCTTGATTGCCATTGCGTTAGGATTTGGGGCTGCCTACATCGTGGGTGCAAAGGGCTCGACCCCCGCCTCCGCAATCAGCGAAGAGGTGGAGCAAGAACAGAGCACGGGCGCCGATGGGATTCCTGAGTCCGAGCAAGCAATCGTTGATGGTGGATCTTCGTCTGCAGAGTAGATACGGCGATTTACATGATTGAAAGCGGGCGAGCCAGGGGACTGGCTCGCCCGCTTTTTCATCGCGCTAGCGCTTCTTTGGGATCGACCTAAGGCGAGCGAACCATAGGGCTGCGGCACCCGAGGTCAGGAGCGCGGTGATGCAAGCGGCGATGGGAACTGGTCCTGTTGCCGGTAGGTCCTGCGGTAGGGTACAGCGTTGAATGACACAGTCCTCGTCATGTGACTCAAGTTTATCGCCGCCGCCGTTGCGACAAAGATCGACGCGTGCGCTGTTGGTGAGTGCGGTTTGGGGCGTATAAGCCGATGTTGCCTGCATGTGCACGACTGCGCCCCGAGCGTCTGCACCAAGGATTGCTTTGGCATCGTCAAGGTCGTCGTGCTCATCTTTGAGATCATCGCGGGTCCAAGAATCCGCATCGCTTCGAGTCGTAAAGTCGGCGGCTACCGCACCGTATTCAATTCGAATGGCCGTTACGACGGTATTGGATGCAAGGTCGAGTTCTTTCGCCTCGAGTGTGGTGGATTCCGTGGTCGAGATATCCGCCTTCCAGAGGTGCCAACCGTCGTAATCGACGAGGCGACAGTCCTCACCCAGGCTCTCTTTTACTTCGTCGGACTCAAGCCAAGGATTTTCGTGCCCATCGTCAAGTGTCGCGTTTGCCGGCTCATCGACGTCTGTCGAGTCCAACGGCGTCGTGCGATACCATACGTTGCACAGACCGTTGAGGTCGCCGATGGCGACGGGGGTTTCGATTGAGATGAATCTCGCCGTGCCGTCTTTGGCGCACTCAAGATCATCGGTAATCGTAAACTCATCAACCCAAGTAGCGGAATCGTTTCGAGCATCGATGGTATAGGAGAAAAGCCCATCACTATTGGTTTGCGTCGTGGCGCGGTTTTTACCATCGCCGTTAGCCAACAGGCCTTTTTCGATAGGTTGGACAAGTTCCTGACGCTTGTCGACCTGTCCCTTGATCTCGATGGGCGCATCCTTCATCGCGACGGGTTGGACATCTCCCGTATCCTTTATTTCAAACGTTATCTCCTCGGCAAGGTCATAGGTCCGCGGAGACATCATTTCGCGCAACGAGTAGGTGCCGGGTGCAAGATGTTCGACGCGGTGCGGCTTGTCGGATGAGGTCCAGGAGTCTATTTCGGTTTTATCGGGACCATATAAGGTGAGTTGTGCGCCTTCCACTTCCTGCTCACCGCTTGCATCGACCTTGGAGATATCAACCTTGGTGTAATCGTCGGATACGTTAAGCCGTGCTTCTACGACGGGTGTTTTCTGGTCGGCATAAGCGAGGTCTACGATATGGGGCGTCCGGTCGAGTAAAAAGCCGGTCGGCGCTTGAGTCTCGACGACCTCGTAGCGTGCGGTGCCAGATCCCAGCGGGAGGTTGTCCGCGCGTGCTTCTCCAGTTTCATCCGACGTGACGGTCGCGACGGTCTCACCGTCGAGCGCGGCAATGCTACCGTCGGGGCGCACGATATCACCCGAGGCACGGATCTCAAAGACGGCGCCCGCGAGGCTGCTGCCGTCTATGGCATCGGTTTTAACGATCCTGATGTTTCCGGTCGCGGCGTGGTCATAATACGAGGCGATTGCAACGGGCGTTAGGTTCATGTCGGCGGGTATGTTTACCTCGATTTCTTCGCCGACAAGATAGGGCTCTTTGGCCGAGGTTTCGCGTACATAATAGGTGCCCGGTACGAGCGATTCGGGCAGTGTGACGGTCCCGGTCGCGTCAGTCGTAAAGGTGTCCATTACGTTATGTGCTGGATACCAGCAAGTTTGTGAGACAGGTTCGTGATTGCTGTCGAGGAGTTGGAAGGTGAATCCGGCTAGTGGAACAGAAGCGCCTGTTTGGGCATCGCGTTTTACAATCTGGAGATGCGTCGACAGAGCGTGGTTGTCCACGATATATTGAAGCTCGGCGCCGTTGGAAATCTGATTGGCCCCGACGGTCCATTCCCCTGCACGTTTAAAACCCTCGGGGACGGTTTCCGGAACCTCGCGAACCGTGTAGCCGGCACGGTCGTATGGGACGGCTCCGTGGACACCGGCGGGTCGCTTACCTGTGCCGAACCATGCTTCGGGCTGGTCTTTGGTGGAGGCAAAGCCATAGATGTTTGTGGTCAGTGTGCCAACAACCTGCTGAGAGCTGTTGCTGACAACCTCAAAGACAACACCACCCGCCGGCTGCTCCAGGCCGGATTGGTCGCTATTGCCGTAATCCTTGAATTTGGAAATCTCAAGGTCAAACGCAATGGAGATATCGGAAATGCGAGATTCGATCTCGACCACGCCTGAATCGCCGAGCTGGTCGGCTCCAACGGTATAGGTCCAGCTGTCGTTGGATGGCAGGTAGCCCTCGGGGGCTTTTGATTCGTAGATGGTAAAGGTTCCTAAGGGGACATCGGCGAGGGTGGCCCGACCGCTTTCGTCGGTCGTGAGGATTTGCGCCCATCCAGGGGTTGATTGCGACACACACGTGAACTCTGCTCCTGCGAGTGAAGAACCCACCTGGGGGCCGGCATTCGTCGCGGCATCGAGTTTTACGATACGCAGGTTGATGGTGCCGGGCTGTTCATCAATGGCGACCTGCCCGCCGTCATTCCCCGTGGTAAAGGCAATACGATCGTGGCGGGGGACATAGCCGGCCGGCGCCTTCGTTTCAACTAGGTAGTATGCCGTGTTGGGCAGAAGTGTTGCTTGCGCCCGACCGTTGCTGTCCATCTGGATGGTGCCGACATGCGCGCCGCTGGCGCTCTCAAAAATATCGAATGTTGCCCCGTCAAACTGATAAGTATTGTTTCCGCTGGTAATGGCGGCGTTTGCAGACTGTTTTTTGAAGGAAACAGAGACTGCCGGCAGTACATAGAGCATGTCTTGACGTTTGCTGCCGCCCGATACGGCTCCTAGATAGCGCCGCGCGCGGTGCGGAGCGGCTTTGATGCTTCCTGATTTTGCGTTGTCGTGGAGCCACCGCGCAGCCGCCACGACTTCATTGTCGGCGGTAAAGTGCCCGCTCTTGGTTTTGCCCTGAGCGGTCGTGTAGGAATAGGTACCGTCGACATGGGTAGTGCCGTTGAGCATCCATACGGCAAGCTGGGTTGCGGCGCGGGCGCGATCGGGTGAAAGATGGTAGCCGCCAAACGATGTGGCGGTAGGATATCCGTGACAAACGATTGCCGCGAACTCGTCGTCGAGCCACACCCAGCCTTGATCAAAGTTGAGCCATGGGCCGCCCGGCTTGGTGGGGCCGGGGCGCTCCTGGTTCATACAGTAGGCAATCGAGGCGTCTTGAGCTTCATACTTGCCGATGAAGAAGGGCCCACAATCATCGCTAATAGTGCGGAAGCCGAGCTGGTCGTAGCCATCGACGGCAAATGCGGCTCCCGGTGCCAGGCAGCCGAAAAGCAGGAAGAGGAGCAGGAGCAGCGGACCTGTTGCGATTGCGCTGTGGACAGAGTGCGTGGGTGCGTTGGACATGGCTGCTCCTTATCCCTCGTGCGTCGCACGGGGAGGCTGCGACGCGTAGGATGAGGCTACCCCCGAGGTTCATGCGGGTAAGTACCGGAGCCTGACCAAAAGCTTGCCCAATTCCTGACAAATTGAGCTCAAATACAACAATCAAGCAAAAGTGCAGGTAGAAGATAGGGAGAACAGGAAGTCAAAGGTCCTCGTCTCCACAATTGACGCGATTTTCAAACGAATCTCCACAGCTAAAACAAGCATCGCTACCCTTGTATCGAACAAGACAACCGCGTTATACTAGCCAACACACAAGCGGGCATCGCCAAGTGGTAAGGCATCAGCTTCCCAAGCTGACACTCGCGGGTTCGAGTCCCGTTGCCCGCTCCAGAAAAAGTAAAAGCACGACACCGTTCCGGTGCCGTGCTTTTTTCAATAAAGCGCCGGGACTCGAACCCGACAGGGTGCGAGCGTAAAAGCGAGCAGGCGAAGGCGCCGACAGGCGCCTGAAGCCGGTGCGGATTTGCGAAGCAAATACGCGGATGTCCCGTTGTCCGCTCCATGGAGCACAGAAGACCTCGGGACGGCCAATTCAACAAAGTCTTCCCCATCGTCACCGTGAATCCGAGGGGATCGACCGCAGCCGGTGCGGATTTGCGAAGCAAATGCGCAGACGTCCCCATGGCCGCTCTTGCGGCAAAATGTTAGGTTAATGCCTACTGCCCATACTTGCACCTGTGCACGGTACAATGGTTGGGTTACGACCAACGTGCCAATAACCAAAAAGGAGCCGCTATGATCGATCGCTATACCCGCCCGGAGATGGGACACATCTTCTCCCTCGAGAACAAGTACGCCATTTGGCAGGAGATCGAGGTTCTGGCCTGCGAGGCCCAGGCGGAGCTCGGCAAGATCGGTATTTCCAAAGACGAGGCCCAGTGGATCCGCGACCATGCCAACTTTGAGAAGGCGAAGGTCGATGAGATCGAGGAAGTCACGCGCCACGACGTCATTGCCTTCCTGACCAACATGAAGGAATACATCGATGCCGATGTTCCCGAGGGCGACCCCAAGCCCAGCCGCTGGGTTCACTATGGCATGACCAGCTCCGATCTGGGCGACACGGCCCTGTGCTACCAGCTCACCCAGGCCTGCGACCTGATCATCGAGGACGTCAAGAAGCTCGGCGAGATTTGCAAGCGTCGCGCCTTTGAGGAGCGCAACACGCTCTGTGCCGGCCGCACTCATGGCATCCACGCCGAGCCGATGACCTTTGGCATGAAGTTTGGCTCTTGGGCCTGGGAGCTCAAGCGCGATCTGGATCGTCTTGAGGACGCTCGCAAGAATGTTGCCTTCGGTGCCATCTCCGGTGCCGTCGGCACCTACAGCTCCATCGAGCCGTTCGTCGAGGAGTACGTCTGCGAGCACCTGGGCCTGGTTCACGACCCGCTGTCCACGCAAGTTATCAGCCGCGACCATCACGCCTATCTCGCCGGCGTTCTCGCCACCACCGCGGCCACCTGCGAGCGTATCGCTACCGAGGTCCGCAACCTGCAGAAGACTGATACGCTCGAGGCCGAGGAGCCCTTCCGCAAGGGCCAAAAGGGCAGCTCCGCCATGCCGCACAAGCGCAACCCCATCACCATGGAGAAAGTCTGCGGCCTGTCGCGCGTCGTGAAGTCCAACGCCCAGGTCGCCTTCGATAACGTCGCCCTGTGGCACGAGCGTGACATTTCGCACTCCTCTGCCGAGCGCGTCGCCCAGGCCGATAGTTTCATCGCGCTCGACCATATGTTCCAGTGCCTCATCCGCGTTATCGACGGCCTGCAGCTGTATCCCGCCCGCATGATGGCCAACCTCAATAAGACCCGCGGCCTCATCTTCTCTTCCAAGGTACTGCTCGCCCTCGTCGACACGGGCATCACCCGCGAGGACGCGTACGCCATTGTGCAGGAGAACGCTATGGCAACCTGGCACGAGGTACAGGATTGTGTCTCCGGCCCCACCTTTAAGGAGCGTCTCGAGGCCGACCCGCGCTGCACCGTCAGTCAGGAGAAGCTCGACGAGATCTTTGATCCGTGGGACTTCCTCACCCGTATCGACACGGTCTTTGATCGTCTGGAGCAGCTGAGCTTCGAGTAGGTTCGGGCATAACGTTAGCTTTTTAGGGCGCTTTGCTGGTAATGTGTGTTGCCGGCAAAGCGCCTCGTTGCATTTAGGGAAAGACGGGGATAATAGTCGTCTCGAATAACATTCTGAGAGGGGATCGCATGATTTCGTTTGATTACAAGCCTCAGGGCGTGTGTGCTCGCAATATTCACCTTGATCTTTCCGATGACGGCAACAAGGTGATGGGCGTTGAGTTTACCGGCGGCTGCGACGGCAATCTCAAGGCTATCTCCAAGCTGGTCGAGGGCGCTCCTGCCGATCGCGTAATCGAGGTTCTCGCCGGTAATACCTGCGGTATGAAAAAGACCTCCTGCGCCGACCAGCTTACACGCGCTATCGAGGCCGCTCGCACCGAGATCGCCTAATGGGTATCGCCGATCACATCAAGAACGGAATATCGCGTCGCGGCTTTGTACTCGGTGGGGCTGCCGCGGGCGCTGCCACGGTGCTTGCCGGATGCTCGAAAAAAACGGGTACCAGCGATGATGCCGCCGGCGAGCCGCAGGTTATCAAGGACGATTCCAAAATCATCTCGATTACGGATGAGTATGAGGCTGTCGACATCGATCTTGAGCCGGCGGCGTCGTGGACGCTGCCTCTGGGTACGCTGCTGTACTACTGCGACGGCGATTACGCCGCGGCGATGATGGCGCCCGCATCGGCATTGCACGCCAACACACTCGGTGTGCTCAACCTGGGCGATGGCTCGCTTACCACATTAATCGAGGATCCTATCGAGGGCACGGGATACGCATTCTACGATGTCCGTGCCGGCGACGGCGTATTCGCGTGGGTTGAGATGAACTTTGCCAATTCATCGTGGAAGCTCTACGCTCAAAATCTGTCGGGCGCTTCGCTCTCTGGCGATGTGGTTGAGCTCGATCGAGGTGGCAAGGACTATGATCCGCCCCTGTTTACGGCGTTCGGGTCATCGGTTATCTGGTATAAAATGCCCTCGGCAGGCGGCAATAAAACGAGTAGTGATTCGTTTTGCTATCGTCGCTCGCTTGATGAATCCAAGGCCGAGGCAATTTGGAAATCGACGGGCCGCTTTGCATCGGCTCCGCGCGCGAGCGACGGCATTTTGACCATCTCGCCGCGTGTCCGCAACGACGAGGGCGTCTACTACGGCATAACGGCAATCGATCTGACCGACGGCAACAACACCAAGCGTGCCCAGCTGGTCCTCCCTTCGTCAGTTTCGCCTTTCGAGGCCGTGTATATGGGCGATACCTTCGTGTTTTCTATCGAGGCGGCCTATAGCGGCGTGGGCAGCCTGGGCAATATGGGCACGTATATCGGTAATGAGGGAGGGCCGTACCTCTTTCTGTCACGCGAGCCGCTCGCATGTGCGGCTGGCAAGAAGAATAAATACCTTGTTAAGGTACAGGCGTCGCATTTCCTGATCGACACCTCTGCCAAGACCTATGGCTCGCTGCTGTCGCCCGACCGCGCTTTGGAGTATGGCGATTATCCAGCTACGGCGGGAAAATCGGACTCATTCCTTACGTACGCCACGGTGCGCAACAGCCAAGGTATACCAGAGACGGTCACTGCACGCCTATTCTCTCTTTAAGCTTAGAGGGGTTAAAAAGGCGCCAACAGGGGAATAAACGCGTTGTAATTGTGAGTACCGCCTGCCGAGCTGCCGCGTCATAGCGGCATCCGGCGGGCTCAGGTGCGTTAAAATGGGCTTGTTCTTAGCTAATTGAGACAGGGGGGGCCGTGTTATGGCTTCAGATGCAAAAAAGATTCTGCTGGTCGAGGATGAGAAGGCAATCCGTGACGCCGTCGCTGCCTATCTCGAGCGCGAAGGCTACTGGGTTGTGGGCGTCGGCGACGGCCAGTCCGCGATCGAGGAGTTCGAGAAGCATCAGTTCGACCTGGTCGTGCTCGACCTTATGCTCCCCAAGATTCCCGGCGAGCGCGTTTGCCGCACCATTCGCGATACCTCGGATGTCCCCATCATCATGCTGACGGCTAAGGGCGAGATCGAGGACCGTATTATCGGTCTTGAGCTCGGCGCCGACGACTATCTGATTAAGCCGTTCTCGCCGCGCGAGCTCGTCGCCCGCGTTCGCGCTCTGTTCCGCCGTGCCCATCAGGCCGACGAGCCCGCCGTCGAGGTACTCGACTTCGGCGATCTGGTCATCGATATCTCGGGCCACAAGATCTTGGTCGAGGGCAAGGAAGTCGATCTGACGGCTTCCGAGTTCAAGCTGCTCACCACGCTTGCCCGCCATCCCGGCCGTGTGTATAACCGCATGGAGCTGGTCGAGAAAGTGCTCGGGTATGACTTTGAGGGCTATGAGCGCACCATCGATAGCCACGTGAAGAATCTTCGCGCCAAGCTGGGCGATGATCCCAAGAAGCCCAAGTGGCTCTACACCGTCCATGGTGTCGGCTATCGCTTCGAGGCTCCGGCCAAGACCGATAAGTCGGACGAGAAATAGGGAAATCACATATGACACCTGCGCGCTTTGAAATCGGACAAAAGCACAAGCAGGAGAGCGAGGCGGGTTCCAAGGCTAGTTGGAACACGCCTCGTTCCGATTCACGGCCAACGATGAGCTATCCCTCGCGCATGGCACTTGCTTTTGCTCTGACATCGCTCATGACGGTATTGGTGCTGGTGGGCGTTGTCTCTGTTGTGTGGGGCACGGTCTTTTCGGATTACACACGCTCCAATATCGTCGAAATCGCAAATTCCGCTGCCGAGAAGTTGGCAACCTCATATGAGGAAAACGGCTCTTGGACCGCGGGAGAACTGCGCACGGTCGCAACGTCGAGTTTGGTTTCCGACGATCTGGGCATGCAGGTCGTCAATAAAAAGGGCGTGATCGTTTATGACGATTCCTGGCCCTCGGCAAGCGCCACCGCCGATGTACGCGAAAACCAGGCTACGACCGACGACACGAGCGGCAAGAGGGCATCGCATAGCCCGGTCTCGTCTGCTCCAACCGACTCCGATAGCGTTGCTAACGTCGAGATTGTAACGTCTTCCGGCGAGCATGTCGGACAGGTAAAGCTGTGGGCCATCGGCTCCGACGCTCTGCTCACCAAGGCGGACTCTGCGTTTAGGGAGAAGACCTTTAACGCCATGGCCCTCGCCGCGGTTGTTGCAATCTGCATTTCGGTCGTTATCGGATCGCTCGTGTCGCGCATGCTCACCAAGCCGATTCATCGCATCACCAGTACCGCAAAGCAAATTCGTGACGGCGACCTGTCGGCTCGCACGGGACTGCGCGGTGATGACGAGATCGATCAGCTGGGTGAGACCTTCGATGAGATGGCCACTTCGCTCGAGAAGGATATGAAACACGAGAAGCGCCTGACTTCAGACGTTGCACACGAGCTTCGCACGCCGCTTATGGCCATGCTCGCAACGGTCGAGGCTATGCAGGATGGCGTGTATCCCACCGACGATGAGCATTTGGAGACCGTTGCTTCCGAGACGCGCCGCCTGGCTCGTCTGGTGCAGCAGATGCTCGACCTGTCGCGCATGGAAAACAGCACGGCTCCGCTCAACCTTGAGCCGGTGGACATGGTTCCTTTCGTGCGTTCCATCGTCAATGCCCAGGAGCGCCTGTTTGTCGACCGCGATCTGCGCCTGCGTTTTGCGGACGAGACCCAGGGTCACGACGATGTCGTCGAGGCCGATCCCGACATGATCACGCAATGTGTTATCAACCTCATGAGCAACGCCATGCGCTACACCCCCGAGGGCGGTTGGGTCGTGGTGTCGGTGCTAAGTGACCGCAAGCACGTCAGCATTGCCGTTTCTGATACCGGTATCGGTATTGCCAAGGACGATCTGTCGCGCATCTTCGGGCGGTTTTGGCGCGCCGATGCCAGCCGCGCCCGCGAAGCTGGCGGCCTGGGCGTTGGCCTCGCCGTGACCAAGCAGATCGTCGAGCGTCACCATGGCTACATATCCGTGGAGTCGGAGCTTGGAAAGGGTACGACTTTTACAATTCATCTGCCCCGCGAGCACACGGCAGACGCGGCATCTACTACAATGGAGCACTAGCTTTTCGCTATTCGGTGAAGGAGGGGCCGCGTCCCTGCCGCTCCGAGTTTGCGAAAACATGCGGGAAAGAACCCGCATTTCTGTCGTATTTAGGTAAGGAGTGACTCACGTGACAACGATGGAGCGTCGTCCGGATTCCCGTGGCAAGGTTCGTGATATTTACGATGCCGGTGAAAACCTGCTGATGGTTGCCACCGACCGCATTTCTGCGTTCGACTTCATTCTTCCCGACGAGATTCCGTTTAAGGGAGAGGTACTCAATCGCATCTCGGCATTCTGGTTCGATAAGTTTGCCGACATCGTCCCCAACCATCTCGTTTCCATCGACCCGGCGGATTTCCCCGAGGAGTTTGCTGAGTATCGTGACTACCTCGCTGGCCGCGCCATGCTGGTTAAGAAGGCCCAGACGATTCCTATCGAGTGCATCGTCCGCGGCTATCTGACCGGTTCGGGCAAGAAGACCTACGACGAGAACGGCACCGTCTGCGGCATCCAGCTGCCTGAGGGCCTGACCGAGGCTTCCAAGCTTCCTGAGCCGCTGTTCACGCCGTCCACGAAGGCCGAGATCGGTGACCACGACGAGAACATCTCGTTCGAGCGTTGCTGCGAGATCGTGGGCGAGGACATCGCCACGCAGATTCGCGACCTTTCCCTCAAGATCTACAAGGCTGCCGCCGAGTACGCCGCGACCCGTGGCATCATCATTGCCGACACCAAGTTCGAGTTTGGTGTCATCGATGGCAAGGTCACGCTGATCGACGAGTGTCTCACGCCCGACTCCAGCCGTTTCTGGCCTGCTGCCAGCTACGAGGAGGGCAAGATCCAGCCTAGCTACGACAAGCAATTCGTCCGCAATTGGCTCAAGGCCAACTGGGATATGACGGGGGAGACCCCGCACCTGCCCGCCGAGGTCATCGATGGCACGTCCGAGCGCTATCGCGAGGCCTTCCAGATCATCACGGGCTCCCAGTTCACAAGCATGAAGGAGAACGCATAAGTGAGTACCCGTAGCGCCACGAACAAGCGCACGCAATCCCACGAAGTTACCGGGGTTGCGCGCAAGTCTGCCGCATCTGCTAAGCCCGCCCGCCAAGCAGCGAGCTCCGTTCGCGTCGTGCCGGCTTCGTCTAAGGCACGCCGCAAAGAGCTCGAGAAGGGCGAGAACCTCGAGGGCCTCTCTAAAGAGGAGAAGCGCGCCCGCAAGGCTAAGCAGCGCGCCAAGGAGGACCGCATCTATACGGTGTCGAATATCCTCCTCAAGCAGGACGAGGACTACACCAAGCGCCGTCGCATCTGGTGGATTGTGCTCGCCATTGGCATGGTGCTCGTCGTGGCAATTTGGGCCTCGCTGTACTTCGCTCCCGCTGGCATGGTGTCCAGCCCTGTCCAGATGGTCGGCATTGTTTTGTCCTACGTCATCATTTTGGGCGACTTTATCTATGACTTCGCTCGTATTCGTCCCTTGCGCAACATGTACCGCGCGCAGGCCGAGGGCATGTCCGAGAACAAGCTCAACGCTCTTATTGAGCGCGCGGCTGCCGAGGAGGACAAGAAGGACTCCAAGAAGAAGTAGCGTTTGCATACATACTTATCGCTAAGATATAAGGCGCGTCGTTTTTGCGGCGCGCCTTTTTACTGTTCTATAGATAGATGGAGTGGCACATGATTCGAGCTGCCCTGACGGTCGAAGAGGCTCTGGAGGGCATGAAGGCCCTGGAGCCCAAGATTAAAAACTACGCGCGCCTGGTCGTCCGCAAGGGCGTAAACGTCAAGCCCGGCCAGGAGGTCGTCGTTCAGTCTCCGGTCGAGTGCGCGCCGTTTGCGCGCGTGGTGGTCGCGGAGGCCTATGCTGCCGGCGCCGGCCACTTGACGGTCATTTGGGCCGATGATGCCGTGACGAGGCTCACGTACGAGCATGTCGAGAAAAGCTATTTTGAGCAGACGCCCGAGTGGAAGCGCATGCAGCTGGATTCCTTGGCCCAGGATGGTGCCTGCTTTGTCTTTATCGAGGGTGCGGATCCTGCGGCCCTCAAGGGCATCGATCCAGCCAAGCCGGCCGCGGCATCAAAGGCGAGGAATACGCAGTGCAAAGTTTTCCGCCGTGGACTGGATTACAACATCAATCCGTGGTGCATCGCCGGCGCTCCGGTCGTGGCTTGGGCGCGCGAGGTGTTCCCGGGAGACGCCGACGAGGTTGCAATCTATAAGCTGTGGAATGCGATTCTGCACACCGCTCGCGCCGATGGCCAGGACCCAGAGAGCGACTGGGAGCTCCATGACGCCGCATTCGAAAAGAACCTGCGTTTCCTGAACGACAATCGTTTCGACTGCCTGCATTACACCGCGGCAAATGGAACCGATCTGATGATTGGCATGACGAAGGGTCACGAGTGGGCCGGCGGCAAGGGCAAGACGCCCGATGGGCACCCCTTCTTCCCCAACATTCCCACCGAGGAAGTCTTCACTTCGCCCGATCGCATGCGCGCCGACGGTATCGTGTACTCGGCCATGCCGCTCATCCACCACGGCAATAAGGTCGACGATTTTTGGATTAAGTTCGAGGGCGGCCGCGTGGTGGACTACGACGCCCGCGTGGGCAAGGCAACGCTTGCAAGTATCATCGATACGGACGAGGGCGCTGCTCACCTGGGAGAAGTCGCGCTCATTTCCAAGAACACGCCGATCCGCGAAAGTGGTGTTCTGTTCTACGATACGCTCTATGACGAGAACGCTAGCTGCCATCTCGCGCTAGGTGTCGGTTTCCCCGAATGCATCGAGGGTGGGTACGACATGTCCAAGGAGGAGCTCCTGGAGCATGGTGTTAACGTCTCGAGCACGCACGTCGATTTTATGATCGGCACGGACGACATCGATATTACGGGCATTACGCCTGATGGACGTGAAGTTGTGATTTTCCAGAACGGCCAATGGAGTTGGGAATAGTCCCAGACCGTGGTACAATGCCACCCGCGGGCCGTTAGCTCAGCTGGCAGAGCAGGGGACTTTTAATCCCAAGGTCCAGGGTTCGAACCCCTGACGGCCCACCCAAAGATTGTTGAGACGGTCAACTTCGGTTGGCCGTCTTTTTTGTCGCCCTTTCATGGGTTCGGACCCGTCGGGGCGCGGAGCTGAGTAAACGCGTGAGCGTTTGCCAGCGCAGCGCGCAAGGCGCGAAAGCGCCGCAGCGGCCGCCTGCGAAGCAGGCTGAACCCCTGACGGCCCACCATAGAATAGAAAAGCGACTGGCGGATGCCGGCCGCTTTTTTTGTTACCGCGGCACGGGTTCGAACCCGTATCTAGCTATATATAAGAACGCTTGGCGAACAAAACCCGCCTTTTACCGATGGGAAACAAATAGCTGATGCCTTTGGAGTAAAGTAGCGCTCCAGAGATGACCGATGTCTCAATACTCATAAAACAGCTGGTCATCGCCAATATCAGAAGCTGCTGCTTCGAATACGGCCTCAGCGAAGCAACTGAGGGTTCTATTCATTTGTGAACAAAATATGGAGTGCGCGATTCCCGCCCGCGGGGGCCCTCCGGTCTGGCAATATATCTCCTTGCCGCGCGGCCCGGTCGGACCGGATCAGCCGCGGGGCGTGCACCTTGAGAACCGGATACTGCGAGGATGGACACTTACTTCAGTGTCGCATCCGGGCAGACATCGAACCATTTGAAATGGTCTAACTTGGATTTGTTTTTCGCAAGGCCGCCGAGAGGCGGCCCCGAGAAATTCCTTTTCCTATACTAGAACCATATGAATCGAACGGAACCGATCAGCGATGGACTGAGAGGACCGGACGGGCTCGAAGCCCAACATATTTGGACGGAGAGTTCGATCCTGGCTCAGGATGAACGCTGGCGGCGCGCCTAACACATGCAAGTCGAACGGCACCCCTCTCCGGAGGGAAGCGAGTGGCGAACGGCTGAGTAACACGTGGAGAACCTGCCCCCTCCCCCGGGATAGCCGCCCGAAAGGACGGGTAATACCGGATACCCCGGGGTGCCGCATGGCACCCCGGCTAAAGCCCCGACGGGAGGGGATGGCTCCGCGGCCCATCAGGTAGACGGCGGGGTGACGGCCCACCGTGCCGACAACGGGTAGCCGGGTTGAGAG
>NZ_JBDGBA010000001.1:251681-294753 GCF_040910185.1 Collinsella aerofaciens | reverse complement strand
CGGCGACGCTGGGCCATTCCCGCAGGCACATATTCATCCGGTCGGGGACCAGGACGACCGACGACCTGGTCAGGTGCATGTACGCCACGATCGCGAGGCTCGGCGGCGTGCCCCGCGAGTGGGTCACGGACAACATGTCCGCCCTGGTGACGGTCAAGGGCGGCAGGCGCCTCAAGGTCCAGCGCGCATACGAGTTCGCCAAGGCCGCCGGCTTCGAGCTGAAGCTGTGCCGCCCGCGCAGCCCCCAGACCAAGGGCAAGGTCGAGTCGTCGAACCGCTTCCTGTCGCGGCTCGCGGCCTACCAGGGCGACTTCGACGGCTGGGACGACATCGACGAGATCATCGCGCGGATCGAGGACGCCAGCAACTCCGAGCCCAACGAGACCACGGGGCTGCCGCCCTCCGCGCTGTTCATGGAGGAGAAGGACGCGCTGCTGCCCGTCGGCAACCTCCGCGCCCTCGAGGAGGCGATGGGCGACGTGGTGCGCGTGGCCAGGGTGCCGGCCACGATGCTGGTCAGCGCGCACGGCGAGCCCATGTCGGTGCCCAGGCGCTGCATCGGCAGGCCCGCCCGCATCGTCTGCATGCCCGGCGGCGCGATGGACTGCTACGTCGGCGGCGAGCTGGTGGCGACGCACGTGGCGGGCGGGCCGGCCTACGACCCGGCGCACTACGCCGAGGCCATGGCCGGGAAGCGCTGGTTCGGCGACGCCGCCGGCGACATCGAGGCGGCCGCCGCCGCCAACCTCGGGCTGCTCGACTCGATAGGGGGCTCGCTGTGAGCGCCGCGGTGCAGGCCAGCCCGCTCAACCGCCTGGCGGCCAATCTCGAGGAGCTGGGGCTCGAGGGCATGGCGTCGTCGGTGCCCGAGTACGTCAGGCTCGTCGCCGACGGGAGGAAGAGCCTGGTCGACGCCATGCTCGAGCTCACCGACGCCCAGATAACCCTCAAGCGGCGCGCCGACGACGAGCGCCGCACGAGGATGGCCAACTTCCCCTACATAAAGACGCTGGCCGACTTCGACTGGGGTTTCCAGCCGAGCGTGCCCCGCGGGCTGGTCGAGCAGCTGGCCACGCTCGAGTTCGTCGACCGCGGCGACAACGTCGTGCTCGTCGGCAGCCCGGGCGTCGGCAAGACCCACCTGTCGATAGCCATAGGCCACGAGGCGGTGATGGCCCGCAAGCAGGTGTACTTCGCCGACTGCTCGAGGCTGGTCGAGGACCTCAAGCACGCCTCGGCGAAGGAGGCGCTGGCGCGCAGGATGCGGTTCTACGAGCACTGCAGCCTGCTGATAATAGACGAGCTGGGCTACCTCGATATCGGGAAGGAGGGCGCCGACCTGCTGTTCCAGCTGGTGAACAGGCGCTACGCGCTCAAGCGGTCGACGATCGTCACGACCAACGTGCCGGTCGGCAGGTGGGGCGACGTGTTCGGCAGCAACGTCACGGCCTCGGCGGTCGCCGACAGGCTGTGCCACCACTGCGCGATGATCAAGATAACGGGCCGGTCGTACCGCCTGAAGGACGTGTCCATCGGCGGTGAGGACGGGAAGGAGGAGGGCGCCTAGGCGCCGAAAGCGGCACATCCGCGTTGGCGAATCCGGCGTATCCGCGTTGGCGCGATTGGCGAAAATGCGTTGGTGGAAATGGTGAAAATTATATTGACGCTAACAAAGCCGAGGTAGCCGCTCTCGTAGGCGGCGAGCGACGGGCCGGGGAAGCCCGACATCCACTCCGCGACCTCGCCCCAGGGGTTGCCGCGGAACCTCCTCGTCACGGCCTCGCCCGTCTCCGCGTCGAGCGCGCAGACGGTGGTGGACCTGAGGTGTACGTCCATTCCGAAGGCGGTAGAATATCTAGGCACGGGAGCCTCCCAACCTCGTTGCGGCGCGGCTGCGCCTCTGGCACTTCAACAACATTGTCGCAGCCCCGACCCGCGGTCACGAGCGGGGGCTCCTGTCGTTTCCGTGCCCCTGGATTGGGTCATAGTGTCTGACTTATGCTCAACCTGCGGCGCCATTTTTCTTGAAGGCACCTTGCTCGCTCTGGCGGGCTTTCGCTCATATGACCCAATCCGCTGTCAAGAGCCACAATGGCCCCGCCGACCGCTTGCAATCGGTCGGCGGGGCCTGCCGTTAACCCGTCCCGGTCCGCCCCCGGCATGTCGTCGACGCCTTCGGCTCAGTCTCATATCCGCGGATACCGTTCTGCCGGCCCGCACTCCATTCCTTCGGCGGGGTTCCCCAAGTCTGTCGAGGCGCATGCGGAGGGCTCCGCGCGCACAGCGAAATAGGGGGTATCCCCGAAGGCCGCCCGGCTCGCCGGGACGGGGGCTATGTCTATTCCGCGCCCTCCCGGCACATCGCGCCGAGGGCCCAGAGCCACCTCACGAGCTCGGCCGCGGTGGCCGCGTTGGCCTTCGCCGCGGGCATGCCGCGGGCGAGCATCTCCTCGCGCCGCCGCAGGAGCCGCTCGGACCCCTTCCTCCCGTGCATCCTTATCTCGAGGGGCACGCCCGTGTCCCTCGGCATGAGCTTCGGCTGGTGCCGTGCCGCGGCGTAGCACCATGAGCCCTCAACGGCCAGCTTCCTCACGAGCGCGTTGCCCGCGCCGCTGATGCCTCCGAGCCGCACGGAGTCGCCACTCGACCTCTGACTCGGCGCGAGGCCGAAATAGGCCGTGACCTGCCTTCCGGAACGGAACCTCGTGAAGTCGCCGACCTCGGCCGAGAAGGCTGCGGCCAGCGCGAAGGCGCAGCCCTTGATCGACTGGAGGGCGGCCACCTCCGCGGCGATCGGGCTGGCATCCACGGCGGCCCTGTACTCGGAGAGCAGGTCCGCCCGGGCCTCCGCCGCGGCCTCGACCTCGTTCCTCAGGGCGGCGAGCGTCCGAACCCCGCCATCGTCCTCCGGCCTGACCTTGTCGAGCCACCTCAGGAAGTCGTAGGCCCAGTACTTCCTCGGGTTGCCGGCGGGCGTGGTGCCGCCGTAGACGAACCCCCGCTTTGCGAGGAAGGCGAGCAGCCGCTGCTTGGCGGTCGCCAGGCGCGCGGTCGCCCCGCCGTAGGCGCCGGCGAGGTCCCTGATGCCTTCGACCTCGGGGGAGGGGACCCATACGGGGGAGATGTCGTGGGCGAGTATCGCCTTGGCCATCCTGGCGGCGTCGTTCCTGTCGTTCTTGGAGGCCGAGTCGGCGGCCGACCTGGGGATCTTCGAGACCGCGGCGACGACGCACTCGACGCCGAGCCCGGCGAGCTCCCTTTGCGGGGCGAAGCCGAGGTAGCCGCTCTCGTAGGCCGCGAGCGACGGCCCGGGGAACCCATCCATCCACCCGGCGATCTCGCCCCAGGGGTTGCCGGGGAACCTCCTCGTCACGGCCTCGCCGGTGTCCGCGTCGAGGGCGCAGACGGTGGTCGACCTCAGGTGGACGTCCATCCCGAACGCGGTAGAATACTTTGGCATGGGAGCCTCCCAACCTCGTTGCGGCGCGGCTGCGCCTATGGCACTTCAACATCATTGTCGCAGCCCCGACCCGCGGTCACGAGCGGGGGCTCCTATCTTTTTAGTGCCCTCGGATTGGGTCATAGTGTCTGTCCGTCCTCTATCTGCGGTGTTGCCCTGGTTGGCACTTAGGGACGTTCCTTTTCTGCCGGCACTTGGGGACAGTCCTTGTCGAGTTACTGGTAGTCATTGGGGACGTTATTAAACGACTACCCACGGCTATTGCGCACATGGCTCGCATGACAGCCGTCTCTTTTATGTTTCCTTTAGCCGTTGCTGCCTAGGATGGGGGTTAGTCGGTAGGAAGGGAGCGTCTATATGGACGACGCGAGCGAGCGTTCAATCGAAGAGGACATGCTCGATCAGTTCAATTACTTTGATGATGAGGACGAGGAGCTGATCGACCGTCGCGAGCCAGCGCCGCTTGATTCCTTTGATCTGGTCGATGAAGAGACTGATGAGGTTGAGGACGAATCAACGGAGCCCCCACAGCCTTCGCGCCTTGACTCGCTGCTTTCGAGAGCCCCCATGCACCACGGCGTTCGTGCCGGCGCGCTCCATATGAAAACTGACTGGCACCAGATCGTGACGGCAGGCGATGAGCTTGCCGTCGATGCGCCGCTCACCGATAAATCATCCATCATCTGCCGCACCGGCATGCTTATGCTGGCAAGCGGAACGGGTGCCTGGCGCGTGCGCGATACCATGAATCGTGTTGCCGCCGTACTCGGTGTCACCATCCACGTTGACTTAAGTCTTCTGTCGTTTGAGTGCACCTGCATCGAAGATGGCCACTGCTTTAACGAGGTTGTCAGCCTGCCCACAACGGGAGTCAATACCCATCGCATTTGGATGATGGAGAGCTTCTTAAAGGAAATCGAGACGTATGGGCGCCGGTTTACCGTGCACGAATACCACGAGATGCTCAAGACCGTTGAGAGTTCAAAACCCGATTACTCTCCCTGGCAACAGGGCCTTGCGGCAGCTTGTGCTTGCGGCGCCTTCGTCTTTTTGCTCGGCGGCGGCCCTATCGAGATGGCCTGCGCGTTTGTGGGCGCGGGTGTCGGCAACTTTGCCCGCTCCCATATTCTCAAGCAAGGCCTTGGTCAGTTCAGCGCGCTGACGACCGGCGTTGCGCTCGCTTGCGTTTCGTATCTGCTGGCATTGCTCGGCCTTGGCCAGGTCATACCGGGGGCAATGTCGCACCAAGAAGGCTATATCGGCGCCATGCTCTTTGTGATTCCCGGCTTTCCACTCATTACGGCAGGCCTCGACATCGCTAAGCTCGACATGCGAAGCGGTATCGAGCGCCTTTCATATGCCGTATCGATTATTGTGATGGCGACCCTCGTAGGTTGGATGGTTGCCGAGTGTGTTGGCCTGGCGCCGGACGACTTTGCCCCACTGGGCCTTTCGCCGCTTGCCCTTACGCTCCTGCGCGTGGTGATGAGCTTCGTTGGCGTATTCGGCTTCTCGGTGATGTTCAACAGCCCGGTAAAGATGGCCGCGGCAGCTGGGTTGATCGGCGCCGTGTCCAATACCCTGCGTCTGACCCTTGTCGATGCGCCGACGATGATTCCCTTCCTGGGCCTCAGCACGGGAATGCCTCCCGAGGCAGCAGCGTTTATCGGCGCGCTGGTATCGGGGCTGCTCGCAAGCTTGGCTGAAGTCAAGCTCACCTACCCGCGCATCGCCCTCACGGTGCCTTCGATTGTCATTATGGTGCCGGGCTTGTATCTGTATCGCTCGATGTATTACATGTGCACCTTCGACACGGTCAATATGCTCGGCTGGTTTGTGCGCGCAGTGCTCATCGTAGCGTTTCTGCCCGTTGGACTGGGTGTGGCGCGTACGCTCACCGACCCTCGCTGGCGCCACACCAGCTAATTGGTACAAGGGGGACAGATTACTTTGCACCCCCAATGAGTTGCGGTGAAATAGGGACTGAATTGCTGCTTAAAGGGTCAAAACAGTCCGTATTCCACCGCAACTTATGGGGTCGGGGGATTATCGGTGCCCTGCATCTTCATAAACTCAACGCTTACGAAGCGCATGCGTTTCGTGCTAGGCTGGTTCCACCACATAAGTAGTCGCAGACGCGCGTAACACGGGCGGGCGAGATGAAGTCCCAGTAACTCCATCTCGCCCGCCCGTTTTTGTTGGCGGTGCCGCGACGCAACACAGAAAGGAATCTGCCCTTTATGCCTATCAACAAACGAGAGAGCCTGCTGTTCACCTTTATCATGTGCTTTTGCATGGTGCTCTGGATGAGCATCTACAACGTTGCCCTGCAGCACGGGGCCATCAACGGCGAGGTTGTTGCCGCTGCGTGGCTCGGCTTCCCCATTGCCTACATTTTTGCCATGTGCTGCGACTGGTTCGTCGCCAGCCCGCTCGCCAAGGGTTTCGCCTTTAAGTACTTGGTCACGCCGGGCAAGAGCTCGCCACTTGCCATGACGCTCGCCGTCAGCTCCTGCATGGTCGTTCCCATGGTCATCATCATGTCGCTGTACGGTGCCTGCGAGGGTCTGACGCACATGCCCGGCGGCATCCTTGCGAACCTGTATTCCGTGCCCGCGATCTGGATGATCAACATCCCGCATAATTTTGTGATGGCGCTGCCGTGGAACCTTTTGGTAGCCGGTCCGATTTCCCACTTCGTCTTCCGTCGCGCCTTCCCTGTGGGGACGGTTTTCGAGGAGGAGCATGCCGAGCTCTTGGAGCAGGCTATGGCTCCTGAGTGCGAGTAGCTCGCTTAGGGATCTGCTGAGCGCGGGCGACTTGCTTGGTTGGAGCCCTAAGCGTGGATAGCTCTCTCGGCGACATCGCGGGCGTGAGCGGTGCGCATGACCGAAGGGCCCGTGCTGCTCCGTTGCCCGACGTGCTAGCGCGCAGAACAATCTGTTGGTGCATTCGGCGGCTGCTGAAGCGTTTCGGCAGCCGCTTTTTATACGGAGTTTAAATACAACAGTCTGTTGTATTACGTAGAGTGGTATATCTCTAGCGGGAAAAATGCGAGAGACGGAGCATTATGGCGTTGCTAGTAGGACTGGACGTAGGGTCGACGACGACCAAAGTTTACGCGATGCACGAGGATATGACCGAGGCGTGGTGGGGATATCGCCGCCACGGGGCGTGTCAGACAGCGAGCGCGCGCGCCATGCTCGGCGAGCTCGCCGAGCGCTTTCCCCATGAGTCGCTGCGCGTTGCGGTGACCGGCTCGGGTGCGCGCGATATCGCGACCGCGCTGGGCGCCTCGTACGTTCAGGAGGTGGTCGCCAACGCGCTCGCGATCAGCAGGTTCTATCCGCAGACGCGCTGCGCCATCGAGCTGGGCGGCCAAGACGCCAAGATGATCTTCTTCCGCACCAACGATAAGGGAGACATCGAGGTTGCCGACATGCGCATGAACGGCTCGTGCGCAGGCGGTACCGGTGCATTTATCGACGAGATGGCAAAGCTCATGGGGGTCGGCACCGAATCGGGCGAGTTCGAGCAGCTCGCAAGCCGGGGAACGACCGTCCACGAGGTCTCGGGCCGCTGCGGCGTGTACGCAAAGACCGATATCCAGCCGCTGCTCAACGAGGGCATTCCTACCACCGACCTGGCGCTTTCGGCGCTTCACGCGGTCGCCCGCCAAACGATCGGCGGTCTGGCCCAGGGTATCGACATCGAGCCGCCGGTAATCTTCGAGGGCGGTACGCTCGCCTACAACCCCACGCTGGTCCGCGTGTTCCGGGAGCAACTGAATCTATCGGACGATCAGGTTATCGTCCCGCGCGATCCGCAGATCATGGTCGCGCGCGGTGCCGCCCTGTCGCTGACCGACATGTTCGCATCGTCCCAACCGATCGACCTTCCCGACGCTTTTGTCCGGCTGGATAAGCTCGAGACGGTCGCGCCCGCAAGCGGGGAGGGACGTCTTGCCCAGCCCTTTTTTGCCACACCTGCCGAGCAGGCGGATTTTACGGCACGCCATGGCAAAGAGACGCCGGCAAAGGGTCCGGATGCGTATGCGCCCGGAGAGACGGTGCGTGTGGCGCTCGGTATCGATTCGGGGAGCACGACGACCAAGTTTGCCCTGGTCGATGAGGCGGGTGAGCTTGTCGATTCGTTCTACGCGTCTAATAACGGCAGACCGCTCGACGTCGCCCAACAGGGTCTTGTCAGCTTGAAGAACCGCTGGGAGACAGCGGGAGTCACGCTTGCGATCGATGCCGTGGGCACCACGGGATACGGCGAGGAGCTTTTCGCGCGCGCGTTCCACGCCGACTACCATACGGTCGAGACGGTCGCGCACGCCCGCGCCGCGTGCGCATGCGTTCCCGATGCGACCTTCGTGCTCGACATCGGCGGACAGGATATGAAGGCCATCTGGCTCAACCACGGCGTGCTGACCGATATCGTCGTCAACGAGGCGTGCTCTGCGGGCTGCGGCTCGTTCCTCGAGGGTTTTGCCAAAAACCTCGGAATAGCCGTTGAGGATATCGCGACCGAGGCATTTTCGTCCAAAGCCCCCGCCGTTCTCGGCAGCCGCTGCACGGTGTTCATGAACAGCAGCGTCGTTTCCGAGCAGCGGCGCGGTAAGGGTCCGGGTGACATCATGGCCGGTCTCTGCCGTTCGATTATCGAGAACGTGTTCACCAAGGTCATTCGCGTTTCAAATCTCAACCGTCTGGGCGACAAAGTCGTCGTCCAGGGCGGCACGTTCCGAAACGACGCGGTGCTGCGCGCATTCGAGCAGTATCTGGGCAAACCCGTCACGCGTGCGCCCCACCCGGGGCTGATGGGCGCTATCGGTATCGCCCTGCTCGCGCGCGAGGAATGCCGCAAGGGCGACGCCGGCACGTCGTTTATCGGGCTCGATGCCGTGGAGCGCTTCGAGCATCGCGAGTTCGGCGGCGTTACCTGCCGTCGGTGCAACAACCGCTGCCAGCGCGCGGTCGTGGCATTTGGCGACGGCTCGCTTTACGTCACGGGCAATCGCTGCCCGCGCGGCGGCGCCATCTCATGGGATGAGCTCGTGCGCGAGGTTCCCGCGGCGGAGGAGCTGCGTCCGCAGGGTGCTTGCGAGGCACAGGCACCCGGCACGGGGCGCGACCGGACCGCGGCTGCCCCCAATCTCTTTGTCGACCGCGAGAAGCTGCTGTTCGAGTCGTACCCCACGGTTCCCGTCTGCGGGGGGCGCGATGTCACGATCGGCATTCCCCGTGTGCTCGAGTTCTGGGACACCATGCCGTTCTGGTCGACGTTCTTCAGCACGCTCGGCTTTAAGGTGCGCGTCTCGGGACGCAGCACCAAGGCGATGTACGAGCGTGGTCTGGCGCACGTCACATCCGACACCGTGTGCTTCCCGGCCAAGCTCGTCCACGGGCACATCCGCAATCTCGTCGACGCCGGCGTCGACCGCATCTTCATGCCCATCATCACGACGGTGCCCACCGAAAACACCGCCTCTACCAGCGAGTGGATGTGCGCCGTCGTAAAGGGATACCCCTACGTGATGCGCAATTCCGATAACCCGGAGGAGCGTTTCGGCGTTCCGTTCGATACGCCGCTGTTCCACTGGTACGACGAGGGCGACCGAAACCGCCAGCTCAAGGCGTGGTGCAAGGAGACCTTCGATATCGATGCCGACCTGGTTGCCAAGGCGACCGAGCAGGCGGACCGCGCGCAGCAGACGTTTGAGAACCAGCTGCAGCTGCGCGGCGGGCAGGTGCTCGAGAACGTGCGCGAGGACGGCGGCTACGCGGTGGTGATCGCTTCGCGCCCGTACCACAACGACCCGCTGGTCAACCACGGGCTGCCCAAGCTCTTCTCTGAGCGCGGCATCCCCGTGCTGACGCCCGATGCGGTGCCGGGGGTCTGCAACGTCGATCTTTCCAACAGCCGCATCGACATCGTGAACAACTACCATGCGCGCATGCTGTCGTGCGCGGTCATCGTCGCATCGACGCCCGAGCTCGAGCTCGTGCAGATGGGCAGCTTCGGCTGCGGCCACGATGCGTATCTCACCGACGAGATCGCGCGCATGATGGGCGAGATGGGCTCCAAGGTTCCGATGATGATCAAGCTCGATGAGAGCGACGTCGCCGGTCCCATGGGCATTCGCGTGCGTTCGTTTATCGAGTCGGTCAACCGTCGTCGCGCGGAGGAGCGTGCCGAGGGCGCCCGGGTGCACGCGGTCCATCCGCTCGACGACCCGTATAAGGTCAAGTACACCAAGCGCGACCGGCACGACAAGATCGCGCTGGTCCCCAACACCTCCCATGCGTTCTGCAGGCTCATGACCGCGGCGATGCGCAATCAGGGCGTGCGCGCCGAGGCCCTTGATATCGGGCGCGAGGATGCCATCCGCCTGGGCAAACGCTATGTGCACAACGACATCTGCTTCCCCGCGCAAATCGTGATCGGCGAGGCGCTCGCGGCACTCGAGAGCGGTAAGTACGACCCGCACGACGTCGCCGTGGTGACTGGCAAGTATATCGGCGACTGCCGCCTGACGCACTACATGCCCCTGCTGCGCCGCGCGCTCGACGACGCGGGATACGACTATGTCCCGGTGCTCACCAACGACGACGTCGATGCCCACAATGCGCATCCGGGCTTCAAGCTCGGCCTTGGCCCGAGCATCCAGATCGCCTACGGTCTTCCCATGATC
Source organism: Collinsella aerofaciens (assembly GCF_040910185.1). GTDB lineage: Bacteria > Actinomycetota > Coriobacteriia > Coriobacteriales > Coriobacteriaceae > Collinsella > Collinsella aerofaciens_BF. Next base: position 284,593 of record NZ_JBDGBA010000001.1, on the reverse strand, counting down.
GATGCCCTCGAGGCCATGCTTAGGCGCATCCGTCCCTACGAGCTCGAGAAGGGCGCGGCGGACGCTGCGTTCGACCGCGCGCTCGATGAGGTTATCGAGGGCATGGAGCGCTCCGGGCTGAGAGGCCAGGCGACGGGCTTCAAACGCGCGCTTGCGATCATGGACGCCGTTCCGTACGACCGCTCGAACCCGCATCCGACCGTTCTCATCGTGGGCGAGTACCTGCTCAATTTCCATCTCGGCGCCAACCACGAGATCGAGCGCTACCTCGAGGACAACGGGCTCGAGGTCATCGAGGCGCGCATGACCGACGTGATCCGCAAGACCTATTTCTACAAGCATGCGCAGTCGCGCGAGTTCCACGTCGACCTGTCGCTGCCCGAAAAGGCCTGGTACGCCACGGCGGACAACCTGTTCGAGCTCGCGCACGACCGTTGCGACCGCTTGGGCGCGGCGAGCCCGCTCTACGAGCCGCCGACGCGCATGCCCGAGCTCGTGCGCGCGAGCGATAAGATCCTGCACCATACGTTCGATGCGGGCGAGGGCGTGCTGATTCCGGCGGAGATCCTCGAGCACGCCAAGCGCGGCTGCCGCAACTTCGTGATCCTGCAGCCGTTCGGGTGTCTGCCCAACCATGTCGTGGGGCGCGGGCTCATCCATGCGCTCAAGGAGCAGTATCCCACGGCGCAGTTCCTGCCGCTCGACTACGATCCCGACGTGAGCTTCGCCAACGTGGAGAACCGTCTTCAGATGCTCATCATGAACGCCAAGGCGCAGGGGTGCGGTGAGGCGCATGGCGAGACCGCGTAAGGACGCCGATGCGCCCGATGCGCGCACCCGTATCATCGAGGCGTTTTGGGAGCTCATCGAGAACAACAGCATCTTCGAGCTGTCGGTTGGCGAGGTGACCCGCGCCGCCCAGTGCAATCGCGGAACGTTTTACTACTATTTTCACGATTTCGATGAACTCGTCGCCATCGCCATGACCCAGCTGCTGCAGGATAACGAGCTTATCACCGATGCCCTCTGGCATTTTTCGAGCGAGGGCGACCTTTCGGCGTTCGACCGGCGCGACGTCCGCTGCCTGCTGCGGCGCATCGTCATCACCATGAGGGCGGGTGCCGCCGAGCAGGTCGTGCAGGGCATCCATACGATCATCATCGACCGCGTGAGAGAGATCGTCCACCCCGACGGAGAAGAGCTCAAGGCAGATTCGAGCTTTGCGGTGGGCTTTCTGGTCTCGGGCATCATGGGCTTTGTGATGGCGGTCGGCTTTGCCCGGGAGGGCGGCGAGGAGATAGACCTCGAGCAGCTGGGGGACAGCGCGTGCGCGTACCTGAGGGCGGTCGCCATGCAGACGGTTGAAACGGTCGCGCAAGTCGAGGGCGTCGATACATCCGAGCTGCTCGAACGCGTCTCCAAGGAGGCCGATGCCTATCGCGCATCGCGTGCGACGAGTCCCGACGTGGTGAAAGACGTCTAGGGTTTCTCTTGCGGGGCGCCCGTCGCGCATCGCGCGGTGAGTCCCGCGATGCGGTCATAACCTGCATTCATGTGAGCCGGGTTTATAGATATTCCTCCAGCTGTTAACATATACTCCATATGGGTAAAGAGACCAAAGCGCTGCCGCGGGGCGGCGCTTTGCGTTTGAAAAAACTAGCTCGTCTAAGAGGAACTAGCATGTTAGACCGTTTTACCGATCGTGCGCGTAAGGTCATGTCCATGGCCAAGCAAGAAGCGCTCGATCTTCATTCAAATAAGGTGGGCACCGAGCACCTGCTGCTCGCGCTTGCCAAGGAGGACGAGGGCATTGCCGCCGAGGCGCTGCGTTCGCTCGACATCTCCTATGATGACATCATGGATACTCTCAAAGAGGTCCAGACCACGGTTCCCGAGCCCAGTGAGGAGACCGAGGCGGCCAAGCTCGCCTTTACGCCGCTCGTCATTAGCGTGATGGAGCGTTCATTCCGCGTGGCGCGCGAGAACAACCAGACCTACGTGTCGACCGAGCACTTGCTGATCGGTATCGTCGAAGAGGGCAACGGCATGGCCATGGACATCCTCATGCGCCTGGGTGTGTCGTCCGCCTCCATCAAAAAGGCTATCGAGAAACTCACCGCCAAGGACCAGGACAAGAAGCGTCCGCTCGCCGGCGCCGGTGCTGGTCGTCCCGGTGCGGGCCTGCCGTTCTTTAGCGGCTCGGATACCTCTCAGCAAAAGGGGGGTGGCACCGATACGCTTAAGCAGTTCGCGACCAACCTCACGCAGAAGGCGCGCGACGGCGAGCTCGACCCTGTAATTGGTCGCGAAAAGGAAGTCCAGCGTATGATGGAAATTCTTTCGCGCCGCACCAAGAACAACCCGCTCATTCTGGGCGACCCCGGCGTGGGCAAGACGGCCATCGTCGAGGGCCTGGCTCAGCAGATTGCAGCCGGCAACGTGCCCGAGAACCTCATGAACCAGAATATCTGGACGCTCGACCTGCCGGGCCTCGTGGCGGGCGCCAAGTATCGCGGCGAGTTTGAGGAGCGCCTCAAGAACGTGATTCAGGAGGCCACCGAAGCCGACGACGTCATCCTGTTTATCGACGAGATGCACACCATCATCGGTGCCGGTTCTGCCGAGGGCTCCATCGACGCGAGCTCCATGCTCAAACCCGTGCTCGCGCGCGGTGCCTTTCAGATTATCGGTGCCACCACGGCCGAGGAATTCCGCAAGTACCTCACCAAGGACCCGGCCTTCGAGCGTCGCTTCCAGACCATCGATGTCGAGGAGCCGAGCGTCGAGGACACGGTCAAGATCCTGACCGCGCTCAAGCCGCGCTACGAGGAGCACCACCATGTGCGCTATACGCAGGGTGCTATCGAGGCCGCCGCGAACCTCTCCGACCGCTACATCCAGGATCGCTTCCTGCCCGATAAGGCCATCGACCTCATCGACGAGGCCGGTGCCCGCGCCCGCATCGCCGCCAACCGCGCGCCCGAGCCGGTGCGCGAGGCCGAGCATCGCGTGGAGGAGCTTAAGGCCGCCGCGCAGGAGGCCACCGAGAGCGACGACATGAACAAGGCCGCCGAGATCACCGAGCAGCAAAAGGCTGCCGAGATTGAGCTCGCCGAGGCCAAGGCTGCCTGGACGGCCGAGCTCGACGCCAGCCCGCTCACCATCGATGTCTCCCAGATTGCCGACATCGTGTCCGTGACCTCGGGCGTGCCGGTGTCCTCGCTCACCGAGAGCGAGAGCCGCCGCCTGCTGCAGGCCGAAAGCGTGCTCAAGACGCGCATCATCGGTCAGGACGAGGCCGTCGAGGCCGTTGCCAAGGCCGTGCGCCGCAGCCGCTCGCCGCTCAAGGACCCGCGTCGCCCCGGCGGCAGCTTTATCTTCCTGGGCCCCACCGGCACGGGCAAAACCGAGCTCGCCAAGACGCTCGCCGAGTATCTCTTTGGCAGCAAGGATGCGCTCATCAGCTTCGATATGTCGGAGTTTGGCAGTGAGTTCGAGGTCTCCAAGCTCATCGGTAGCCCCCCGGGCTATGTGGGCCACGACGAGGGCGGCCAGCTCACCAAGGCCGTTCGTCGTCACCCGTACTCGGTCGTGCTGTTCGACGAGATCGAGAAGGCGCACCCCGACATCTTCAATATCCTGCTGCAGGTGTTGGAGGAGGGCCGTCTGACCGATAGCCAGGGCAAGACGGTCGACTTCCGCAATACGGTGATCATCATGACGTCAAACGTGGGCGCCCGCGAGATCGCGCAGGATGCGAGCGTTGGCTTTGGCACCACCGGCGAGCAGGGCCTCACCTCGAGTGAGATCCGTGGTCGCGCGATGGGCGAGCTCAAGCGCCTGTTCCGCCCCGAGCTGCTCAACCGTATCGACGACATCGTGGTGTTCCAGAAGCTTTCGGGCGAGAACCTGACCAAGATCGCGCACCTGCTGGTGGACGACCTGCGTCAGCGCCTGATCGCCAATGGCATGAATATCAAGCTCACCGATGCAGCCTACGACAAGATCGTGGCCGAGGGCACCGACCTCACCAACGGCGCGCGTCCGCTGCGCCGCGCCATCCAAAAGCTCATCGAGGACCCGCTGTCCGAGGAGCTGCTGGCCGGCGAGTGGGGCGAGGGCGATACCGTCCTGTGCGACGTGGCCGACGGCAAGTTTGTCTTTAGCCACGGCACGGGCGAGATCCCGGCACCGCGTCCGGCGGGCACGCTCGGTGGCGATACCGCCCCGGCGGCACCGCACACCGGCAACGCCGCGCCCGTGAGCGGCGGCGTGACCTCGGGCCCCGGCGGCATGATGCAAGCCGGCTCTGGCGCGCTGTAGGGCGTGGCGACAATTTGATACGCGCAATCGAGGCGCTCCGGAAAGGGCGCCTCGATTTGTAGAGCTGCGGAAGTTGTGACCGTTACGCTATGCGGTCCACCGTTAGCCGATGATGCGAGGGCGCTCGGCGTTTTCGACTGGTTTATGCACGCAAAGTCTGGGAATATACAAGTCGCATGTCTTACTGTCTAACCAGTTGCGCCAAGGAGGCACCATGGACTACAAGATTACCGGCTACGAGCCCGCCCAGCTGTTCCATTTCTTTGAGGAGGTCAGCGCGATCCCCCGTGGGTCTGGCAACGAGAAGGGCATCAGCGATTTCCTGGTCGCGTTTGCCAAGGAGCGCGGTCTCGATGTGTACCAGGACGAGGTCTACAACGTTATCATTCGCAAGCCCGCGTCTGCCGGCGCCGAGAATGCCCCGACCGTGATGCTGCAGGGCCACATCGACATGGTGTGCGACAAGCTGGGTTCCGTCGAGCACGACTTTACGACTGATGGTATCGACTTGGTCGTCAAGGACGGCGTCCTCACCGCTAACGGCACCACGCTGGGCGCCGACAACGGTATTGCCGTCGCTCTGATGCTCACTGTTCTCGATGACGATTCGATCATTCACCCCGCCCTCGAGTGCGTGTTCACCACCGACGAGGAGACTGGCCTGGTCGGCGCCGAGACGCTCGACAAGTCCCAGATTAGCGCCCGCACCATGATTAACCTCGACTCCGAGGAAGAGGGCGTTGCCACCGTCAGCTGTGCCGGCGGCGTCGTCGTTACCTACACCTGCCCGATCGCGCGCGAGCACAAGACCGGTAGCACCCTCACGCTCGACATCTCCGGCCTGCTGGGCGGCCACTCCGGCAGCGATATCCACCTGGAGCGCGGCAACGGCAACCTCATCATGGCCCGCATCATCGACCGCCTGATGGTCGCCGGCGAGCCCGCCATCGTTAGCTTTAACGGCGGCACCAAGGACAACGCCATCAACCGTGAGTGCAAGGCCGAGCTGGTCTACGCCGACCACGCTGCAGCCGAGGCCGCGGCCCAGATCGCAAGGGGCATCATCGCCGACGTCACCGCCGAGCTTGAGGTCTTCGACCCCGGCTTTACCTGCACCGTCGAGATTGCCGACGACGCCGAGGTCGAGGCCATGGACCAGAAGTCCGCGCTTGCCCTCATCCGCGCCCTGCGTCTTGCCCCCAACGGTGTGATTCGCCGCAACGTCGCCACCGACGGCTCCGTCGAGGTTTCCTCCAACATCGGCGTGGTTGCCACCTCTGACGACGAGGTCAAGATCATGCTGTCCCCGCGCTCCTCGATCACCTCGCTGCAGAACGAGTTCAAGGACCGCCTGCAGACGCTGGCCGATGTCCTGGGATTCGACGCCAAGTTCGAGTTCGAGTATCCCGGCTGGAGCTATGCCGAGCATTCGCCGGTCCGCGACGTCTTCGTCGAGAGCTATCGCGAGCTCTTTGGTTCCGAGCTGCGCATCGAGTCCATTCACGCCGGCCTTGAGTGCGGCCTGTTTGCCGAGGCCCTGCACGGCTTGGACGCCATCGCCGTGGGCCCGACGCTCTCCGATGTCCACACCCCGGACGAGAGCATGGAGCTCGCTTCTGCCGAGCGCTTCTACGAGCTGCTCATCGACGTCCTCAAGCGCCTCGCTGCGTAAAGGTTGCGCTAGCAGCAGTCCGAGCCACGTGCTGGTGGATTGCAAATGACATTATGAGAGGGGGCACCCGAGCTTTTGCGACGGGTGCCTCCTCTCTTCTTTTGGGAAATGGGAGATTACGGACACCTAGCCCATATCCGCCTTGATGAGGTCGAGGGTGCGCTGGCAGTTTTCGCAGACGGGGCCGAGCATATGCTCGCGCAGGTCCGCCATGCCGGGCAGGTCGGCGTATTCGTCCATGACCTCTTCCATGCAAATGGGTACCTCGTAGGCGAGGTCCATCATGGTCGCAAAGCAAAACTTCTCGGATAGCCCGGCATCGGTGAGCGCCGCCTCCAGCGCGGGGTCGCCCATACCGTGGTATCGGCGGATAGCGCCTGGACCGATGCGCCCCACACGATTTTCGCCGCCAACGCTCATGGCAAGGCGCGCTTTTCGCCGCATGCGTTCGTATGCCAGCCCCGATGCAACGTCATACATACGGGCCATCATAGCTGTGCTGCCGTTTCCAAGAAGCAGGGAATAGTTCTTCGCATGCGCGTCCGGTGCGCCGATGATGGCGTTAAAGAAAAGTATCTGCGTAAACAGATACAGGTTAAGTTGATGATGGCTCGTGTTGACGAGGAGTTCCTGAATGTCGCGTGCGGTCGGGCCACCGTCTGCCGTGTACTTTTGAGCGGGCATCACTCCAAGGGCCTGACAGAGGTCTTCTTGGTGTAGACGCATGATTGTTCCGTCTTTGGCTTTCACACGGTCATAGCGTTCAACAATGAGGGCGGGTTCGTCCTCAAATAAGCGATACTCAACGTTCGCCGTTGCGATACCCGCGCGCTGGGCGCTTTTCATGCAGACAAACTCATTAAGAGCTTCAAGTTTAAATCCGATAACGCCATTTTTGAAAATATGCGTCGTGGGCGAGGAACCTACGCATTCGCACCAGCGACCGTCTATGAGCGCGAGTGCGAACTTGCCCTGGTTGCCTCCAAGTGACCAACTTTCATCTAGGCCCATCCACGATGCCTCGCGGTCATCCCTGATCGACTTGAGGCGCAAGGCAATCTCGTGGTCGTCTATAGGGCGGTATTCGCCAGTGCGATGCAAGGCGGCGTCGATATCTTCTTCGGCGCAAAACTGCACTCCGCCCGGACAGTCGAGTCCGATATGGCTGAGCAGCGCAACGGGATTATTGGGCCTGGCGTCGAATTCGGCGGCAATCGCTTTTCGTTGGTCCTCGCTGTCGGGCAGAAGGCCAAACAAGTACGGATTCATGACCTGTTGGCCGTATGTGCGATTTGATACGGGAATGTTGGTCGATAGGGCTGGTCCGTCATAATCTTGATCGTAGGCAAAACTGACTAGACCGCTCTCATCTTGCATGAGCGTTCCTGCGGGTACGCCGCAAATAATAGTCCGAAGCGTTTTTCTGGCCATTGGCTATCTCCCTTCGGGCTTGGTTTGGGCAGATGCGCTTGCGGCAATCGAGACTCCGAGATTGGACATGGCGAAATCGGCGAAGGCCTTGTCGTAGAGCTCGGCCGTAAAGGGGGTATCTGGAAGAGCTGGAATGGCTGCGCCGCGTCGGTTGCGATGGTGAAGACGTTGAGTGTGATGGCACCTGGGGGTGCTACAAGGTTGCAAATCGGCATGCGGGGCGTCGGTTGGCTGCTCATGTTTCGTGTCGTCGATATTCCCTTGAGCAACTAGTGCCAGTCCGAGAGCACCGAAAACCGCCAGCAGCTTGTCGAGCCGAATACCCGTGGCATCTCCCAGCTCGAGCGATGCGAGCAGGCGCTCCGAAACACCGGCTTTTTTAGCGAGGGTTGCACGGGTGAGACCCTGAGCATCGCGTGCCTGGCGCACGTAGATGCCAGCTTGGCGCGGTGTGGTGATGGGAAGGGTATCCACGGCGATCTCCTAACGTGCAGACTTTTGCATATCAGTATGACATGCAAAAGTCTGCATGAAAAGGCCTCATGCAAAACTCTGCATGAGGTCTTGCCCGGACGTTTAGTTTTGAAGGGTGTTTTACAGCGCCAAAAACCCCAAGTGTTCCAGCAGAATCTTGAGGCCGATAAGGATAAGCACGACGCCACCCACGATGGTGGCGGGTTTTTCGTAGCGCGCGCCAAAGGTGTGGCCGATCGCCACGCCGGCGACGGAGAAGATAAACGTTGTGATGCCTATAAGCGATACAGCGGGCACGATGTCGACCGAGAGTGCCGCAAACGAGATGCCCACGGCTAGGGCGTCGATTGAGGTGGCAATGGCGAGGAGCAGGTACTCGACCAGGTCAATCTTTTCGGCATCCTTGCCGTCGCCTTCATCCTCGTCCTCGGTAAAGGCTTCCCACAGCATTTTGCCGCCGATGAAGGCGAGCAGGATAAAGGCGATCCAGTGGTCGATGGGGCCGATGATGCCCATAAACTGACTGCCAAGCGCCCATCCGATTACGGGCATGCCGGCCTGGAAGCCGCCAAAGAACAGGCCGAGCACCACGGCGACCTTAAGGTTGATCTTTTTCATGCCGAGACCCTTGCAGATGGAAACGGCAAAGGCGTCCATCGAAAGGCCAACGGCGAGCAACACGAGCTCTGCGAGTCCCATAGCCTGGCTCCCTCTCTGCGGGCGAGCCCGCGTGTACCTCTTGGGGGAATAAAAAAAAGACCCGTGGCGTACGCGCTGCGCGCACAACCACGAGTCTCGTTCATTAAGGCAAGCCAGACCGTTTCGGCCAGTATGTTGACTTGCCGCGCCACCGGAGGCGAACCCGGCCACGCGACTACTCCCTCATTCATGTGAACCCCGATGCTACCACATAAGCAGCCCATTTGGGTTGGGCTCTCAGCTGTGTTCGCTCATTCTGTAAGCATCGGATTTCGCAAGCGCCGCGGGGACAAACCGTGAGAAACTATTTAGCGTTTATGGAGCGTATACGATGGGAGCGATGCCTTGGATAAGAACGAGCTGCAAAAGCGTATGGAACAGGCCATCCGCCTGACGGCACCTGGTCAGCCGATCCGCACCGCCCTCGACATGATCATCGCCGGTCACCTGGGCGCCCTTATCTGCGTCGGCGACACCGAAAACGTGCTCGCTGCCGGTAACGACGGCTTCCCGCTCAACATTTCGTTCACCTCGAACCGTCTGTTCGAGCTCTCCAAGATGGACGGTGCCATCGTCATCGACGGCGACCTCACCCAGATCCTGCGCGCCAACTTCCACCTCAATCCCGATCCCTCGCTTGCCACGAGCGAGACGGGCATGCGTCACCGCACCGCCGCTCGCATGTCGGTGCTCACCGATGCCATCGTGATCTCGGTCTCGGCCCGTCGTGCCGTCGTTAACGTGTACGTTCACGGCAAGAGCTACGAGATCCAGCCCGTCACCACCATCATGAGCTCGGTCAACCAGCTCGTCGCCACGCTTCAGACTACTCGTCAGTCGCTCGACCGCTCCCTGCTGCGCCTGACGGCCCTCGAGCTCGACGACTACGTTACGCTCGCCGACATTACCGGTATTTTCTCGAGCTTCGAGATCATGCAGCAAGCAAAGACCGAGCTTAAGGATTGCATCGTCAAGCTGGGCAACCAGGGCAAGCTCGTGCAGATGCAGCTCGAGCAGCTCGCCGGTTCCAGCATGGATACCGAATACGACCTGATGATCCGCGACTACGCGAGCGATTCCTCCGAGGCAAACGCCGAGAAGATTCGTGCAGAGCTCGCTCGCATGACGCCTAAGGACCTGTCCGACCCGCAGCACGTGGCGGCAGTTCTGGGCTATGACGACCTGGACGAGGACTCCGTCATGACGCCGCTGGGCCTGCGCACGCTTTCGCGCGTGTCCGTCGTGCGCGACGGCGTGGCCGAGAAGATCGTCGACGAGTACGGCTCGCTGCAGGAGCTCATGGACGACATCAGCGAGGATCCGGAGCGCCTGGGCGACTTTGGCGTCAACAACCCTGCCATTCTTGCGGACTCGCTGTACCGCATGAAGGGCACCAAACAGGGGAACGCATAATGGCGCCCGTATGCGCCGTGGTCGTTGCCGGCGGCAGCGGTCAGCGCTTTGGAAATCCCGGCGGCAAGCAGCTCGTTAACGTGGCGGGCCGTCCGCTCATGAGCTGGTCCATCCGCGCGTTTGATCGTAGCGACAAGGTCGGCCATATCGTGGTGGTGTGTCCTGCCGAGCGCCGTGCCGAGATGCGCCGCCTTGCCATCGACCCGTTTGACTATGACACGCCCATCAGCTTTGCCGATGCCGGCGATACCCGTCAGGATTCCACCCGTGCCGGCGTGCATGCGGTTCCGGCGGGTTTCGAATATGTCGCCATCCACGATGGCGCTCGTCCGCTCATTACGACCGAGGCCATCGACCACGCTATCGACGTGCTCATGGGTGACCGCTCGCTCGACGGTGTCGTGTGCGGTCAGCCCGCGATCGACACGCTCAAGATCGTCGACGGCGATAATATCGTCGAGACGCCGCCGCGCGAGCTCTATTGGGCCGCGCAGACGCCGCAGATCTTTAGCGTCGACGCGATGAAGCGTGCCCATGCCGCGGCGATTGCCGAGGGCTTTATCGGTACCGACGACTCATCGCTGGTCGAGCGCATGGGCGGGCGCGTCCGCTGTGTCCAGAGCCCGCGCGACAACCTTAAGGTGACGGTGCCCGAGGATCTGCGTCCCGTAACCGCGATTCTGCTTGGCCGCATGGCCGAGGGAGAGGACCTTCCCTATGTTCAGTAACCTGCGCATTGGCCACGGCTACGACGTCCACCGTTTGGTGGAGGGGCGTCGATGTATCATCGGCGGGGTCGACATTCCCTACGAGCGCGGCCTGCTGGGCCACTCGGATGCCGATGTGCTCGCGCACGCCTTGGCCGACGCCATTCTGGGCGCCTGCCGCGGGGGAGACATCGGCAAGCTATTCCCCGACACCGATCCTGCCTACGAGGGTGCCGATTCGATGGTGCTGCTCGCTCGCGTGATGGACTATGCGCGCGAGCTGGGCTTTGAGTTTGTCGATGCCGATTGCACCATTGCCTGTCAGCAACCCAAGATCACCCCGCACCGCGATGCCATGCGCGCCAACCTTGCCCATGCCCTGGGCGTTGACGTCGAAAATGTAGGCGTCGCCGCCACTACGACCGAAAAGCTCGGTTGGGAAGGCCAGGGCGAGGGAATCGGCGCCTGGGCCGTCTGCCTGCTACAGAAAACCGTTAAGGAGTAACGAATGCGTATCTACAACAGCGCTACCCATAAAAAGGAAGAGTTCCAGCCCATCGAGTCCGGCAAGGTTCGCATGTACGTGTGCGGCCCCACGGTCTACGACAACATCCACATCGGCAATGCCCGCACGTTCATCAGCTTCGATGTGATTCGACGCTGGCTCATCGCGAGCGGCTACGAGGTCACGTTCGCCCAGAACCTCACCGATGTCGACGACAAGATCATCAAGCGCGCCAACGAGCAGGGCCGTACGGCTGCCGAGGTCGCGACGGAGTTCTCCGACAAGTTCATCGGCGTCATGCGCGCCGCCAACGTGCTCGATCCCGATGTGCGCCCCCGCGCCACCAAGGAGATCGGCCCCATGATCGCCATGATCAAGACGCTTATCGAGCAGGGCCACGCTTACGCAGCCGATAACGGCGATGTGTACTTTGCCGTGCGCAGCGATCCCAACTATGGTCAGGTCTCGGGCCGCAACATCGACGACCTTATGGTTGGTGCGCGCATCGAGGAGAACGAGGACAAGATCGACCCGCTCGACTTTGCCCTGTGGAAGGCCGCCAAGCCCGGCGAGCCCAGCTGGCCGAGCCCCTGGGGCGAGGGCCGTCCCGGTTGGCACACCGAGTGCGCCGCCATGGTGCATCGCTACCTGGGTACCCCGATCGATATCCACGGCGGTGGCTCCGATCTTGCTTTCCCGCATCACGAGAACGAGTGCGCCCAGGCCACCTGCGCCTGGCACCAGGGCTTCTCCAACACCTGGATGCACACGGGCATGCTGCTGGTTGACGGCGAGAAGATGTCCAAGTCACTCGGCAACTTCTTTACGCTGGCCGAGGTCCTCGAACAGCACTCCGCTGCCGCCCTGCGCCTGCTGATGCTGCAGACGAGCTATCGCTCGCCGCTCGACTTTTCTTGGGAGCGCCTGGAGGGTGCCGAGAACTCGCTCACGCGTATCGCCGGTACGGTCGAGAACCTGCGCTGGGCCGCGAACCATGCGACGGCCGATGCCGATGCGGCTGCCGCCGAGGCGTTTGCCGCCAAGGCCGCCGAGACTCGTGCCACCTTTAAGGAGTGCATGGACGACGACTTTAACACCGCTGGTGCCATGGGTGCCGTCTTTGGCTTTGTGACCGAGTGCAACCAGTACCTGGAGCAGGCGGGCGACGCTGCCGACAAGGCCGCCGCGCTTGCCGCCGCCGACACGCTGGCCGAGCTGCTCGATACGCTTGGCGTTGAGCTCCCCGAGCCCAAGGTCGAGTTGCCGCTGGGCCTGCTGGGCGTTGCCGCCGGTTTGGTTGCCTACACGGGTGACGACGTGGACGAGGCCGCTGCCAAGATTCTCGAGGCCCGCGCCGAGGCCCGCGCCGCCAAGAACTGGGATCTGGCCGACGCCATCCGCGACCAGCTCAAGGACCTGGGCCTGACGATTGAAGATACCGCTGCCGGCACTCGTATCAAATCTCTCTAATCCCCGCGGGTTTCCCAAGCACCCGACCTTGCCGTTCAAACCGTCGCTCGCGTACTCAAGTACGCGTCGCTCCTCTTTCACGGCAATCTCGGGCACTTGGAAAACCCGTACCGACCGCCCGAATTAATATTCATGGGCGGTCGTTTATTTTGTTTCGTTTGATAGTTGTATTTAGGAGGTCGCTTTATGGCCGACAATCGCAAGCGTGCGCCTCGTGGCGGCAAGCAGGCTGCTTCTGGCTCGCGTCCGATTCGCCGCAATGACCGCGCTGCCGCTCCCAAGGGCCAGCGCGATCGCGCCCAGGCCGCACGTCCGCAGCGCGATCGCAACCGCGACGCTGTCCAGGCTCCCAAGGGCGAGTTTATCGAAGGTCGTCGTGCTGCCGCCGAGGCGCTACGCACTGGTTTTCCCATCAAGTGCGCGCTCATTGTCGAGGGTGGAGAGCGCGATGCCGCCTTGTCGCGCCTGGTCGACGACCTCAATGCCGCGGGCGTCCGCATTAAGTATGTGCCGCGTGCGCAGCTCGACGCACTGTCGAGCCATGGCGCTCATCAGGGCATCGCACTCGAGGTTGGCAACTTCCCCTATGCTGATGTCGCCGATATTCTCGACCGCGCAGGCGACGGTCCGGCGCTTGTCGTCGTGCTCGACCATGTGACCGACGACGGCAACTTTGGCGCCATTGTGCGCTCCGCCGAGGTCGTGGGCGCGGCCGGCGTCGTCATCGCCAACAAGCGTGCCGCCGGCGTGACCGTGGGCAGCTACAAGACCTCGGCCGGTGCTGTCATGCATCTGCCTATCGCGCAGGTTCCCAATATTGCCCGTGCACTCGATGACCTCAAGGCCGCTGGTTTTTGGGTGGGCGGCGCCTCCGAGCACGCCGAGGGCAGCTGCTGGGATGCTCCCTTCGAGGGCCGCGTGGCGCTCGTCATGGGCTCCGAGGGCGACGGCATCTCGCGCCTGGTGCTCGAGAAATGCGACTTTATGACCAAGCTTCCCCAGCGCGGCATGACCGAGAGCCTCAATGTTGCCCAGGCGACCACGGCGCTGTGCTTTGAGTGGCTGCGCCGCAACGTCGGCGAGCTCATGGGGGAGGAGTAGCGCATGTCCAAAAAGAACCGTGCCAAGTCCAAGGCCAAGCGCTTTGGCGAGGGCTCGGCCAAGCCGATTGTTTCGGCCGCGACCTACGGCGTGGGCGGCAATGCGTTTGCGCAGGCCATCGCCGACCCGGTCTCGACGGTGCACTCCAATAAGCCCGAGCTGCTGGTGGTCGACGGCTACAACGTGATCCACTGCACGCCGCGCTACGAAAAGCTCGTGTACGACCATTCAGACGATCCGTATTCCAGCGACGTTCACGATATGGCACGCACCGCCCTCATCAACGACGTCGCCGCCTTTGCCCAGGGCCGCTACGAGGCCGTGATCGTGTTCGACGGCGCGGGCAATATCTCCAACGAGCGCCCCAACCTGCCGGCCCGCGGCGTGCGCATCGAGTTTTCGCCGACGGGCGTTTCTGCCGATACCGTGGTGCAAAAGCTCTGCATCGAGGCGCGCGAGGAAGGCCGCGCGTGCTCCGTGGTATCGAGCGACGGCACGATCCAGGCCGTCGTCATGGGCAAGGGCGTCACGCGCATCTCGAGCCGTATGCTGGTGGACGAGATCAAACAGATCGACAACGACGTGCACGAGGCCGAGGAGGCCCCGCAGATCAAGATGACCCTGGGCAGCCGTCTAAGCCCCGAGGCCCTGGCCAAGCTCAAAGCTCTGCGCGGGAGGTAGGGGAGTTGGCGGGGCGATGCTGTCTCGCTAACTCCATTCAGCGATGTCGATCATTCTTTCGAGGCGCCATGTTAGCGCCTCTTTTAGATAAGGCAGTCTCGCTGTAAGAGCGTCGTTTTTGGATAGGATTTCGATTGCCTCGTCAACGAAACCCTCGAGTTTGTCGCCGTCAAACCAGCCCATGTCCTCGACGAGCAACATTTGTTTGGCGGGGCTTGAATGAAATTGTGCGCTGGTAAAACTGTGCTCTCCCGCCCTAAGCTCCTCTAGTGATATGTTGCACCAGAGTGATGAGCCCGAATCGAAGATAGGGGCAGGTCTGCAGGCTAGCGTGTTTACGTTTCGCACAAGGCCAAAGTTGCGCCAATGGCGATCATAGTTGGCAATGATGTCATCGCATACGATCATGCGGTCAAGGGCGTCTTTTATATCCGTCGCTCCAAGCTCCTCGCAGTTTGCTACATACCGTTCGTAATCGGTTAGTCGCTCGTCTGCATTTGCATGCTGGTTTACATAGAACGCAGGGACATACTCTTCTTCATCAGTTAAGAAGACATCGCATATGCTCAGGGCGGAAGTGCCCGTGCCCTCGAGCGAGTAAGGCACATAATCGCAAGCGTTTAGGATGCGACGGTGAAGTGCAGTCGCCACCAGCTCGTTATAAGGTTCCTGGTTTAGATGTGCACCTGCCTTGTGGAGGATTCGACGGTCATCCTCGCATGTCCAGTACTTTTGAAGATTGCCGTCCGAGGTGTTATCGGGCTTTGCGGCAGCTGCCTTGCCCTCTGGGGCGAAGGGCGCGATGCTGAGAGAGACGTCGTCAAAAGCATTATTGAAGAAATTGATATCTTCCCACGCGAGACCGGAGTCTTGGGGCCTAATCCAATACTGGTCGGATAAGGAGAGGCCAAGATTTCGCTGGACGAGTTCATCGGGAACATCGACTGCGGCTTCTGCAAGCAGGGAGGCTAGTCCAATGCGTGCGAGCGGGATACCGCGGCCGCGCCACCAGATGCGGAAGGAGTCGAGCGATATGGGGCTATTAGGGCCAAATACTCCAATAGGGGCGTGGGCGTAATCGACGTCGGCGCCGATGTGGGTGAAGTCTTTTCGCGATGTGCTGTAGACCAGTTGGGCTACTTCGTGCGTGCGGTTCATGAGGGTAAATGCGACTTCGCTTTTCCCATGCCCACGACGAGGTCGTCCCCCTCTTTTGGTTGCGGAGCGGAGTCGCGCGTCTACGCTGTCTTTGTCGATGAGCCACACGCCAGAAGCCTTGCGGGCGGTCAGCGCGCCGTTCTTAATGAGCTCCTGCACCCTGCGCGGGCTGATGCCGAGCAGCTCGGCTGCTTCCTTGGTAGTCAACATCGCGAAACCCTTCGCCAGAACGAATAGTTTTATATAGCCAATTGTAATTAAAACTATTCGTTCTGGCGAATGGTTTTAAGATTGAGGGCGCACTGACAGAAATGAACGGGCCTGGTACGCGCTGTTGCTGGATTTTGCATATTTATATAACGCCGTGCGGCCTGTTGCGCCCCGTCCGCAATTCCATTATTCTTAACAGGCTTCGCGCGAAAGCGCCAAGTGTGCCAGTGTGGCGCAACGGTAGCGCAACTGATTTGTAATCAGTGGGTTGCAGGTTCGATTCCTGTCACTGGCTCCATGAGAGTTTCGGGCTCTGTCTCTATATGGGACAGAGCCCGTTTCTATTTAGGTGGCGCGCCATCAGGTTAGCGCCCATCCCGTTTTTGGTTTGTCTCGTCCTCCAGTTTGTCTAAATCTGTAACACCAAGACCGATATTTGGCATCTAACTGTTACAGATTGAGATGAAACTTAGGGTGTTTTAGGAATATCTTGATCTGTAACATGTAGAAGCGGAATAGGCCTCTTGCTGTTACAGATCGAGACAAGGGCGGGTGCGGACCTGGATGTTCTGCTCGAGCGTGGATTTCTGGACACGCGAGCGAAGAAAATCTTCCGACCGGAGAACGAGCGTGGATAATTAACTTGGATAGGGAGCTAAGGTAAACACCGATTGTCTATCGAAGGCTTTAGAAACGACGACCCCGATTTCATTGTGGAATCGGGGTCGTTTGTGCCTGAGGAATCCGAATGGATTAATCGAGCTCCTAAGGGACTTCTTGGGTTCTTGCTAATGGTCTGCCGAGGATGTCCCCAATGCAAGCAGCGGGCATCTACTCAATATAGTTGGGATTCTTCTTGATGATCACGCGTGCAGCGATGAACGAGACGACGATGGCGATGACGGCGACAACGCACGCCAGTACGAAGTTGCCCATGGATCCATCGGGAGCGATAAAGATCAGCGCAGAAAGAAGACCGGGGCATGCTCCCGCAACATACTCCTTCAGGACGAAGATACCTGCAGGGAGTCCCGCGCAGAGGGCGCCGATTGCCGTGCCGACAAGCAGGCGGGGACGCTCGATGAGGCAGCCATAAAATGCGGGCTCAGTTACGCCACAGAGTGCGGTGACGGCAACCGTGGTGACCATACCTCTCTTCTCCTTGTTGCCTTTCATTGCAGTTGCCAAGGCGAGACTCGTGCCGCCAATGCAGAGGTTTGAGATGAAGCCAAAGATGATGGGCGCCCAGCCGAGCTGCGCCAAGCTCGTAACTTCGATCGCGATGTAGGCCTTATCAAGACCGAGCATGACAAAATAGGGGTTAAGGGCTGCAAGGATTGGAGTAGCGATAAATGCCACGTTATCCATGAGCCACGTGGCGGCATCACTCAGCGCGTAGCCCATCATGCTGCCGGCGGGGCCGAGGATAATCAGCTCAACAGGCACGACGATGAACATGGTGAGCAGCGGCTTCAAGAACAGTTTGGTAATGTCGGGGATGATTTTCTGAAGACCGCGATCAACAAAGTACATGAACACAACGCCCAGTACGATTGGCACCACCGTGCTCGAGTAGTCATTCGTCGGGATGGGGATGCCAAGAAAGTCGAGACCCTCAGCACCGCTAATAGACGAGCTAATCATGATTGCGCCCAGCAGTGCGCCCATGATAGGCTGCATCTTCATGACGGCGGCGAGCTGATAGCCGAGGTAAACGGGCAGGAAGCTAAATGAGGCGCTGAAGATCGCCAGCAGAACCTGGGCGGTTCCGCTATCGGTGCTCAATCCACAATAATTGACCAGGAGATTCTTGATCGAAAGAATGAGTCCGCCAACGATGAGCGCCGGGACGATGGGCATGAATACCTGTGCAGAGACGTTCCCGAATTTCTCAATCAAGCCCATGGCGGTGTTACCGCTTTTAATGCCTTCTGCAAGGTCTTTGGCGGTTTGGGCATCGTCGGCAACCGTGCCACCGCCGACTTCGATTCCCGCGAAGTCGAGGAAGTCGTTGTAAGCCTCGGTGACGTTGGGGCCGATGATCACCTGAAGCTGGCCACCGCTGACTACTGCCCCGAGCGCCTGGTCGGCCGATTTGGCGAGCTGGAGATCGATGATCGAGGTGTCTCGTGCGTCGATGCGAAGGCGCGTCGCACAATGAGTTACCGATGTAATGTTCTCTTTGCCGCCAACAGCCTTTAGGACTGTTTCGGACATTGCCTGATATTTCATCTCTTTCTCCTAACCTTCCTGCTCCTGATACTTCGAGATAAGGTCTCGGTACCAATACCAGCTCTTTTTGGGGGTGCGCTCCAGATTGTTCTCGAAGTCGATATGGACAAGTCCGTATCGTTTTTCGTAGCCGTTGATCCAGCTATACAGATCCATCGTCGACCAGAGGTAGTAGCCCTCAACGCGCGCGCCGTCGCGCTTAGCCCTCATCATGTGCTCGATGAACTGGGCCAGAAGCTCGATGCGGTCATCATCGTGGATCATTCCGTCTGCGTCTGGTTGCTCATAGGCGCCATGTCCGTTTTCCGTAATAAAGATGCGGGGCGCGTCATAGCGCTCGTGGACATCCATGATGGTTGAATACATGCAACTTGGGAGTATTTCGCGGCCCCATTTATTGCGGGGAACATTGCTGTCGCGGGCGCTTTCAAACAAGGGCGCAATGCATTTTCCTTCGACCTTTTTGCTCGAACCGCCCTTATTGTTCGCCGAAACGGCAAGCTCTCCACCGTGCCAGTCGGTTACATACTCTCGGCAATACACGTTGAGTCCAATAAAATCGACTTTACCGTCGCTGAATTCTTCTACGTCATTTGGGGATCGATAGAGCGAGACGCCAAGTTTTTCAAGGATTTCGTCCATTTCTGGCGGCAGTTGACCCTGAAGCGCTGGTGCCAGAATCATGCGATTGGCGAAAAAGTCTGCGTATCGAAATACGTCATCGGGGTGCTCGGTTGCCGGGTCGAGTTCGACAACGCCGCCATCGTGGACGGCGCCGATGATGCCGTCGTAGCCCATTTGACGATATGCTCGGACTGCGAGTGCGCTTGCGCGCATCAGGTTGTACTGAAACTGCATGTACGACTGAACATCGAGCGATCGATTGGGGGGATAGTTGCCCAACATGTTTACGCAGTAGCTGTAGAAATGCGGCTCGTTAACGGTAGCCCAGATTTTGACGCGGTCTCCAAAGCGCTCAAAGCAAATCTTGGCGTATTTGCAGAACCACTCTGCCATGTCGTTGTTCAGCCATCCGCCTTTGCAAGCAAGCGTGAATGGCAGATCGTAATGGAACAGCGTAACGTTGGGCTCTATGCCATTTTCGAGGCAGCAATCAATGACCCGATTATAAAAATCGATACCCTCTTCATTCACTTTGCCGATACCGGTGGGGATGATTCGACTCCATGAAAGAGAGAAGCGATAGGTGTTTTGTCCGCCTTCTTTCATCATGCGGATATCTTCTTCATAGCGATGGTAGAAGTCGCAAGATACATCACCGTCAACATGGTTGATGTTCTTATTGCTTGTGTGGCTAAAGAAATCCCACTCACCAAGGCCTTTGCCGTCTTCGTTCCAGGCACCCTCGCACTGATAAGACGCCGTGGCGGAACCCCAGAGAAACGGCATGTTGTTCACGTTGCCCATGAATCCCCTTTCCATCATTCAACACGGTGGATACGTGTGGCGGAATTATGATTAAGATGACGTCAACTGATTTGAATCATAGGAGAACGACCAAAGCTGTTTGATTCAATAAATGAATCATGATTTCGAGGAGAGCGGAAAGAGGGATCACGTGAATATCAATGACTTCGATGTGCTCAATCGCATTAGCTCCATCATCAACAGCGAGTTTGGGTCAAACGATGCCGCCATCGCTCGATATCTCATCGCTCACATTAGGCGTTCGAGCGAAATCAATGTTGCCGCAATAACCCGCGATGCATTCGTGACCCGTTCCGCTGTTCGTCGTTTCTGCAATCGATTGGGCTACCAGTCTCTTAGCGATTTGAAAGAATCATTTACTCAGTCAGTCTTTCCAAGCGACTTAAGCCATCGAGAGGAGGAATTTGGCTACGAGGAGTACAGGGCAGAGCTCGACGTTCGCATGATCGAGATGTTCGCTGAGGTTGAAAGCGGCGTGTCCGATATCGCTATTAAGCATCTTGTCGACGAAATTGATGGCCATAAAAACGTTGAAATCTGGTGCACCAATAATGTGAGCGCCAATCTCGTACGATTTCAGCAGGAAATGTTTTATGCGGGCAAGATAGTTCGCATAGTTGCTGGGGCTAACGTCGCGGAATTGAAAAACATGGGAGACGCTTCGCAGTCATTGATAATTCTCGTATCGGTCTCCGGGCTATTTGCGTCACAGGCGCGTGAGTATCTTGATTGCCGTTCGGGCAGGAAGATTCTAATTACTGCGTTTAGCAACGATGACAAATCGAGGTCTTTTGACCGTGTATATCGTCTTGGTAATGCGGGAAACGGAATTGACCGACTCGGCGTTTATTCGAAATACGCCATGACTTATTTTTTCGACTTGCTATCGTCGTGTTACTTGAGTCGCTACCCCTGCACCAAGGGGGAGCCGCTCTATGGGTCTACTTTGGCCTGGCCCGAGTAGTTGCGGCTTTACAGTTCTCTCGCCTGGAGAATGAACGTGGATAATCTGCCACTTTGGCCTTAGAGCCGCGCTAAAAGTGGGAGATAATCCACGCTCGATCGTGGCGTGGAAGCCCGGTCTCGACCTATATATAGGTGCAAATGAGTCGTTATCGAAGTAATATTCTGCAGGCTTACTCCACTACACCAAAGTGTTACCTCGGGAAACGTCACCTCAGTATCCAAAACCACCGTCCTTCATATCCAAACTCAACAAAACCGCAGGTCATGACTATATAGATACGCCCGGCACCGTGTATCTAGAGGTTTTCGTTGACAGCCCCCAAGGTTGCATCGTATTATCTTTTTCGTTCGCGGGGGCGGCGGTCCAAAAGACCAAAGGACCTGCGGATACTTGAACGATTGGGAGTTTGCCCGAGTGGTTAATGGGGACGGGCTGTAAACCCGTTGGCTCTGCCTACATAGGTTCGAATCCTATAGCTCCCACCCGTCAAGTGCCTGTATAGCTCAGTCGGTAGAGCACTTCGTTGGTAACGAAGAGGTCACCAGTTCAAGTCTGGTTGCAGGCTCCATCCGGCGGTGTAGCTCAGTTGGTTAGAGCACACGGTTCATACCCGTGGCGTCACTGGTTCGAATCCAGTCACCGCTACCATAGGTAACACGGTGGCTTCTCAATAGTATGTTGAGAGGCCACTATGGTATAAAGGCAAAGTCCCGTCCGGGGACGACCTGTTTAGAGGAGGGCTTTATGGCCAAAGAGAAGTTTGAGCGCACTAAGCCGCATGTTAACATCGGCACCATTGGTCACGTCGACCACGGCAAGACCACGCTGACCGCTGCCATCACCAAGGTTCTCTCCGAGACCGAGGGCTGCAAGGCTGACTTCACTGCGTTCGAGAACATCGACAAGGCTCCCGAGGAGCGCGAGCGCGGCATTACGATCTCCGTCTCCCACGTCGAGTACGAGACTGCTGCCCGTCACTACGCTCACGTTGACTGCCCGGGCCACGCTGACTACGTCAAGAACATGATCTCCGGCGCTGCTCAGATGGACGGCGCTATCCTGGTCATCGCCGCTACCGACGGCCCCATGGCTCAGACCCGCGAGCACATCCTGCTCGCCCGTCAGGTCGGCGTTCCTTACATCGTCGTCTTCCTGAACAAGTGCGACATGGTCGACGATGACGAGCTCATCGACCTCGTCGAGATG
This sequence comes from Collinsella aerofaciens, assembly GCF_040910185.1. GTDB lineage: Bacteria > Actinomycetota > Coriobacteriia > Coriobacteriales > Coriobacteriaceae > Collinsella > Collinsella aerofaciens_BF. Next base: position 262,895 of record NZ_JBDGBA010000001.1, on the reverse strand, counting down.
GAGACCCGTGAGCTCCTCTCCGAGTACGATTTCCCCGGCGACGACATCCCCGTCATCCGTGGTTCCGCTCTGGGCGCTCTCGAGGGCGACGCCAAGTGGATGGACGCCATTCGCGAGCTCATGAACGCTGTCGACGAGTACATCCCGACGCCTGCTCGTAACAACGACCTCCCGTTCCTGATGGCCGTTGAGGACGTTATGACCATCTCCGGCCGTGGTACCGTTGCTACCGGCCGTGTCGAGCGCGGTGAGCTCAAGCTCAACGAGCCCGTCGAGATCGTCGGCATCAAGGATACCCAGAACACCGTTGTTACCGGTATCGAGATGTTCCGTAAGTCCATGGACTTCTGCGAGGCTGGCGACAACGTCGGTCTGCTGCTCCGCGGCATCAAGCGTGAGGACATCGAGCGCGGCCAGGTTCTCTGCAAGCCCGGTTCGGTTACCCCGCACACCAAGTTCACCGGTGAGATCTACGTTCTGACCAAGGAGGAGGGCGGCCGTCACACCCCGTTCTTCGATGGTTATCGTCCTCAGTTCTACTTCCGTACCACCGACGTTACCGGTACGGTCAAGCTCCCCGAGGGCACCGAGATGGCTATGCCTGGTGACCACATCACCATCGAGGGCGACCTCATTCACCCGATCGCCATGGAGGAGGGCCTGCGCTTCGCTATCCGCGAGGGTGGCCACACCGTCGGTTCGGGCATCGTCTCCACGATCATTGAGTAAATTAGCTCTTTGATATAGCTGACTTAGAGAACCCGGCACTTATATGGGTGCCGGGTTCTTTTCTGCAATGGATATTGAGCCGTTGCTGGTGTCGAGAGGATCGATAATGGTCCTGGATGCACCGTCGATTAGCTCTCGATGGCTTCATTGATGTGTTCCAAATATGAATGGATCCACCGAGAACCAATTGACTCGAGGTTTTCATTGACAGCACTTACGTGGAGCTGATAAAGTAACAACTCGTGCCCGTACGGGGCGGAAATGAAAGGTTCAGGATACATGCGTACTCTAGTTACTCTTGCGTGCACTGAGTGCAAGCGCCGCAACTATACGACCACCAAGAACAAGTCGACCATGCCTGATCGTATGGAGATCAAGAAGTATTGCCCCTGGTGCCGTCACCACACGCTGCACAAAGAGACTCGCTAGTCTCTAGTCACATACGCCAGTAGTTCAATTGGTAGAGCATCGGTCTCCAAAACCGAGTGTTGAGGGTTCGAGTCCTTCCTGGCGTGCCAGTCATTATTCCGTAAGCTCCCACTTGGGGGCTTACGGTTTACTCATGTATAAGCGCATTGCGCGGAGGTAACCCAAATGGCCAACAAGAAGAACAAGAAGAAGGCTCAGCAGCCGGCACCTGCCAACAACGCTGCCGCCAACTCCAAGGTTGAGGCCAAGAAGGCCGTTGCCAAGAAGAACGAGAAGGCTGCGAAGTCCAAGAAGAACGAGAAGCCTGGTTTCTTCGCCCGCACCAAGAAGTATTTCGCTTCGGTCAAGTCCGAGATGAAGCGTGTCACGTGGCCCGATAAGAAGGAGCTCGTGAACTACTCGGTCGTCGTTTGCGCTTCTCTGGTCGTCGTCGGCGTCGTCATCGCTCTGCTCGATGCTGGCTTTGGCGAGGCTCTTGCTCTGTTCTCTGGATTGAGGGGCTAAACCATGTCTAAGCGTTGGTACGTCGTTCACACTTACTCCGGATACGAGAACCGCGTAAAGTCCGATCTCGAGCATCGTATCGAGACCATGGGCATGCAGGACCGTATCTTTGATATCGAGATTCCTATGGAGCGCGTCACCGAGATCAAAGAGGGTGGCAAGCGCGAGACCAAGGATTCCAAGATCTTCCCGGGTTATGTCCTGGTCCGCATGGAGATGGATGACGATGCTTGGACGTGTGTTCGCAACACGCCCGGCGTCACCGGTTTCCTAGGCGGCAACGGCAAGCCCGCTCCGCTTTCCCGTGACGAGTACAACAAGATGACTCGTCGTCCCGGTAAGGGCGATTCGCCCAAGCGCACCTCGGTTGATATTCAGATCGGCACGTCCGTCCGTGTCACCGATGGCCCGCTTACCGACTTTGATGGCAAGGTCTCCGAGGTTAACACCGAGGCTGGCAAGCTCAAGGTCACGCTGATGATCTTTGGCCGCGAGACGCCGGTCGAGCTCGACTTTAACCAGGTCGCTGTCATCGCTTAAGTTTTCGTCCGTTCGCGCGAGCGTGCTTCTTCTGTGACTGCTCATCTCAGGAGTGCTTCTAACACGTGCGTGCTTACGATATAGCAAGTACTTCACACTCGTGATTCGAAAGGAATGACCATGGCTGAGAAGAAGGTTGCCAACGTCATTAAGCTCCAGATTCCTGCTGGTGCAGCTAACCCCGCTCCTCCCGTCGGCCCCGCCTTGGGCGCTGCTGGCGTGAACATCATGCAGTTCTGCCAGGCCTTTAACGCCGAGACGCAGGACAAGAAGGGCGACATCATCCCCGTTGAGATCTCTGTCTATGAGGATAAGTCCTTCTCCTTCATCACCAAGACCCCGCCGGCGGCTCACCTCATCAAGAAGGAGCTGAACCTCAAGTCTGGTTCCGCTAAGCCCCAGGCCGACAAGGTTGGTCAGCTCTCCCAGGAGCAGCTCACCAAGATCGCCGAGATCAAGATGCCGGACCTCAATGCCAACGACATTGACGCCGCCAAGAAGATCATCGCCGGTACCGCCCGTTCCATGGGCGTCACCATCGCTGAGTAGCGATTTCTTATGGTAACGACGGGTGCTCCGACCGGGGCGCCCGTTAAATGTGTGCAATAGGGCACACGATACGATGTGGGAGGGCTCACGCCCGTTTAACCACAGGAGGTAATGCACATGGCTAAGCATGGTAAGAGCTATAACGCCGCTGCCGAGAAGATCGACCGCGCCACGCTCTACACCCCCCTTCAGGCTGCCAAGCTCATCAAGGAGCTCGACACCGCCAAGTTCGACGAGACCGTCGAGGCCCACTTCCGTCTGGGCATCGATACTCGTAAGGCTGACCAGAACATCCGTGGTTCCATCTCCCTGCCTCACGGCACCGGCAAGACCGTTCGTGTTGCCGTCTTCGCCGAGGGTGAGAAGGCCCGCGAGGCCGAGGCTGCCGGCGCCGACATCATCGGTTCCGACGAGCTCGTCGCCCAGATCCAGAAGGGCGAGATCAACTTCGACGCCGCTATCGCTACGCCGAACATGATGGCCAAGGTTGGCCGCATCGGTAAGATCCTTGGTCCCCGTGGCCTCATGCCGAACCCCAAGCTCGGCACCGTGACCATGGACGTCGCCAAGATGGTCTCCGAGCTCAAGGCTGGCCGCGTTGAGTACCGCGCCGACCGCTACGGCATCTGCCACGTGCCCCTGGGCAAGAAGTCCTTCTCTGAGCAGCAGCTCGTCGAGAATTACGCTGCCCTGTACACCGAGATCCTGCGCGTCAAGCCCTCTTCTGCTAAGGGCAAGTACGTCAAGTCCATCTCCGTGTCTTCCACCATGGGCCCTGGCGTCAAGGTCGATCCCGCTGTCCAGCGTGACTTCCTGGCTGAGTAACTGCTAGTTACTGCCTGAGCAAAGCAAGCATTGCTAAAGAAACCCGGTTCTGCCTTGTGCAGGACCGGGTTTCTTGCTATCGCGTCAAAAGCACCACAAAGGGGACGGTCTCCCCTTTGTGGTGGTTACCAGGGTGTTCTGGCTGTTGAGGACTCGATGGCATCGTGGCGTTTGAGCTCGCGGCGCATGGTTTGCGAATTGAGCCAGGCTGCCTGCCAGCCACGGATGGGGTAGCGCGTCTGGTCGAGCTCAAACTGCGTATAGCCGCAGGCGTTGATGATCGTCGTTCCACACACATGCTGCCGCTTGCGCTGAAAATCGTAACCGTAGCTTTGGTGTACATGCCCATGCACCATGTAGTCGGCCCCCCAGGACTCAAGCGCCGTGTTAAAGCACTCAAACCCTCGATGCGGCAGATCGTCCAGATCACCCATACCGGCGGCGGGTGCATGGGTAAGCAGAATGTCGCACCCGCCGACCATCCTAACCTTACGCGACAGCTTACGCATGCGCTTGGACATCTCGCGTTCGGTGTACATGTTGGCGCCGTCGCGATAACGCATGGACCCGCCAAGGCCCGCAATGCGAATCCCTCGGTACGTGTACACGCTGTCTTCCACGCAGATACATCCGCCCGGTGCATGACGTGCGTAGCGATCATCGTGATTGCCGCGCACGTAGATGAGCGGCTTGTTGATGACCGTAACCAAAAACTCAAGATAGTCCGGGTCCAGATCGCCGGCGGACAAAATCAGGTCGACTCCCTCAAAGCGTTCCTTGCGAAAGCACTCCCAAAGGCATCGTTCTTCGGTATCGGCTATGGCAAGGATTTTCATAGGGCAGGGACTTTCGGCTCATCGTCGAGCTGCGGAATGGTGCCTACCACGTTATCCGCCAGCCAATTCATCTCGACAATCTGCGTGCTCGGCAGCGGAGGAAAGCCTTCAATCTGTACCACGCCGTTCTGGCTGTGGAGCTCGCCGCCAAAGGGGTTGATGGATCCCTCGACAATGCCGTTGCGGAGCAACTGCACGAGTTTGCGCGTCTGGTAGGGTAGGCCCGGAGCGTAACGGATGTCGATAACGCCGGAGCTCATGCCGTACCAGTAGTTGACGGCGCGCACTTGGTTGTCATCGATGGTCTCGTCCCACGTGCCGTGCAGAAGGCTGCGAACGATGAGCTCGTAGTAACGGCCCCAGTTCCATACCGGCATGGCGATGCCGGAAACCTTGCCATCGACCAGGCGGTGGAGTCCGTAGGCCGTGGGGTCTTCGAGCGACTTTGACATGTCAGCGCCGGTCATGACGCTCACGCCTTCGCGGCACATGGCCTCGGTAAGACCGCCGGCGGGCACATCGCCCCAGGTGAGGATAATTTGCGCGCGGGGGTCGAGCAGCGAGGCGCCGATGGCAAAGGCATTGATCTCGCTGAGCGCGCCGGACGCGAAGACCGACGCGTGGTAGCCGATGCGATGGTTGTCCGCCATGCTGGCGGCAAGGGCGCCCAGGAGGAACTTGGCCTCGTACATCTTGCCAAAGTACGAACGAACGCTTTGGTGGGGAAGGCCGATAGAGCAGTTAAGGAACCGAACCTGGGGATACTCAACGGCAGCTCTGAGCGTGTATTCCATCAGGCGGTGCGAGGTCGAGAAGATGACGCTGTCTCCATGTTTGACAGCCGTTTCCACGGCGGCGTAGAACACGTCCGGATCGTGACAGTCCTCGAACGCCTCGGTGCGCACGATACCGTCAAAGTGCTCATCGAGATACTGACGTCCTTGGTCGTGCAGACTGTCCCAGCTCGACGCCGCACAGGGGAACTCATGGATAAAGGCGATACGCAGGGGGTTGGCCGCCGAATAGACAGTCTTGCCCATAAAGAAGTTGAGCACGCCGGAGGTGGACTTGGCGGACGACTCCTCCTCATCGACGCTCGGCGCTTCGACAAGATCGACCTTGTCCTCGTCATTTTTGCCGGCAATGACCAGCTCGCGCCAAATCTTGCACAGGCGGTTTACGACGATATCCGTCGGCGTATCCAGTAGGCGGTCCTGGTTGTACACATTGAGGTAGACGAGCATGGCGTCGGCGGGCGTAATGTCCAGGTGGTCGCCGCCTGCGCGAAGGTAGGCGCGCTTAAAGAGCAGGAAGGTGTGGCGCAGGTAGTCGACCTTTTTCTGCGGCCATTTTTCGATAAGGTTCTGACCGAGCATCTTGGCGAGCGTCTCGTAGCTTCCCTCACGCGAGAACTCGATCTCGTATAGGGGGCAGACGCGCCAAAACGCGCAAAATTCACCGTACAGGCGGCTTTCGACGGAATCCCATGTGCCGGGGTAGAGACGGGTGACCCTGGCCGAAACCGTTGGAGCGTCCAGGAATTTAAGGACACTGACGCGTTTGTTGCCTTCCTGGACATAGAACCGATGCATGAACTCGGTGACGATGATGGGGTCGCGATAGCCCTCGGTTACCTGGATGTCGTAGAGGTTGGACCACTTGCGGGCGAACTCGGTGTTAAACGGCAGCAGGGGCATAAAGTTGCATGAAAAGGCGGACTGACGGCCTTTGGTGACCGTGCCGACGACCATTTCGAGCGGAATATCCCGCAGGCCGACGCTCACTCGCTGACCTAAGGGGAGCTGAGCAACCAAGCTATCGAGGTCCGTAAGGTATGGATGCTCGCTTTGGCTAATGGCGCGACGGCGTCCCTGCTCGCCGCGCTTGCGTGCTTGACGATAGGCCTCTTCCATGGTGTCTACTCCCTTAGTCGTTTAAACAACGATATGAACCATGGTACCACGAATGAAAACCACTACAAAGATGCCTGTCCCCTTTGCGGTGGTTTAGGCGATGATGGGGGCGATGGCGCGGATGCAGGCGTCGGCTGCCGTAAAAGTGGTGCTGTCGTCGCTGACGATAAAGATGATCTTGCCCTTGATACCAAAGTCGCCGATTTCGCTAAAGAGCACGTAGGGCTCCTTGTCAAAGCCCGAGATGGGCGAAACGGCCGTTTTGGTGGCGCTGACGAGCTCGTCTGCTAGCGCATCGAGAGACGCCCATTTGGAGGGGTCTTTCACCGCGACGGGGACGGCCACGCGTCCAAAGGGGATCAAATGCACGAGTGTGTTCTTGGAAATGTTGGAGTTGGGGACGATGATGGTCTGCCCGCAGGCATCTTCGATGGTCGTGTGGCGCCAAGTGATGTCTTGGACCACGCCCGACACACCGCCGACCTCGATATTGTCGCCGGGCTTGATGATGCCCATAAAGGTCACTTGCATGCCGCCGATAAGGTTTGACAGCGTGTCCTGAAAGCCGAGCGAGATAGCGATGCCGCCGACGCCAAGAGCGGCGACGAGGGCGTTTGCATTAATGCCAAAACAGTTGTCGAGGATAAAGCTGCCGCCGATCATCCAAATGACGGCGCGCGCGATGTTGATGAAGATACTCGATGCCGGAAGCGGGTTATCGTCTCGGTTAAGCAGATGGTTCAGGGTCTTGGATACGACCTTGGCGGCGACGGCGGTGCCTATCGCCAAGATGACGGCCCAGATGATGTTGTGGACCCACCGTTGCTCAAAGAAGTGAAGAATCGGCTCAAACAATTCCATGTAGAGAAACCTCCTAATGATCGTCCAACCATGATACCCACCAAGAAGCCCGTCCGATCAAATTCGGACGGGCTTCTGTGCTCGATATAAGGTTTACGCGGTGGGGCTGCAAGGCCCGGCGGTGTAGCTTAGCGTCGACGCTTCCAGATAATGCCGAGCATGATGACGATGATGCCGCCGATAAGGCACGCGCCAACTACTGCCAGCGTGCGGTCTCCCGTTGCGGCGAGCTTGCCGGTGGACTTCTTGGTGATGACCTTCGTGGTCGCCGTGTCCGTCTTAGGCGAGGGCTTAGGCGTCGGGGTCGGTGTGGGCGTGGGGTCCACGGCAGCGGAGCCAAAGCTGATGGTGCCCGCGAGCGAGGCCATCTTGCTCTCCCAGCTGCCCTGCCCGATCAGCGTCCTTAGCGCTGACTCGCAGGTACCCCACTCGGTGTGCTTGGTGGCGTTTGCGAAGGTGGGGAAGTCAGTCGTGTTGGTGATGATGTAGTTGTTGGTGGCGACGGTATAGGTCTTGGCGGGGTCGAGCGTGCTGTCGTCCTTGGTGAGTGTGGCACTCGCAATGCGCTTGCCTTCGGACTGCGTCCAATCGATTGTCACATTGATTCCGCCGAAGGAAAGGACGCTGCCGGAATCGTCGCGCCACTTGTACTTGTCTTGCGCCTCCTGCTCGGTGTGGCCGGCTGCCACATAGGCTTGCTGAAGCTCGTAGCTGTGATTGCACTCGTCGCTGATCTGCAGCGAGTGCTCGAGCGCTGCCAGGAAGTCCGCACCGGTCATGGTCCAGGTCTCCACGGTGTTGCCGTAGGGCGAGATGGCGATGACGTTGCCGGCGGTCACGTTGCCTGCCGCGATGCCGCCGCGGATGCCGCCTGCGTTTTCGATGGCAAGGTCCGCGCCCGTCAAGTCAAGATAGGAGCCGCAGATCACGTGGCCGATGGTTTGGGCCTTGGCGGCGTCGCCTTCCTTGCTGGGGCGGAAATCGGTGGTACGCACCATTTCCCAGCCGTGCGTACCCGCAGCGTCCTCACCGTAGAAATAGTCGGTGGCTGACGTGCCGAGTACCTTGCCCGATGCGGCTTCAAAGGCCTCGTCGAGCGGCTCGATCTTGTTGTCGCGAACCCCAGCGAGGCAGCTCTGGTAGTCGGAACCCTTATCGGGGTCTGCCAAAAGGTCGTTTACGTCCTTGGCGGTGTAGAGCTTCTCGTCGCTTTTGCCTGCGTATACTGTTACCGTATCATCGTCGGTGCTTTCGGTGCCCTTGGTGTCGTACTCGTAGGGGACGGAAAGCAGCCCCACCTCGGCAAAGGCGCTGCCTGCCTCGACAACGTGGATCGTCTTGCCGTCGGCTCCCGTCACCTTCTCGTTAAGGTTGATGTGCTCGTGGCCTGCGATAAGGGCATCGATGCCACGGAGCCGTGTGGCAAAGGTCTTGGCGTTGAGCGTATGCGCGATACACACAACAACATCGCAGCCCTCCTTGCGCAGCTGCTCTGCCTCGGCATTGATGGCGTTCGTGGCACCCGAGAACGACGTACCCGCGACCAGGTCCGCGCGCAGCGAGGATCCCAGCGACTCATCCATGGCGCCCACGACGCCGACCTTGATTTTGTAGTCGAATGTGGAGTGATCTTCGCCATCCTCCCAGGTGCGATCGAGCGTCTTCGTGATGCTCGAGCTCCATACGCCGCTCGTAGACTTCGCGTTCGCGCAGAGCATGGCGAAGGGCGTGCCAGTGGTGCTGTAGCCGGTCATGGTGCGGAGTTTGTCCGCGCCGTAGCTCCAGTCGTGGTTACCTGGCGTGGTCGCGTCGTAGCCGTCGGCATAGAAGGTGTCCATGAGCTCGGCGATGCTCTTACCCTCGCTCATGGTGGCGAAGGACTGTCCGTGGAAGGTGTCGCCCGCATCGAGCAAAAGATCGGGGGCGTTGCCCTGGGCGCTATAGAGAACCGCCAGTCCGTCAAAGCCCACAGTGCCAGTGCCCTTGCTTTCGTTGTAGCTGTACTTGTAGCTGCCGTGGATGTCGTTGGTGTGCATGACGGTCACAGAGCCGTCAATAGCGGCGGGCAGGTTCCCCGCGAAAGCGAGGCTTGGGATGCCTGCGAGCGCGCCGGCAAACAACGCGGCGGCTAACGCAAGGCGGGGGAGTCTTTTCATGGCAGTTTCCTTAGTCCTTAGCCAGAATGTCTGGTTGAATATCGGATTATCGACATAATATGCGAAAACCGCCGCAAGGGCGTCTGTCCCTTTGCGGCGGTTTTGACGTTTGCGCAGATAAAACCTACCAAAATAAACCTGTCCCTTTTTGGCAGGTTTTAGCTCAGCAGCATGCGGTCGTTGGCGAGCTCGCCGCCCGAGACCTCCTCGAACTTCTGCAGCAGGTCGGCTACGGTGAGCGACTTCTTCTCATTGCCCGCCACGTCGTAGATCACGTGGCCTTCGTGCATCATGATCAGACGGTTGCCCAGACGGATGGCGTCGTTCATGTTGTGCGTGACCATGAGCGTGGTCAGGTGGTTCTCGTCGACGATCTCCTCGGTCAGGTTAAGCACCTTAGAGGCCGTCTTGGGGTCGAGGGCCGCGGTGTGCTCGTCGAGCAGCAGCAGGCGCGGCCTGGTGAGCGTGGCCATCAGCAGGGTGAGTGCCTGGCGCTGGCCACCCGAGAGCAGGCCGACCTTGGCGTTGAGACGCGTGTCCAGACCAAGGTCCAGGCGCTTGAGCAGCTCGACGTACTCATCTTTCTCGGCCTTGGTGACGCCCCACGAAAGGCCGCGACGCTGGCCGCGACGCTTGGCGAGGGCCAGGTTCTCGGCGATCTGCATGTCGGCAGCGGTACCGCGCATGGGGTCCTGAAACACGCGGCCCAGGTACTTGGCGCGCTGCGACTCGCTCAGGCGCGAGATGTCGGTGCCGTCGAGCTCAATAACGCCCGAATCGAGCGGGTACACGCCGGCGATCATGTTGAGCAGCGTGGACTTGCCGGCGCCGTTGCCGCCGATCACGGTTACAAAGTCGCCGTCATTTAGGGTGAGGTCGACGCCGGTGAGCGCGCGCTTCTCGGTGACGGTGCCCTTGTTAAAGGTCTTCTTGACGTGCGAGAGCTTAAGCATCTGCCTCATCCCCCTTCGTGTAGGAGCTGCGGAGCTTATAGCGCTCCCAAACCACGGGCACGCACAGGGCCACAGCGACAATCACGGCGGAGAGCAGCTTCATGTCGTTGGCGTCCATGCCCAACTGCAGCACGATGGCGCGGATAAGGAAGTACACCACGGAGCCAAAGACGGCGGAGGCAAGACGGACGCTAAACTGCGTGAGGCCGCCGGGAAGCAGACGGCCGAGCACCTCGCCGATAACAATGGCGGCAAGACCGATAACGATGGCACCGGTGCCCATACCAATGTCGGCATACTTTTGGCTCTGGCAGATGAGCGCGCCCGAAAGGCCGATGAGGGCGTTGGAGAGCACGAGGGCGATCATCTTGGTGGAGTTGGTGTTGACGCCCAGAGCGCGGATCATGTACTCGTTGTTGCCGGTGGCTCGCAGCGCCGAGCCGATCTCGGTGCCAAAGAACCAATACAGGATGGCAACGATAGCCACGGCGAGCAGGATGCCCAAGATGATGGCAACGGTGGACTGCGGCAGACCGGTCATATTGCTGACGGCCGAGAACACGGTGCCTTTGGCAAGAATGGGCGTATTGGACTTGCCCATGATGCGCAGGTTGATGGACCACAGGCTGATCTGGGTGAGGATTCCGGCGAGGATCGCAGGAATCTCAAAGACGGTGGTCAAAATGCCCGTGACGGCGCCCGCGATGGCGCCGGCGCACATACCGGCCAGCACGGCGAACAGCGGGTCGACGTTGTTATTGACGATGAGCACAGCGCAGACGCAGCCGCCGAGGGCAAAGCTGCCGTCGCAGGTCATATCGGGAATGTCGAGCAGGCGGAACGTGATAAACACGCCAAGCACCATAATGCCCCAGAGGACGCCCTGCGAAACGGCGCCCTGCAATGCAATGAGCATGCT
>NZ_JBDGBA010000001.1:228754-251528 GCF_040910185.1 Collinsella aerofaciens | reverse complement strand
CGGCTAAAGCGCGAGCACGGGCTCTAGACGCATGCCGCGTATGGCATTACGCGTCCAGGGCGGAAAGGTCGATGCCCAGGGCCTCGGCCATTTCGTCGTTCTTGACGACGACCAGGTCCTTGCTCGAGAGGTGCTTGATCGGCATATCCTCGGGCTTGGCCTCGCCCTTCAGGATCTTAACGGCCATCTCGCCCGCGGCGTAGCCCAGGTCCTCATAGTTGATGGAGAGGGTGAACAGGCCGCCGGCCATGCACATGCCCTCCTCGCCGGTCACGAAGGGAAGCTTGTTTTCCTTGCAGATCTGGCCGACCTGCGAGGCACCCGCGGCGATGGTGTTGTCGGTGGGGGAGTACAGCGCGTCGACCTTGCCCACGGCAGACTCGACGACGGACTGAATCTCGTTGGAGCTCGAGACGGTGAAGTCAGTGTACTCGAGGCCCAGCTTGTCGAGCTCCTTCTTGGCGGCCTTGATCTGGACGTCGGAGTTGGACTCGGCGGTGCAGTACAGCAGGCCGACCTTTTTAACGTCGGGCAGGACCTTCTGCATCATCTCGAGCTGCTCGGCGACCGGGGTGAGGTCGGAAGCGCCCGTGACGTTGGTGCCGGGCTTGTCGTTGTCCTGGACCAGACCGGAGGCGGCGTAGTCGGTGATGGCGCAGCCCACGATGGGGATATCGGCCGTGGCGCCGGCGGCAGCCTGCGCGGCGGGCGTGGCGATGGCATAAATCAGGTTGACGTTGTCGCCCACAAACTTGTCGGCAATGGACTTACACGTGGACTGGTCGTTCTGGGCGTTCTTCTGGTCGATCTTGACCTTAAGGCCGCTCTCCTTGATGGCCTTGACAAAGCCGTCGTTGGCGGCATCGAGTGCGGAGTGCTCGGTGAGCTGCAGAACGCCGATGGTGTAGTCGGAACCGACGGCAGCAGAGCCGGAACCAGAGTTGCCGCCGCATCCGGCGAGCGGGGCGAGCGCGAGCAGGCCGGCGGAGACCAGAAGGCTCCTGCGGCTGATGGTGATGTCCTTCATATCATTACCCCCAGTATAAAAATGGCTGGAAACACTGCACTGGGACAAAGTGCAAGTGGAACTATAGTAGCGCTGATGTCCATTTTTACAACAGCCTGGCGGGTTTTTTAATACAGAATCGGATGGGCGGTACGGGTAGTCGAATGGGCGGCGGAGGGTCTTATGCGGCGGAGGAGGCGTCGTCCTCCTCGTCGAGGGCGGCGAAGAGCTTCTTGCCGTCGAGCAGGCGCGTGCTGACGTTTCTCATACGGGCGATCTCGACGGTGCGCAGCGTATCGTCGGTGCCTCGGGCGTCGTAGACCGTTCCCAGCAGATACGAGATGCCATCGCGCTGCCTGATGGCAAAGGGACGGAGTGTCATCCGTGCTGCTTCGGTTTCGCCGCGTGTCGTGACGCTCGAAATATCAAAACTCACCGTGGTTCCGTGGTCGATGGCCTGCTCGACGAGCTCGCACGTGTCGATGCGCTTGATGGGCGCGCGCGTTGCCTTGGTAGCCTTGCTGCCTGCGCTTGGAGCGGGTTCGGGTGTATCGAGGTAGCCGCGAACGTCGGCACTCGCCATGGCAACTAAATGCTGCGCCATGCTCTTGCGGATAGCGATAGGCGTGGAGCGGTTGCGCATGACCATACCGTGGAGCCGGATGATCTCTTCATCGGTGAGCGGGCGGGTAAGAAGTTTGTAGCCCACGCCGCGTTTGTACTCAATTTCGTATCCGGCATGGCGAAGCGCGGAGATGGCGGTGTAGATGCTGCGCCGCGCCGCCGAGATGGGCATGCGGGCGGGGTCGTCGGGATGGGCGAGGCGCCGGATCAACTCATCGGAAAGCATGGCCTTGTCCTCGCCGGTGTTTTCGCTTAATAGTTGCAGGATGCGAACGGCGCGATAGGCTGCCATCGAGGCGGCGCCTCTAGTCGTGGTGTCGTAGGTTTCAACAGCGGCTTCGGTCATCGTGCCCACGTCCTTTCCGTTTTGGGTGGCGACGGTATGGAGCCTAGGACGTGGGGCTTTCCCAGGGGCGCAGGACGCTCTGGGCGGTCGGTAGTCGTCGGCAAACGGCGGTTCGAGTTTTCAACAGCCCTGCTCAACTGACCAAAAACTTGCCAAAAGCTTGACGGATGCTGTTGAAAAAAGCGTCTCTCGACCGATGTCGAGAGACGCTTGTGCGATGAGCGTTGGCGTGTGGCGACGCGAGCTAGCGTCAGACGATTAGAAGTCGGCGTTGCCCACGGTGCGCGGGTGCGGCAGGACGTCGCGGATGTTGCCCACGCCGGTGAGGTACATCACCAAGCGCTCGAAGCCCAGACCGTAGCCGGCGTGCTTGCAGGAACCGTAGCGGCGCAGGTCAAGGTAGTACTTGTACTGCTCGGGATTCATGCCCAGGTCCTTGATGCGGGCCTCGAGCAGATCCAGGCGCTCCTCGCGCTGGGAGCCACCGATGATCTCGCCGATGCCCGGCACCAGGCAGTCGGCGGCGGCGACGGTCTTACCGTCGTCGTTCATGCGCATGTAGAAGGCCTTGATCTCGGCCGGGTAGTCGGTCACGAAGGTCGGGCGCTTAAAGTGCTCCTCGGTCAGGAAACGCTCGTGCTCGGTTTGCAGGTCGATGCCCCAGCTCACGGGGTAGTCAAACTTGTGGCCGGCGGCGACGGCCTGCTCCAGGATTTCGACGGCCTCGGTATAGGTGACGCGGGCAAAGTCGGAGTTGGCGACATGGTCCAGGCGCTCGATCAGGCCCTTGTCCACAAACTTGTTGAGCATGTTGAGCTCGTCGGGACAGGTGACCATAACGTCCTTAAGGACGTACTTGAGCATGGCCTCGGCGTTATCCATGTAGTCGTTAAGGTCGGCAAAGGCCATCTCGGGCTCGATCATCCAAAACTCGGCGGCATGGCGCGTGGTGTTGGAGTTCTCGGCGCGGAAGGTGGGGCCAAAGGTGTACACGTCGCCAAAGGCCATGGCAAAGTTCTCGGCATTGAGCTGACCGGACACGGTGAGGCTCGCGTGCTTGCCAAAGAAGTCTTGGCTCCAGTCGACCTCGCCGGACTCGGTGAGGGGCGGATTTTTGGGGTCGAGCGTGGTCACGCGGAACATCTCGCCGGCGCCCTCGCAGTCACTCGTGGTGATGATGGGGGTGTTGACGTAGACAAAACCCTGCTCCTGGAAGAAGCGGTGGATGGCGGCAGCCGCGACAGAGCGGATGCGGAACACGGCGCGGAACAGGTTGGTGCGCGGGCGCAGGTGCTGCTGGGTGCGCAGGAACTCGACGGTTGCGCGCTTCTTCTGCAGCGGGTAATCCGGGGCGCTGACGCCCTCGACCTCGATGGAGGTGGCAGAAAGCTCGAAAGGCTGGGGCGCATCGGGGGTCAGCTTGACGGTGCCGGTGCAAATGAGTGCGGCCGAGACGTTTTGATGGGCGATCTCGTCGTAGTTGTCGAGTGCCTCGCGGTTCATGACGACCTGCAGGTCGCGGAAGCAGCTGCCGTCGTTGAGCGTAACGAAGCCAAAGTTCTTCATGTCGCGGACGGACTTGACCCAGCCGGCGACGGTGACGGTCTGGCCGCCGAGCGACTCGGCATCGGCATAGAGCTGCGCGATTTTGGTGCGGTTCACGTATCCTCCCATAACGGTTGAATGATAGTTATCCATACAGTTCGATATTCTAGCAGCTCGGCTCATTTGAGCTATACAGATAAGGCATTGGCGGGATGGTTTTTCAAACGAAAAGCGCCCGCGGCCAAATGGTCGTGGGCGCTTGACGAGGTGCCTTTTGGCTGTGTGGCGCGGGGCCTGGCTACTTGGTCTTGGCAACCAGCAGCGGGTCGCCCAGCTTGACGAGCGGGTTGCCGCCGATAAGCGTTCCAGACTCGCCGACATGGTCGATGCTCTTAAGACGATCGAGCTCGGAGACGATGACGGTCACGATGTCCTCGTGACCAGCGGCCTTAATGGCCTCGCGGTCGAAGCTGATGAGCGGCTGGCCTGCCTTGACCACATCGCCCATCTCGACAAAGCGGGCAAAACCCTTGCCGTTCATTTCCACGGTGCCCAGGCCAACATGGATGAACACGCGCAGGCCGTCCTCGGTAATCATGCCGATGGAGTGGTTGGTGACAGTGGTGGCACCGATGCGGCCGTTGGCGGGCGCATAGATGGTGCCGGTAATGGGCTCGATGCCATAGCCCTGGCCAAGCATGCCCGAGGCGATCGTCTCGTCGGGAACCTCGTTCAGGTTGACGAGCACGCCGTTGACGGGGGCATAGATGACGCCTTCGCGGGTAGCGAAGCTTGCTGCGGGCGGAACGGACGCCTCGCCGGTCGAGGTGAAGGTGGACTTAAGCGAATCGAGCAGACCCATAGTTGCCTCCAACTTAAATAGGCGCATATCGCGCGTTTGGTTTGCCGGAAACATTTCACATGTGTTTCGCGGCTTGGTCAACGCCCCTATTCTACGCTGCTCAAAGATACCTCTGAGCTGGGATTATGTGATATATCAGTTGAAGGGAAACTTATTGCCGGAGTGTTTCTGCGCCACGGGTTCAAGTGGGGTACGCTTGAAGGCGAAAAACAAGGGCGCTTAATTTGCGCGAAGGGAGCACATATGATTGTCGAGAACCATGCGCTGTGGGGCGAGGAGCCGACCGAGGAATATCCGGCGACCTTTACGTATTTGGGTGCCGAGCCGCTGCCCGATAAACCGAATGGCCGCCGCCCTGCCGTGATTATCTGCGGCGGAGGTGCGTTTACGCATATCGCTCCGCATGAGCAGGATCCCGTGGCGTTTGCGTTTTTGGATCACGGCTACCAGGCCTTTGTGCTCAACTATGTGACGAGCGGCACGGGTGACGCAAGTTTTCCGCACCCGCAGGCAGATCTTGCCAAGATGGTCGCCACGGTGCGCGCCAACGCTGACGAGTGGCATGTCGATCCCAAGCGCGTGTGCGTCGTGGGCTTTTCTGCTGGCGGCATGATTTGCGCCTCGCTGGCAACACAGTGGAAGACCGGCCCCTTCGCGGCACTTGCCGGGGCGCGTCCGGACGACATTCGTCCCGATGCCGTGGTGCTGGGCTATCCATTGCTCGACTTTGCCTATGTGCGTGACATGCAGACGCGCGATCCGCGCATTGACTTGCGTGTGCCCAAGACGGGCGGCAAGACGGGGCGCGATTTGCTCAACGACTACCTGTCGATGGTGACGGGCGGCGAGGCAACTGACGAGCATCTGGCCGACATCTGCCCCACCACGCATGTTTCGCGTCAGATGCCACCGACCTTTGTGTGGGGCGTGTCCGACGACAAGACGGCGCCGATCGCGCAGGTCTACCCGTTTGCGCAGCGCATGGCCGAGGAGGGCGTTGCATGCGAGATGCACGTCTTCGACCAGGGTGGTCACGGCCTTTCGCTCGGCAACGCCAACACCGCGGTCGACAACGAGGACAAGCAGGTGGCGGTCCGCCCTTGGATTCGCCTAGCCTTCCGCTTCCTGGAGCGCCATCTGTAAGAGGACGGGCATCCCAGCCCTTCAATAACTTGCGGTGAAATAGTTCCGATCTGGGGCATCAACCAGCCCATCCAGGAACTATTCCACCGCAACTTTGTTTTTGATGCCCCGCCCGGAAACTGCGTCCCAGTTTTGCCTTTCAAGGTGGGACGCAGTTTCCCATAGGGCCTCGACTGGGAAAGTGCGTCCCGTTTCGAGTGGGGATTCCGGGATGCATTTTCCGTAAGAGGCCTGTTTGGGAAACCATATCCCGTTTCGAGCCAGAATTCTGGGATGTAGTTTCCCCGAGAGGCCTCATCGGGAAACTATGGCCCTGAACTCTCCTGCCTGTCCCCATTGCGCCAATCTGCTGATTGAACGTCATTGTGTGTTCACGCTATCATGTAAGTTTAAAATTGGTTAGCCATGGCAAACGGTTAGCCATGGTGAACATAAATACAACGCCCTGTGGGCGTCGGGGGAGGAACACGGACGTGAAGCTCGATACGCTCGAGATCGGAAAAGACGCCGTTGTCGCATCGGTGGCATCGGACGATCAGGCACTCCGACAGCATATTTTGGACATGGGCCTAACGCCGGGCACCGAAGTCACCATGATGAAGTACGCCCCCATGGGCGATCCGCTCGAGATCCGCCTGCGTGGCTACGAGTTGACACTGCGCAAGGACGATGCCGCTCGCATCGAGCTCGTGGGTATTCACGACACCGATACGGGTCCGCGCGCTAACGCCGCAATCGGCACGACGGAGCATCCGGCCCTGGGCGAGGGGACGTATTCGCCCCGTGCGGCAAAGACGGCCGTGCCCGAGGGCGCGCCGCTGCACTTTGCCCTCGCCGGCAACCAAAACTGCGGCAAGACCACGTTATTCAACCAGCTGACGGGCTCCAACCAGCACGTCGGTAACTTTCCCGGCGTGACGGTCGACCGCAAAGATGGCACCATCCGTAACCATCCCGAGGCGAGCGTTACCGACCTGCCCGGCATTTACTCCCTGTCGCCGTACACAGGCGAAGAGGTCGTGAGCCGTCAGTTCATCCTCGACGAGCGTCCGGACGCCATCATCGACATCATTGACGCCACCAACATCGAGCGCAACCTGTACCTGACACTGCAGCTCATGGAGCTTGACCGTCCTATGGTCATCGCGCTCAACATGATGGACGAGGTGACCGCCAACGGCGGCGCCGTAGACGTCAACTTGCTCGAGAGTCTGTTGGGCGTGCCCGTTGTCCCCATTAGTGCTGCCCGCAACGAGGGTATCGGCGAGTTGGTGGATCATGCCTTGCACGTGGCGCGGTTCCGCGAGCGCCCCGGTCGCCTGGACTTTTGCGCGCCCGACGGTCCGGACGGCGGTGCGCTGCATCGCTGCATCCACGGTATTGCTAACCTGATCGAGGACCATGCCGTGACGGCGCACATCCCGGTGCGCTTTGCGGCGACCAAGCTGGTCGAGGGCGATGAGCTGGTAACCGAGGCGCTTCACCTGGATCGCAACGAGCTCGACGCCATCGAGCACATCATTACCCAGATGGAGGGCGAGGCCGGCACCGACCGCCTGTCCGCGCTGGCCGACATGCGCTTTAGCTTTATCGGCGACGTGTGCGGGCGCTGTGTCGTCAAGCCGCACGAGAGCCGCGAGCACGTGCGCTCCGTCAAGATCGACCGCATTCTGACGGGTCGCTATACGGCCATCCCGGCGTTTCTGCTGATCATGGGCCTCGTCTTTTGGCTGACGTTTGGCGTGATCGGCGCGGCGTTGCAGGGACTTATGGAGGACGGCATCGCTGCCATCATCGCTTCGGCCGATGCAGGCCTCAAGGCGTTCGGCACCAACGACGTGGTGCGCTCGCTGGCTGTCGACGGCGTGCTTACGGGCGTGGGCAGTGTGCTGACCTTCCTGCCGATTATCGTCGTGCTCTTTTTGTTCCTCTCCATTCTGGAAGACTCCGGATACATGGCGCGCGTGGCCTTTGTCATGGATAAGGTGTTGCGTCGCTTTGGTCTGTCGGGCCGCAGTTTCGTGCCCATGCTCGTCGGCTTTGGCTGCACCGTGCCAGCTATCATGTCGACCCGTACGCTCCCATCCGAGCACGACCGCAAGATGACGGTCATGCTCACGCCGTTTATGAGCTGCTCAGCCAAGCTGCCGGTTTACGGCTTGCTGTGCGGGGCGTTTTTCCCGCAGGCGACGGTTCCCGCCATGGTCTCGCTCTATCTGATCGGTATCGTGGTCGGCTGCGTCGCGGCTTTGGTGCTCAACCGCACGGCATTTAAGGGCGACCCGGTGCCGTTTATCATGGAGCTCCCCAATTACCGCCTGCCGAGCGTCAAGACGACGGTGATGCTGGCATGGGATAAGGCCAAGGACTTCATCACCAAGGCCTTTACCATTATCTTTGCCGCGACCGTGGTCATCTGGTTCCTTCAGACGTTCGACATCCGCTTTAACGTGGTCGCCGACCAGTCGCAAAGCCTGCTTGCCGGTCTGGGTAGCATCATCGCGCCGGTGTTGGCCCCGCTCGGCTTTGGCGACTGGCGCGCCTCGACGGCGCTCGTCACGGGGCTCATTGCCAAGGAGAGCGTCATCTCGACGCTCACGGTGCTTTTGGGCGCAACGTCGCCCGCGGCGCTGTCGACCATGTTTTCGCCGTTTACCGCCTACGTGTTCTTGGTCTTTACGTTGCTGTACCCGCCTTGTGTGGCGGCAATCGGCGCCGTCAAGAGCGAGTTGGGCGCGCGCTATGCCGTGGCCGTATTCGCGTTTCAGGTCGCCGTTGCCTGGATCGTGGCGTTTGTCGTGCATTCGGCGGGCATATTGCTGGGGTTGGCTTAGTTATGAATTGACGGCGCAACCTCTGTGTATCGAATTGTTTTCGGCCCCGCATCTGTACTGACGGATGCGGGGCCGTTGCTATATAATCGCCTCCGCTCAAAACGATTGGAGACGTTATATATGACTCAGACAAGGCAAGACGGCATCACGCTCAGGCAGTGGCTCCCGCTCATCGGGCTCACCTGCTGCGCGTTCGTGTTCAACACGTCGGAGTTCATGCCCATCGGCCTGCTGACCGACATCGCTGCATCGTTTTCGCTCACCGAGGCCCAAGCTGGCATCATGATCTCGGTCTATGCCTGGGGCGTCATGCTGCTGTCGCTGCCGCTCATGGTGTTCGCCTCGCGCTTTGAGTTCAAGCGGATGCTGCTGGGCGTGCTGGCCGTGTTCTCGCTCGGTCAGTTCCTGTCCGCTGTGGCGCCGACCTATCCCATCCTGGTCTGCGCGCGCCTGGTGGTCGCTTGCGCACATGCCGTGTTCTGGTCAGTCGCCTCGATTATGGCCTCGCGCCTGGTCGACACTCGCCACGGCGCGCTCGCCATCAGCATGATCGCTACGGGCTCGTCCATCGCGCAGATCTTTGGCCTGCCGCTCGGTCGCGCCATTGGCTTGGCCGTGGGCTGGCGCATGACGTTTGCCGTGGTCGGGGGCCTCTCAGCCATCGCGGTCGTCTACCAGGCAGCGGTGTTCCCGGCCATGCCGGCGGGTGAGCGCTTTACCGTCAAACAGCTGCCCGAGCTGCTCAAGAACCCGCTCCTCATCGCGCTCTACGCAGTCACGGTCTTCATGGCGACCGGCTATTACGCAAGCTACAGCTATATCGAGCCCTTCCTGGCGCAGGTCGCGCACGTCGATGCGGGCGCCATTACCATGACGCTGACGGCGTTTGGCTGCTCTGGTTTGCTCGGAAGCTGGCTGTTTGGCCGCCTGTTCGATGGGCATCGCTTCCCGTTCTTGGCTATCACGCTCTCCGGCGTGCCGGTGGCCCTGCTGCTCATGGGGCCGGCCGCATCGTCGCTCGTGACAGTGCTTGCCGTCTGCGCACTGTGGGGTTGCTGCGCCACGGCCTTTAACGTGGCGTTTCAGGCCGAGCTCATCAAACACACGCCGGCAGATTCGTCGGCCGTCGCCATGTCGATCTTCTCGGGCCTGTTCAACCTCGGTATCGGCACGGGTACCGCGATCGGCGGAGCCGTGGTTTCGGGTCCCGGTATCGCCTGGATCGGCTTTGTGGGCGGGGCGATCGCTGCCGTGGGCGTTATCCTCGCCATCACGGTGATGTTCCCAGCCATCCGCCGCGCCAAGCCCGTCGCCTAGCCACGTCCCCTCATCAGTTGCGGTGGAATAGTTCCTGTTTAAGGCCTTTGAAGGCCCAAGCAGGAACTATTCCACCGCAACTTATTTTGGGGGAGGGGATGCACGGCAGGCATACAATGGATGTCGTTGTGTTGAGCTTACCGGGAGGTTGCTATGTGGGCATACGAGACGACGTTCTATCAGATCTATCCGCTGGGCTTTTGTGGAGCTCCGCGCGAAAACGCCGCCCCCGTTGCCGAGGATGAGCTCGCCCAGGCCGCCGATGCCACAGCTAGCCCCGATGCGCCCATCATGAAGATTGCCAAATGGGCCGACTACCTGCAGGAACTCGGCGTTGGCACTGTGCTCATCAACCCGCCGCTCGAGTCCGATAGCCACGGCTACGATACGCGCAGCCTGCGCCATATCGACCGCCGCCTGGGTGGGAATGTCGACTTTGCCGCCGTGTGCGACACACTGCATGCCCACGGTATCCGCGTGGTGCTCGATGCCGTCTTCAACCACGTCGGCCGCGGTTTTTGGGCCTTCCGCGATGTGCAGGAGCGCAAGTGGGATTCGCCGTACAAGGATTGGTTCCACATCAGCTTTGACGGTGACTCGTGCTACGGCGACGGCTTTTGGTATGAGGGCTGGGAGGGCCATTTTGAGCTTGTGAAGCTCAACCTGCAAAACCCCGCCGTGGTCAATTACCTGCTCGAGTCCGTGCGCCGCTGGGCCGAGGTCTTTGGCGTCGACGGCCTGCGCCTGGACGTTGCCTATATGCTCGACCGCGACTTCATGCGCCGCCTGCACGCTTTTACCCGTGAGCTCAAGCCCGACTTTGTGCTGATCGGCGAGACGCTCCACGGCGACTACAACCAAATCGTCAACGACGAGATGCTCGACTCCTGCACCAACTACGAGTGCTACAAGGGCCTGTACTCCAGCTTTAACTCGGTCAACATGTTCGAGATCGCCCATTCGCTGCATCGCCAGTTTGGCGGCGACCCCTGGTGCATCTACCGCGGCAAACACCTGCTGTCGTTTGTCGACAACCACGACGTGCCGCGCCTGGCAAGCATCCTCACCGACAAGTCGTGCCTGCGTCCCGCCTATGGCATGCTCTTTGGCATGCCGGGCATTCCGTGCGTCTACTATGGCAGCGAGTGGGGAATTGCCGGCGAAAAGGGCGGCCCCGATGGCGACTGGGCGCTGCGCCCTGCGCTCGATGAGCCTGCGCCCAACGAGCTGACGGCCTTCATCACGCAGCTGGCGCACCTGCGCTCGGCAAACGACGCGGCGGCCCGTGCTCTCAACTACGGTGCCTATCGCAATGTGGTGATCCAGAACAAGCAGCTGCTGTTCGAGCGCGCCTGCGACGACGCGACGGTGCTCGTGGCGGTGAACGCCGTGGACGAGCCTTACACCTTTGGCGCCGGCGAGCTCAACGGCTCCTTTGTCGACCTGCTTGCCGACGGCGTGCCCACGGTCGAGCTGGCGGGCTCCCTTGAGCTTGCGCCCTACGAGGTGCGCTATCTGTTGAGGGCCTAGGCCATGGCAGCGTCTGACGAGGGCTATCAACATATTGAGCATGGGTTTGAGCCCGTGTTCGACCAGCACTCGCGCGTTTTGGTGCTCGGATCGTTTCCCTCGGTGCTGTCGCGCGCCAATGCCTTTTATTACGGCAACCCTCAGAACCGCTTTTGGCGTGTGATGGCCACGTGCCTCGGTATGCCTGTGCCGCCCAACGAGGGCGATCCTTTGGCAAGCGGTGAGCCCGCGACGCTCGATGCCTCCATTGCCGCCAAGCGGGCCATGCTGCTGAACGGCGGCGTGGCCCTGTGGGATGCAATCGAGAGCTGCGACATTAAGGGCTCGAGCGACGCGAGCATCCGCAACGTTGTGCCGGCACATATCGAGCGCATTACCGATGCCGCGTCGATCGAGCTCGTTGTCTGTAACGGCGGTACGGCAGGGCGACTCTACAAACGCTACTTGCAAGATCGGACGGGGTTGCCCGCCGTCGTCCTGCCCTCGACAAGTCCTGCCAATGCCGCCTGGCGCCTGGAGCGTCTTGTCGAGCGGTGGAGCGGCGCCGCTGATTGGCAGGCTTTTTCGATTTAGCAGTTTGAGTGCTCGGCAAGATGCCTCATAACGGCGTGCCAGATCGGTGTGGGCAGTGCAGACGTGGCGCGCACCATGCCGTCGGTGTCGACGCCACCCGTTGCGGCACCACCGAGCTTTTGCGCGTGTTCGACGGAACATCCCATGCGAACGGCGCCCACGAGCTTGTCCATGGCCTCAGAAAACGGTCGCCGCAAGAGTCCCATGCGCGGAGAGCGACGAAGCGCCGCAATGCCGCTGCCGGCGCAGATGGCAACGCCGCCACACCATAATTGGTCATGGCGCTCACATGCCTTGTGCAGGCGAACGGCGGCTTCACGCGCCTGCTCAGCGCCCTGTTGTGCGGCTCGAATCACGGCATAGACGCGCGTTCCCGTACTGCCAAAGCGCTCAAGCGCCTGCTCGATAGCAGTCAACGTCTCATCGTCAGCCATATCTTCAATGGCCAGCACGATGCCATCGGCAACGCTGCCGGCGTCATTTGCCTTCAAGTCGACCGAGTGGGGGAGTGCGGTGCCGGAAAACCGGGCATAGGCCGCGATGGCATCCTGCAGGTCCCAGAGCAAAAAATCAAGATCGGCGCTATTGGGAATGCTGATATACGCAATGGTTTGCAGTGTTTTTGGTACGTCGCCACGCGCGGTCGTCTCCATGCCATCTCCTTTCCGGCTCGTTTCCGTTTAGGTTACACCGTCTGGCGGCGCCCCGCCGCGCTATCCTAGTGCAACCCTTACGAAAGGAACGCCATGCGACTGCCCATGAATACCTCGCTTGCCACGCTCAAGCCCTCCGGTATCCGCCGGATCAACGCGCTCGCCGCCCAGCACCCGGGGTGCATCGCGCTCGCGCTTGGCGAGCCCGATTTTCCCACGCCCGATGTGATTAGCGCCGAGGTGACCGCCGCGCTGGACCGCGGTGACACGCACTATCCGCCCAACAACGGTCGCCCCGCCCTGCGCGAGGCGTTATCTGCCTACATGGGGGACGCGGGCCCTACGTTTTCGGCCGACGAGGTCATCCTAACCGACGGTGCGACCGAGGCACTGTCGGCAACATTCATGGCCATACTCAACCCCGGCGACGAGGTCATTATCCCCACGCCGGCCTTTGGCCTGTACGAAAGCATCGTCGTGGCCAACCACGCCAAAGCAGTCTTTTTGGATACGGAGCCTGCGCAATTTCAGATTGACGAGGATGCGCTTCGTGCTTGCGTGACGCCGGCGACCAAGGCCATCGTCATCTGCTCGCCCAACAATCCTACGGGTTGCATCCTCGACGCGGCTTCGCTCGACGCCGTGGCGCACGTGGCGGAGCAGGCGGGCATCTACGTGGTCTGCGACGACGTGTATAACCGTCTGGTCTATGTGGATGGCTACGAGCGCTTTGCCCAGCGTCACCCGGAGCTTCGCGATCAGACGGTAGTTATCGAGAGCTTCTCCAAGCCCTGGGCTATGACCGGCTGGCGCCTGGGCTGGCTCGCAGCGGCAACCCCCGTCATCGCCGAGATCGCAAAGGCTCACCAATACCTAGTATCGAGCGCCGTCTCCTTTGAGATGGACGCCGCAACGCGAGCCCTCACCGTCGACCCAACCCCCATGCTCAAAGTCTACCGAGCCCGCTGCGAGCGCGTACTCGCAGCCTTAGACGCCATGGGCCTCGACGTAGTAGAGCCCGCAGGAGCCTTCTACACTTTCCCAAGCATCAAAAAGTTCGGCCTAACCAGCGAAGACTTCTGCATCAAAGCCATCAAAGAGGCAAACGTAGCCCTAGTCCCGGGAGACTGCTTCGGAATCGAAGGCCACATCCGCCTAAGCTACTGCGTCTCCGACGAAAACCTGGACGAAGGCCTCCGCCGCCTGTCCACCTTCATTTCAACCTTGTAGCCCTCAGGGATGCAACACATCAGCCCACCGACCCAAGCATTATGAGTGGGGCGCGTCGCTCAACGGACACGAGGATTCGCAGCAAAGGCAACGTAGCTCCGGCCGGGAGGGGCAGGGCGAGTTTTCCGTAGATTCCGCACGAGCCGAAGGCCACTTAATGTGGCCTTCGTGCGAGCCCAGGACTTGACCGAGCGGAAAACTCGCCCTGCCCCTCCCGGTCGGAGCGTATGCAGGGTTTGTGTGCGAATCCTCGAGCCCGTTGACCGACGCCGGGGTCCCCGCCATAATACTTTCGGTTCACGCACGAATCCGCTGCCAGAGACAGCCGGCGCAAACGGGCATTGCCCGCGAGCTTAATGGGATATCCCGCCAGCCGAGGTGGTCGAGTAGATATGTCTTCTCGCCCCCGTCGCTCATGCAGCGCGGGGGCTTTCTTTTTGGACATGCCCCCGTCACGTCCTTGTGGCGGACCGTGCCCGGAAAGAATTCGAGGAGGTGTAATTCATGCCCCAGCAGTACAAAATCGACAAGGTTGCAGAGATCGAGTCCCGTATCGCCGAGAACGCCGGTCTGTTCGTCGTCAACTACAACGGTCTGACGGTTAAGCAGGCTCAGGAGCTGCGTCATCAGCTTCGCGAGTGCGGCGCCGAGATGAAGGTCTACAAGAACAACCTGGTCAAGATCGCCCTCAAGAACCAGGAGCAGCCCGAGCTCGACGAGATTCTCGCCGGCCCCGTCGCTTATGTGTTCTACGAGTCCGAGCCGGTCGAGGCCGCTAAGGCCCTTAAGGACTTCTCCGCTAAGTCCAAGGGCGTCCTTGAGATCAAGGGCGGTATCTCCGACGGCAAGGCCGTTTCCGCTGATGATGTTAAGGCTATCGCTGAGCTGCCCACCAAGGATCAGCTTCTCGGCCAGATCGCCGGTCTCATCTCCGGTTTCGCTCGCGACATCGCTGTCTGCGTCAACGGCGTTTCCTCTGGTCTCGCTCGTTCGATCCAGCAGGTCTCCGAGCAGAAGGCAGCCTAGTCGCTGTTTTCACCCGCGGCGGCAACGCCGCACCCCTGGCGCATTCGCGCCGTGTTTTAACTGATCTCCGTGCATCCGCACGGAAACCGAAAGGACTTAGAAATGGCTAAGCTTACCACCGATGAGATCATCGATGCTCTTAAGGAAATGACCCTTCTCGAGGCTTCCGAGCTCGTCAAGGCTATCGAGGACACCTTCGGCGTTTCCGCCGCTGCTCCTGCCGCTGTTGTCGCCGCTCCCGCTGCTGGCGCTGCTGAGGCCGAGGAGAAGACCGAGTTTGACGTCGTGCTCGAGGGCTTCGGCGACAACAAGATCCAGGTCATCAAGGCCGTCCGTGAGCTCACCAACCTTGGCCTGAAGGAGGCCAAGGAGGTCGTCGAGGGCGCTCCCAAGGCTGTTCTCGAGGGTGCCAAGAAGGAGGACGCCGAGGCTGCCAAGGAGAAGCTCGAGGCTGCTGGCGCTGCTGTCACCCTCAAGTAATCAGGCTTTCTCGCCAGATTTCTTTGCAGACGGGGCTCGCATTGCGAGCCCCGTCTTTTTTGTTTTTCGGTCCCTCGACATCGGTTGCTCAAACTGCCATGTTCTGTGATTTGCGTCGTATCGGGTGCCTTGCCGTTGGGCAATAAAATTGCACCATTCGAGCAATAATTTGCGTTGACCTGCTGAAGAATTGTCTCTGCCTTGTAGCGACATATAGCTCCAGCGGTAAGATACTTGGGTATCGCAATTTGGTCTGCGGCTGTGTGCCGCACGCATGGGGCGCTTTTGCGCCTGCGAAAGGATCTTTGAATAACATGAAGGCAATCATCCCCGCCGCCGGTCTTGGCACGCGTTTTCTGCCTGGCACCAAGTGCACGCCCAAAGAGATGCTGCCGGTGCTCGACAAGCCCGTCATTCAGTACGTCGTCGAGGAAGCGCTCGATCCCGAGGAGGTCGACGACGCCATCATCGTTACTTCTCCCGGTAAGCCCGAGCTACTGAACTACTTCCAGCCCGATCGCTCGCTCGAGAACCTGCTGCGCGAGCGCGGCAAGAACGCCTATGCCGACGCCGTCGCCCACGCTGGCGGTATGCCGGTCGACTTCCGTTATCAGTACGAGCCCAAGGGCCTCGGCCATGCTATTCGCTCTGCTGCCGACGCCGTGGCAGGGGAGAACTTCCTAGTTCTTCTGGGCGACTACGTTGTGCCTAACCGCGACATCTGCGACAAGATGCTCGCCGTTTCCAAGGAGCACGGTGGCGCTTCGGTTATCGCCGTCGCTGCTTGCTCGCCCGAGGAAGTCAGCCGCTACGGCGTTATCGCCGGTGAGCGCGTCGGTTCGCTCGAGGGTGCCGAGGACGTTGCCGATGCAGAGCCGGGCGCTGTCTGGCGTATCGGCGGTCTGGTCGAGAAGCCCGCTCCCGAGGCAGCTCCGTCCAACCTGTACATCGTCGGTCGCTACCTGCTGAGCCCGCTGGTCATGGACCTGCTGGCAGATCAGCAGGCCGGCAAGGGCGGCGAGATCCAGCTCACCGACGCCATGGCCCGTTCGCTCGACCGCGAGGCCATGTATGCTGTCGTCATCGACCCGCTGTCGGGCTACGACACCGGTACTCCCTCTGGCTGGATGGCCACCAACGCCCTCATGGCTGCAAGCGACCCCCGCTTTGCCAGCGCCTTCTGGGACGCCATCGACGAGCGCGGCGGATTGATGCGCAAGTAAGCCTTCGGGCATCGACATTTACGGGCGCGGACTTCGGTTCGCGCCCGTTTTTTATAAGAGCTACGATTGCCGGCTCTCTGTTCACAGAAAATATATGAACAGATGTTCGATATACATACATCTACCTGCGTGTTTTCTGCCGAAAAAATTTGCTACTCCAAAAACTCAATCGCGTCAAGGCTTTTCTTGCCCAACGGTCGGTACCTGATAAACTATTAGGTTGCGATAACTGGCGAAGCTATGCCTCGCCAACCCACCGAGCATTTCCGTGAAGGAGGAAAAACCTGGTGACCTACGCATACACTGCCACTGAGCGCAAGCGCGTCAGCTTCGGGAAAATCCCGGAGGCCATGGAGCTCCCCAACCTTATCTCTGTTCAAAGGGAATCCTTTGAGCGTTTTAAGGACGAGGGCCTTCGTGAGGCGTTCAAGGAATCCAGCCCCATCCAGAGCCAGAACCATGTTCTCGAGGTTACCTTCGGCGAGCATCAGTTCGGCGACCCCGCGCACACCGTCGAGGAGTGCCGCGAGAAGGACATGACCTATCAGGCCCCGCTTCTGACCGACGTCCGTCTCACCAACAAGGAGACCGGCGAGATCAAGGAGCAGCTCGTCTTTATGGGCGACTTCCCCATGATGACCGATCAGGGCACCTTCATCATCAACGGTACCGAGCGTATCGTCGTCTCGCAGCTCGTCCGTTCCCCGGGTGTGTACTACAGCTCCGAGATGGATTCGGGCAAGCAGATCTACAAAGCCCAGATCATCCCGTCCCGCGGTGCCTGGCTTGAGTTTGAAGTCGACAAGCGCGACCAGCTCATGGTCTCCATCGACCGTAAGCGCAAGCAGAGCGCCACGATGTTCCTGCGCGCCCTTGGCATTGCCGTAACCAACGACGACATCATCGAGCTGCTCGGCAACTCCGATGTCATTAAGCGCACCCTGGAGCGCGATACCGCTCTCACCCGCGAGGATGCCCTTATCGAGATCTACCGTCGCCTGCGCCCGGGCGAGCCTCCCACCGTGGATGCTTCCCGCAGCCTGCTCGAGGGCCTGCTCTTTAACCCGCAGCGCTACGATCTGGCCCGCGTCGGTCGTTACAAGGTCAACAAGAAGCTCAACCTCACCACCGAGGAAGAGGTCACGGTGCTCACCGACGAGGATATCGTCGCGACGCTGCGCTACCTGCTGTCCCTCGCTGCCGGCGAGCAGGGCTTCAAGGTCGACGACATCGACCACTTTGGCAACCGCCGCATCCGCACCGTCGGCGAGCTCGTCGCCAACCAGTTCCGTATCGGCATGAGCCGTATGGAGCGCGTCGTCCGTGAGCGCATGAGCTCCCAGGACATCGACGAGATCACCCCGCAGTCGCTCATCAACATCCGTCCGATCGTGGCCTCCATCAAGGAGTTCTTCGGTTCCTCGCAGCTCTCGCAGTTCATGGACCAGGCGAACCCCCTGACCGGTCTGACCCACAAGCGCCGTCTGTCCGCACTCGGCCCTGGCGGTCTTGCCGGCCACAAGTCCGGCTCCAGCCGCCGCACCAACGTGCCGACGGCCGTCCGCGACGTCCACAACTCGCACTACAGCCGCATGTGCCCGATCGAGACCCCCGAAGGCCCCAACATCGGCCTGATCGGCTCGCTCGCCCTCTACGCCCGCGTCAACGAGTACGGCTTCATCGAGGCTCCGTTCCGTCGCGTCGAGAACGGCGTTGCCACCGACCAGATCGACTGGATGACCGCTGACGAGGAAGAGAAGCACGTCATCGCGCCGGCCAACACGCCGCTCGATCCCAAGACCAACGAGTTCATCACGACCGATGCCGAGGGCAAGCTTGTCCGCCCGCACACCGTGATCGCCCGTACCCGCGACTTCGACGGCTCCTTCGGCGCTCCCGCCGACGTGCCTGTCGAGGACGTCGACTACATGGACGTCTCGCCGCGTCAGATGCTCTCCGTCGCAGCCACGCTGATCCCGTTCCTCGAGCACGACGACGCCAAGCGTACGCTGATGGGCGCTAACATGCAGCGTCAGGCCGTGCCGCTGGTTCACCCCGCCGCTCCCTATGTCGGTACCGGCATGGAGCGTCGCGCCGCCCTGGACTCCGGCGAGGTCACCCTGGCCAAGAACGCCGGCGAGGTCATCTTTGCCGACGCCGCCAAGATCATCGTCAAGCATGCCGGCGGCATGGACGAGTATCACCTGGCCAAGTACCAGCGCTCCAACCAGTCCACCTGCATCAACCACCGTCCGCTCGTGCGCGTCGGTGACACCGTTGAGCAGGGCGAGCCCCTGGCTGACGGTCCTTCGACCGATCATGGCGAGCTCGCACTGGGTCAGAACCTCACCGTGGCATACATGCCGTGGGAAGGCTTCAACTACGAGGACGGTATCGTCGTGTCCGAGCGCCTGGTGGCCGAGGACCTGCTGACGACCATCAACATCACCCGTCACGAGATCGATGCCCGCGACACCAAGCTCGGCCCCGAGGAAATCACCCGCGAGATCCCGAACCTCTCCGAGGACATGCTTGCCAACCTCGACGAGGACGGCATCATCCGCATCGGCGCCGAGGTCGGCCCTGGCGACATCCTGGTCGGCAAGGTTACCCCCAAGGGCGAGAGCGCTCTGACCGCCGAGGAGCGCCTGCTGCGCGCCATCTTCGGTGCCAAGGCCCACGACGTTCGCGATACCTCCCTCAAGATGCCTCACGGCGCTTACGGCCGCGTCATCGACGTCGTCCGCTTTAGCCGCGAGAACGGCGACGACCTGGCCCCCGGTGTCAACGAGCAGGTGCGCGTCTACGTCGCCCAGCGTCGTAAGATCCAGCAGGGCGATAAGATCGCCGGCCGCCACGGCAACAAGGGCGTTATCTGCAACGTTCTGCCGGTCGAGGACATGCCCTACATGGCTGACGGTACCCCGATCGACGTTATCCTCAACCCGCTGGGCGTTCCTTCGCGTATGAACGTCGGTCAGCTGCTCGAGTGCCACCTTGGCTGGGCTGCTGCCTGCGGTTGGGATACCGAGCAGGCCGACTCCGACAAGTACGTCCCCGGTCCGTTCTTCACCGCCACGCCCGTCTTCGACGGCGCCAAGGAGGACGAGATCGCCGAGGTCATTCGTCGTGCCAACAAGAACATGCTCAACAAGGCCACCGCTGCCTTTGGCGATCACATGCGTCCCGAGTTCGTCACCCAGCTTGACGAGCGCGGCAAGACCCGTCTGTTCGACGGCCGCACCGGCGAGGAGTTCCGCGAGCCCATTACCGTGGGTACGTCCTACATCCTCAAGCTCGGCCACATGGTCGACGACAAGATCCACGCCCGTTCGACCGGCCCTTACAGCTTGGTTACCCAGCAGCCTCTGGGCGGCAAGGCCCAGTTCGGCGGCCAGCGCTTCGGCGAGATGGAAGTTTGGGCACTGTACGCTTACGGTGCGTCCAACGTCCTGCAGGAGATCCTGACCGTCAAGTCCGACGATACCGTGGGCCGCGTCAAGACCTACGAGTCCATCGTCAAGGGCGAGAACGTCCCGGTTCCGGGTATCCCCGAGTCCTTCAAGGTTCTCGTCAAGGAGATCCGTTCCCTCGCGCTGGACATCGAGCCCATGCACGATGCCGACGAGGACGCCTCCGCCCCTGTGACCGCCGAGGAGACCTCTGCTCTCGACGACCTGGCTGCGCTCGCCGGCGTTGACGCCGACGTCGAGGCCGAGGATGCCGAGACCGCCGAGGCACCCGAGGCTGTCGCCGCCACGACCACTGATAAGGAGTAGTTGACTGTGGCAGATTTCGAAGCTACTGATTTTGACTCGGTAAAGATCTCCCTTGCCTCCGCCGACCAGATCCGTTCCTGGTCGCACGGTGAGGTCAAGAAGCCGGAGACCATCAATTACCGTACCCTCAAGCCCGAGAAGGACGGCCTGTTCTGCGAGAAGATTTTCGGTCCCGCCAAGGACTGGGAGTGCTCCTGCGGCAAGTACAAGGGCATCCGCTTTAAGGGCATCGTCTGCGAGCGCTGCGGCGTCGAGGTCACCTCGGCCAAGGTGCGTCGCGACCGCATGGGCCACATCGAGCTCGCCGCTCCCGTGTCCCACATCTGGTACTTCAAGAGCCCCACGAGCTTCCCGATGAGCCGTATGCTCGACATCAAGTCCAAGGACCTCGAGAAGGTTCTGTACTTTGCCAGCTACATCATCACCGAGGTTGACTACGAGGCTCGCGAGGCCGACGCCGACGACCTGCGCGAGGAACTTGCCGCCGATCTGGAAGAGATCGATGCCGAGTGCGCCCGCCAGATCGAGTCCCTCAAGGAGCAGGGCGACCCTGAGAACTTTGACGAGTTCTCCGACGAGGAGCCGCTGACCCCCGAGGAGATCGCCTCTGGCATCGTTGACATCGAGGAAGAGTGCAAGGACGAGAAGCAGCTCCGCACGGACGCCTTCAACGCCTTCATGAAGCTCACCGAGCGCGACCTCATCTCCGATGAGCCGCTGTTCCGCGAGATGACCCGTTACTACTCCATGTACTTCAAGGGTGGTATGGGTGCCGAGGCTGTCCGCGACCTGCTCGCTGCCATCGACCTCCCCTCCGAGGCCGAGAAGCTCAAGGCCATCATCGCCGACGAGGACTCCCAGAAGCAGAAGCGCGAGAAGGCCGTCAAGCGCCTCGAGGTCGTTGACGCCTTCCTGAAGGGCGGCAACAGCCCCGCGAACATGATCCTGGACGTCATCCCGGTCATTCCGCCCGATCTGCGCCCGATGGTCCAGCTCGACGGCGGCCGCTTCGCCGCGTCCGACCTCAACGACCTGTACCGCCGCGTGATCAACCGTAACAACCGACTCAAGCGCCTGCTCGACCTGGACGCCCCTGCGATCATCGTGAACAACGAGAAGCGCATGCTCCAGGAGTCCGTGGACGCCCTGTTCGACAACGGCCGTCGTGGTCGCCCGGTCTCTGGCCGTGGCGGTCGCCCGCTCAAGTCGCTCGCCGAGGCCCTCAAGGGCAAGCAGGGTCGTTTCCGTCAGAACCTGCTGGGTAAGCGTGTCGACTACTCCGGCCGTTCGGTTATCGTTACCGACCCCAAGCTGCTGCTGCACCAGTGCGGTCTGCCCAAGACCATGGCGCTGGAGCTCTTCAAGCCCTTCGTCATGAAGCGCCTGGTCGAGCTCGGCAAGGTCGAGAACATCAAGGGCGCCAAGCGCGCTATCGACCGCGGTGCCACCTTTGTGTGGGACATCCTCGAAGAGGTCATCGACGGCCGCGTCGTGCTGCTCAACCGTGCACCGACCCTGCACCGTCTGTCCATCCAGGCCTTTGAGCCGGTGCTGGTCGAGGGCAAGGCTATCCACCTGCACCCGCTGGTCTGCTCGCCCTTCAACGCCGACTTCGACGGCGACCAGATGTCTGTCCACGTGCCGCTGTCCAGCCAGGCTCAGGCCGAGGCCCGCGTGCTCATGCTCTCTGCGAACAACCTGCGCTCGCCGGCATCCGGCAAGCCGGTCAACATCCCCTCGCAGGACATGATCATCGGTGTGTACTACCTGACCCAGGTCCGCGACGGTCTGCCGGGCGAGAACCACGTGTTCGCCAGCTTCGACGACGCGCTGCACGCCTATGACTGCCGCTCCGAGGTCGACATGCAGGCCAAGATCCAGGTCCGCGTGTCCGCTGCCGACGCCAACGTCATCAACGAGGACGGCACCCGTATCTTCCGCGTCAAGAACGGCAAGAACGAGTTTGTCGACTACGACGTCACCGGCAACAAGACCGCGCGCTTCGAGACCTCCATCGGCCGCATCATCTTCAACCGCCAGTGCCTGCCCGAAGACTATGAGTTCATGAACTACAAGATGGTCAAGGGCGACGTGGCCAAGCTGGTTGCCGACTGCTGCGATCGTTACCCCGAGGCCAAGGTCGGCCCGATCCTCGACGCCATCAAGTACTCCGGCTTCCACTACGCTACCCGCGCCGGCCTCACCATCTCGGTGTGGGACGCTCTCATCCCTGCCGAGAAGCAGGAGCTGCTCGATCGCGCCCAGGCCAACGTCGACCAGATCAACGAGTACTTCGAGGAGGGCTTCATCAACGAGACGGAGCGCCACATCGAA
The DNA here is from genome assembly GCF_040910185.1 of Collinsella aerofaciens. GTDB lineage: Bacteria > Actinomycetota > Coriobacteriia > Coriobacteriales > Coriobacteriaceae > Collinsella > Collinsella aerofaciens_BF. Next base: position 229,023 of record NZ_JBDGBA010000001.1, on the reverse strand, counting down.
GTCGTTAACGAGTGGACCGCTTGTACCGACAAGGTCGCAGCGCTCATGCTCGACATGTTCGACGAGGAGAACCCGCTGTACATGATGGCCGACTCCGGCGCCCGTGGTTCTAAGACCCAGCTGCGTCAGCTCGGCGGCATGCGTGGTCTGATGGCAGACATGTCCGGCGAGACGATCGACCTTCCCATTAAGGCGAACTTCCGCGAGGGCCTGCTGCCGCTCGAGTACTTCATTTCGACCTACGGCGCCCGTAAGGGCCTGGTCGATAC
>NZ_JBDGBA010000001.1:122085-228601 GCF_040910185.1 Collinsella aerofaciens | reverse complement strand
GACCTCGTCGGCCGTTGCTTCATCGAGGACGTCGTGGCCCCCGATGGCACCGTGCTCTTTGAGCAGGACGGCTACATCGAGAAGGTCGCCGACATCCAGAAGATGGTCGATGCGGGCCTCAAGAAGGTCAAGCTTCGCGCGCTGCTCACCTGCCGCTCCAAGTACGGCGTGTGCCAGAAGTGCTACGGCTGGGATCTTTCCACCCGTCGTCCGGTCGCCATCGGTACTGCCGTCGGCATTATTGCCGCCCAGTCCATCGGCGAGCCCGGTACGCAGCTTACGATGCGTACCATTCACTCCGGCGGCGTCGCTGGCGTCGACGATATTACGCAGGGTCTGCCTACGGTCAGCCGTATGTTCGATATCGTCGGCAACGTCAACGAGAAGATCCTGGGTCGCGAGGCCGAGCTGGCCCCGTACTCCGGCCACCTCTCGATTAAGCCCGAGAAGTCCGAGTACGTGCTGACGCTCACCGACTCCGAGGATCACACCCGTGTCCTCGACGAGCGTCGCGTCCCCGCTTCGGTGCGCTTTATGCCCGAGATCGAGGACGGCTGCGAGGTTCGCGCCGGCGACCAGATCACCAAGGGCTTCGTCAACTTCCGCAACCTGCGCAAGCTGACCGACATCGAGTCGACGATGCACACCTTCGTCGAGAGCGTCAAGGACGTCTACACCAGCCAGGGCGTCGACCTGAACGACAAGCACATCGAGGTGCTCGCACGTCAGATGCTGCGTCGCGTTCAGATCACCAACCCCGGTGACTCCAAGTACCTGCTTGGTCAGTACGTCGACCGCTACGAGTTCGCCGACGAGGTCGAGCGCGTTGCCCGTCTGGGCGGTCAGGCTCCTGTGGCCGAGCCCGTCATCCTGGGTACGCTCAAGGTCGCGTCCAACATCGACTCCTGGCTGTCGAGCGCTTCGTTCATCCGTACCGCCGGCGTCCTTACCGAGGCTGCCATCGAGGGCAAGGTCGACCACCTGCTCGACCTTAAGTCCAACGTCATCGTCGGTAAGAAGATCCCGGCTGGTACCGGCCTCAAGCCGTACGCCAACGCCAAGCTGACGTATCGCACGGCCGACGGCTACGTGGACATTGACGGTCCGGCTTCGCCCAACGCCAAGTCGCTGCCCGAGTGGGCTCCTGTGGAGCTCAAGGACCTGGACGAGCAGCTTCCGCAGCAGCTCGACTGGGCCGGCTACGACGAGTTCGGTGGTGCTGACGGCTCGTTCACCCGCAACGGCCACACCATCTCCGCCGAGAAGGCTCGTCTGTACCTGTTCGACGACCTGGGCGTGTCGCAGCGCTGGACCAACAAGTTCAGCGAGGTCGGCATCGAGACGGTCGGCGACCTGGTTGGCAAGTCCGAGGAGGATCTGCTGCGCATCGATGGCATCGGTGCCAAGGCGATTGAGGAGCTCCGTGACGGCCTCGAGGCCCACGATCTGCTCTACATCCTCGAGAACAACGACGACGTTGCCGACGAGGAAGACCTCTCGCAGCTGCTGCAGATGGTCTTTAGCCCCGACGGTCCGGACGATATCCTGCTGGGTACCTCCGCTCCGACGCATCACGCTGACGCCGACGAGGAGCTCCTGGGCGCCCCGATCGACGACAAGAAGGCTCCCGCCAACGGCGCGATCAACGAGGACATGGCTTCCCTCGACGAGCTGCTCAACCAGCTCGTGGACACCGACGACGCCGAAGAGGCCAAGGACAACGACGAGGAGTAATTAGTTCCGCCGTTCTAACGAACGGCGGCGATCTCCGTCGCTGCGCGGCCCCCAGAGCTACAATCTGTCATTCAAAAGGCAGGGCATGACCAAAAGGTCAATGCCCTGCCTTTTTCATGCCACCTTGTACGCTCTGGGGGCCGCTCGCTTGCGTATGCTCAACCTGTTGCGTTCCGTCGATCCCTTGCCAATAAGGGGCAGGGTTTTTTTTTGGTAGGTTTTTCCTGATTGAAGTTGAAACATTTCGTTCGGTCAAAGCGTATCTATGGTGAGGGCCTCATCAAGAATCATTACCGTCACCGGGAGGTGATTATGGAAGAACAAGCATTTAGACAGGCGGTCGAAGATCACCGGGATGTCGTGTTTCGAATCGCATTGACGTACCTGCGCGATCGTGCCGATGCCGACAATATTGCCCAAGATGTCTTTCTTAAGTTGCTTAAAAGCGATGGACACTTTGAAAGTTGGGAACATCTTCGCCGCTGGCTTATCCGGGTCACGATCAATGAATGCAAATCGCTCTTTCGAAAGCCATGGAGGCGTGTGGAGGATATTGAGAATCTGGCCGATTCGCTTTCGGCGGCGCAGGATGAGACCAAGGCGGTCCTGTCAGACGTTATGCGACTTCCGGAGCGATTCCGTGTTCCCATCGTGCTCTATTACTATCTGGGCTTTTCGACCTCAGAGATTGCCGAGTTACTGCATGTGCCAGCCGCGACCGTTCGAACACGTTTAGCTCGCGGTCGAACGAAGCTCAAATTCATCCTAGAGGAGGGCGACCGTGAAATCCAATCAAATCAAGCAGGCCTTCGAGTCCATCCAAGCCGATAGCGATCTTGCAGATCGCGTCCTAAATACCGCTGCGGGTGAGCCGCTTCATCGAAAGGGCCACGCGAAGCCTCTCTATGTTGCCGTAATCGGGTGTCTTGTCGGAGTGTTGGCGACCGGAGGGGTCGCCTACGCAGTTATCAATTCCAGCTATTTTGCCTCAGCCTGGGGAAACCACGGCAACGGGGATTCCATTACCTGGACCAACGGCGGTTCATCGGGGACTAAATATACCTACACCAGAGAGTTCGGTGATGGCATCGCGCCCCAAAGCCTGGAGGGCGCAGTTCAGGAGGTTAATCTGTCCGTCGAGGGTAACGGCTATACACTCGACATTCATGATATGGCTATCGATAAAAACGGTTGCGGTGCCGTGACGTTTACGCTATCCAATCCAAATGGCGTTAACTACTACAAGCCAGCAGCAGAGACTGGCGAACTTGTTCTCTATAGTGAAGAAGAGCGAGGCATCGGTACGCCCGGTATGAACTTCGGCGAGGAATGGGCTGACACACGCTGCACAATTGATAAGGACATATCAAGCGACACGGTCATTAATGGCACGATGTACTTTGCCTCGTGGGATCGCGAGCGAGATTTGGGACATGCGGTCACCTGGAATATCTGCTGGACTGAGGGCGAAGGCGAGGATGCGAAGCCGTTCGAGGCATCGACGCCCGAGTTTAGCGTTGGAGCGTACGTCGATACAAAGGAACTCCGCTCCGATGACTCGCCTCTCGAGATCAGCCCGTTTTCTATCCAGACGCACATCGATGATCTGGGCATTGACGCAGTCACGAAAAAGTTGACCGTTACCTACAAGGATGGATCGGAGCAGATTATCGAAGATGATACTGCGGGCGCGTACAATTTCTATGTCTCGCTGACGCGCAATAGCGGAGAGAACATCTCGGTGCCGACAAAACTGATCAATGTCGATCAAGTGGTCTCGGTAACCCTTGAGGGCACGAGGTACACATCAACAGGAGAGACCGAAACAGAAGTACCCTTTACCATCGTTTATTCGTAAAGTCTGGGCCGCTTCCCAAGGGGGGAAGCGGCCTTTTTAGCGTTATATGGACGAGTGGATTGGACGTTATTCGTCTGATTCTCGGAAGAACGTAGCAAATGGATGCGGATCACCGTGAAGAGTGGCGTTTTTCCAGATAAAACCGACCAAAATAAACCTGTCCCTTTTTGGCAGGGAACGTTGCCCCGACGAGCACGTCGGATTCCCGGGCCGGGCGGCACAGGGGTTAAGTTTGTCGCGAGTTCCGCACGAGCCGGAGGCCACTTAATGTGGCCTCCGTGCGAGCCAGGACTGTAGAGCAGCAAACTTAAACAGCGGGCCGCCCGGACCGGGAATCCGCCCCCGCGCACAGAAGGGGATTCCTTTTGTGTAGGCTTTGCGGAAATATGCTCATTTTGGGATACGCCCGGCGGCGTGGTCTGTTGACGGCACAGCTAACGCCACGTATCCTATCGAACTGCGTGTTTCGTAGGGGGATGCTGACCCCTCGATTCAAGCCGTTGCACTTTACAGAAAGCTGGAATCATTCGAGAAGGAGTACGCTTTGCCTACTATTAACCAGCTGGTTCGCCAGGGCCGTCGTTCCGTGCCCAAGAAGTCCAAGAACGCTGCTCTGCAGCACAACTCCCAGAAGCGCGGCGTGTGCACCCGCGTCTTCACCACGAGCCCCAAGAAGCCGAACTCGGCTCTTCGTAAGGTTGCCCGTGTTCGCCTCGTCAACGGCATCGAAGTTACTGCTTACATCCCGGGTGAGGGCCACAACCTGCAGGAGCACTCCATCGTGCTCGTCCGCGGCGGCCGTGTCCGTGACCTCCCTGGTGTCCGTTATCACGTCATCCGTGGCGCCTACGACGCTGCTCCGGTCCAGAACCGTATGCAGGCCCGTTCCAAGTACGGTGCTAAGCGCCCAAAGGCTAAATAAGCCAGATAACGTTTTGATACTTTCGCCGTGTGCCGCCTAAGCGCCGCACGGTAGACACTTAAGGAGATTTCACATGCCGCGTCGTGCAGCAGCTAATCGTCGTGAGGTTCAGCCTGACGCCGTTTACAACAACCGCCTGGTGACTCAGCTCATCAACAAGGTCCTTCTTGACGGCAAGAAGGCCACCGCTGAGCGCATCGTTTACACCGCTTTCGAGATCGTTGCCGAGAAGTCCGAGGGCGGCGACGCTCTCGCTACCTTCAAGAAGGCCATGGACAACGTCAAGCCCACGCTCGAGGTTAAGCCCAAGCGTGTCGGTGGCGCTACCTATCAGGTCCCGATGGAGGTCAACTCCCGTCGTTCCACCGCTCTGGGCATCCGCTGGATCGTCAACTTCTCCCGCGCTCGCAAGGAGAAGACCATGGCCGAGCGTCTCGCCAACGAGATCCTCGACGCTTCCAACGGCCTGGGCGCTTCCGTCAAGAAGCGTGAGGACGTCTTCAAGATGGCCGAGGCCAACCGCGCGTTCTCTCACTATCGTTGGTAAGTTAAGGTAAGGAACTAACATGGCTAAGCCTAAGTACAAGCTTTCCGATACCCGTAACATCGGCATCATGGCCCACATCGATGCCGGTAAGACCACCACGACCGAGCGTATTCTTTACTACACCGGTAAGACCCACAAGATCGGTGAGGTCCATGAGGGCGCTGCCACCATGGACTGGATGGTTCAGGAGCAGGAGCGCGGCGTAACCATTACCTCCGCTGCTACCACGTGCTTCTGGAACAAGGACGGTAAGGACTACCGCATCCAGATCATCGACACCCCGGGCCACGTTGACTTCACCGCCGAGGTCGAGCGCTGCCTGCGCGTCCTCGATGGCGCTGTCGCCGTCTTCGACGCCGTTGCCGGCGTTCAGCCCCAGTCTGAGACCGTTTGGCGTCAGGCTTCTACCTTCAACGTCCCCCGCATCGCCTTCATCAACAAGTATGACCGCGTGGGCGCTGACTTCTTCAACGCTATCGAGACCATGAAGGATCGTCTCGACGCTAACGCCGTGGCCGCTCAGGTCCCGATGGGCGCCGAGGACAACTTCTGGGGTGTCATCGACCTCGTCACCATGACCGCATGGGACTTCAAGGCCGACGACAAGGGCATGACCTACCCCGAGCCGATGGACGAGATCCCGGCTGAGTTCGCTGACATCGCTGCCACCAAGCGCGAGGAGCTCCTTGACGCTGCTGCCAGCTTTGACGACGAGCTCATGGAGAAGATTCTCATGGAGGAGGACTTCACCGTCGAGGAGCTCAAGGCTGCTCTGCGCAAGGGCGTTCTGGCCAACGAGCTCAACCTCGTCTTCGTGGGCTCCGCCTACAAGAACAAGGGCGTCCAGGAGCTGCTCGACGCTGTCGTCGACTACCTGCCCAGCCCGCTCGACGTCGAGGCCGTCACCGGTACCGATCCGGATACCGGCGAGGAGATCGAGCGTCATCCTTCCTTCGACGAGCCCTTCTCCGGCCTGGTCTTCAAGATTATGACCGACCCGTTCGTCGGTAAGCTCACCTACGTCCGCGTTTACTCCGGCCGTGCCGAGTCCGGCTCCTACGTTGTCAACGCTTCCAACGGTCAGCGCGAGCGCCTCGGCCGCATCCTCGAGATGAACGCCGCCGAGCGTATCGACCGTGACGACGCTGCCGCCGGCGACATCGTCGCTTGCGTCGGTTTCAAGAACTCCACCACCGGTGACACCCTGTGCGCCGAGGGCAAGGAGATCGTCCTCGAGAAGATCGAGTTCGCCAAGCCCGTTATCGACGTTGCCATCGAGCCCAAGACCAAGGCCGAGCAGGACAAGATGTCCCTGGCTCTGACTAAGCTCGCCGAGGAGGACCCGACTTTCCAGGTGTCCACCAACCACGAGACCGGTCAGACCATCATCGCCGGCATGGGCGAGCTGCACCTCGAGATCATCGTCGACCGTCTGCTCCGTGAGTTCAAGGTTGACGCTAACGTTGGTAAGCCCCAGGTTGCCTACCGCGAGACCGCTGGTCACGACGTCGAGAAGGCTGAGGGCAAGTTCGTCCGTCAGTCCGGTGGTCGCGGTCAGTACGGCCACGCCGTCATCAAGCTCGAGAAGATGGAGGAGGGCTTCGGCTACGAGTTCGTCAACGCTATCGTCGGCGGCGTCGTGCCCAAGGAGTACATCCCGTCCATCGACAAGGGCATCCAGGAGGCCCTGAACACTGGTGTTATCGCCGGCTTCCCGGTCCTCGACGTCAAGGTCACCCTGTTCGACGGTTCTTACCACGAGGTCGACTCCTCCGAGGCCGCCTTCAAGATCGCCGGTTCCATGGCTATCAAGGACGCCCTCAAGAAGTCCGACCCGCAGCTGCTCGAGCCGATCATGGCTGTCGAGGTCGAGACCCCCGAGCAGTACATGGGCGACGTTATGGGCAACCTCTCCGGTCGCCGCGGCAAGATCGAGGGCATGGAGGATCGCAAGAACAGCAAGCTCATCCGTGCCAAGGTGCCGCTGGGCGAGATGTTCGGTTACGCTACCGACCTTCGCTCCCAGACCCAGGGCCGTGCATCCTACACGATGCAGTTCGACTCTTATGAGCCCGCGCCCAAGTCCATCGTGGACGAGGTCATGAGCAAGAACGCCTAAGTTCGAGCTCCCTGTTACGTAATCCTGCGAGAACATCTCTCGCACTCTTTGGAGGTTTAAGTTGGCTACCCAGAAGATCCGCATTCGCCTCAAGGGCTATGATCACGAGGTCGTCGATCAGTCCGCGAAGCTCATCGTCGAGACCGCTCAGAAGACCGGTGCTCGCGTTTCCGGTCCTGTCCCCCTGCCCACCGAGCGCAACCTGTACACGGTTATCCGCTCGCCGCACGTGAACAAGGACTCCCGCGAGCAGTTCGAGATGCGCACCCACAAGCGCCTCATCGACATCCTCGACCCCACCTCGGGCACCGTTGATTCGCTCATGCGTCTCGACCTCCCCGCTGGCGTCGACATCGACATCAAGCTCTAAGCGATACCGCTCATAGCTTACAGAGCCCCGCTGCCATTACGGTAGCGGGGCTCTTTTGTTTTGAGTTTAGATTTTGGGATAGCGAATTCGTCTGCCGAGCCGACGGCTGCGGCGCCCTATTCGCTCAGGGGGCGCAAGGATGCTTCTTCGAAGTGGAAGACGCACAAGCCGCTCTCGGTCTCAATGCATGCGCGGCCGCAATCGTCGACCGTTCTAAATATGCCTCGTGCCAGCTCGTCTCCAGCGGGGGAGCGGGCGATAACGTGCTTCCCGATCCAATTGAGGTGAGCGATATATTCGTCGTGGACGGGCGCGAGCGGACCGGCGTCTTCTTCCTTGGCGTTGAGGCGCTCTGCCCAGGTATCTACAGCGTCTATAACTGCGTGATAGACCTCATCGAGGAGCATGTCGACGGCGGGAACGCTCTCGTTGAGGTCCGAGAGGCCAATTGCCGCCAGGCCGCCATCGGGCACCTCTTGGGGCGTGTAGTTTACGTTGACACCAATGCCGCAGACGGCGAAAGGTTTGCCTTCGTTATCGCGTGCGGCCTCGACCAGAATGCCGCCGAGTTTGCGTCCACGCGCGACCAGGTCGTTGGGCCATTTGAGGCCAATCTCGTTTGCAAGACCCTGCTTTTTGAGTGCTTCGAGCACCGCTAGGCCGCTGACGGCGGCAAGACCAGAGTACTTTGCGGGATTAACGCATGGACGCAGGACAATCGAAAGCAATAGGTTGCCGGCGGTTGAATCCCACTTGTGGCCGCGCCGGCCGCGTCCTGCCGTTTGTGCGCGGGCGGCAAGTCCTGTGCCGTGCGGCGCACCCTGTTTTCCTGCCTCGAGCAGGTCATCGTTGGTCGATCCGGTTACGTCGACAATCGTTAATTGGGCATCCATAGCGGCTGCTACCTCCTTATTGAATAAGTGAATGACGCAATGGTGTCGAGAGATAGACACAATGTGAAGCCTTTGTCGCATTTGGACAATTTAATGTTAACACGTCAACAAAGACTGAAATGCGTTATCCTCTCTTGGTCGATGTAAACACATCAACAACTCAAAGGAGGTTAGTGATGGGTTTCACGATTCTTGGAACAGGTTCGGCACTTCCTGAGCGCAGTGTTTCCAATGACGAGCTGTCTGAGTTCCTCGATACCTCGGATGAGTGGATTTTTACTCGCACAGGTATCAAGAGCCGCCATGTCTGCACCACCGAGTCACTTGACGACCTTGCCGTAGCGGCGAGCGAGCGGGCACTCCAGGTGTCCGGAATCGACGCGAGCCAGCTGGATCTGATCGTCTGCTCGACGACGACGGGTGACCACCTTGTTCCCGCCGAGGCGTGTGCCGTTGCTGAGCGCCTGGGTGCCACATGTCCTGCCTTCGACGTTTCGGCGGCTTGTGCCGGATTCGTATTTGCGCTCGATGTCGCCGAGGGCTATATCGCCCGCAGTCGCGCCAAGCACGTGCTGGTCGTTGCTGCCGAGCAGATGACGCGCGCGCTCGACTGGACCGACCGTGCCACGTGCGTGCTCTTTGGCGATGGCGCGGGTGCTGCGGTCATGGAGGCTGGGGGAGAGAATCCCCTTGCTGTTGAGCTTTCGACGTCGCCTGACGTCGAAACACTGCGCGTCCCCGGATTGACGGGCTCCTCGCCGTATAAGACGGCGCAGGACCGTGAAAGCGTGCTGTCCATGAACGGCCGTCGCGTCTTCAAGTTTGGCGTCAATGCTATCTGCGACACGGTCAACAAGCTCGCCTGCGACGCGAGCATCGCGGTCGAGGACATCGACCACTTTGTATTCCATCAGGCTAACGAACGAATCTTGAGTCAGGCGGTCAAGCGCTTAGGTGTGCCGGACGACCGTGTGGTCCGAACGTTGCGTGAAACCGGCAACATCTCGAGCGCCTGTATTCCGTTTGCTCTCGATCGGCTGGCAAATACCGGCGCGCTGCACGCGGGCGACACCATCGCCCTGGTCGGATTTGGCGCCGGCTTGGATGTAGGTGGCTATCTACTTCGCTGGAAGTAGTTGCACATAGGAAATAAAAACGCCCCTAGGGCACAAACAAAGGAGAACTACCATGGCAGATCAGAAGACCTTCGAGCGCGTTTGCGACGTTATCCGCGAGACCGCCGGTCTTGACGATGTCGAGATGAAGCCCGAGTCCACGCTCGAGGAGATTGGCCTCGACAGCCTGGGTACCGTCGAGATCCTCGTTGCCGTCGAGGACGAGTTTGGCATTGAGCTCGATACCGAGGAGAACCCCAAGACGGTTGGCGAGTTCGTCGATACGGTCGAGGCGGCATTGGAGAAGTAGTGATGCTCAAGTCTCCTCTCTGCGATTTGCTCGGCATCGAAAAGCCCGTGTTCCAGGGTGGCATGGCCTGGATTGCCGACGCCTCGTTGGCATCTGCTGTGTCCGAGGCAGGCGGCTTAGGCATTATCGCGGCCATGAATGCCGACGCAAACTGGCTGCGCGACCAGATTCATGAGCTGCGCGCCAAGACGGATAAGCCCTTTGGCGTCAACGTTATGCTCATGAGCCCGTTTGTCGACGAGGTCGCACAAGTGGTGATTGATGAGCAGGTGCCCGTAGTGGTGACCGGTGCCGGTAATCCCACCAAGTACATGAAGGCGTGGAACGAGGCTGGCATCAAGGTCATCCCGGTCGTTGCTTCGGTGGCGTTGGCGCGCCTCGTGGCGCGTCGTGGAGCTACGGCGGTTGTTGCCGAGGGCACCGAATCGGGCGGCCATATTGGCGAGACCTCGACGATGGCACTTGTCCCGCAGGTCGTCGATGCGGTCGATATTCCCGTGGTTGCGGCTGGCGGCATCGCCGATGGCCGCGGTGTGGCGGCCGCCTTTATGCTTGGCGCCGCTGGCGTCCAAGTGGGCACGCGTTTTCTCGTTGCCGATGAGTGCACCGTCTCCGAGCAATACAAAGAGCTGGTGCTCAAGGCGGGAGACACCTCGACGCGCGCGACTGGCCGTTCGACGGGACATCCGGTGCGTGCGCTTAAGAGCCCCTTCACCAATGCCTACGCCAAAAGTGAGGCGGCGGGCGTAAGTGTCGAGGAACTCGGGGCCATGGGCACGGGTGCCCTTCGCAAGGCCGCCAAGGACGGCAATTACGAAGAGGGTTCGTATCTGTGCGGACAGATTGCCGGCATGGTGAACGAGCGCCAGAGCGCGCGCGAAATCGTCGACGATCTGGTCGATGGCGCCGAGCACGTCCTGAAGGGTGCGTGCGCATGGGTAGCGTAGCGTTTCTGTTTGCCGGCCAGGGCGCCCAGCACCCCGCGATGGGTGTCGACCTCATCGAGGCATCGCCGGCAGCTACCGAGGTGTTCGCGATCGCCGACGAGGTGCGTCCGGGAACCAGCGAGCAGTGCCGGAGCGCCTCCAAGGAGGAGCTCTCGCAGACCGAGAACACGCAGCCGTGCGTGTTCGTTCACGACCTGGCAGCGGCTGCCGCCCTGCGCGAGCGCGGCGTGGTGCCTGCCGCCTGTGCGGGATTTTCGCTGGGCGAGGTCTCTGCGCTCACCTTTGCGGGGGCGTTCGATACGCGAGCGGGCTTTGAGCTCGTGTGCGAGCGCGCGGCGCTGATGGCCGCGGCTGCCGAGCGCCATCCGGGCGGCATGCGCGCCGTCATCAAGCTCGATGCGGCGCAAGTCGAGAACCTGGCTGCGCAGGCCGGCGAGGACTGCTGGCCGGTCAACTACAACAGCCCGCAGCAGATGGTTGTGGCCGGAGCGCCCGAGGCGCTGCAGGCGCTCGACGACCTAGTAAAAGAGGCTGGCGGCCGCGCTATGAAAGTCGCGGTGTCGGGTGCATTTCATAGCCCCTATATGGCAGAGGCGACTGAGGGGCTGGCGACGTTTATCCAAGACGGCCACGCGCCGTCTCCGCTGCTGATTCCGGTCATGGCAAACATGACGGCGGCGCCCTATCCGGCGGATCCGCGAGCAGCATCGGATGTCTTGGCCAACCAAGTGAGCCATGCCGTGCGCTGGGTCGACACGCTGCATGCTCTGCAGGATCAAGGCATCGACACGTTTATTGAGGTTGGCCCTGGCAAAACGCTGTCCGGCCTGGTCAAGCGTACGTTGAGCGACGTTCGCGTGTATTCGTGCGAAACAGCCGAGCAGGTCGCAGCTATTGCCGACGAGCTCGCATAGCCCACAGGGCTGTAACCCGAAAGGAATGACATGGGCAACTTGAACAACGGCGCGCTCGAGCGCAACGATTCACGTCGCGTGGCACTGATCACGGGCGGCTCGCGTGGTATCGGCCGCGCTTGTGCGGTTGGCCTGGCGGAGGACGGCTTTGATATCGCCGTCGTCTATGCCGGTAGCGTCGATGCGGCGCGCGAGACGTGCGAAGCCTGCGAGGCCGCTGGTGCCACAGCTTGCGCGTATCAATGCGATGTGGCCGACCCCGATGCCGTCAATGCGTGCATCGAGGCCGTGTTCAACGACTTTGGTTCGATTTGGGCGCTCGTCAATAACGCCGGGATCACTCGCGATGGGCTGCTTATGCGCATGGGCGACGATGCCTTCGATCGCGTGCTCGATGTCAATCTCAAGGGCACGTTCAATACAACACGCGCGCTCACCAAGACCTTTATGCGCCAGCGTGGCGGCTGCATCGTCAATATGAGCTCGGTCGTGGGCCTGATGGGCAATGCCGGGCAGGCCAACTACGCTGCCTCCAAGGCGGGCGTGATTGGCCTGACCAAGGCAGTAGCGCGTGAGCTTGCGCCCCGCGGCGTACGAGTGAACGCAGTTGCCCCCGGGTTTGTCGAGACGGATATGACGGCAAAGCTCTCGGAGAAGGTTCGCGCGGCAACCGAGGAGCAGATTCCCCTAAAGCGTATGGCGCAGCCCGAGGAAGTGGCCGGCGTGGTGCGCTTTTTGGCGAGCGATGCGGCTGCCTACATTACGGGCGAGGTCGTACGCGTCGACGGCGGAATGGCGATGTAGAAACCAGAGCCACACAACGGCTTGGATGAGGAGACCATGATGGAACAGAGAGTTGCAATCACCGGTATCGGTGCCGTGTCGCCGCTCGGCAACACCGCGCTTGCCACCTGGGCGGCCATGTGCGCCGGAACGTGCGGCATCGGTCCGATCACGCACTTCGATACCGATGCATTTGCCGTCAAGGTGGCGGCCGAGGTCAAGGGTTTTGACGGCAACGATTACTTTGGCAAGCATGACGCCAAGCATCTCGACCCCTGTGTTCAGTTTGCGATGGCGGCCTCGGACGAGGCCATGCGCGATGCGGGCTTTGATGTCGAAGGCGCCATCGATCGTGAGCGCCTGGGCGTCTACGTGGGCTCGGGCGTGGGCGGTATGCAGACGCTCGTCGACAACGTCCACACGATTGCCGATCGTGGGCCCCGCCGCGCATCGCCTTACATGATCGCGATGATGATCCCCAACATGGCTTCGGGCAACATCGCGATTCGCCATAAGGCAAAAGGCCCGACCCTGCCCGTCGTGACTGCCTGCGCGACTTCTGCCCATGCGGTGGGTGAGGCGTTCCGCGCCATCAAGCATGGCTATGCCGATGCGATTCTCGCCGGCGGTGCCGAAGCGGCGATCATTCCCGATGCCGTTGCGGGCTTTACGTCCTGCCGTGCATTGACCACCAACCCCGATCCCGCGACGGCTTGCCGCCCGTTCGATGCAGACCGCGACGGTTTTGTGATGGGTGAGGGTGCCTGCGTGCTCGTGCTGGAGAGCATGGAGCACGCACTGGCTCGCGGGGCTCACATTTACGCCGAGGTCGTGGGCTACGGCAATACCGATGATGCCTATCACATCACGAGCCCCGATCCCGAGGCTGCCGGCATTGCCCGCGCGATATCGCTGGCGGTGGCCGAGGGCGACGTCAAGCCTTCCGAGGGTCTCTACATCAACGCTCACGGCACCTCGACCAAGCTCAACGATTCGTCCGAGACGGCGGGCATCAAGCGAGCGCTCGGCGAGGACGCGGCGCGCGCCGCGCACATCTCGTCGACCAAGTCGATGACCGGCCACATGATCGGTGCCACGGGCGCCATCGAGGTCATGGCCTGCGCCATGGCGCTCGAGCAGGGCGTGGTGCCCCCGACCATTAACTACCACACGCCCGATCCCGCCTGCGATCTTGACTACACGCCCAATCGCGCGGTTCGCGCCGACCTTACCTGGGCGCTTTCGACCAATCTGGGCTTTGGCGGACACAACGCCGCCATCGCGCTGCGTAGATATGCAAGGAGCTAGAGCATGGATTCCAAAAGACTTGCCGAGATAGCCGATGTGATGGAGGACCGCGGCCTCACGCGCGTACGCGTTGAGGAGCCCGATGGCACCGCGGTCGAACTCGAGCGCGCGAGCGCCGCGCAGCCGGTTGCCGTGCCCATGCCTATGCCGGGTGCCGTGACTGCTCCGGCGGTGGCTCCTGTTGCCATGCCTGCCGCCGCACCGGAGCCCGCCGCGCAGGCGCCTGCCGCCGCGCCGGAGCCCAAGGGCGCCGAGGTGACCGCTCCCATGGTCGGCGTTTTCTATGCTGCCCCGGCGCCGGGCGACGAGCCGTTTGTGCACGTGGGCTCCAAGGTCAAGGCCGGCGAGACGCTCTGCATCATCGAGGCCATGAAGGTTCTCAACGAGGTGACGGCAGAGGCGGATGGCGAGGTGCTCGAGATCTGCGTGGCCGACGGCGACCTCGTGGAGTTCGGCAGCTGCCTCATGAGGATCGGATAGGTGATATCCATGAACAAAGAAGAGCTCAAGAAGCTGTTACCGCATCGCGAGCCGATGCTTTTGCTCGACGAAGCCGAGCTGGTGGGCGACGAGGCCCACGGCAAGATCACGATTACGGGCGACGAGTACTTTTTGCAGGGGCATTTTCCGGGAAACCCGGTCGTCCCCGGCGTGATTCAGTGCGAGATGCTCGCCCAGAACTGCTGCGTGCTGCTGATGGGCGATGAGGAGGCGCGCGGCGCGACGCCGTTCTACACGAGTCTGGACAAGGTGCGCTTTAAGCGTCCGGTGCGCCCGGGCGACACGGTGGATCTGGTGTGCTCCATCACGCGTGCGCGCGGGCCGTTCCGCTTTGCGACGGGTATTGCGAGCGTCAACGGTGAGGTTTGCTGCCGCGCCGATATGTCTTTTGCACTCATGCACGAAAGTTAAGGAAGGCTTCATGTTCGACAAAGTGCTCATCGCCAACCGAGGCGAAGTCGCGGTCCGTGTTATCCGCGCGTGCCGCGATATGGGCATCAAGACCGTCGCCGTTTATTCCACGGCCGATGCGGAAGCACTGCACGTGCAGCTTGCCGACGAGGCGTACTGCATCGGCGGCCCGCGTCTTGCCGAGAGCTACCTCAACGATGATGCCGTGCTCACCTGTGCCGTAAAGTCGGGCGCCAAGGCCATTCATCCCGGCTACGGCTTTTTCTCCGAGAAGGCGAGCTTCGTGCGCGACTGCGACAAGTATGGCCTGGCGTTTGTCGGTCCTTCGGCCGAGGTGATCGACAGCATGGGCGACAAGGACGCCGCACGCCGAACGGCTGCCGCGGCGGGCGTGCCCATCGTGCCGGGCTGCGATTTGCTCAAAAGCCCCGAGGAGGCGACGGCCGAGGCCGAGCGCATTGGCTGCCCCGTGCTTATTAAGGCGCGTGCAGGCGGTGGCGGTCGCGGCATTCGCAAGGTCGAGCGCGTGGAAGATGCGGCAAAGGCCTTTATTGAAGCGCGTGCCGAGGGAGAGGCCGTTTTTGGCGACGGCGAGTGCTACATGGAGAAGTTCGTCGCGCCGGCGCACCACGTCGAGGTGCAGATTATGGCCGATAAGCAGGGTCATGTGTTTTCGCTCGGCGAGCGCGAGTGCTCGGTGCAGCGCCGCAACCAAAAGCTGATCGAGGAGAGCCCCGCGCCGTGCCTCGACGGACACGACGACATTCGTGCCCGCATGCACAAGGCCGCACGCGACCTGGCTCGTGCCGTCGGCTACGAAGGAGCCGGTACCATCGAGTTCCTGTATTCGGACGACGGCAATTTCTACTTTATGGAAATGAACACGCGCTTGCAGGTGGAGCATCCGGTTACGGAGTTTGTGACCGATACCGACTTGGTCAAGTGGCAGCTGCGCGTGGCAGCCGGCCAGCCTCTGCCCTTTGAGCAGGAGGACATGCCGGTCCGCAACCACGCCATGGAGTGCCGCATCAATGCCGAAACGCCGGACTTTCTGCCGTCATGCGGAACGGTTACCGCGTTGCGTGTGCCGGGTGGTCCGCGCGTGCGCTGGGATTCCGCCATGTTTACCGGTGCGAAAGTCCCGCCGTACTACGATTCTATGCTCGGCAAGCTCATCGTGTGTGCGCCTACGCGCGACGGCGCCATTCGCAAGATGCGCTCGGCCCTGGGCGAGCTCGTGATTGAGGGCGTGAGCGAAAACAGCGAGCTTCAGCTCGACGTGCTGGCAAACGATGAGTTCTTGTCGGGCATGTACCACACCGATCTGATGGGGCATCTCTATGCTGATGAATAGAAAAGCG
Organism: Collinsella aerofaciens; assembly: GCF_040910185.1. GTDB lineage: Bacteria > Actinomycetota > Coriobacteriia > Coriobacteriales > Coriobacteriaceae > Collinsella > Collinsella aerofaciens_BF. The sequence goes on along the minus strand of NZ_JBDGBA010000001.1, from coordinate 212,508 downwards.
AAGACGGTCAACGTCCTCGAGGGGCCGATGACCGAGTCGTGCGCCGAGTTTCCCGCGCGCCACGTGTTTATCAAGTGCTCGGAGTGCCGCCGTGTGATCGATGAGGCGCGCCTGCACGACAACCTCGAGGTCTGCCCTCGTTGTGGCAAACACTTTCGCGTGAGCGGCCGCGCGCGCATGCGCATGACGGTCGACGAGGGCACGTTTGAGGAATGGGATGCCAATCTGGCGTCGGAGGACTTCCTCTCGTTTCCCGGCTATGCCGACAAGCTCAAGGGCGCGGTCGAGCGTTCGGGCGAGCGCGATGCCGTTGTGTGCGGCAAGGGCAAAATCTGCGGTTGCGATACGGCGCTCTTCTTTATGGACGCCAACTTCATGATGGGCTCGATGGGTTCCGTGGTGGGCGAGAAGATCTGTCGCACATTTGAGCGTGCGACCGAGCTGGGGCTGCCGGTCGTCGGCTTTACCGTTTCGGGCGGTGCGCGCATGCAGGAGGGCGTGACATCGCTTATGCAGATGGCCAAGATTTCTGCGGCGGTTAGGCGCCACAGTGAGGCGGGCGGCCTGTATATCACGGTGCTCACCGACCCCACGACCGGAGGCGTAACCGCGAGTTTTGCCATGGAGGGCGACATTATCCTGGCCGAGCCCGATGCCCTGACGGCATTTGCCGGCCCGCGCGTGATCGAGCAGAACATGCACAAGCGTCTGCCCAAGGGATTCCAGCGCTCCGAGTTTTTGCTGGAGCACGGCTTTTGCGATGCCGTCGTTCCACGTGGCGAGATTGCGCTCACGGTAGGCGAGCTGCTGGCGCTGCACGAAGGGCACGCGCCTGGCCTGGGGGCTCCGCATGAGATCGTGCATACGGGTCGCCGCGGCAAAAAGCTGGGACACTTGTTCAAGCGCTCGACGGCACCAAAAACCGCGCTCGAGATTGTCAAGCAGACCCGCTCGGCAGATCGCGCCACGGCGGGTGAGATGATCTCGCTGGGCCTGGATGGATTTGTGGAGCTGCACGGCGACCGTTACTTTGGCGAGGACGCCGCTGTGGTGGCTGGCATTGGCTGGAAAGACGGACGCCCCGTAACGGTCGTCGCCATCGAGCGCGGCACCACGACCAAAGAGCGTATGCGCCGCAACTTTGGCATGGCGCATCCCGAGGGCTACCGCAAAGCGCGTCGTCTGATGCGCCAGGCCGAAAAGTTTGGTCGACCGGTTCTGTGCCTGGTCGATACTTCGGGCGCGTTTTGCGGCATCGGTGCCGAGGAGCGCGGCCAGGGCGAGGCGATTGCCCAGAATCTCATGGAGATGAGCGGCCTTAAGACGCCGATTGTCTCGGTGGTGACAGGCGAGGGCGGCTCTGGTGGCGCGCTGGCGCTGTCCGTGGCCGATCGCATCCTGATGCTCTCGAGCTCGGCCTATTCGGTCGTGAGCCCCGAGGCCTGTGCGTCGATCCTGTGGAAGGATACCGAGCGTGCGAATGAGGCCGCCGAGGCGCTGAAGCTCACGGCCTCCGATCTGCTGGCGCTCGGCATCATCGACGGCATTGTTGACGATAGGGGCCTGTCACATGATGAGATCGCCGGTGCCGTCATGTCCTCGGCATTTGCGGCCTTCGATACGCTTGGGCGGCTCGACGACGCGACCCTCACAAACCTCCGCTACGAAAAGTACCGCGCAATCGGTCGATACCGCACGATGTGACAAAGGGATAGCCCGCATGTCACATTGGGAAAGGCGTTCCATGTCACAAGTTTCTAACACCTCGTTTACAACGACGGTTTCATCAAATGCCATGGCCGTGGTGGACTATCTGTCCAAAAGCATGATGTCAGCGCTGCCCTTTATTGTCTGCGCGGCGTTGTTTCGCACCGTCGCCGTCATTATGGGCGAAGGCATGCTGGGCCTGTGGTCTGCCGATTCCGAAATCTATCGCCTGTTCTACAGTTGGCTCTATAACGCCGGCTACTACTTTTTACCCATTTATCTTGGTTGGGCGGCCGCCCGCCAGCTCGGTTGCTCGGAGCAGCTGGGCATGATGCTGGGCGGCGTATTGATTGCGCCCGATCTGCTTAAGCTCGTCGATGTCGCATCGACGACGGGGGCATCGACGACTTCTGTGTATGGTCTGGTTCCTGCACCGGTCAACGATTACACGACGACTGTTATTCCGGTTCTCCTCTCGGTGCCCGTGCTATGGCAGGTGGAGCGTTTCTTTCGGCGCGTAATTCCTAAGGCCGTGGCGTTTTCGTTCGTTCCGTTTGCAACCATGCTTGTCATGGTTCCGGTTTCGCTGTGTATTACGGCGCCGGTGGGCAGCTATCTGGGCATGCTGTTGGGGCAGCTTATGTTTATGCTTGGCAATTCCGGTGGCATCGTGTCGCTGCTTACGCTCATGGGGCTTGCCGCGGGCTGGGAGTTTCTTAAGATTGCGGGCGTCAGCAACGTCGTCCTATCGCTCGCCTACGCGCAGTTTATGAGTGTGGGAACGGATTCGTGCATCCTGATCGCCGCGACGATGGCAACGTTCGCCGTTTGGGGCATGCCCTTTGGCGCATCGCTCCGCGTTGCGGATAAGGACGAGAAGGCGCTCATGCTGGGCTATTCAATCTCGGGTGTTCTTGGCGGCGTAAGCGAGCCGGCGCTGTACGGTTGCGGCTTTAAATATGGCAGGTGCCTGACCTGCATGGCCATTGGCGGCGCCGTCGGAGGCCTTGTTGCAGCTGTGGGCCACGTTACGGCCTATACCATCGGCATGACGAATGTCCTCATGGTCATTGGCTTTGCCACGGGCGGCATCTCGAACCTGCTGTGGTGCTGCGTTGCCGGCGGCGCGGCATTTGCGGTGTCTGCGGCGCTGAGCTACTGCTTTGGCGTGGTACCGACGAAGGAGCAGGCGACGGGGGACGGAGCCGATTTGCCCGAAACAGTGGCGAGCGCTGCTGAAGCAAGCGCATAAACCTGTGCGACAAAAGGACGATTCCATCGTCATGTTCCAAGGCCGCGCCTCGTGTGGGTTGCGGCCTTTTTGTATCTGGGGGACAAAGTGGCTACACTACAATCCGTTTGAGCAATAGATATATAGGTAATACCGTGGGGGCGGATGTAGATGGTCGAGTGGATTGTTAAGCGCGCGCAGGGCGACCGTGCGTGCGTAGGCACGTTGACGGGCGTGGTGTGTATTCTCACCAATGTGGCACTATGCGCTGCGAAGGGTGCAATTGGCGTGCTGTCGGGATCGGTTTCGATTGTGGCGGACGCCATGAACAACTTGTCCGATGCCAGCTCGAATATCGTGAGCGTGCTGGGGTTTAAGCTGGCGAGCAAGCCGGCCGACCCCGAGCATCCTTACGGCCACGGTCGCTACGAGTATCTCTCGGGTCTGGTCGTGGCGGCGCTCGTGCTGCTGATTGGCGTTGAGCTGGTGAAGTCCTCGGTTGAGCGCGTCATCCACCCCGAACCTGTCGAGTTCTCGCTTGCCCTGGTGGCAGTCCTTGCGCTTTCAATGGTTGTTAAGCTGTGGATGGCGGCCCTCAACCAAAAGCTCGGTGACCGCATTGAGTCCGAAACGCTGCATGCGACCGCGCAAGATTCCAAGAACGATGTTCTTGCCACGGGCGCCGTGCTGGCGTGCGCAATTGTTTCGCAGGTGACGCACATCAATCTTGACGCATGGGTCGGACTTGCCGTTGGCGCTTATATTGGCTGGAGCGGCTTTGAGCTTATCCAATATACAGTGAGCCCGCTTTTGGGCCAGGCACCCGATCCCAAGTTGGTCAAACACATCCGAGACAAGATCATGAGCTATCCCGGCGTTTTGGGCGTTCATGACCTAATGGTTCACGACTATGGCCCGGGCAGGAAGTTCGCAAGTGCGCACGCCGAGATGGCGGCCGAGGCCAGCCCGCTGGAAAGTCACGACACGCTCGATAACATCGAGCAGTCGTTTAGGGACGAGGACGGCATGATCGTCACGCTCCATTACGATCCCATCGTGACCGACGATTCAAAGGTGGCGAGCATGCGCCTGCGCATCAACGCCATGGCCCAAGAGATCGATAGCCGCCTTTCGATTCACGATCTGCGTTGCGTGCCGGGCCCCACGCACACCAATGTGATCTTTGACTGCGTGCGACCCTCGGATTTGGACATGGGGGCCGATGAGCTCAAGCAAACGCTGGCCCAGAGGGTCGAATCGGAATATCCCAAGTCGATTGCCAAGATTACGATCGACGAAGACTACGTAGGGCATACCCACGAGTAAGGCTGTGTCTGCAAAGCAAGTTATACAGAAGGGGAGAATATGAAGATGCTGTATCTGCTCCGCCACGGCCAGACGGAATTCAACGTCAAAAAGCTGGTCCAGGGCCGCTGCGATTCACCGTTGACCGACCTGGGCCGCAAACAAGCGGGAATAGCAGCCGCATGGCTCAAAGCCCACGGCGTCGTCCCCGACAAAGTAGTCTCTTCGCCCTTAGGCCGAGCCATGGACACTGCTCAGCTCGTCGCAACCGAACTTCTCGGCCCGGACGCCGCAGTCGAGCCCTGCGAAGGCATCATCGAGCGCTGCTACGGCACCTTCGAAGAAGGTCCCCACGACGCATTGCCTACCGACGTCTGGGATCCCGGCGAGGACTTGGTCCCCTTCGGAGGAGAAGGAAGCCGCGCGCTGCAAGAGCGCATGGTAGGCACCCTTACCAATATCATGGGCGCCGATGGTATCGGAACCCTTCTAGCAGTAAGCCACGGCAGCGCCAGCCGCCAATTCATCAAGGCTGCAGCCCCAGGGGGCTTCGAGCTCCCAGCAAAACTCCCCAACTGCGCCATCATGATCTTCAATTTCGATGAGGCAAAGCCACAAGCAGAAGGCGAGCCAATGCAATGCAAGTTCACCCTCCAGCAAATAGTGGACCCCCAACAAAGTCATTAGCCTGAGCGAGCAGAGTTAAGCAGACATCAACGTGTCGTCTCCCGGGCTTGGCAGAGGGGCGGCGAAATATATTAAGTTTGTCGCGAGTTCCGCACGCAAAGGAAAGCACTTAATGTGCTTTCCGTCTTGCGCAGGACTGTAGAGCAGCAAACTTAATATATTTCGCCGCCCCTCTGCCAAGCCCAGGCGACTCCACGCACTTTACCTGCGTAAACAATGTGAGTGAAATATGAATCTCGATGGATACGCCCGCAGCCGTGTATACTAAACAGCTGTGTGAAACCAGGGGAGTATTCTGGCTGGACAAAACGCCTGCTTAATAGGGTTGTCAGGTAGTTCGGACGCAATACAAGGCTGGAGAGCACGTCGTGTAAGTAGTGGTCCTCTAGGGGCGTACGCTCGGTGGTGTACGCATTGTCCCAAGACCACGCGAGAGTTGGGATCATATCTTGATCAGCATGATTCTCGGCCGCAAGATTGGCATGACCCAGGTTTGGGACGAGGACGACAACGTCGTTCCCGTCACGGTCATCCAGGCTGGCCCCTGCGCTGTCTCGCAGGTTAAAACTCAGGCAACCGACGGCTATGACGCCGTCCAGATCGGTTTCGGCGACATCAAGGCCAAGAACGTGAACAAGCCCATGGCTGGTCACTTCGCCAAGGCCGGCGTCGAGCCTGTCCGCTTCCTTCGTGAGGTCCGCGTCGAGAACGGCGAGGAGCACAAGGTCGGCGAGGTCGTCACCGTCGCTGATTTCGCTGATGTCGAGAAGGTCGACGTCATCGGTACCTCCAAGGGTAAGGGCTTCCAGGGTCGCATCAAGCGCTGGGGTCAGCGCCGCGGTCCTATGACGCATGGTTCTCACTTCCAGCGTCACCCCGGTTCTATCGGTCAGTGCGCCTATCCTGCGCGCGTCCTCAAGGGCGTCAAGATGGCCGGTCACATGGGTAACGAGCGCGTTACCGTCAAGAACCTTTCCGTTGTCCGCATCGATGCCGAGCAGAACCTCATCTTGGTCAAGGGCGCTGTCCCGGGTGCCAAGAATGGTCTCGTCGCCATCCGTATGGCCTAAGGGCCCAGCCCATTTAGCCCAGCGTCATACCAAGGAGAACACTTAAATGGCAAAGTTTGAAGTAAAGAACAGCGAGGGCAAGAAGGTCGCCGAGGCCGAGCTCGCCGCTGAGGTGTACGGCATCGAGCCGAACATCCACGTTATGCACCACATCGTCAAGTGCCAGATGGCCTCTTGGCGTCAGGGCACCCAGTCCGCTAAGGGCCGCTCTGAGGTTTCCGGTGGCGGCAAGAAGCCTTGGCGTCAGAAGGGCACCGGTCGTGCCCGCCAGGGTTCCATCCGTGCTGCCCAGTGGCGTCACGGTGGCGTTGTCTTCGCCCCCAAGCCCCGTTCCTACGCTAAGCGTATGAACAACAAGGAGGTCAAGCTGGCTATGCGCTCCGCGCTGTCCGCCAAGCTGGCCGATGGCGAGCTCGTGCTCGTCGACGACTACGGCTTCGAGAAGCCTTCCACCAAGGCTGCCGTTGCCATGCTCAAGGCTCTCGGCCTTGAGGGCAAGCGTCTGACCATCATCGTTCGCGATGAGGACGTCAACGCCTACCTGTCGTTCCGCAACATTCCCAAGACGTTCATCATCACTGCCGACGAGGCCAACACCTACGATCTCGTCAACAACAACGCTGTGCTGATGCCCGCCGACATCGCCGCTCACTTCGGGGAGGTGCTTGCATAAATGACCGCCCACGAGATCATCATCCGTCCGATCGTGTCCGAGCGTTCCTTCTCCGGCATGGAGCAGAACAAGTACACGTTCGAGGTCGCCAAGGATGCTAACAAGTATCAGATCAAGGACGCTGTCGAGGAGATCTTCGGCGTCAAGGTCGTTCGCGTGAACACCCTGACGGTCAAGCCCAAGACCAAGCGCGTGCGCTATGTCGCCGGCAAGACCCGTTCTTGGAAGAAGGCCATCGTCACGCTGGCCGAGGGCGACACCATCGAGGTCTTTGGCAACCAGGCCTAAGACTCGCTGCTGTTGAGTGAGCTCATGCCTCCCAAATAGGGGAGGCGAGAGCTCAAGGTTTTGGGCGTATAAAATGGACACGCCCGGAGCCGTGTATACGTCCGGTGTCATCGCACCCGAGGCAGAACCTCGAATCCCTGTCTGCGATGGCTAACGGATTCCTATTGAAAGGGATTGTAATGGCTGTAAAGCACCTTAAGCCGACCTCCGCTGGTAGGCGTTGGCAGACGATCTCCGACTTCTCCGAGATCACCTGCACCAAGCCCGAGAAGTCTCTTCTCGAGCCCCTGCCCAAGAAGGCCGGTCGTAACAACAACGGCCGCATCACCACCCGCCACCAGGGCGGCGGCGTGAAGCGTCGTTACCGCGTGATCGACTTCAAGCGCAACAAGGACGGCGTGCCCGCCAAGGTTGCCACGATCGAGTACGATCCGAACCGTTCCGCTCGCATCGCTCTGCTGCACTACGCTGACGGTGAGAAGCGCTACATCCTGGCCCCCAAGGGCCTCGAGGTCGGTCAGACCGTCATGTCCGGTTCTGACGCCGACATCAAGCCGGGCAACGCTCTGCCCCTCGCCGACATCCCCGTCGGTACGCTCATCCACGCCGTCGAGTTCCAGCCGGGCAAGGGCGCCGCTATCGCCCGTTCCGCCGGTAACTCCTGCCAGCTGATGGGTAAGGAGGGCAAGTACGCCATCGTCCGTATGCCTTCCTCCGAGATGCGCCGCATCCTCGTTACCTGCCGCGCCACCGTCGGTGAGGTCGGCAACGCCGATCACGCCAACATCGTCATCGGCAAGGCCGGCCGCAAGCGTCACATGAACGTGCGCCCGACCGTCCGCGGTACCGTCATGAACCCTGTCGACCACCCGCACGGCGGTGGCGAGGGCAAGAACCACACCTCTGGTCGTCCCTCTGTTACCCCCTGGGGTAAGCCGACGAAGGGCCTTCGTACGCGCAAGAAGAAGAAGGTCTCGAACCAGCACATCATTCGTCGCCGTAAGAAGTAATTTCGGATACCGAGTTTTAGGAGAAAGCACTTATGAGCAGAAGTCTCAAAAAGGGCCCGTTCGTGGAGACTCGCCTTCTCTCGCGTATCACCGCGATGAACGAGGCTGGCAAGAAGGACGTCGTGAAGACCTGGTCCCGCGCGTCCACCATCTTCCCCGAGATGGTTGGTCACACCATCGCCGTCCACGACGGCCGCAAGCATGTGCCCGTGTATGTTACCGAGTCCATGGTTGGTCACAAGCTCGGCGAGTTCGCGCCGACTCGTACGTTCCGTGGCCACAAGGCCAAATAGGGGGTTAACCGTAAATGGCAACTAAGTCTATTGAAACTGAGGCCACCGAGGTTCGCGCCGTCGCTAAGTACGTGCGTGTTTCCCCCAGCAAGGCCCGCCTGGTGGTCGATCTGATCCGCCGCAAGCCTGTCGCTCAGGCCTTCGACATCCTCCACTTCTGCGACCGCGCCGTCGCCGTGGATGTCGAGAAGGTTCTCCGTTCCGCCGTTGCGAACGCCGAGAACAACAACGGTCTGCGTGCCGACAACCTGGTTGTCGCCGCTGCCTATGTTGACGAGGGTCCGACGCTTAAGCGCATCCGTCCCCGCGCCAAGGGTTCCGCTTCTCGCATTCTGAAGCGTACTTCCCACATCACCGTCGTCGTTGCTCCTCGAAAGGAGGCGTAAAGCTGTATGGGTCAGAAAGTCTACCCCACCGGCTTCCGTCTTGGCATCACCGAGAACTGGCGCTCCCGCTGGTTCGCAGAGAAGGATTACGCTAAGACCCTCGGTAACGATCTCGAGATCCGCAAGTACCTCGAGAAGCGTCTTTCCCGCGCAGCTGTCTCCCGCGTCGAGATCGAGCGCGCTGGCGACAAGGTGAAGGTCATCATCCTCACTGCTCGCCCCGGCGTTGTCATCGGTAAGAAGGGTGCCGAGATCGATACCCTCCGCACCGAGCTCGAGAAGGTCGCTGGCGTCTCCAAGGGCCAGCTCTCCGTCGACGTTGTCGAGATCAAGCGCCCCGAGCTCGACGCCAACCTCGTTGCTCAGTCTATCGCCGAGCAGCTTGAGGGCCGCGTTGCCTTCCGTCGCGCTATGCGCAAGGCTGTCCAGTCCGCCCGCAAGGCCGGCGCTAAGGGCATCCGTATCCAGTGCTCTGGTCGTCTCGGCGGTGCCGAGATGGGCCGTCGTGAGTGGTACCGCGAGGGTCGCGTGCCTCTGCACACCCTCCGTGCCAAGATCGACTACGGCACGGCTGTCGCCAGCACCACCATGGGCGCTTGCGGCGTGAAGGTCTGGATTTACCTGGGCGAGAAGCTCCCGGGCCAGCCTGTTCCCAACCCTGCACTCGAGGGCTCTTCCCGTCCTCGTCGTCGTAACTCCGAGAGGAGGGGTCAGTAGTGCTTGCCCCTAAGCGTATTCTTCACCGCAAGGTGCAGCGTGGCTCCATGAAGGGCCAGGCCAAGGGTAATACCGAGCTGCATTTCGGCGAGTTTGGTATCCAGGCTCTCGAGGCCCATTGGATCACCAACCGTCAGATCGAGGCCGCTCGTATTGCCATGACCCGCTACATGAAGCGTGGCGGTCGTGTCTACATCACGATCTTCCCCGATAAGCCCATCACCAAGAAGCCTGCCGAGACTCGCATGGGTTCTGGTAAGGGTAACCCCGAGGAGTGGGTGGCCGTCGTCAAGCCCGGCCGCATCATGTTCGAGGTCAAGGGTGTTCCCGAGGAGGTCGCTCGCGAGGCTCTGCGTCTTGCGCAGCACAAGCTCCCCATCAAGACCAAGATTGTTGCTGCTAAGAACGCTGAGCAGCGCATCGAGAAGGAGATGGCTGAGGAGGCCGCTCTCGAGGCCAAGTGGGCTGCTGAGGACGCCGCCGCCGCCAAGGAGGAGAACTAATGAAGCCCGCAGAGATTCGTGAGCTCTCGGACGCTCAGCTCGTTGAGAAGCTGAAGGAAATGCGCGCCGAGCTCTTTAACCTTCGTTTCCAGATGGCCACCAGCCAGCTGGACAACACCGCTCGCGTCAACACCGTGAAGAAGGACATCGCTCGCGTCCTCACGGAGCAGCGCGCCCGCGAGATCGCAGCGGAGAAGTCCGCTGTCGCCGAGTAGGACCTAAGGAGAGAACATGACTGATTCGCGTAACTCGCGTAAGGTCCGTACGGGTGTCGTTACCTCCGTCTCCGGTGCCAAGACCATTGTTGTCACCATCACCGAGCGCAAGCGTCACCCCAAGTACGGCAAGATGATGACCAGCTCCAAGAAGCTGCACGCTCACGACGAGGAGTGCACGGCTGGCGTGGGCGATACCGTCCGCGTTATGGAGACCCGTCCTATGTCCAAGATGAAGCGTTGGCGCCTCATCGAGGTCGTCGAGCGCGCTAAATAAGCAGTCGCTCTTACGACTTGTACGTTTCCGAAGATGTGCGTATGCCTGGCTTGCATACCACGGGCCGTATAAAGGCTGCGCACCTCTCTTCGGTTCTTAGTTCGGAGGAACATCTACCATGATTCAGATGCAAACCATGCTGAACGTCGCCGACAACTCCGGCGCTCGCAAGATTCGCTGCATCAAGGTGCTTGGCGGTTCCAAGCGTCGTTATGCAGGCATCGGCGATGTGTTCATCGGTGCTGTCCAGGAGGCTACCCCTGGCGCCAACGTCAAGAAGAAGGACGTTGTCCGTTGCGTCGTCGTTCGCACCGTTAAGGAGATCCGCCGCAAGGATGGCTCCTACATTCGCTTTGATGAGAACGCCTGTGTTGTCATCAACAACGATGGTTCGCCCGTCGGCACCCGTATCTTCGGGCCCGTCGCTCGCGAGCTTCGTGACAAGAAGTACATGAAGATCGTCTCGCTCGCTCCCGAGACCCTGTAGTTAGGGGAGATATATGTATATCAAGAAGGGCGATAAGGTCCAGGTTCTCTCTGGTAAGGATCGCGGCAAGCAGGGCGTTGTCCTGCGTGCTCTCCCCGCCGAGAACAAGGTCGTTGTCGAGGGCGTTTCGGTCGTCAAGAAGGCCGTCAAGCCCAACGCTGCCAACCAGCAGGGCGGCATCGTTTCGCAGGAGGCTCCTATCGACGCCTCCAACGTCAATCTCGTTTGCCCCGAGTGCGGTAAAGTTACCCGCGTCGGTCACGAGAAGGACGGCAAGAACAAGCTGCGCGTCTGCAAGAAGTGCGGCCACAAGTTCTAAGCTGCCCGCAACATCAAGTTGCTAGCAAAGGCCCGGATGCCCCAAGGCACCCGGGCCTTTTTCTATCCCCACTCATTGGGGACAGACTTAAATGAGTACCCTAACTGGGTAAGCATAAATGAGCGGGTCGTGCTGTATAAATTGCTTGTGTGCGCGTTTATGCGCGTTAGATTGCGTTTAATTACGCACCTATGCGTATATATGCGCCGTTTACGGGGCAATAATGACCGTTTAGCGGTGAGATACGCAAAAACGCGCACAGACGCGCGTGTTTGTGCGAATATAGAGCTGTCAGAAATGCAAGACGTTCTATGACACAGGAGACACATAATGGCAGATTCCAAGCAGGCTCCACTCGACGCCGCGGCAGCCGCCAAAGCAGCATTTGCTTCGGTCCAGGACAAGCCGTTCCCTAACGACATCTTTACGGCTCCCGAGCTCCGTTGGGCTGTGATCGGTTGCGGCGTTATTGCCAACCAGATGGCTCAGTCCCTTGCCCTGGCCGGCCGCAAGCTTACGGGCGTTGCCAACCGCACGCTCACCAAGGCTCAGACTTTTGCCGACCAGTACGGCGTCGAGAAGGTCTATGACACGGTTGAGGATCTCTACGCCGATCCTGACATCGACGCCGTCTACATCACCACCCCGCACAACACCCATATCACCTATCTGCGCGCCGCCCTGGCGGCCGGCAAGCACGTTCTCTGCGAGAAGGCCATCACGCTCAACTCCGCCGAGCTCGATGAGGCCCGCGCCATTGCCGCCGAACACAACGTGGTCCTTATGGACGCTACCACGGTGCTCCACATGCCCTTGTATCAAGAGCTGCGCCGCCGCATGGATGCCGGCGAGTTTGGCCGCATGAACCTCGCTCAGCTCAACTTTGGTAGCTACAAGGAGTACGGCGACCTGACCAACCGTTTCTACAATCGCAACCTCGCCGGCGGTGCCATGCTCGATATTGGCGTATACGCCCTGTCCGTCATGCGCCTGTTTATGGCGAGCCAGCCCGTCGAGGTCGTGTCTCTGGGTAACACCTGCGAGACCGGCGTGGACGTTGCAGGCGGCATCGTCTGCCGCAATGCCGAGCAGCAGCTGGGTGTCGTGAGCCTTACGCTCCACTCCAAGCAGCCAAAGCGCTCGGTTATCAGCTTTGACAATTGCTATGTCGAGGTCAACGAGTATCCGCGCGCCGATCACGCGACGATCGTGTGGACCGCGGACGGTCATCGCGAGGAGGTCGCCGCGGGCACCGAGGCTTATGCCCTGTGCTACGAGATGGCTGACCTCGAGCAGGCCGTCGCCGGCGACGATTCCAAGCGTGAGCTTCTGGATTATGCTTCTGATGTGATGGAGCTCATGACCAAGCTCCGCGCCGATTGGGGAGTCGTCTACCCCGAGGAGGAGTAAGCGATGCTTGCGGAAGATAGGCTCAACGCGATCGTGTCGATGGTGCAGCGAGCCGGCTCGGTTACCGTGCCGGAGCTTGCTGAGGCCCTGGGCGTGACGGCGTCTACCATTCGGCGCGACCTGCAGACGCTCGACCGAGCGCACCGCATCGCCAAGGTCCACGGTGGGGCGACGAGTCTTGAGCGCGCGCACGTGACGCGCGACCTAACGCTTAATGAGCGCAGCGACCTCCATAACGATGACAAGGAGCGTATCTGCGCCCGCGCGGCGGCGCTTGTGGAGCCTGAGAGCTTTGTATACATCGACTCGGGCTCGACGACGCTCAGGCTCATCGAGCATCTTCCACACCTTGAAGATGTCACCTATGTGACCGATTCCGTGCTCCATGCTCAGCGCCTTGCTTTGCGCGGCATGCGTACCGTGGTGCTGGGCGGCGAGCTCAAACCCGAGACCGAGGCGCTCGTTGGTCCCGATGCCTTGGCAACCTTAGACCGCTACAACTTCAACTGTGGCTTTTGGGGCTCTAACGGCATTGCCGCCGAGCAGGGCTTCACCACACCGGATATCGAGGAAGCGCAGGTCAAGCGTATCTCGATGCGCCATACCGCCAAACGCTTCGTAATCTCAGACGCCAGCAAATTTGGCATGGTGGCGCCCGTCAAGTTTGCGGACTTTCGCGATGCAACGATCATCACTGCGGGCGAGGTATCCGCCAAGTACCAGTCGATGGATAACGTCATTACGGTCTAGCGACAGGGGACAGGACAAGGCCAAAGCCACCACAAAGGTGCCTGTCCCCGCTGTGGTGGTTAGTAACGAAAACCGAGTAGTTTTCTCAATAGAAAAGCGGCAACGTCCATTACGGGCGTTGCCGCTTTTGTTGTCTACCGGTTTTGTCTAAGTCTGTAACAACTAGACCGTTAAAAGTGGGCTAGGTGTTACAGATCGAGATACTTCCGAGCCGCGCCGTCCCTTTGTCTCAATCTGTAACATCTGGGACCGATTTTGCCGAGTTATTGTTACAGATTGAGATTTTCCCTTAAGGGGGATTCGAATGTCTCGATCTGTAACAGACCGACCGGAAAATGGGCTCTAACTGTTACAGATCGAGACGTTTTGGGACCGCGGCTGAGCCATTGCGGCAAAACCACCACAAAGGTGCCTGTCCCCATTGTGGTGGTTTAGGGCTCCCAGGGGCAGGGGGCTTCGATGTGGATGTGCTCGCCGGTTACGGGATGCGTGAAGGACACGCTGTGGGCGTGGAGCATCAGGCCGCAGGGGCGCGGCGTTCCGTACAGGTCGTCGCCAACCAGGGGATGATGCTCGCTTGCCAGGTGCACACGGATTTGGTGCTTGCGGCCGGTGAGCAACTCGACATCGATATACGAGCGCGTGGGCAGGCCACGACGGCTCTTAAGACGCTTGAGCACCTTCACGCGCGTCTGAGACGGCTTGCCGCTGGCGCCGACGCGCATCTTGCGGCTGTCGTGACGGTCGCGGGCGATGGGCTTGTCGATGAGCTTTTCGTTCCAGTCGATCTTGCCCTCGGCGAGCGCCAGGTAGTGCTTTTCGAAAGCGTGGTCGATGACCATCTGGTCAAAGGCGGGCTGCGTCTGCTTGTCGAGCGAGAACAACACCACGCCGGTGGTGTCGCGGTCCAGGCGGTTGAGCGGCTGCATGTCGGTCGCGGCAAAGCCGTCGCCCATCGCCAGCAGCAGGTCGCTGGCGTAGTCGGTGAGTGTGCGCTCGCCGGTGCCGTCGCCGTGGACGATCATGCCGGCGGGCTTGTCGATGGCCATGAGCCAGGCGTCGCAGTAGAGGACTTGAGGTTCTTCGTTCACGTGTAAGCCTTTCGGTTAGCTGATTCCCACAAACATGCAGCCCGAGGTCGCCCCGCGCAGACGGGCGGCGGGCTTGCGGCCGGCCTGCGCGGCCTCGACGGCACGACGGACGCGGGCGACGGCACGGCCCACCTCATCCGTCTCGAGCAGCGTTCCGTCCACCATGAGACGACGCACGCCGGCATCGAGCAGCTGAGGAACCTGCGGCGTGAGGTCGATGGGATAAGCATCGTACAGGCGAGAGCGGCCGTGGATGTCGGTGCGGACGGGCATGACCTTTCCGTCGATATTCTTGAGCGAGAGCTTGCGGGCACGCAGGCGGCAGTTGGCGCAATCGTGGATGCAGCCGTTGGCGACCTGCAGAATGCAATGCTCGCTTGTCATGACGCGCGGGCGGCCAAAGACGGTGATGCCCAGAGCCGCGGGCGCGGCGGCGCCGAGCGAGACAATCTCGTCGAGCGTGATCTCGGGCGAGAGCCAAAACGCACCGGCTCCGCGCCCGGCAAGCGCCTCCATGCAGGCCGTGTTGTGCACGGGCAGACAAGAGCGGACTTCTGCCGTGGCGCCAACCTGGGCGGCCAGGGCAAGCTCGGAGATGTTGCCAATAGCCACCGTGGCACCGGCAACAACCCACGGGTCGACGCGCTCGTGGTCGACGGCACGGCAGACCTCGTCGAGTACGGGCACGATACCCTGCTCAAATGCATCGGCAGGGGAGAGTCCGACAGCCTCGAGCGCGTCGGTGGTCATATAGATGCGCGTGGCGCCCTCGGCACGAGCCGCCTCGGCGGCTTCGAGCGTGGTGACGGCGGCGCAGATCTGCGGCTCGTCGCGGTAGTGCTCGGGCATGGGGCGCGTACATTTGTCGAGCACCGGCAACTCGAGCGTCTTCGCGCGCTCCTCGTACGGCTCCAGAATGGCCTCCTCCAAGGCCTTACAGGCGGCGGCACGCACCTTGTGCACGGCAGAGAAGCCCATACCGCAGCCCTCATCGAGCGCCACATCAAAGCTCGCCGCCTCAAAGGGCGAGGAGCCCATGCGGCCCACATGCTCAACCAGGTCGGATGCCTTGACCGCGCAGGTCTTGGCGGCCTCGACGGTGAAGCCCGTGGCGGTGGCGGTGAGCGCGGGGTTGTCGCAGCAAGTGAGTGTGACAGTAAACGGCTCGCCCAGGCGCGCCACGACGGACACATCAACAGCTCGGCGGCGCAGCACATCGCGCTTGAGCGCGGCACCGGCGGCGTCGATGGCACGCTGACTGCGAATCACGCGGACGCGGCAGCCCCCGGGCATGCTGCGGGGCACGCGGCACTCGATAACATCGCCCGCGGCGGCATCATCGGCGGCAATGGTGGTCAGGAACTGGTCAAACTCGTTATCGTGGCGAAGCTCCAGCAGGTCGCCCTTGCCCACGGGCTCAAACAGCTCAATGCGGGCGATGGCGGCGCGGCGACGGCGGTCGTCGGGCTTGAGGCCGCGCACATCGCGGTTGGCCGGGCGGCTGCCCAGCACCGTGCCCACGATCTGGCCGCGGTTGTTGGAGCGCTCGTAGCTCATCATCTCGTCGCCCGAGGTGCCGTCCTGATAGGCGTGCGTAAAGTCGCGGTTGAAGCAGCGCTTGAGCTGGCGCTGGCGGGCGGCTTCCTCGTCCTTGGCAACGGCGACCCCTGCCAGCATGTCGTCAATTTCGTGACGATACACATCGACGATTGAGTACACGTAATCGGGCGCCTTCATGCGGCCCTCGAGCTTGAGCGATGCGGCGCCGGCGTCATACAGACGGCGAACAAGCTGTGAGGTGTTGGTGTCACGCGGGCATAGAGCGCGCTCGCGACCAGCAGGGGAGAGCGTGCGGCCGTTCTCGTCGATCAGCTCGTAAGGCAGGCGACAGGGCTGAGCGCACATGCCGCGGTTGGCCGAGCGGCCCGCCATGGCAAAGCTCGAGAGCAGGCACAGGCCCGAGTAGCAAAAGCAGATGGCACCGTGGCTAAAGACTTCAAGGTCCACATCGGGCGCGGCATCGTGAATGGCGGCAATCTCGTCGATGGAAAGCTCGCGCGAGAGGGTCACGCGGTCGGCGCCCTGCTCGCGGCACCAGATAGTCCCGCGGTCGTCATGGATGTTCGCCTGGGTTGAGATATGTGTCTCGATGCCGGGCATCGTGCGCTTGACCTCAAAGAACAGGCCCCAGTCTTGGATGATGAAGGCGTCGGCGCCCAGCGTGGAGCAACGATGGATGAGTTGCAGCGCATCGTCCATCTCGGACTGCTTGATGACGATGTTGACCGTGACGTAGACGCGCGACCCGGCCAGGTGTGCAGCACGGCAGGCCTGCTCAAAGGCCTCGTCGGTAAAGTTGGTGGCCTTGCGGCGGGCGTTGAAGCTGCCCATGCCGCAGTAGATGGCATCAGCGCCAGCGGCGAGTGCGGCGGCAAAGGGCTCGGGTCCTCCGGCGGGCGCTAAAAGCTCGGGTCTGCGGTTGGTGGTTCGACTGGCGGTTGCGGTCATATCCTGCCTTTCAAAATGCTCAGACACTGAAAATTATAGTGGCGTCGCTGCGGTGGGCGACGCCCGCAGCCTAAGCAGGACAAAGTCTTCAGCAGCTTGGACTGGCTGCTCCACATGAGAACCGTTCAGCGGTTCGGGGAAACCGTTGGGCGATAAAATATTCTCGCAAGCTGATAATATTCTTGCATCAAACAGAAACCTTGAGTACTATCCCAATCAAGCGCGGTGTTCAGACCGAACTGTGCCTCCCGGTGTGAACACCGCGCTCACGCTCTCTCAATTGATCGTAAGGAGAAAAACATGAGCAAGACCGTCGTGTCTTCCGATAACGCACCCGCAGCCATCGGCCCGTATTCCCCCGGTATCCAGGCCGGCAACATGGTGTTCCTGTCCGGCCAGCTGGGCATCGATCCCGCAACCGGCAAGATGCCCGAGGGCGTCGAGGCCCAGGCCAAGCAGTCCCTCGCCAACGTCGAGGCCCTGCTGACCGCTGCCGGCGCCACCTTTGCCGATGTCGTCAAGACCACGGTCTACCTGGCCGACATCGCCGACTTCGCCGCCGTGAACGAGATCTACGCCTCCAAGTTCGAGGCCCCGTTCCCCGCGCGCAGCGCCTTCCAGGTTGCCGCCCTTCCGGCTGGCGGTCTGGTCGAGATCGAGGTCGTTGCCGCTCTCTAAGGCGTTGGCCACAACTAAACATGACATGCAAAAAGACCCTGCAGCGCGTGCGAGCTGCAGGGTCTTTTATCAAGTGACGGATCGCTTGTGGAGCCGCGCTCCATTTTGCTCGTTAGCCTTCCTTGCGGACTTTTTGCAGGTAGCGGTAGACGCTGGGCTCCGAGATGCCCAGCGCGGTGGCGGCGCAGGCCACGGCGCCCTTGAGCATGAACACCCCGTTGCCGTTGAGGTGGCGAATGACGTCCACGCGGTCGCTCTGACCAAGCGACGCTACATCCAGCCCGCGAGCGCTCAGCAGCTCGGCAATGCTGCGGTCGATGAGCTCCTGTGTGGACTCCGAAAGGCTTTCGACCTCGATAGAGGCGGGCTCCGTGCGCGTCGGCGCCGCGTCGAAGCACGCCATGAGCTGCTGTGCCATGGCGTTGATGGAGCGCACGGTCGAGAGGTCGGTGTTGACGCAGAGCATGCCGACGATCTCGTCATTCTCGCGGATAAAGTACGTCGCCGACTCCAATGTCTTGCCACCGGCACCGCGGCCCTCGTAGCCCGTAATAAACGGCAGGTCGCGATACTTGGCGTCGTGCATGATCTTGAGCGCCAGGTCGGTGGCGGGACCGCCGACCTTGCGACCGCTCACGATGCCGTTGCGAATATCGACGATGGCGTGGTCGGGATCCGAGAAATCGTGCAGCACGATTTCGCTGTTTTTGCCGAGTATCTGTTCCAGGAAATCGACCATCGGCAAAAAGCGACGTACGGTCTCGTTCACGGGCAACTCCTTGGGGTGAAATCGGAAATGTTCATAACAATTTTTTCTCATGGTAACACGCCATTCCTCATCTCGTATATTCGCAGGTACATTGCGTAATACAGACGAGCGGTAGGAATTCGGCGGTAAACGGTCGACCAAAAGAAAAGTTAGATGTTATTTTGACCAGACACTTTCTTGACCTGCGGAAATGCATTGTCTCAGCTCAAGAATAGTCTGATAACAAAAAATTATTATTGAGAATGAGAATCATCTTTAATACGATAAGCAACGAAGGCACAACCTCAACCCCGCACTGCGTCACAATAGAGCGTTAGATGCGAAAACAACTACTTCGAGGATTGGTGGTCAAATGACCCAGGAGACGGTTACGAACGGCACTGAAGCCCTGTTCACTCGCGAAGGCATGCCGCCCGTTAAGGAAATGATCCCGTGTGCCCTTCAGCACGTACTGGCATCGTTTGCCGGCATCATTACACCGGCGGTCATCATGGCCGGCGTCTACGGCTTTAATAGCCAGCAGAGCACCGACATCATTCAGGTTGCGCTCATTCTTTCGGCAATCGACACGGCCCTTCAGGCCTTCGCTCCCTTCCGTCGCATTGGCGGCGGCCTGCCCATCGTCATGGGCGTTTCGTTCGCGTTCCTGCCGGCCCTTCAGGCCATGGGCGCCTCGGGCTTTAGTTTTGGCGCGCTGCTGGGCGGCGAGATTGTCGGCGGTGCCGTCGCGGTCCTCTTTGGTCTGGCCTACAGCAAGATCAAGTGGCTGTTCCCGCCCGTCGTGACCGGTACGGTCATCTTCTCCATTGGCGTCTCTCTCTATCCCACGGCCGTCAAGTACATGGCCGGCGGTATGGGTACGCCGCTGTGGGGCACCCCGCAGGCCTGGTGCGTTGCTCTTATCACCTTCGCCGTGGTCTTTGCGCTCGCCAACTTTGGCAAGGGCACGCTCAAGCTGGGCTCCGTATTCTTTGGCATGATCGTTGGCATGATCGTCTCCATCCCCTTTGGCATGATCGACTTCTCCAGCGTCGCCACCGCTCAGGTCTTCGCCCTTCCCAAGCTCATGCCCTACGCGCTCGAGTTTGATCCCGAGGTCTGCATTACCCTCGCCGTCGTGTTCCCCATGGTTGCCATTCAGGTTATCGGCGACGTCTCCGCTGCCTGCCTGGGCTCCATCGACCGTATGCCCACCGAGCGCGAGCTCTCCGGTGCTATCGTGTCCCAGGGCCTCACCTCTATGGTCGGCGGCCTGCTGGGCGGTCTTCCCACCAGCGCCCTTGGCCAGAACGTGGGCATCATCTGCTCCAACAAGGTCGTCAACAAGTGGGTCTTTGTGATCATCGCGGCCGTCTTTGCCATCGCCGGTCTGTTCCCGCAGCTCTCTGCCGTGCTCTCCGCCATCCCGCAGCCTGTCATCGGCGGCGCGACCGTCGGCGTCTTTGGCACCATCACCATGAACGGTGTGCGCATGTTCACCCGCGAGGGTCTCACGCAGCGCACCACCACCATCGTCGGCACCTCTGTTGTCTTTGGCCTGGGTATCTGGATGGCCAGCGGTTGCCTTGCCGGCGAGGGCATGCCCACCTGGGTGTCCACCGTCATCGGCTCCAACGCCGTGACCCCCACCGCCATCATGGCCATTGTCCTTAACCTGATCCTTCCGCAGACGCCGGTCGTGGCTCAGCACATCGATGCCGCCAAGGATGCCGCTGTGGATCTGGTCCTGCCCGAGAGCAAGAAGTAACCAATTCGGTGCTATTCGCCGGCGGACGCATCGCCTCGTCCGCCGGCGCCATGCGGCGCCAAGCCGCACTTCAAAGGGCTTGTCCCTTTGGTGAAGCGTTGACGGGAGAGGGCCCGTTTCCGGTGTAGGCCGGCGCTTCGCACTTCCGCCATGTCAGAGGTGTCAAACCCCGCCCCTGATGTTGAAGGGAGCATTTATGCTTCTGGTCGCTAACGGTTCCGTCTTTACCCGCAACGCTCAGACTCCGTTCGTTCCCAACGGTGCGGTCGCTATTGACGGAGATACGATCGTCGAAGTGGGCCCCGAGCGCGAGCTCAAGGCCAAGTACCCGAATGCCGAGTACGTCGACGCCCAGGGCAACCTCATCATGCCCGGACTTATTAACTGCCACACTCACATCTACTCGGGTCTGGCCCGCGGCCTTGCCATTAAGGGCTGCAACCCCACCAACTTCCTGGAGAATCTTGAGCAGCAGTGGTGGAAGGTTGACGACAACCTGACGCTCGACGGCACCAAGGCAAGCGCCTATGCCACGATTCTGGACTCCATCCGCGATGGCGTCACCACGATCTTCGATCACCATGCAAGCTTCTGCGAGATCCCGGGCAGCCTCTTTACCATTAAGGACGCCGCGCAGGAGCTGGGTATGCGTTCGTGCCTGTGCTACGAGGTCTCCGACCGCCGCGGTCAGGAAAAACGCGACCAGGCCATTGCCGAGAATGCCGAATTTGCCCAGTGGGCCGCCAAGGAGCGTCGCGATAACGACAACCACATGATCGCCGCCATGTTTGGCGGTCACGCCACCTTTACGCTTTCGGACGAGACCATGGACAAGATGGCCGAGGCCAACAACGGCCTGACCGGCTTCCACATCCACGTGTGCGAGGGCATGAACGACGTGTGGGATTCCCGCCTCAACCGCGGTGGCATTAGCCCCGTCGAGCGCCTGCTGCAGCACAATCTGCTCGGTCCCGACACCATGCTGGGTCACTGCATCCACGTGACGCCCGCCGAGATGGACATCGTCAAGGAGTCCGGCACCTGGCTCGTCAACAACCCCGAATCTAATATGGGCAACGCCGTGGGCTGCGCCCCCGTGCTCGAGTTCTTCCGCCGCGGCATCCCCGTGTGCATGGGTACTGACGCCTACACCCACGATATGCTCGAGAGCCTCAAGGTCTTCCTGATCATTCAGCGCCACAATGCCGCCATGCCCAACGTGGGCTGGTGCGAGGCCATGACCATGCTGTTCGAGAACAACGCCAAGATGGCGAGCAAGTACTTCGATCGCAAGCTCGGTGTGCTCGAGGCCGGCGCTGCCGCCGACGTCATCGTCATGGACTACAAGCCCTTTACGCCGCTGAGCGAGGAGAATATCGACGGCCACATGCTCTTTGGCATGATGGGCAAAAACTGCCGCACCACCATCATCAACGGCCGCGTCCTGTACAAGGATCGCGAGTTCGTTGGGATTGATGAGGACAAGATCAACGCGTGGACCATGGCTGAGTCCAAGAAGCTCTGGAGCACGCTCAACGATCGCACCTACTAATTCACAAGTAGATTCACGCGCGTCGGGTGTTTCGCCGCATTCGACGCGCGTATAGGCGACCTCCGCGGGGTCGCCGGCGCTGTGCTAGCGCTACACCGTATTTGCGCCCGCCGCGCGGTCTCGCCGGGCGTTACAGAGAGGAGCTCACTATGAGCGACATCATGAGGCCGATCCCGTTTTCGCAGCTGATGAACTGGATCATCGAGGAGCACAAGACTCAGGGCGCCGTCTTTGGCGTGCGCAAGATGGTCACGGCCAACCAGGAGGGTGCGCTTCCCATTTTTGACGAGCGCATCGAGACCCCGTTTGGCCCGGCCGCCGGACCCAACACGCAGCTTGCCCAGAACATCGTGGCCTCTTATGTGGCCGGTTCCCGCTTCTTTGAGCTCAAGACCGTTCAGGTTATGGACGGCGAGGAGCTCTCCAAGTGTGTGAACAAGCCCTGCATCGTGGCACAGGACGAGTGCTACAACTGCGAGTGGTCGACCGAGCTCGAGGTTCCGCAGGCCTTTGCCGAGTACGTGAAGGCATGGTTTGCCTGCCACCTGATCGCTCGCGAGTGCGGCCTGGGCAGCCCGGACGGCTTTGTCTTCAACATGTCCGTGGGTTATGACCTGGAGGGCATCAAGAGCCCCAAGGTCGACGCCTACATCGAGGGCATGAAGGACGCCAGCGGCTCCGACGTCTGGAACGAGTGCCGCGCATGGGCGCTCGCCAACCTGGACAAGTTTGAGCATGTCGACGCCGCGTTCGTCGAGTCCATCCCGGCACGCGTCTCCAACTCCATCACCGAGTCCACCCTGCACGGCTGCCCTCCGGCGGAGATCGAGCGCATCGCGACCTATCTGATCACCGAGAAGGGCCTCAACACCTACATTAAGTGCAACCCCACGCTGCTGGGCTATGAGTTTGCACGTCAGCGCCTCAACGAGCTGGGCTTTGACTACATCGTCTTCGATGACACGCACTTCCGCGAGGACCTGCAGTGGGCCGATGCCGTGCCTATGTTCGAGCGCCTGCTTGCCCTGTGCGCCGAGCGCGGCCTGGAGTTTGGCGTCAAACTGACCAACACGTTCCCCGTCGACGTGACGAGAAACGAGCTGCCCTCTACCGAGATGTACATGTCCGGCCGCTCGCTGTTCTCGCTGACCATCGAGGCCGCCCGCCGCATTACCGAGCAGTTCGATGGCAAGCTGCGCATCAGCTACTCCGGCGGCGCCACGGTCTACAACATCCGCGCCCTGTATGACGCCGGCATTTGGCCCGTCACCCTGGCGACCGACGTGCTCAAGCCCGGTGGCTACGAGCGCTTTAGCCAGATGGCCGGCGAGTTTGCCGACCTGGATGGCAAGCCGTTCGCGGGCGTCTCGCTCGACGCCGTGACCGCGATCCAGACCGACTCGCTCACCAACCCGCTCTACAAGAAGCCGCTGCGCCCGCTGCCCGATCGCAAGGTCGCCGGCAAGAGCCCGCTTTCCGACTGCTTTACGACGCCGTGCCGTACGAGCTGCCCTATCCAGCAGGATATTCCCGCCTACCTGGCGGCTGTTGACGAGGGCCGCTACGAGGATGCGCTCAACATCATCATCGAGCGCAACGCCCTACCGTTCATTACCGGCACCATCTGCCCGCATCCCTGCGGCCGTGCCTGCGAGCGTGCGTTCTACGAGCCCGAGGGCGCCCAGATTCGCGCCAGCAAGCTCAAGGCCGCCCGCGAGGCCATGACTGCGGTGCTGCCCAAGCTGCGCGCCCAGGCTATCGCCAACGACGGCGAGCGCAACGTTGCCGTTATCGGCGGCGGCCCGGCCGGCCTGGCGACGGCGTTCTTCCTGACGCGCGCCGGCGTGCCCGTCACCATCTTTGAGGCCCGCGATTCGCTCGGCGGCGTGGTCCGTCACG
Organism: Collinsella aerofaciens; assembly: GCF_040910185.1. Classification (GTDB taxonomy): domain Bacteria; phylum Actinomycetota; class Coriobacteriia; order Coriobacteriales; family Coriobacteriaceae; genus Collinsella; species Collinsella aerofaciens_BF. Next base: position 188,936 of record NZ_JBDGBA010000001.1, on the reverse strand, counting down.
TCATCCCCGAGTTCCGTATCGCCAGCGACGATATTTCCCACGATGCTGAGCTCTGCCTGGCCTTTGGCGCCAAGGTGCAGCTCAACGCCCGCGTGAATTCCATTGACGAGCTCAAGGCCCAGGGCTTTACCGACGTAGTCGTGGCCACCGGTGCCTGGATGCCCGGCTCTGCAGGTTTGGGCGAGGGTGCCGAGCTCGACGTGCTGGAGCTCCTCGAGGCCGCCAAGAAGGGCGAGAAGCTCGAGCTGGGCGAGGACGTCGTGGTCATTGGCGCCGGCAACACCGCCATGGATGCTGCCCGCGTGGCCAAGTGCCTGGCTGGTGTGAAGAACGTGCGCCTGGTGTATCGCCGCACCAAGAAGCAGATGCCCGCCGACGAGGAAGAGCTCGATCTTGCTCTTGCCGACGGCGTTGAGTTCTGCGAGCTGCTGGCGCCCAAGGCGCTCAATGGCGCCGTGCTGACCTGCGACGTTATGGAGCTTGGCGAGCCGGATGCAAGCGGCCGTCGCAGCCCCGTCGCCACGGGCGAGACCGTCGAGCTTCCCGCCACCACGGTGATCTGCGCCGTGGGCGAGGGCATCGATGCCAGCCTGTACGACGCCGCGGGCGTTGAGCACGACCGTCGCGGCCGTCTTGCCGCCACCTCCACCGGCGTCGAGGGCGTCTGGGCTGCGGGCGACTGCCGTCGCGGTCCGGCTACCGTGGTCGAGGCCATCGCCGACGCCGCCGAAGTCGCCCGCGCCATCGCCGGCGTGGACTTTAACAAGTACGCCGATTGCAACGAGCAGGCTGGCCGCGAGGACACCTGCTACGAGCGCAAGGGGTCGCTGTGCCGCGACAAGCGCAACTGCACCAAGACCCGCTGCCTGGGCTGCGGCTCGGTGTGCGAGGTCTGCTGCGACGTATGCCCCAACCGCGCCAACGTGGCCATTAAGGTGCCGGGCCTGGCCAGGCATCAGGTCGTCCACGTCGACGGTATGTGCAACGAGTGCGGCAACTGCGCCGTGTTCTGCCCCTACCAGGAGGGCCGCCCCTACAAGGACAAGCTCACCCTGTTCTGGAGCGAGGAGGACATGGAGAACTCCGAGAACGAGGGCTTCCTGGCCGTGGACGAGGACCACTTTAAGGTCCGCGTCGCCGGCACGGTCCGCACCGTCTCGGTCGATGCCGTCAACACCGGTCTGCCCGAGGCCGTCCGCCTGACCATCAGGGCCGTGCGCGACAACTATTCGTACCTTCTTAAGAAATAGGCGAGTCTCTTATGGCCAAATCCATTCAACATAACGTGGCCTACGTTGCCTGCGGAAGTGGTTGTGCCTCCGCAGGCGGCGACGCCCGCTGCAGCGAAGGCTGCATTGGCTGTGGCGCCTGCGTCACGGCCTGCCCCCACGGCGCCATTGCGCTGGTCGATGGCATCGCCCGCGTGGACCGTTCCAAGTGCACGGGCTGCGGCCTGTGCGGCATGGCGTGCCCGCAGCGCGTGATTGCCTTCGTTCCCGGCTACCAGAACATTCTGGTGCGTTGCAACAACACCGACAAAGGTGCCATTGCGCGCAAGATCTGCGACACGAGCTGCATCGGTTGCGGCATGTGCGCCAAAAAGTGCCCCGCCGGCGCTATCCGCATCGAGGACAACTGCGCCCATATCGACGGCGCGGACTGCCTGTCGTGCGGCATGTGCGCCGTCGTCTGCCCGCATGGCGCCATCCACGACCGCACCGGCATCGCCGCTGGCGTGTAGAAGGGAATCACCATGGCACAGGAATTCACTTTTACCGTTAACGGCGTCGAGCGCACGACGACCCAAAACAAACCGCTGCTGCGTTATCTGCGCGACGACCTACACATTCACTCCGCCAAGGACGGCTGCTCCGAGGGCGCGTGCGGCACCTGCACCATCCACGTGGACGGTGCGGCCGTCAAGGCGTGCGTGCTGACCACCGCTCTTGCCGCCGGCCGCAGCATCGTGACCGTCGAGGGCCTGCCCGAGGACGTGCGCGAGGCCTTTGTGTACGCCTTTGGCGCCGTGGGCGCCGTGCAGTGCGGCTTTTGCATCCCCGGCATGGTCATGGCGGGTGCAGCGCTCGTCGCCGAGGATCCCGAGCCTACCGAGGAGCAGATCAAGTACGCCATCCGCGGCAATGTTTGCCGCTGCACCGGCTACAAAAAGATTATCGAGGGCATTGCGCTGGCCGCTGCGGTGCTCCGCGGCGAAAAGCAGATCGACGAGGATCTGGAGCGCGGCGACGACTACGGCGTGGGCAAGCGCGCCTTCCGTATTGACGTGCGCAAGAAGGTGCTCGGCGAGGGCAAGTATCCCGACGACATCGACGAGCTCGATCAGCCGGGTCTGACCTACGCCAGCGCTGTGCGCTCCAAGTATCCGCGCGCCCGCGTGCTCTCCATCGATACCTCCAAGGCCGAGGCCCTGCCCGGCGTGGTGGGCATCCTGCGCGCCGAGGACGTGCCGGTCAACCAGGTCGGCCACCTTATCCAGGACTGGGACGTCATGATCGCCCAGGGCGATATCACCCGCTGCGTGGGCGACGCCATCGTTTTGGTAGTCGCCGAGGACGAGGCGACGCTCGAGAAGGCCAAGAGGCTCGTAAAGATCGATTACGAGCCTCTGGAGCCCGTGCGCAACATCGCCGAGGCCAAGGCCGCCGACGCGCCGCGCCTGCATGACAGTTTCTTTGCCTTTGGCAACACGGTGGAGCTCAAGGACAACGTGTGCCAGAGCCGTCACGTGACGCGCGGCGACGCCGCCAAGGCGCTGGCAGAGAGCGCGTTTACCGTGACGCAGCGCTTTACCACGCCCTTTACCGAGCATGCCTTCTTGGAGCCCGAGTGCGCCGTGGCCTTCCCGTACAAGAACGGCGTCAAGGTGCAGTCGACCGACCAGGGTGCCTACGATACGCGCAAAGAGTGCGCCCACATGTTTGGCTGGGATAGCGAACCCGAGCGCGTGGTCGTCGAGACCATGCTCGTAGGTGGCGGCTTTGGCGGCAAGGAGGACGTGTCCATTCAGCATCTGGCCGCGCTCGCCGCATATAAGTTCCAGCGTCCTGTGAAGTGCAAGCTCACGCGTGCCGAGTCGCTTGCTTTTCATCCCAAGCGTCATGCCATGGACGGCACCTTTACGCTGGGTTGCGACGCCGAGGGCAACTTTACCGGTCTGGATTGCGAGATTAACTTTGATACCGGCGCCTACGCGTCGCTGTGTGGTCCGGTGCTCGAGCGCGCCTGCACGCATGCCGTCGGCCCCTACAAGTACCAGAACACCGACATTCGCGGCTTTGGCTACTACACCAACAACCCGCCCGCCGGCGCGTACCGAGGCTTTGGCGTTTGTCAGTCCGAGTTTGCGCTCGAGAGCCTAATCGACCTGCTGGCAGAGAAGGTCGGCCTGGATCCGTGGGAGATTCGCTACCGTAACGCTATCGAGCCGGGTGAAGTTTTGCCCAACGGCCAGATTGCCGACTGCTCCACGGCGCTTAAAGAGACGCTGCTCGAGGTCAAGGATGCCTACTATGCGCATCCCGGACACGCCGGTATCGCCTGCGCCATGAAGAACGCCGGCGTGGGCGTGGGCCTGCCCGATGCCGGCCGCTGCAAGATTCGCGTCGAAAACGGCGTGGCCGTGGTCTATGCCGCCACGTCCGACATCGGCCAGGGCTGCAACACCGTCTTTTTGCAGGACGTTGCCGAAGCATGCGGTCTGCCGCTTCACTGTATTGCCAACGGCGAGTGCTCTACCGAGAACGCTCCCGACTCCGGTACCACGTCTGGCTCGCGTCAGACGGTCGTGACCGGCGAGGCCGTGCGCGGCGCCGCCTTCCTGCTGCGCGATGCCATGCTTGACATCGAGGCCGGCAAGCCTGCGCCCGCCGCTCCCGTGAGCGCACATGGCGACGGCATCAAGATCGAGTACGACGACGGCCGCGCCTATCAGCTGCACACGCAGGAGCTCGTCGCCGGCCAGGGTATGCATCCTCAGGATCCCGCGGCCGCCATCAAGGCGCTTGAGGGATGCGAGTTTGGCTACGTGTACCTGGAGCCGACCGACAAGCTGGGTGCGGATGTTCCCAACCCAAAGAGCCACATCTGCTACGGCTTTGCCACACATGTGGTCATTTTGGATGATGACGGTCGCGTGAGCGAGGTTTATGCCGCGCACGATTCCGGCAAGGTGGTCAACCCCATCTCCATCCAAGGTCAGATCGAAGGTGGCGTGCTCATGGGTATGGGCTATGCGCTTACCGAGGACTGGCCGCTCAAGGACTGCGTGCCCCAGGCAAGGTACGGTACGCTCGGGCTGTTCCGTGCGCCCGAGATTCCGGATATCCACGCCATCTACGTGGAGAAGGACGAGCTGCTGCCCGTGGCATACGGCGGCAAGGGCATCGGCGAGATCGCAACAATCCCCACGGCGCCCGCCGTACAGAACGCCTATCGCGCATTCGACGGCAAGCTGCGTCCGGATCTGCCCATGGTGGATACGCCCTACAGCCGCGTTCGCAACCGCGGGTAGGGTAGGGCGCGGACAGCCATTACTGACGGGCCGTCCGAGCTCAACATCAACTGCATATGCTGCGCCTCTGGCCCCAGCTCCATCGCGAGTCGGGGCCTTTTGTTTGGAGCGGAAACTGTGTCCCGGAATCATGCCTCAGAGTGGGATGCGCTTTCCGTTAACCGCTCACTTGGAAAGTGCATCCCAGCTTGAGCGTTTATTCCGGGATGCGGTTTCCGCTGAAGGACTCAACCGGAAAGCACGACCCGTTCCGAGACCTGATTCCGGGACACGCTTTCCGCTAGGCCCGCCATCCGGAAAGCGCATCCCGTTTTGAGTGTCCAGGCTGGGACGCGCTTTCCGTTGGCGTGGCCGTTGGGAAAACGCGGCCCAGATAGGGGGGGATGCGATTCGGCGATGCGTGGCCTAGCGGCTCCTACAGGTCCACCTCGTTGAGCCATGTCGGCAGCGCGGTCTGCCGGATGCCTGCCGTCTGCAGCTTTTTGGCGAGCATTCCTGTCGAGCGGACCTCGTTCATGGTAAAGCGCAGCAGAGGGTGACCGTAGAGCGATAGGTGCGCCTCGCGCTGTCGTTCGGCAACGAGCGCCTCGGCGGTGGCGCGTCCGGCCAGCATGGTCTGGTCGGTATATTTGATGAGCCCGTCGAGCTCGCCCAGCGTGAGTTCCCGCGCCTGGCGCTCCCAGGCAAAGTCCGTTCGTATGGGCTTGGCCGAATCGAAGGGGTCCGTCAACTCGTATTGAAGCCAGTCGGGCGCAAAGCCCGTCTCGATCATGACGGCTCGGGCGACCGATTCCCCGCCGCTCTCGGCGCGGGCGTCGGCATATCGAAGCGTTGTGAGGGCGGTGCGAATCGCGCGACCATTGCGGGCAGTCGCTCGTTGCTCAACGGCCTCCATCAGCTGTTCCGGCGCAAGGCCGAGCTTTGAGATCGCCGAATCGGCAATGGGCATGCCGTCGGCAAAACCAGTTTGCAGCAGGCAATCTGTGGCCGTTTGGATGGGCGGCGTTACCGATATGCCGGCTCTGCGTATTGCTCCGGCCGGCTCAATCTGGTGTCGCTGAATATGTGCACCCGGACGAGCCGACGGCTTTGTCGAGCTGCAAACATGCACGACATTCAGGTGTCGCCACGAGACCTCGAGCCCCAGCAGGCAAGCTGCCGAAAACGAGCAGAACGTCCAATCGGGGTGGATGATCGCAAGGGCGCGAATAATCTCGCAATGACGCTGCGCCCGGTTGAGCTCATCCCAGCGCATTTTGCGCGCGAACAAACCCGGCATGGGGGAGACGACCGCGCTGCCGATGCGCCGAAGGAGCGCTTTTCGGATCGCCGCGCTCGGGGGAATCAGACAGCGCCCCTCTTGTTCGGCTTGAGTGAGCAGTTGGTCGATGAGCTGGTCATTGCAATGGGTCATGAGCTACCGCCTCCTTTTGGGTAGCAAAAACGTATCAGCTGGAACTTGCCGCTCAGCTGACCAAAAGCTGACCAAAATCTAACCATGCAGGTAGATGGCCTGTTTTCGGCGACATTTTTACATCCGAATCGGTGGGCGGTAATCGGCGACCTTGAACGGTAGCGAGTTATGAAGACTGGGTAAGTTTCGAGACGTGTACTTTTTGAAAAAGATCATTCTATCTGCTGTTTTGTGTTTCTGGATCGCATATTTGAAGGCATGTGATAAGGGCGGAGGATCGTCGTCTTGTACCTGAGGAAACCGTGACCCGGAATTGCCGCTCGGAACGGGACGCGCTTTCCGGAACGGTCCACGTGCGCTGGTGTACCGCTCCTTTTGCGTGCTCCGCTTGTCGAATTACGTTATAGCTAGCTATATTATAGAAAGGTATAATATAGCTAGCTATAACGTAAAGGAAGGATGGCCCTATGTTTATCGGAAGAACGGCGGAAATGTCCGAGCTCAATCGACTGTATGGCACGGGCTCCTTTGAGATGCCCGTAATCTACGGCCGCCGTCGCGTGGGTAAAACGCGTCTTATCACAGAGTTTATCCAAGGCAAGAAGGCTATTTACTTTCAAGCTCGTCGTACCAATGCAGAGGCAAACCTGCATGGCTTTAGCCAGGCGATACTTGCGGGCTCCGTTGGTGTTGCTGGCGTGTCGTTTCGTAGTTTTGACGAGGCGTTTGATGCATTGGCCACCATGGCTCGCACGGAACGTTTGATTGTCGTGATTGACGAGTATCCCTATCTCGCCCAATCGAATCCCGAGATCAGCTCGTTGCTGCAAGACAAGATTGATCACCTGTACAAAGAGACCAGGCTCATGCTGATTCTATGCGGCTCGTCTCTTTCGTTTATGGAGGAACAGGTGTTGGGCTACGAGAGCCCGCTATACGGTAGGCGTACGGCCCAGTTTAAGATCATGCCGCTCGATTTTATGACGACCCTCGGCCTGTGGCAGAGCATGAGTCGCGAAGACGCTGCAGTTTGCTATGGCATGACGGGCGGCATTCCTGCATATATCGAGAAAGTCGATCCTGCCGTATCGCTCAAGGACAACATCAAACGTCTTTTTCTTACTCCTACGGGCTATCTCTTTGAGGAGCCGAGTAACCTGCTGTTGCAAGAGTGCCGCAATCCCGAGCAATATGATGCGATCGTGCAGGCAATTGCCCAGGGGCGCTCGAGGATCTCGGAGATTGCGAGCTCTACGGGAATCCCTGCGAGCAACGTAAAGAGCTATGTGGATAAGCTGGCGTCGCTTGGGATTGTCGAGCGCGAGCTGCCCCTAAACGAGACGAGCAATAAGCGAGCCGTGTATCTGCTGAGCGACCAGATGTTTAGGTTCTGGTACAAGTTTGTTCCGCAGAACATCGGGCTGATTCAAAACGATATGGCCGAGATGGCGTATAAGCGCATTGAGCCACACGTATCGGATTACATGGGTACGGTCTTTGAGCTTATATGCAGACAATACGTGTACGAACTCGCGCGAGCGGGCCAGCTCGATGTGGTTCCGGCGAGCGTCGGGCGCTGGTGGGGGACGGATAATCGCACGCATACGCAGGAAGAAATCGACTTGATTGTTGACGATGGCGAGGGCACTGCGCTGTTTGCGGAGTGCAAATGGCGCAATGAACCGGTGGGCGAAGACGTGCTGCAAAAGCTCGTGCACCGCAGCGAGCTCTTTAGACGGCAGCACAAAAGCTATGCGATCTTCTCGAAGCGAGGCTTTACGCAAGGATGTCAGGAAGCTGCGGCGAGCAGGGGAGATGCCAAGCTGATTTCGTTTGCCGAGATGTGCGAGCGGAGATAACCAAGCACGCTCTGATGTGATGCTCGGAATGGGTCGCGCTAAGGATGCCAAGCGTAAAACCTTCAATGAAAATGGCGTAAAAACTACATCTGTCATGGCGTAAAAACTACATTGAAAGTAGCGTAAAATCAGCATTGAGAATGGCGTAATTTCGCATATCGCGTGATAGAGAGGGACGGCCGTCTATGGATGCACCAAAGAGATTGACCCAAAAGGGATATAGGCCCCGGCTCATAGAGGAGCGCCTCGACACCCTTATGCGGGCGTTTGGCTGTGTGGAGATCAACGGCCCCAAATGGTGCGGCAAGACCTGGACGGCGCTCTCTCGCTCGGCGAGCGTCTCCAGGCTCGATGAGCCTGCGCAGCGTGCGGCGGCAGAGGTCGACCCAAGCCTGGCGCTCATCGGCGATGCGCCACACCTGGTCGATGAATGGCAGGAGGTGCCCGAGGTTTGGGATGCCGCCCGGCGTTTCGTGGACGCGAGCGGCAACGAACGGGGGACACTTTTGCTCACGGGCTCGACCGCGCTCAAAAGCGAGGAGCGCAGCCATGTTCGTCATTCCGGCACGGGTAGGATCGCCCGTCTGTCAATGCGCCCCATGGCCCTGTGTGAGTCGGGCGACGGCGAGCCGCTCGTGTCACTGGCAAGCCTCTTTAAGGGCGAGGATTTTGCCCCTCAGCGTCGCGAGAGCACGGTGGATGACGTCGCCCGCTGGTGCTGCAGGGGCGGTTGGCCTGCAAATCTTGGGCTTTCGGAAGATCTTGCGCGAGAGACGGCAAGCCAGTACGTGCACTCGGTGCTCGACGTCAACGTGCTGGACGAGGGCATGTCGCCCGAGCTTGCACACGGCCTTTTGCGAGCTCTTGCCATGAACGAGAGCCAGGCTGTCACGTACAAGACGCTCGTAAAGGACGCCTCGTACGGTGAGGCGGGCCCCGACGAGAGGACCATCGCTGCGTACTTGGACCTCTTCAACAGGCTCAAGCTGACCGAGGACCTGTGCGGATGGGAGCCGCCCATGCGCTCGAAGGCCCGCGTTCGCGTGCGCCCCAAGCGCTACTTCTGTGACCCGTCACTTGCGGCGGCGTTGCTGGGGGCTACCCCTGAGCGGCTGCTTGGCGATATGCAAACGCTGGGGATGCTCTTTGAGAATCTCGTCCTGCGCGACGTGCGCGTGTTCCTTTCCACCTACGGCGGTGTCGACAACAGTGTCCATTATTTCCGAGATGAGAAGGGCCTTGAGGTCGATCTGATCGTTGAGCACGACGGGCGCTGGGGAGCCATCGAGGTCAAGCTGAGTGATGCGAAAGCAGACGATGGAGCGAGAAATCTCAAGGCGCTGGAGAGGAAAGTGCTCTCCAATCCTGCCGCCCAGAATGCCGCGCCGGCGTTTTTGGCGGTCGTGGTTGGAAAGGGGAGCATTGCCTATACACGCGACGACGGCGTGGCGGTGATTCCCATGGCGGCACTTGGGGCGTAGTGGTTTTGCGGGCGTGCCGTGCTTCCTTTACCGAAAATCCATTTGGTAAACCAGATGCTCGCGGATAGAATAAAGTTGACGGCAGCCCAAGGGTGATAGCTGGGCAGCGCCGTTGCTTGGTCAAGAGGTCAGTGCCTTAATGGCAGCGACTTGTTATGCTTCGAATGCTGCTTGAGTGCCTCGGAAAGTTCGATAAGCGCCGTGAAGAGCGAGACCAAAGCAACCAAGAGCTCTACGAGCTCTGATGGGCCCGGGATGACCGCTGATTCAAGTCACCGGGCCTAAATCTTTTTCATGCATTTGAATAGAGCGGGCAACTCTCTTGGGGCCGTCTGCATGACGTGTGCCTGGCGCATGGTATTGCGCCCAGCTTTCATGTCCGCGCGGCCACCTATCCTTACGGCAATGTAGCCGCCTATGTAGCAAGCGGCAGGCAACGGAGAAAGGCCCTAACCGTGTCAGTTGAAAAGACGCCGGGTATCTCGGCTATCGATACGACGAACTTTGCGCGCCAGATTGTGCTGGACTTTGAGTTTGCGCCGGTGCCAAAGCAGCGCCAGCGCCGTGGACTGCGCAATGAGATTATCGAGGTCGGCGCCGTCAAGCTCGATAACCGCGGCAACGTTATAGGCGAGTTCTCGCAGTTTGTGCAGACAGAATTTACCGAAGGCGTTGCGTTTCCCGTCCGCGAGCTCACGGGGATATCGGCCGTGGACACCGCGATGGCCGACCCGCTCTATGCGGTGATCAAAAGGCTCAGCGATTGGATCGGTCGCTACTCCGCCCAGGTGGTCGTTGGAGCGGGGCGGATCGTCGACAGCTTTTGACCGAGTGCCAGGCAAAACACATCGACCTTGCCGCATTTCCTACGGACTGGGCCGACCTGCAGGCGTTTTACACCTCGATCATGGACGTGGGCAGCCACGGGTGCGTCTCTTTGAGTGACGCGGCGACGTGGTTTGGTATCGAGTTCGACGCGTCGACGGGCCACGCCCACAGCGCCCTAGCCGATGCGCGCGTGACCGCCAAGCTGCTCAAGCAGATGATGGATGGGGACTACCGCGTGAGTCCGCACGCCCAGGAAGTCCGCCAGCGTTGGGGGATGGGCGAGCGACCCCAGACGCGCCTTTCCAGCAAGTGCCCCGAGCTGAGAGACCTGCTGCTGAGGCTGAAGGCGGAGGGGAGGTAGGCGGGGCAGACAATATTGTCGTTTCGCCTGTGAAGAAGGAACCAATTAACTACAAAGTGTGGATGGCTTCTAGTGAAGACTTAAACACCAGACTAAGAAAAGGTTATCGAGCCATTGGGACTGCAGCATTCGCCCATCGCAAGACGTTACTCGTTCAAATTGGGACGCTCCACATCCTATGAAATGGTTAATGCGGAGCGTCCCTAGAACTCTGTCTTCTGTTACCTAATAGTAGAGTTCGATATACGAATACGCCTTATCAAAAAGAGCCTGGTCTTTGAGCTTATAGCGCATCCACAGAATGGCACGGAGCTGTTTTTTAACCTCTTTCACGCCAGCCGTGGTAGCTTGCCAGCCGTCGAAGCGAGTTATCTTAACGATCTCGTCAATGTCATTGACGATGTTCTCGACGATGATAGGCGTGTCGCCGTTCTTGATGCCGTTAAAGAGCTCAGTGAGAGCAGCCTTTCCCTTGTCCTCCTCTTCCTCGGGCACGACTTCCTTTTCGGCGGCTCGTGCTTCTTTGGCGAGGTCGATGAGCATCTTGAGGAACTCGACGCTGTTGATGAGACCTTGCTCGTGACGTTCCCTCAGGTCCTCCAGGCGCTCGCCGAGCTTCTGGAACTTGCCATTCTTATCGTGCCTGCGGATTCGGGCGACGAGATCTATCTCCAGCTTACGCGTGATCTTCTCGGTATTGCTCTTGTCGTTGATGAAGTGCTCGATCATGTCCTCGTCGAGCTCAAGGATGTCGTCATCGTCTCGGACTCTCTCGACGGTGATGTTCTCGTGCACGAGCTCGATTGTCTTGGGCCCGAGCGCTGCCCAGATGAGCTTCCCGCGATTGTCTACCGGTCTCACGGAATCGTAGACCTGCGAGAGCCAGATGAAATCGGGCTTGTAGGGATTGAGACATGCGTCGGGCGAAAGGGCTTCCCACGCTCTGTTCAAGACCGAGAAGTCGGCCCCAAACTGGTCTTTCACCTTTGTCGTTGGCAGGCATTGTTGAGCTTCGAGAAGGGACTCCCAATCCGCGCTGCGGCGGTCTCTGACCGTTGAGAAGTACTCAAGACAGCAATGCATAAGCCCGGGTAGCTCGGCCTTTACCTCGTCGATGTTGGTTATAACCTTCTGCACCTCGGCCTCGTCGAAGTGCAGAGACTTGGCGACGTTGTCGAAGAGGCCGATATAGTCGACAATGAGACCGAATGTCTTCTTGTCGTTGTAGACGCGGTTGGTTCGACAGATTGCCTGCAACAGCGTGTGGTCGCGCAAGGGCTTGTCAAGGTACTGAGTTTGCAGGATGGGCGCATCGAACCCCGTGAGCAGCTTTGCAGTGACGATGAGAATCTTGAGTGGATCGTCCGGGTCGCGGAAACGGTCAAGGAGCTTTTCTTCGGCATCGCGATCGCGACGATATGCCTTGTACCGGTCCTCCTTGTCGTTGTTCGTGTCCATGACGATGGTGACTGCATCAGCGCCCAAGAGCTTGTCGAGCTCCTCCTTATACAGCAGGCAGCACTCTCGGTCGTAGCAGACTACCTGCGCCTTGAAGCCGTCGGGCTCAACCTTCGATTTGAAGTGTTTGGCAATGTGTTCACACACCTTGTGAATGCGGTCGGGGGCCTTCATGACGGCTTCGATCTTGACGCGCCTGGTGAGTTCCGCCTTGTCCTCTTTGCTGAGGTCTCGGGTCATTTCGTCAAAGGCGGCGTTCACGACCTCTTGGTTGACGTGGAGCTCGACGGGAACGGTTTCAAAATGGAGCGGCAATGTGGCGTGGTCGCGGATGGAGTCGGCGAAGGAATAGCGGCTCATGTAGCCGGACTTGTCCTCTTTGGCACCGAAGGTGTGGAACGTGTTCTTGTCGGTTCGGTTGATGGGCGTGCCGGTCAAGCCGAAGAAGAAGGCGTTTGGCAAGGCGAGTCGCATCTTCTCGCCGAGGTCGCCCTCTTGGGTGCGGTGCGCCTCGTCGACCATGAGGATGATGTTCTCGCGCTCGTTGAGCGTCCCCGCAACCTCGCCGAATTTGAAGATGGTGGTGATGAGGACCTTTCTCATGTCCTGCTTGAAGAAGGACTCAAGCTCCTCCTTGCTGCCGGCGCTTGCGAGGTTGGGGATATCGGATGCGTTGAAGGTCCCTGTGATCTGGGTCTCGAGGTCGATTCGGTCATCCACGATGACGACGGTCGGGTTCTTGAGTTCGGGGACCATGCGCAGCTTCTGGGCGGCGAATACCATGAGCAGTGACTTTCCTGAGCCCTGGAAATGCCAAATGAGGCCACACTTCGGGTATCCTGCGCGGACGCGGTCCACGATGAGGTTCGCGCCCTCGAACTGTTGGTAGCGACAGATCAGCTTGATGCGTCGATGCTTCTTGTCGGTGGCGAAGAGCGTGAAGAACTGGAAGATGTCCATGACGTTCGAGGGGGTGAGCATGGATGCCATGCTTCTCTTGACGTCGGCAAGTGTGCCCTCGCTCTTCTTGTCGCCCTCATGCCAGGGTCCCCACATCTCGGGAGGCATGTTCACCGACCCGTAGCGATAGCATTTTCCTTCGCTGGCGAAGTTGATGGCGCTACAGACGAACATCTGCGGGATGCTCTTCTCATATTTAGCGATGTCGCCAGCGCCGTCGAGCCAGGTTATCGAATCGCGCACCGGCGTCTTGAGCTCGCCGATGACGAGCGGAAATCCATTGACAAGAAGGACGAGGTCGAGGCGCTTGCCGCCCTGTTCCTGGGGGTAGACCCACTGGTTGGTGACGATGTACTCGTTTTTGTCAAGATCGCCGTCCGCCGCCGTGCCAAAGAAGCGGATGGGGACCATGCGGCCGTCTTTGCCGTAGGGGAATGAGTTCTCCTCGATGACGAGCTTTTTGAACCGCTCGTTGGTGGAGACCAGGTTCTGCGGACTTGTGGACTGAATGAGGGCCCTGAGTCGGTAGATGATCTCGTCGGCGCGATCGGGGTCTTCTGCAATCTCCGGGTTAAGCCTGATGAGGGCGTCCTTGACCATGGGCTCGACCATGACGTCGGCATGGCGGCGCGGGAGGTCTTCGGCAGCCACGTATCTCCAGCCAAGGCTGGCAAGCGCCTCGACGCTCATTTGCTCGATGGTGTTGTCCTCGTTAAACATTTCCGAGCCCTAACTCCTGGTTCAAGATTTTCTTCGTCGTGGCGTTTAGCTCATCGAGGGCCTTTTGTACGGCAAATTTCGATTTGTCGACCTGGGCGACGAAGTCGGCGAACTCCTGTTGGAGCTCGAGCGGAGGAACCGGAACCGGCAGCCTTGCCAGCTGAGTTTTAGGGATGTTGACCATGGATTTTGCCGATCCGTGGGCCATGCCTTGAATTAAATCGAGGCCACGGTCACTTCTCATGTACGCAAGTAAATACAGCGCGTTGACATCCTTCGGTTTCATACGAAAGACGAGATCGGGAAACATAAGGCCCCTCACTTCGTTTGGAACATAAACGGTTGTGCCAACTAGCTCAGGCGTATTTTTGCGTGCAAACAAGAGGTCACCCTTTTCGACCTCTTTTATAGACATGAAGTTGTCTTTAGAAATCACTTTGTTTTCGGAGGCGACAAAAGTACCTGAAGATAGCGCGCTCAGCTTAAGGACCCCAAAACCACCAACTCCTCGTGGGCCTTCTCCGCAATTCATACTTTTACCGGTATCAATGGAATCAACGCACTCCGATAGGGGCTTGAAACCCCATTTCTCATCCCCAAACATTTCGACAAATTGTGATTTGACGACGTCATCGCAGGCTGTAAGCAGCTGCCTGTAGTGAGACCTCGTTTCTTGTGCGGTCCAGAGTATGTCGGCAAGATCTTCTTGCTTAGCGATGCTGGGAAGCTCGAATTCAAATTGCGAAAGGCTCTGCCACTTGACTCTTGGCGAGAGGGAGCCTGCCGAATTGGTGACGGCGTGCTCGAATAGGGCGTCGTTCTGGATGATGAACGGGAGCAGCCTCGGAGAGAGGTTGTCCTTGGGGGCGATGACGGTGATGTCTCCAGAGCAGATTCCGTCGAATGGGGCGACGGCCGCTTTGCGCAGGTAGGCCCTGCGACGCCCGAACAGCACCTGCCCCTTTGAGAAAGCCTTAGTGAAGGTGGTCTCGACACCTTCGTCCCAATGGGCGAGTTCGACTTCGCCGGGGTCCAGATGCTCAAGGCCGACCGTCGGCAGTTCTTGGTCTACAGGGACCTTCTGTTTGATTTCGCGGGCCACATCGCCCAGGCAAACGTGGGTCATGTTACTCACCATCGTTTTCATGCAATTTCGCAGCAATAATATCGAGCAGGGACGCGGCCTCTGTGGAGGCGGCTCTCCAGCTTTCTACCGTCTCCTCGATGCTTCTGTCGTCAGCATTTTCATCATTGGAGGGCTTCACGTACAGAGGGATGGAGAGCGAGAAGGCGTTGCCCTCGAGCTCACTAAACGATGCGTGGGATGAGAACCCTTCGATGTCCTCGTCAGATCGGTAGGCATCGACGATTCTCTTGATGTGTTGAGGCTCAAGGTAGCTTTGCGCGTTCTTGCGGGTTACCTCGGCAGAGGCATCTACGAACAGTATTTTCTTGCTTCGATTCGGCGCTTTCTCGCTGCGGCAGATGAGGATGCAGGCCTCCATGGGCGAGTTGAAGAAGAGGTTTGCGCCGAGTCCGATGACCGCCTCAACGAGATCGCTTCTCACGAGCCTTTCGCGCATCTCCGATTCCTCGTTGCGGAAGAGTACGCCATGGGGGAGGAGAATGGAGCACCTGCCTGTGTGTGGGTCCATACTCTTGAGGATGTGCTGTATGAAGGCGTAGTCTGCTCGTCCCTGCGGCGGGGTGCCGAGGAAGTTGCGGCCGTAGGGGTCCGACGCGAACGCCTCGCGGTCCCATTGTTTGATCGAGTAGGGAGGGTTAGCGAGTACCATATCGAAGGTGCGCAGCTTTCCCGCCTCGAGGAAGGCTGGGTGCCGTAGCGTGTCGTCGTTTGCGATTTCGAAGTCCTCGACGCCGTGCAGGAATAGGTTCATGCGTCCGATGGCGGAGGATAGCTGGTTGATCTCCTGTCCGTAGGCGTGAACATTGCGCCATTCCTCTCCGTGCTGTTTGAGGTGGGCAATGGAGGAGATGAGCATGCCGGCGCTGCCGCAGGTGGGGTCGTAGATGGACTCGCCGGGCCTGGGCTGGAGGATTTCGGTCATTAGGTGGACGACCGTGCGATTGGTGTAGAACTCTTGAGCGGTGTGTCCAGAATCGTCCGCAAACTTCTTGATGAGGTACTCGTAGCCCTGGCCGAGCTCGTCCTCGGGGCAATTGGCGATGGAGAGCGTTATAGCGCTGAAGTGCTCGATGAGGTCCTTGAGCAGGCGGTCGGGAAGTCGTTTCTTGTTAGTCCAGGCGGCGTCGCCGAAGATACCACGCAGCTTGGAACCGTTGGCCGTCTCGATGGCGCGGAAGGCGCCCACGATGGCCTTACCGATGTTTTCCGTGGCCTCGCGGACATCGCACCAGTGGGCGCCGTCCGGGATTGCGAAGCTGTGATTCTCGGGAAGGGCGGCGAACTCCGCATCTCCGTCAGAGGCTTCCAATGCCTCGGCGGTCTCCTCGTCGTAAACATCTGAGAGGCGCTTGAAGAATAGCAGCGGGAATATGTACTGCTTGTACGAGCCGGCATCGATGTAGGTGCGCAGCAGAACCGCCGCGTTCCATAGATGGTTGTTCAGCTCTTCCTGGGGGATTCTACTCTCCATCGACATAGCCTCCCTTTGAGAGCAGCTCAAGGAGCTTCTCCTCGGACTTCCTCGTCTGGCGAAGGAGGTCGTAGAAACGTTTCCTGGTTTCCGCCGGCGGCTCGATCTCCTCGCGCCTTCTTTCGACGTAATTGTTCGCCGAGAGCACGTAACCCTCGCGCTCTATATCATCGAGCGTCGCGATGGCGCACTTCTCTACGACGGGTTCGTAGGATTGATAGAGGGAGAGCATCTCCTGAGCGTTCTCCTCCGTGATCATGTTCTGCGCGCGCTGGGCGGTGAAGATCTCGGTACCGTCGATGATGCAGACGCGGCCCCGATGCGCCGGAGGCTTGTCATTCCGGAGGAACAGCACGCAGGCGGAGACGCCGGTGCTGTAGAAGACGCCGCTCGCGAGCGAGATCACTGCCTCGACCTTGTCTGACTTGAGCAACTCCTTGCGGATGGCACCCTCCTTGCCGCCGTGGAACAGTGCGCCCTGGGGCAGCACTACGGCGCAGCGACCGCTCTTCTCGTCCATGGAGCAGACCATATGCTGCACCCATGCGAAGTCCGCCGACTTGTCGGTGGGGACACCCCAGATGTTGCGGCCCCATGGGTCCGAGGAGAACTCTGCGGATCCCCAGTTCTTAAGGGAGAAGGGTGGATTGGCGAGGACGCAGTCGAACGACCTGAGGGTGTTCCCGGCAAGGAAGGCGGGCTCGCGCAGGGTGTCGCCCTGGGCGATGCGGAAGTCCTTCGCGCCGTGGAGATACAGGTTCATTCGCGCTATGGCGGACGTGCTGAGGTTCTTCTCTTGGCCATAGAGCTTTCCGTAAGCTAGCTTGGAGTTGTCCATCTGCCGCACGGCTTCGATGAGCATACCGCCCGTGCCGCAGGCGGGGTCATAGACGGTCTCGCCAGGTTTCGGCTCAAGCAGGGAGACCATCATCTTGACGATTTCGCGCGGGGTGTAGAACTCGCCGGCGTTCTTCTTCTGCATGTCGGCGAACTTCTTGATCAGGTATTCGTAGGCGTCGCCCATCATGTCGGCGCTGTAGTTTCTGTTGCCGAACTTCTTTGCTGAGAAGTGCTCGACGAGGTCCTTCAGGCGCTCGTCGGAGAGCTTGCCTTTGTCTGTCCAGCTCGCATCGTCGAAGCTACTGAAGAGGCCGCTGAGGGTATCGGGGTTGGCTCGTTCGATTCCTACCATGGCGTCTACGATTGCCTTGCCGACGTTTGCGCCGGTGTTGCGCACGTCCTGCCAATGGCAGCCGTCCGGCACCGCGAAGCTGTGGTTTTCGGGCAGGGCGGCGTAGTCTTCGTCTCCGTCCGACATCTCTAGAGCTTCGGTGGTCTCCTCGTCGTAGACGTCGGAGATGCGCTTGAAGAAGAGCAACGGTGTGATGTAGCTCTTGTACTCGTCCTGGTTGATGGGGCCACGCAGGATATCGCAGGCTCCGAGTAAGTGGTTTCCCAGCTCGGATTTACTTATCGGTTCTTCAGTCATTCAGGTACCTATGAGCTCAAAAATACAAATTACAGCCCTTGTGATTATACCGTCATATTTGCCGAGATAAATGAGCTGAGCATCGCCGCCCATTCAGACATCCTGCGTCTGTAAATCACAATTTAGCGGCCGGAGGTGCGCAGCGTGACAAGGTATAGGTTCGACCAAATAGCAGAGAACAGCACCGCGAAGAAGAAACCCGAGGACAGCGACCGCGAGCGATATGTCGGCCTCGAGCACCTAGACCCCGGCACGCTCGAAGTGACCCGCTGGGGTGCCGAGGTGACGCCGAAGGGCGGCAAGCTCCTCATGGAGAGGGGCGACGTGTTGTTCGGTCGTCGCAGGGCCTACCAGAAGAAGGTCGGCATCGCCCCGTTCGACGGCATCTTCTCGGCGCATGGCATGGTGCTGCGCCCGAGAACCGACGTTGTCGATCCGGACTTCTTCCCGTTCTTCATTAGCTCGGACGTGTTTCTCGATGAGGCCATCCGCGTCTCCGTGGGCTCGCTCTCGCCGACGGCGAACTGGAAGGACCTCAGGGTCCTGGAGTTCAGCCTGCCGACGTTGGATAAGCAACGCGAGCTTGCCGGCATCCTCTCTGAGGCCGAGCAGCTCAAGGGGTGTTACCGCGGCTTGCTTGCCACCTGCGACGACATCGTCAAATCACAATTTGTCGAGATGTTCGATAAGCCTGGCATTCCGATAAAACATCTTGAAGACATAGCTGATATTCAGGGCGGGATTACAAAGAACAAAAAACGAGAAGCCATGAAGTTGCAGCTTCCATACCTTCGTGTCGCCAATATTCTCCCCAATGAACTTGACCTAACGGAAGTGAAGACCATTGGACTGACGGAACAGGAGTATGAAGCCGTTAGGCTAATATCCGGCGACTTGTTAATTGTTGAGGGTAATGGCAGCGATACACAAATAGGAAGATCGGCAATTTGGAATGGTCAAATTGATCCTTGCGTCCATCAGAATCACCTAATCCGAGTTCGCCTAAGAGACGAGGCCCTCCCGCTTTATGTTCAAACTTTCTTGTCGTCCTCCGAAGGAAGGAGACAAATCATGGCTAAAGCGGTCAATACCTCAGGTTTACACACCTTAAGTACCAGGAAAATTCGATCAATTGAGATTCCTGTGCCTCCGTTTTCCCTCCAGAGAGAATTCGCTGACTTCGCCACTTCGATCGACAAATCGAAATTTAAGTTAGGTACCTGCGGTGGGATGCTTTGACATTGCGCTGGTCGACCATTGCGTACCTTAATGTGGTGTCTATTTTTTTATGGCCAAGGAGCACCTGGACTTGTTCGATGGGCATTCCTTTGTCGATTGCCTTTGTGGCAAGCGTTCTTCTGAACTTATGAGGGTGGACCCTTCCTAAATCAAGCTCGCGCCCCAGTTTTCTAAGCAGCGCCTCGACGCCGCCAATTTGTAGCCTCTCGTGTGGCGCCTTGCTCGACACGAAGAGTGCTTCCGAGCTGTCCATTCGGGTTGACAGGTAATTCTCGATATGGACTTTAGTCTTTGCGTCAAAATAGACGATGCGGTCCTTATTTCCCTTGCCGTGTACGATGCACTCACGATTGATGGTGTCGACAGAGCTCCTGTCCAACGAGACAAGTTCGCCCACACGCATGCCCGTGGAGCGCAACAGGTCGATCAGGGCAAGGTTTCGGGGCGACCCGCAGTTATCACAAAGAATCTCAACGACTTCATCGCTATACGTTTCCTTAATGGGTTGTGGGGCCTTGACCCTTTTAATGCGTCTAACCGGACTCTTGATGATATGGTCTTCATCTTCGAGCCATGAGTAGAAGCTTGAGATGATTCTTCGGACATTGTCGACGGTGACGCGACTGACGCCGGCTTTTTGCTGATAGTCGGAAAGATAGGACCTAATCTCTTCGGTTCCCAGGTCGCAGGCTGGCGTGTCGAACGATTCAAGCAGTTTATTAATGGTTGCTTCGTAGTAGGCGACAGTCCTATCCGAGCAACCTTCGAGGCGTTTCGCGGACAGAAAAAGATCGAGGAATGATTTGTTGTCACTGTCGCCGCTGTTCTCAGCTAACTGGTTTTCATCGAAAAGGCAGTGCGATAAAACCTTTTTGAGCTGGCGGTTCTGCTGCGTGGTCAGGTAGGGGAGCATGAGGCGGGTAATTTCTCTAGCCGTTTTCGTGAGATCCATGGTGGCGTCCTTCCTTGCGCGGTGGGTGGCGCTATTTCCCTTTGTTTACCCGTGCGTTATGGAAGGGATGCCGGGTGGCACTTCCGCTAGGCAGCGTCAAGGGGACCCGTGAAACCCTGCGCAGGCCTCTGCATCACTCCGGTGCGGCTTTGCCTGCAAAGCGAGATGTTCAGAAGCGTTTTCTTAGCGGGGGATGTCTTTCGGATTCTTTTGATGGGGATGTGGAAACACTGATGAAGTTTACGAATAGCGAGGTTGAGGGGTTCGCCTGTGCCCATCGCCTCTCGTGTGCGGATGGATGGTGCCGGTGGTTGTTTGAGACTGCAGTCGCGCCGACGGGATTGGTTGGGGTCGGTACAAGGCGAGCACGCCCCATGCCGTTATGGTAGATGCATCTTTGTCGATAGAGCGCTCGATTAATCTACGCGGGAGCGCTGAGAAGATCTTCCAGCATCGGGTCTACCCCGGCGGCGACCATGCCCTCGATCAGGTGCTGGGCGTGGAACCGACCAACTGTCCATGCGATTTATGAAAGCGTCTGACAAGCGCGCTCCTTGATATCAAATGCAGCTTTGCTTAGAACGATTGCCTCTGCGATGTCGGCAAATACGTCGTGATCTCCCCATGTCTTACAGGCTTGTATCATGCCCTGGTCGATAGCATCCATAACAAAGGTGCCGGATCCGTCCGCAACGCACACGCCGTCGGCGAAGAGTTTCCAGCTGGACGGCTCACGCGAGTCGTTTCTGGGCAGCTTAATCTGTAGTACGTGCGGGCCGCCAGCAGCACAGAGCTCTTCCTCGAGCACCTGCACCGTAAAGCGCATCTGGTGGGAGAGGCTGCTCTTGACCATGGCCGAGGCATAGCCGCTCGGCTCGTCCAGAAGATGCATTCGTTTTGGCTTGGTTGCCAGGTTGTGGAAGTTGCGCTCACTGCGCACGGAGAAATTGTCCATACGGACTCCTTTCATCGATGTTGGCAGGGCCACCGTGCCTCTTGGCCGGTTGGCGTCGGGATCGTGGAGCCAACTCTCTACCCCGACTCTGGATAAAACGCGCCCGCTCCTTGCGGGCAAGAGAAAGTCTATCAACGTGTACGGACAGAAATCAAGCGCCGCCTGCGAAATGACGTGCAAGCGGCGCTTGATTTCGCCGGCTGCTGTTAGGCTTAAATTCGAAAAAGTGTCGAAATATCCCGTGTAAAAGTACGGAAAAGTGTCGTAATGCACACTTTAGAACTTCGAAAAAGTGTCGAAATGAGCACCTAACAACCGCGGAAAAGTGTATCCTAGTGCTAAAACAGCACGTAATAAGGGATGCACTTATGCTGCAGAGAAAAGCGAAAGCACAGTTTGAATCTTGGCTTGCCTCGTCGCCTAACAAGGCTCTTTTGGTCAAGGGCGCCCGACAGGTAGGAAAGTCATATCTGGTCAACGTCTTTGCAAACGAATCGTTCGAAAATGTCGTGACGTTCGACCTTATCGCCGACGCGTCCGTGCGTGATTCGTTTTTGGCGGCGAAAAGTGCGGATGACCTGCTTATGCGCATGTCTATCGCTGCGACGCAGCCGATGGTTGCGAACAAGACCGTCGTGGTTATCGACGAGGTGCAGCGATGCCCCAACGTGGTGACGTTTATCAAATACCTGGTCCAGCGCGGCGACTTTCGATACATCCTTACCGGATCGCTCCTTGGCGTTGAGCTCGAGGGCATCGATTCCCTGCCGGTGGGGTATGTCGAGCAGGTCCAGATGTACCCGCTCGACTTTGAAGAGTTTTGCTGGGCAAATGGCGTTGGTGCCAGCGTGTTTGACATGCTCAGGGGCTGTCTAAAGGATGAGGAGGAGCTCCCCGGCTACCTGTATGACCGCTTGCTCAATCTGTTCCATCAGTATGTGGTGGTGGGAGGCATGCCCGACGCGGTCAATTCCTTCTTGGCGACGCGCAATGTCGACGAGGTTCGAAACATCCACCGCGATCTTCACGCCCTGTATCGCGATGACATCGCAAAGTACGCTCCGCCCGAGCTACGCTTGGTTATTCGCGATATCTATGATTTGATTCCCAGCGAGGCCGGTTCAAAAAACAAGCGATTCAAGCTGTCGTCGATTAGCGGTGTTAAGCGTTTTTCGCAGGTGACAGACCATTTTCTTTGGCTTTCGGAGGCGGGTGTTGCGCTTCCCGTGTATAACGTGACAGCTCCGGTAGCGCCTCTTTTAATGGGGGAGCAGCGAAATCTGTTTAAGCTGTTTTACTTGGACACCGGAATGCTCATGTCCTCATATTCCAAGAAGGTTGCCCAAGGAGTTTTTGATGGAGAGGCAGAAGGCCCCTTTGGCATGAATATGGGGGCGGCATTCGAGGGCTTTGTCGCGCAAGAGCTCAAGGCCCACGGATTCAGATTGCGCTACTTTACGTCTAAAAAGGTCGGCGAGCTCGATTTTGTTGAGGAGACGCTCGATGGGGAAGTGCTTGCTATCGAGGTCAAATCGGGCAAGAGCTTTAAGTCCCACGCGGCGCTCGATAACGCACTGGCAACGAAGGGCTACGGAATCGATCGCGCCCTGGTACTTGCGGAATGTAATCTTCACCGCGATGGTGACGTGCTGTATCTACCCATCTTTATGACAGGGCTTTTGGAGCCGTAATGTGCCGCCGGCTCTTCCGGCCCTCCCTTAACCCTCGCTACTCGTCGTCCTCGTCGTTGGGGTCGCCCTTGAGGGTGTTGATGTCCAGGTACTGGTTATCGTCCTCTTTTTGCTGGGTCTCCGACTCCGCTTGGGTGGGGCCGCGGAACAGCTGGAATCCCTCAAACGCAATGACGCCGAGCAGGGCAATGACAATGGCGATAAAGGCAACCTTGACTGCCTGCGGAAATTCCGAGAAACGCAGCGCCTTTTCCTTGGCGTAATAATCGGCGAAGCGCTCTTCGCCCGTGCTTTTGGTATACGCCGGTGCGGACGCGGCCTCCGGGTCATATTCCGGTGCAGGCGTGGCAGCGTACGGATCGTTGAGATAATCGCTCGATGCGGTGCCATAATCCTCTGTCTCGATGCGACCGTTGCCAGCATAGTCATCGGAATAATCGGAATATGCCGCACCGCCCTCATAGTCCGCGGCGCCCGTGTTGGCGGCAAAAAGCGGGTTAACTGGAACATCGAGCGCCGGCATGCCGGTAGAGGTCTCATCCAGATCGGCTGCAGCCCAGGAATCGTGGGCAACCTGATGGGCAACGGGCTCATCGAGCCTTGTGACCGGAAGCTTGCGTGCCGCAGGAACAGGTAACTGCTGGGCGTTGTACATAACGGTGCTGTCGGCCGATTTGCCCTGCGTCGCTGCAGCGAGAAATGCCGCCGTCTCGGACGGGTCGCTTGCGGGGCGGGGAACGGGCGTGGGCGCCGAAGTGGGTGCGGGCGTAGGCGCGGGCGTCGAAACGGGCGACTGCGCAGGAGTCGGCGCAGATGCGGGCTTAGGCGCAAGTGTGGGATCGGGGCTTGACGGGCGAGCCCCGCCGCCCATGAGTTCGTCGGCGGTCCACGGGCGATCATCCATCACGTCGTCAAGGCTTAGCGAAAACAGGTCGTCTTCACCCTCATCGAACATGCGGTGCACATGTCCACCAATTGCCGGAATCAATCCGCGACCGGTGCATGATGCCTTGCTCAACGCCATTCTGTTCCATCCTTTCGAAATACTAATGACATCGATTATATGGAACTTCCCAAGCGGCCCGGTCTTGGATTCGTGCTTTCCAGAACTCGCACCCAAAAGGGGAGGGGCAATCCAGGCGAGTGCCTACTTGTCGCCGGCTGCCGCCTTGGCCTCATTGAGGTAGCTATAGAAGCTGTACTTTGAGATGCCAAAGAACTCGCAGGCGCGCTCGCTCGACTTGGAAATGAGGAAGGCGCCGCGACGGTCGAGGTAGCCAATGGCACGAATACGCTCGTCTTTGGTCATGAGTGCCGCGGGCTTGCCCACAAACTGCTCGCACTCGTGCAGCAGGTCCTCGAGCAGGTCGCCGATGTTCTTGGTAATGGGCTCGGGCTCGGTATAGCCCGTGCCGCCGGTGCCGGTAAAGGCGTCGAGCGAACGCTCAAAAGCCTTCATGAGCGTAATGTCAAAGTTGATGCCCAAAATGCCGACGGGCTTGCCCTCGTCGTTGCGGATAAAGATGGTAGAGGACTTGAGCAGCTTGCCATCGGTGGTTTTGGTGAGGTATGGCTCGCGGTCGTGCACGTCGGTGGTGCCCTCGTGCATGGACTCAAACACGATATGGCTGGGGCCGTCACCCAGTTTGCGCCCGCTGACGTGGCCGTTTTCGATCACTACGATGGAGTGGTCCACGTCCTCGGTCTCTAGGTCGTGGACGACGACTTCGCAGTTGGGGCCAAATTGGAGCGCCAGGCCGTGTGCTAGGCGCTTGTAAAACTCAATCTGTGCGGGGGTCATGGGTGCCTTCCTAAAAATTAGTTTGGGCACACTTTGCCATAAACCACACTTGACCGCAAATAACGAAAGCGTCGCTGCGTTGTGTGACCGTTCGGCGGCGAAAAAGTACCGATTACGGCAACAAACAATTCGTTAGGTATGCCAATCAAAAAGTGTGGTAGAACATTACTAACAAACTTTTTGTTTGGCATCCACATAAAAGTTCAGCCGTGTGAATGGGATCGCGCTGAAACGCGTATGCGGGGGCCGGCAAGAGAGAACTTAAGGAGTTCACCGTATGGCCGATAAGATCCAGTGGGCGGGCAACACGATGCCCAAGAGCGATGACAAGCACTTGGGAATCATGAGTCTCGACCACGTGAAGAAGGCCCGCGCCTTCCACCAGTCGTTCCCTCAATATACCGTCACTCCGCTTGCCCGTCTGGACGGTCAGGCTGCGCGCCTGGGCCTGTCCAACCTGTGCGTTAAGGACGAGAGCTATCGCTTTGGCCTCAACGCCTTTAAGGTCCTGGGCGGCTCGTTTGCCATGGCCAACTACATTGCCGACGAGACCGGCAAGGACGTTGCCGAGTGCACCTTCGATTACCTGACTTCCGATCAGCTTGCCAAGGACTTTGGCCAGGCTACCTTCTTTACCGCCACCGACGGCAACCATGGCCGCGGCGTGGCATGGGCTGCCAACAAGCTGGGCCAGAAGGCTGTCGTGCACATGCCCAAGGGTTCCACCAAGCCCCGCTTCGATAACATCGCCGCCGAGGGCGCCACGGTGACCATCGAAGAGGTCAACTACGACGAGTGCGTGCGCATGGCCGCCGCCGAGGCCGATGCCTGCGAGCGCGGTGTCATCGTTCAGGACACCGCCTGGGAGGGCTACGAGAAGATCCCGTCCTGGATCATGGAGGGTTACGGCACCATGGCCTCCGAGGCTGCCGAGCAGCTGCGCGAGATGGCCATCAACCGCCCGACGCACGTGTTTGTCCAGGCTGGCGTGGGTTCGCTCGCCGGCGCCGTGGTGGGCTACTTCACCAACCTGTATCCCGATAACCCGCCGACCTTTGTTGTGGTCGAGTGCGCGCCTGCCGCCTGCCTGTACAAGGGCGCTGCCGCCGGCGATGGCGATCCGCGTATCGTGGACGGCGACATGCCTTCCATCATGGCCGGCCTGTGCTGCGGCGAGCCCAACATCTTGGGCTGGGATATCCTGCGCAACCACGCCACCGCCTTCGTGTCCTGCCCCGACTGGGTCACCGCTCGCGGCATGCGCACCCTGGGCGCTCCCGAGAAGGGCGACCCGCGCGTCATCTCCGGTGAGTCCGGCGCTGTGACCACCGGCCTGGTCGAGACCCTCATGCTCGATCCCGAGTACGCCGAGCTCAAGGAACTCATCGGCCTGGACAAGACGAGCTCCGTGCTCTGCTTCTCCACCGAGGGCGATACGGATCCCGACCAGTATCGCCGTATTGTTTGGGAAGGCGAATATCCCACTTGCTAATCGTTGGGGCGGAGTAAATAGGTATCGCTCCGCCACCTCACAGGTAGATTCCTTCGTTTGAAAGGTTATGAACAATGGCTAAAGAACTCGATTTCGACGCTATCAAGGCCGCTGCTGAGTCTCACCGTGCTGATATGACTCGCTTCCTGCGCGCTATGATCTCCCATCCCTCTGAGTCCTGCGAGGAGGGCGAGGTTGTCGCCTGCATCAAGGCCGAGATGGAGAACCTTGGCTATGACGAGGTCAAGGTCGACGGCCTGGGCAACGTCATGGGCTTTATGGGCGAGGGCGACAAGATCATCGCCATCGACTCCCATATCGACACCGTCGGCATCGGCAACATCGAGAACTGGGACGCCGATCCCTATGAGGGCTACGAGACCGACGAGATCATCTACGGCCGCGGCGGCTCCGACCAGGAGGGCGGCATGGCTTCTGCTACCTACGCTGCCAAGATGATGAAGGACATGGGCCTCATCCCCGAGGGCTACAAGATCATGGTCGTCGGCACCGTCCAGGAAGAGGACTGCGACGGCATGTGCTGGCAGTACATCTACAACAAGGACGGCATTAAGCCCGAGTTCGTCATTTCCACCGAGCCCACCGACGGCGGCATCTACCGCGGTCACCGCGGCCGCATGGAGATCCGCGTCGACGTTCACGGCACCTCCTGCCACGGCTCCGCTCCCGACCGCGGCGACAACGCCATTTACAAGATGGCCGACATCATCGCCGACGTCCGCGCCCTCAACAACAACGGCTGCGACGAGTCGACCGACATCAAGGGTCTCGTCAAGATGCTCGACCCCAAGTACAACCCCGAGCACTTCGAGGATGCCCGCTTCCTGGGCCGCGGCACCTGCACCGTCAGCCAGATCTTCTACACCAGCCCCAGCCGTTGCGCTGTCGCTGACTCCTGCGCCATCTCCATCGACCGTCGTATGACCGCCGGTGAGACCTGGGAGTCCTGCCTGGACGAGATCCGCAACCTGCCGGCCGCCAAGAAGTACGGCGACGACGTGAAGGTCTCCATGTACATGTACGACCGTCCGTCCTGGACCGGCGAGGTCTACGAGACCGAGGCTTACTTCCCCACGTGGATCAACAAGGAGACCGCTCCGCACGTCAAGGCCCTCGTCGACGCCCACAAGGCCATGTTCGGTGACGAGCGCATCGGCTGCGAGCCCAGCATGGACAAGCGCACCGGTCGCCCGCTGTGCGACAAGTGGACCTTCTCCACGAACTGCGTTTCCATCCAGGGCCGCTACGGCATCCCCTGCGTGGGCTTTGGCCCGGGTGCCGAGTCTCAGGCTCATGCTCCCAACGAGGTCACCTACAAGGACGACCTGGTCACCGCTGCCGCCATGTATGTGGCTGCCCTGAACCTCTACGATCCGAGCCAGGCCGATGGCGACGCCACCGTGTTCCGCGCCGGTCTGACCAACAACAAGATCGACTAGTCCCATTCCTCGATTTTGTTGAGCCGGGGACAGTTTATGCCCCCGGCGCCTCCTGTTGACTTGGGGCCCGCGGTCGTTATCTCCCATGCTTCCTCAACGGTGGCGGGTCCTCGTCATGGTGCTCTGCATGTTCTAGCCACACGCGCATGCCGGAGCACATCTACTCACTGCGATCGTTTCATCTTTAGAAAGGACATTTCCATGGACGCTAAGTTTACCGAGCTCGTCGAGCAGCTGAACGGCCTCGATTTTAAGGGTATGTACGGCAGCGACTTCCTGCACACCTGGGACAAGACCACCGATGAGCTCAAGGCTCTCTACATCATCGCCGACGCCCTGCGCGAGCTGCGCGAGAACAACGTCTCGTCCAAGATCTTCGACTCGGGTCTGGCCGTCTCCCTGTTCCGCGACAACTCCACCCGTACGCGTTTCTCCTTCTCTAAGGCCGCCAACCTGCTCGGCCTTGAGCTGCAGGACCTGGACGAGAAGAAGTCCCAGATCGCTCACGGCGAGACCGTCCGCGAGACCGCTACCATGATCTCCTTCATGGCCGACGTCATCGGCATCCGCGACGACATGTACATCGGCAAGGGCGACGCCTACATGGCCGAGGTCTCCGAGTCCGTGCAGCAGGCTTACGAGGACGGCGTTCTGGATCACCGTCCCACGCTCATCTCCCTGCAGTCCGATTCCGACCACCCCACGCAGTCCTCTGCCGACATGCTCTACCTCATCAACGAGTTTGGCGGCCTTGAGAACCTCAAGGGCAAGAAGGTTGCCGTCACCTGGGCTTATTCGCCCTCTTACGGCAAGCCGCTGTCCTGCCCGCAGTCGCTGATCAGCCTGCTGCCCCGCTTTGGCATGGATGTCACCCTGGCCCACCCCGAGGGCTACGACCTCATGCCCGAGGTCGTCGAGCGCGCCAAGGGCTATGCCGCCGAGTCCGGCACCACCTTTAAGCAGGTCAACACCATGGCCGAGGCCTTCGAGGGCGCCGACATCGTGATCCCCAAGAGCTGGGCTCCGTTTGCCGCCATGGAGAAGCGTACCAACCTGTACGCCGAGGGCGACGACGCCGGCATCGCAGCGCTCGAGAAGGAGCTGCTCGCCCAGAACGCCACCCATCAGGACTGGTGCTCCACGACCGAGC
This sequence comes from Collinsella aerofaciens, assembly GCF_040910185.1. Taxonomy (GTDB): domain Bacteria; phylum Actinomycetota; class Coriobacteriia; order Coriobacteriales; family Coriobacteriaceae; genus Collinsella; species Collinsella aerofaciens_BF. The sequence goes on along the minus strand of NZ_JBDGBA010000001.1, from coordinate 160,477 downwards.
TCATGGAGAAGACTGCCAACGGCCAGGACACCATCTTTATGCACCCGCTGCCCGCCGACATCTCCGGTGTCTCCTGCGAACACGGCGAGGTTAACGCCGACGTCTTCGACATGCACCGCGTGGGCATGTACAAGGAGGCCAGCTACAAGCCGTACGCCATCGCTGCCATGATGTTCCTGCAGAAGGTTGCCGATCCCGCCGCTACCCTCAAGGCCCTCGACGAGCGCAACACCGCCCGTTGGCTCCAGGCCTAAAGCCGGGCTGAGGTAAGCCATGTAAAGGGGGCGCTCTGCCAACTGGCGGGGTGCCCCTATTTTGCATCGCGGGCGTGCGGGATAAGCGCTTTCGATGTGGATGCCCGCGGCGCGAGTTATGGGTACGATGGTTTCAGGGGAGGTATCACCATGAAACTTGGATGCGTCATTATGGCTTCGGGCGAGGGCAAGCGGTTTGGCTCCAACAAGATGCTCGCCGATATCTATGGCGAGCCGCTGATTGCCCGGACCATCGATTCGGTTCCCCGGGGCTTTGACGTTGTGGTTTCGACGCGTTGGCCCGAGGTCGCCCAGATTTGCGAGGACAAGCATTGCCCGTGCGTGCTGCACGATGGCGAGCTGCGCAGCGAAAGCGTCCGTGCGGGCCTTTCGTGGGGAGTCGAACGCAACTGGAAAGGTTGCCTCTTTTTACCGGGCGACCAGCCGCTCGTGAGTTCGGATTCTTTTGAGGCTATGGTTCGTGCATTTGACGAGCGTGGCCGCAAACATCCGGTGCGTCTTGCGTGTAACGGTGAGCCTTCGAGCCCGGTGCTCTTTCCGGCGGAACTGTTCGATGCACTTATGTGTCTTGAGGGCAAGGACGGCGGGGGCTCGATTCTCAAAGGTCGCACCGACGTGGTGCTGGTCGAGGCGCGTGCCTACGAGCTGTGGGACGTCGATACCGTCAAGGGACAGCGACGCATAACGGAGCATATTGCCGCCTGCTCGTATTTTGATCGCGTGGCCAACTGTATTAATCAATAAGGAGCAACATGATCATCATCAAAAACGGCGCGCTCGTGACGCCCCAGGGGCTTCGCCGCGCCGATCTTGCCATGGAGGGCGACAAGATTGTGCGGATTGCCGCGGCGATTGAGCCGGCCGAGGGCGATACCGTCGAGGATGCCGTGGGCTGTTGGGTGTTCCCCGGCTTTATCGACGGCCATACGCACATGCAGTGCTGGACTGGCATGGATTGGACAGCCGATAGCTTTGAAACCGGCACGCGTGCGGCTGCCTGCGGCGGTACGACGACCATCGTGGACTACGCGACGGCCGATCGCGGCGTGACCATGCCCGACGCCCTTGCCGAGTGGCATCGCCGTGCCGACGGAACCTGCACGGCCAACTACGCCTTTCATATGGCACTCGCCGAGTGGAATGAGCGCAACCGCGCCGATCTTTCGGCTATGCGCGAGGCGGGCGTATCGTCGTTTAAGACCTACTTTGCCTACGATCATTTGCGCCTGGACGATGCCGAGACGCTCGAGGTGCTCGAGGAGCTCAAGCGTATTGGCGGCATACTGTGCGTGCATTGCGAGAACGGTACGCTGGTGAATGAGCTGCAGAAGCGCGTGTACGAGCAGGGGATTCATGGGCCCGAGGGGCATGCGCTCAGCCGTCCGGACGCGTGCGAGGGTGAGGCCGTGAGCCGCCTGCTGTATCTGGCGCACTTGGCCGGCGACGCCCCGGTCAACGTGGTGCACCTTTCGACCAAGCTGGGGCTCGAGGCCATTCGCGCTGCCAAAGCGCGCGGGCAGAAGAACATCTATGTCGAGACATGCCCTCAGTATCTGATACTCGACGACACCTGCTATCTGGAGCAGGGCGAGGACGGCTTTGCGGGCGCCAAGTACGTGATGAGCCCGCCGCTGCGCCATGCCGGTGACCGTGCCGCGTTGCGCGAGGCGCTTGTGGCCGGCGAGATCGATACGATTGCAACCGACCACTGCAGCTTTAACCTGCACGGGCAAAAGGACCGCGGGCGCGACGATTTCCGCGCGATTCCCAACGGCGGGCCCGGTGTGGAGCATCGCCCCGTCGCGATCGCTACGAGCTTTGAGGGACAGCTGGGCCCCGAGGATTTGTGCCGCTTGATGAGTGAGAACCCGGCGCGCGTCTTTGGCATGTATCCGCGCAAGGGCTGTCTTGCCGAGGGTGCCGATGCCGACGTGTGCGTGTGGGATCCAAAGGCGCGCTGGACCATTAGCGCGGCGACGCAGCATCAGGCCGTGGACTACACGCCGCTCGAGGGCTTTAAGGCGCATGGTCGCGCCAAGGCTGTGTTTGTGAACGGCGTGCTGGTGGCGCGCAACGGCGAGCCCACCGGAGCCCAACCCGGCCGCTACGTGTCCCGCTAACGGGGGGAGTGCCGGGGTAGCTAATTTGGGACGGGGCTCTTTTAGCTACTCTGGAGGCTGCTGGTGACGATGGGGCGGCCGAGGGCTGCCTCGAAGCGGTCGGCCATCGTGGGGTCGCTGAGCGTGTCGACTTGGTTGAGCATGACGCGAGCTGCGCCGAGCTTCAGCGCCTGCATCTCGGCGCTGAGCACCTGGGCGACGTTCTCGGGTGTGGCGATGTCGGTAGGCTCGCAGCCGCAACGCTCGCAAAAGAGCTCGGGGCGGTGGACGGCTTCGTTGATGGGCTTGCCGAGCCCTGAGGCGCCGGCGATCCAGACGATGTTGGCCGTGCCAGAGGGAATCACCGGCTCCCAGGCGGCGTGGGCCTTGAGCGGGAGCCGCTTGCTGCCGTCCGCCTCGGCCAGGACGTAGTCAAAGCGCTGCGCCAGCTGGTCGAGCGGCTCGGCAGGGGAGGAGAGCTTGCCCGTCTCCGGGTCCAAAACACCCGCTTGGCAGATGCCTCCGCGGCTCATGCCCGCGCATGCCTCGCAGGTGCAGCCGGGAACATGCAGGGCCCCCGGCTTCCAAGGCACGGCGTCCAAGCGACGGCTCGACCCGCCCCATGGCACGCCGGCGACGGGAAACATGTGCGTGGTGGTACAGAGAAGCACCCTGCCACCGGCGCGCATGAGCTCAAGACCCAGCGTCTTAAGCAACGTCGACTTGCCTCCACTGCCGATAATTGCGGTAATGCCCGGCTCGATCTTGAGCGCGGAGGCAAGATTGCCGCTAACCGTTTCCATCTGCTCACCGCCGTATAATACTGTGATAATAAATAATCATCAGAGTAGCGGTCGAACCGCTTTTGCTCTGTTCAAACCGTAGCACAGGGAGGTGCCCCGGGAATGCTCGTTTATGTTCGCGGCGCTGGCGATATCGCCACGGGCGTCGCCGCTCGCTTGGTTCGCGCCGGCGTGTCGGTCGTTATGGCCGATATCGCGGTTCCCACGTGCATCCGCCGTACAATCAGTTTTTGCGAGGCCATTCGCCTGGGCGAGGTCGAGGTCGAAGGCATTCGCGCTCGCTTGGCGCAGACGCCGGCTGAGGCGCTTGCGATTACCGAGGCTGGAGACGTCGCCGTTGTGGTGGACCCCCAGGCCAAGATGCTCGATGAGCTTAAACCCGCGGCTGTGGTCGACGCGATTCTGGCCAAGCGCAACCTGGGCACCACGCGCGACATGGCGCCTACCGTCATCGCCGTGGGGCCGGGCTTTACCGCGCCGGTCGATTGCGACGCCGTGGTCGAGACCATGCGCGGGCATTTCCTGGGCCGTGTCATTACCCAAGGTTCACCCCAGCCCAACACGGGCGTGCCGGGCATTATCGCTGGCTATGGCAAAGAGCGTGTTATCCACAGCCCCGCCGCCGGCGTGTTTCGGTCCGACCGCGCAATCGGCGACATCGTGCGCGCCGGAGACGTGATTGGCTACGCGGGCGATACGCCCATGCGCACGCAGATCGATGGCTGTCTGCGCGGGCTTTTGGCGAACGGCGTGCAGGTGACCGAGGGCTTTAAATGCGCCGATGTCGATCCGCGCGGCGATGCCAGCTATATCAACTATATTTCGGACAAGGCGACGTCGGTCGGCGGCGGCGTGCTCGAGGCACTCGCTATGCTCACCGATATCTTTAGAGGATAGAAGGCGGCAATGGAAAAGCTCGATGTTGTGAATGCGGCGCTTGCCGCCCTGCGTGCTGGCGAGACGTGCGAGCTCGTGGTCGTGGCCGGCACGGCGGGGTCGTCGCCGCGCGGCGTGGGCGCCTGGATGGCCGTCTTTGCCGACGGCAGCCAGGCGGGCACTATCGGCGGCGGCAAGATTGAGCTCTTTGCGCTGGATGAGGCGCGCGAACTCCTGAGCGCGGGACAGTCGCGTCTGGTCCGCTACACCATGGGCGGCGAGAACTCCGATACCGGCATGATCTGCGGCGGAGCCATTTGCCTGTGCTATCTGCATCTGGATGCGACCCAGGCACCGTTGTTCCAGGAAATTGCCGACGTCTTGGTCTATCGGCGCATCGGCGACTTCGTCATCGACTTTGAGCCGTTTATCGCGAGCGCGCTCGAGGGCGATGTGGCCGAGTGCCATGGCGAGGCATCGCGCCATACCATTGCGGGCTGCCCCGGGCTTTCACTGGTGGAGGAGGGGAGTAACGTCACCTACACCAACGCTGCCTCCGAGATTCCTCCCGCGCACATCGAGACGCTCTGCCCCGAGGGCCTGACCTATATCTTTGGCTGCGGCCACGTGGGTGCTGCGACGGCGCGCGTGCTCACGGCGGCGGGCTTTGCCGTCGTGGCCTGCGATGACCGCCCCGGCACGTTGACGCCCGAATGGGTGCCCGGTGTCTACGACCGTCGCCTGGTCGATTACAAGAACCTGAGCGAGCTGTGTCCCATCGGTCCGCGCGACTTGGTGGTCGTCGCCACGGCGGGTCACAAGTCCGATATCGACGTGGTGATTCAGGCCATGCGTGCCAAGCCTGCCTATCTGGGCTGTCTGGGTTCGCGCCGCAAGACGGCCTTTGTGCGTGCCCGCCTGGAGCAGGAAGGTTTTACGCAGGACCAGATCGACGAGCTGCACCTTCCGATCGGCGTTGCCATCGAGGCCGAGGACCCCAAGGAGATCGCCATCTCCATCGCCGCCGAGATGATCCACCTGCGCCGCACCAAACTCGTCCCCCGCAAGCGCTAATCGGATCCCCACCAATAAGTTGCGGTGAAATACGGACTGTTTAAGCCTGTTAGGCCGCCAAACAGTCCCTATTTCACCGCAACTGCTTTTTGGGATCCATTTGTGCGGGGGAGTTGTGGAGTTGTGCAGGCAGACGAGGTTTTTCTGGAAATACGCTCCCGATGCGCGTATAGTACCGATTGTTTTGTCGGCTCCTGCTGCGTCGAGTCCAAACCGCAAAATGCCATGAGCGGCGCGGATGCAGCCAGGAGGCACGAGGACAACCCATCGTGGCCACGCCCCGTGCTTAAAACCCCAAGAAGGAGTGAACAATGGCAGAAGAGAAGTATGTGCCGCGTCTGAAGACCAAGTACAACAACGAGGTCAAGCAGCAGCTTCAGGACAAGTTCCAGTACGAGAACGTCATGATGATCCCCAAGTTTGAGAAGATCGTCGTGAACATGGGTGTCGGCGAGGCCGCTACCGATTCCAAGGCCATCGACGGTGCCGTGCGCGACCTGCGCGCCATCACCGGCCAGCAGCCGATGATCACCCGTGCCCGCAAGTCCATCGCTACCTTCCGCCTGCGCGCTGGTATGCCGATCGGCTGCAAGGTTACCCTGCGTGGCGACCGTATGTGGGAGTTCTTCGATCGTCTGACCTCCGTCGCGATCCCCCGTATCCGCGACTTCCGCGGCATCTCCGCCAAGAGCTTCGACGGCCGTGGTAACTTCTCCATGGGCGTCACCGAGCAGCTCATCTTCCCCGAGATCGACTTCGACTCCGTCGATCACCAGCGTGGTATGGACATCACTTTCGTGACTACCGCCAACACCGATGAGGAGGCCAAGGCCCTTCTGGACGCCTTCGGTTTCCCGTTCAAGAAATAGGTTCACCTGCCCTAAAAGCGCCGTTTCCAAAAGGGGACGGCGCTTGGGGCGAACAATACTCTATGTGAGGAGGATATAAGTGGCTAAGACATCGATGATCGTCAAGTGCAATCGCAAGCAGAAGTTCTCTACTCGTGAGTACACGCGCTGCCAGCGCTGCGGCCGTCCGCACTCTGTGTACCGCAAGTTCGGCCTGTGCCGTGTCTGCTTCCGTGAGCTTGCACTCAAGGGCGAGCTTCCCGGCGTTAAGAAGGCCAGCTGGTAAGTCACTACCAGCGTTTCAAGCATCCGTTTGGAACAGGGAAAACGCGCTAGTTAGGCTTTGCCGTTAAGGGCGGCGAAGAACCAAGAGCACGTGTTCATCAAGAACGAAGGAGAATCTGTATGAACCTTACAGACCCGATCGCAGATATGCTTACGCGCATCCGTAACGCTAACTCTGTGAACAAGGCCACGGTCTCCATGCCGAGCAGCAAGAAGCTCGTCGAGATCGCTCGTGTTCTGCACGAGGAGGGCTACATCGAGGGCTACGATGTCGAGGACACCGTTCCCCAGAAGACTCTGCACATCACGCTTAAGTATGGTCCCAAGAAGGCTAAGGTCATCAACGGCATCCGCCGCATTTCCAAGCCGGGCCTGCGTAAGTACACCGGCGTTGCCGACATGCCTCGCGTCCGCGGTGGCCTTGGTACCGCCATTATTTCCACCAGCCATGGCGTCATGACCGACCGCGATGCTCGCAAGCACAACGTCGGCGGCGAGATCATCGCTTACGTCTGGTAATTCGCTCGGTAGGTAGAAGGAAAGGAGATCACCGTGTCTCGTATCGGTAATAAGCCTGTCCAGATTCCCGCCGGAGTCGAAGTGGCAGTCAACGGCAACAACGTTGTCGTCAAGGGCCCCAAGGGCCAGCTCGAGCTCGATGTCTTTGAGAAGCTCGCTATCAACGTCGAGGACAACGTCCTCACCGTTTCCCGTCCCGACGACGAGCGTGAGACCCGTGCCCGCCACGGCCTCACCCGCGCCCTCATCCACAACATGGTTGTTGGCGTTTCCGAGGGCTTCGAGAAGAAGGTCGAGCTCGCCGGCGTCGGTTACCGCGTGCAGCAGAAGGGCAAGAACCTCGAGTTCTCCCTGGGCTTCTCGCACCCCGTGATCGTCGAGGCTCCCGAGGGCATCACCTTCGAGGTTCCCGACAACACCCACGTGAACGTCAAGGGTATCAACAAGCAGCAGGTCGGTCAGATCGCCGCTGAGATCCGCGGCCATCGTCCTCCCGAGCCTTACAAGGGCAAGGGTATCCACTACGTTGGCGAGCACATCCGCCGCAAGCTGGGTAAGGCCGCCAAGTAGTCGTAACCGACTCACTCGCATAAGACCAGCACCCCGTCAGGTGCTGGCAAGATCAACCTTTTTAGGAGTTTACGTATGAACAAGCATAAGGCGAAGCTGGAAGGCCTCAAGCGTCGTCAGCGTCGTGTTCGCGGCAAGGTCTCGGGTACCTCCGAGCGTCCGCGTCTTCGCGTGACCCGTACTAACGCCAACATCTATGCCCAGATCATCGACGACAGCAAGGGCTCTAGCCTGACGCTCGTCTCTGCCTCGACCCTCGAGGCCGAGTTCAAGGGCACCCACACCTCGAACAAGGAGGCTGCGGAGAAGGTCGGTCAGCTCGTTGGCAAGCGCGCCATCGAGGCCGGCATCACCAAGGTCGCCTTCGATCGCGGTGGCCGTATCTACCATGGCCGCGTCAAGGCCCTCGCCGACGGTGCTCGTGCCGCCGGTCTCGAGTTCTAGGAGGTATGTAGCACATGGCTCGTAATCAGAAGCAGCAGCGCGAGGCCTCCGAGTTCGAGGAGCGCGTCGTTTACATCAACCGCGTGTCGAAGACCGTCAAGGGTGGTCGTCGCATGAGCCTCGTCGCTCTCGTCGTCGTTGGCGACGGCAAGGGCAACGTCGGCGTTGGCATGGGCAAGTCCGCTGAGGTGCCCATGGCCATCTCCAAGGCGTCTCTCGATGCCAAGAAGAACATGTTCCACGTGCCGGTGACCGAGCAGGGCACCATCCCGCACGAGGTTCTCGGCCACTTTGGTGCCGGCCGCATCATCATCAAGCCCGCTGTCGAGGGTACCGGCGTTATCGCCGGCGGCGCTGTGCGTCCCCTCTTTGAGCTTGCTGGCATCAAGAACGTCCTGTCCAAGTCCCTCGGTACCGACAACGGCCTCAACATCATCAAGGCTGCCGTCGAGGGCCTCAAGGAGCTCTCCAGCCCTGAGGACGTCGCGGCTCGCCGTGGCCTGACGGTCTCCGAGATGTTCGTCGGTAAGGAGAACTAAGCATGGCTGACACCATCAAGATCAAGCAGGTCCGCAGCACCAATGGTTGCAAGCAGGACCAGGTCCGTACTGTCCGTGCCCTCGGTCTCCACAGGATCCGCGAGGTTCGCGAGATTGCTGACAACGAGTCCGTCCGCGGCATGATCTTCAAGGTCAAGCACCTTGTCGAGATTGTAGAGGAGTAGCAAATGCAGCTTCACGATCTTACTCCCGCGCCCGGTTCCACCAAGAACCGTAAGCGCGTCGGCCGTGGCAATTCTTCGGGTCACGGCACCACTTCTGGCCGCGGCCAGAAGGGCCAGGGTTCCCGCTCTGGCGGCACCAAGGGTGCCGGCTTCGAGGGTGGCCAGACTCCGCTGGCTATGCGCCTGCCCAAGCTTCCGGGCTTCCGCAACCCCCGTCGTATCGAGTACACCGCTGTTAACGTTGAGCGTCTCGAGCGTAAGTTCGAGGATGGCGCTGTGATCGACGGTGCCGCTCTTAAGGCCGCTCGCATCACCAAGAGCGAGTTCGAGCCCGTCAAGGTGCTCGGCAATGGTGAGCTCACCAAGAAGTTCACGGTCAAGGTCGACAAGGTCAGCGCTTCTGCGCAGGCCAAGATCGAGGCCGCCGGCGGAAAGGTCGAGCTGCCGTGCTAAATGGTCTTAAGAATGCTTTCCGCATCAAAGAATTGCGCGAAAAGATTCTTTTTACCATAGCTATGCTCGTCGTGTACCGCATTGGTGCGCACGTTCCTGTGCCCGGCATTCCCTTCCAGGGGATGCTGGGCCTTTTCTCGACCGATAACAATTCGGTCGCCGCAGGTGCTATGGCCCTCCTGAATCTTTTCTCTGGCGGCGCGTTGAGCTATGTGTCGGTGTTTTCGCTGGGCATCATGCCTTACATCACCAGCTCGATCATCCTCCAGATGCTCCAGGCCGTTGTGCCTTCCCTGCATGAGCTTGCCCGCGAGGGCGAGGTCGGTCAGACCAAGATCACGCAGTATTCGCGTTACCTCACCCTGGCTCTGGCAATCCTCAACTCCGTGGGTTACCTCTTCCTCTTTAAGAGCTTCGGCATCAGCTTCAATGGCGCCGGCGCTCCCGAGATCATCTTCGACCTCATGATCGTCGGCACGCTCACTGCGGGCGCCATGCTGATCATGTGGATCGGTGAGCTCATCACCCAGCGCGGTATCGGCAATGGCATGTCGCTGATCATCTTTGCGAACATCATGGCCGGTCTGCCGCAGGCTATCTTCTCCAGCACCGAGGGCAATGCCGGTGGCATCATCACCATGGTGATCATCTGCGCCATCATCCTGCTGGTTATCCCGCTGATTGTTTTCCTTGAGCGCGGCCAGCGCCGCATCCCGGTCTCCTACGCTAAGCGCGTCGTGGGCCGTCGCATGATGGGTGGCCAGACCACCTACCTGCCCATCAAGGTCAACACCGCGGGTGTCGTGCCGATCATCTTCGCTTCGGCGCTGCTGTACTTCCCGGCTCAGATTGCCGTGTTCTTCCCCGGCATCGGCTGGATTCAGGCAGTTGCCTCCGCGCTTTCGACCGGTTGGCTCAACTGGGTGCTTAACGTTGTCCTCATCGTGTTCTTCGCGTACTTCTACACCTCCATGGTGTTCAACCCCGATGACACGGCCGATAACCTTAAGAAGCAGGGCGGCTTTATTCCGGGCGTCCGTCCGGGTAGGGCTACCGCGGCCTACATCAAGAACGCGCTCAACAAGATCACGCTTCCCAGCGCTGTCTTTTTGGCGCTCATCGCCATCGTGCCTTCGATCATCTTCTCCTTCACGGGTAACCATCTGATCCAGGCATTTGGCGGCACGTCCATCCTCATCATGGTCGGCGTCGTGCTCGACACGGTCGATAAGCTCGAAGGCCAGATCAAGATGTATGATTACGATGGATTCTTTAAATAGGCTAGAGGAGGATTGCTCATGAACCTCGTATTGCTCGGAGCTCCGGGTGCCGGTAAGGGCACCGTCGCACAGGAGCTCGTCGCCGAGTTTGGCGTCGCCCATATTTCCACGGGCGACCTGCTGCGTGCTGCCGTCAAGGGTGGCACCGAGCTTGGTATTCAGGCTAAGAAGTACATGGACGCTGGCGAGCTCGTTCCCGACCAGCTCGTGATCGACCTTGTCAAGGAGCGCCTTGCCGCCGATGACGCCCAGCAGGGCTTCATCCTCGACGGCTTCCCGCGCAACACCGCCCAGGCTGTGACGCTCGATTCCGAGCTCTCCGCCATGGGTCGCGAGATCGATTGCGCCCTTCTGGTCGATGTGGCCCCCGAGGTCATTATCGATCGTCTGTCTTCGCGTCGCACCTGCCGCGCATGCGGTTACACCGGCACCGCTGCCGATGCTACCTGCCCCAAGTGTGGCGGCGAGATGTATCAGCGCGACGACGACAAGCCCGAGACCATCAAGAACCGTCTCGACGTCTACGAGAAGTCCACGAGCCCGCTCGTCGACTACTATCGTGGCCAGGGTCTGCTCAAGTCGGTCAACGGTGACCAGGCTCGCGAGACCGTGTACGGGGATGTCAAAGAGGCTCTCGGTCTATGATCAAGATTAAGTCTGCAACGCAAATCGAGCAGATGAAGAAGGCAGGAGCGCTATCTAAGATGGCGCTCCGCCACGTTGGAGCCATGGTGCGCCCCGGCGTTTCCACCTTTGAGCTCGATCAGCTCGCGGAGCAGATTATCCGCATGCATGGCGGCACCCCGGCCTTTAAGGGTTACGGCGGGTTCCCGGGGACCATTTGCGCATCGATCAACGATGCCGTGGTCCACGGTATTCCCAACCCCGACATGATCCTGCGCGATGGTGATATCATCTCCATCGATACGGGAGCCGTTGTCGACGGTTGGGTCGGCGATAACGCTTGGACGTTTTTCGTCGGCACCCCCACGCCCGAAGCCAAGGCTTTGTGCGAGGTCACGCGTGATTGCCTTAAGGCTGCCATCGAGCAGGCTGTTCCCGGTAACCATATTGGGGACATTGGTTATGCCGTCCAATCCCTCGCCGAGTCTCACGGCTATGGCGTGCTTCGTGATTATGTGGGCCATGGCATTGGCCGCGTGATGCACGAGGACCCCAACGTTCCTAACTATGGAAAGAAGGGGAGGGGCGTTCGACTCCAGGCCGGCATGGTCATTGCCATCGAGCCGATGGTTACGATGGGTTCCAACCATGTGAGCACGGGCTCCGACGGTTGGATTGTTACGACCAACGACCACCTGCCCGCCGCGCACTACGAGAACACCGTCGCCATTACCAATGACGGTCCGGTGATTCTTACCACGGATGCGCAAGGTGCTTGGTGTTCCTTGCAAGGCGGTGAAATGTAAAAGTCGCCGCCCCCTGATGCCCAACCTCGCCTTTCAATTTCGAAGGCATGACCCCAAGGTCTATGCCTTCTCATTTCAAGGCGATCTTGGGTATCAGGGAACGGCTTTGTTTTACATTTCAAATGTAACAAGTTCCGCTTAGTTGTGGAGCCATTACGAAGTTATTACGATGCGTGCATACGTGTTGTAGAATACTCAATCGCTGTCGTTTTCTAGAGAAAGATGATTGCTTGTGAAGAAGGAAGACGCAATTGAGCTCGAGGGTACGGTAAAGGAGCCGCTGCCCAACGCCATGTTTAAGGTTGAGCTCGAGAACGGTCATTCGGTTCTGTGCAACATTTCTGGCAAGATCCGAATGAATTACATCCGTATTCTCCCCGGTGACAGGGTTGTCGTGGAGCTTTCCCCGTACGACCTGACCCGCGGCCGCATCACCTATCGCTACAAATAGCGGCACGCATACACGCACTCCATTTCCGACTGCAGGCTTAGCTCAACCTACGGTCGGATTGTGTGTGAAGACCAGCCATAGTTTTAAACGCCTGCGGCTGGGCGAGTAGATAGTAGGGAAGTAGTTTGAGCGCTACCGAAAGGAAGAACGATGAAGGTACGTCCTTCGGTCAAGAAGATGTGCGATAAGTGCAAAATCATTAGGCGCCATGGCAAGGTCCTCGTCATTTGCGAGAACCCCCGTCATAAGCAGCGTCAGGGTTAAGAGAGGAGACTACGTTGGCCCGTATTAATGGTGTCGACCTCCCGCGTGAGAAGCGCGTTGAGATCGGTCTGACCTACATTTACGGCATCGGCCGCACCACTGCGACGAAGATTTGCGTCGAGTGCAACGTTAACGTGGATACGCGCGTTAAGGACCTCACCGAGGATGAGGTTAACGCCATCCGCGATTATATCGATAAGAACCAGATCATGGTTGAGGGCGACCTCCGCCGTGAGCGCAACCAGAACGTCAAGCGCCTTATGGACATCGGCTGCAACCGCGGCCTTCGTCACCGCAAGGGCCTCCCGGTCCGCGGCCAGCGCACCCACACTAACGCTCGTACCCGCAAGGGCCCGAAGCGTCAGATCGGTGCTAAGAAGAAGAAATAAGGAGCGCTAGATAGATGGCTACTGCTAAGAAGAACGTTCGCGCTGCCCGTCTGAAGCGCGCGGACCGTAAGAACATTTCCGTGGGCCAGGCTCACATTCGTTCTACGTTCAACAACACGATCGTTTCGATCACCGATCCCCAGGGCAACGTCATTTCCTGGAAGTCGGCTGGCCAGGTGGGCTTCAAGGGCTCCCGTAAGTCCACGCCGTTCGCTGCCCAGATGGCTGCCGAGGCTGCTGCCAAGCAGGCCATGGAGCACGGTATGAAGAAGGTTTCCGTCTTCGTCAAGGGCCCCGGCTCCGGTCGTGAGACCGCCATCCGCTCCCTCCAGGCTGCTGGCCTCGAGGTCTCGAGCATCCAGGACAAGACCCCCATTCCGCACAACGGCTGCCGCCCCAAGAAGCGTCGCCGCGTGTAACTGAAAGGATCGTATCAATATGGCAATCGACAGGACTCCTGTTCTTAAGCGCTGCCGTCAGCTCGGGATCGATCCCGCTGAGCTCGGTTACAGCAGCAAGAAGGAATCTATCCGTCAGCCCAAGCGCCGTCGCAAGGAATCTGAGTACGGCATGCAGCTGCGCGAGAAGCAGAAGGTCAAGTTCATCTATGGCGTTCTGGAGAAGCAGTTCCACGGCTACTTCAACAAGGCCCGTAAGATGAACGGCGTCACCGGTGAGAACCTCATGATCATTCTTGAGTCTCGCCTCGACAACGTCGTCTTCCGTCTTGGCTTCGCCCGCACCCGCAAAGAGGCTCGTCAGTCCGTCCGTCACGGTCACTTCACCGTGAACGGTAAGCGCGTGGACATCCCGTCCTACCGCGTCAAGGCCGGCGACGTCGTCGCTGTCGGCGAGAAGTTCCGTGACCTCCTCCCCATCAAGGAGGCCCTGATTTCCTCCGAGCGCTTTGAGGTCCCTGGCTGGCTCGAGGTCGATATCGAGAAGCTGTCTGGTAACGTGCTCGCTCTGCCGACGCGTGAGCAGATCAGCGGTGATATCAACGAGCAGCTCATCGTCGAGCTCTACTCTAAGTAGTCCATCCGGGCTGCTGAGGCTGGAGGTAATACATGTCAGAATTCATTAGGCCTCAGGTTCAGGTCGAAGAGATCAACGAGACGTCTGCTCGTGTCTCCGTCGAGCCGCTCGAGCGTGGTTACGGCGATACGCTGGGTAACTCCCTTCGTCGCGTTCTTCTGTCCTCGCTCGAGGGTGCCGCCGTCGAGGCTATTCAGATCGATGGTGCGCAGCACGAGTTCATGACCATCCCTAACATGGTCGAGGATGTCACCGACATCGTCCTGAATGTCAAGGGTCTTGTCTTCAGGGCTCTCGGCACGACCGACGAGGCGACCGCCACCATCTCGGTTGACGGCCCCTGCGAGGTCACCGGTGCGGACTTCTTTATTCCGTCCGAGTTTGAGCTGGTCAACCCCGAGCAGCACATTGCTACGCTCACCGAGGGTGGCCATCTCACCATGAGCATGCGCATCGGCTATGGCCGCGGCTATGTTTCTGGCGAGGCCAACAAGCGAGACAACGATCCCATCGGTGTGATCCACGTCGACTCGCTGTACTCGCCGGTTTCCCGTTGCGCCAAGCTCGTTGAGGCTTGCCGTGTCGGTCAGCACACCGACTACGACCGCCTTGTCCTCGAGATCGAGACCAACGGCTCCATCGCCCCGCGCGACGCCGTGGTCCAGGCTGCCAATATCATCAACCAGCATATGGCCGCCTTTATGAACCTTGCCGAGACCCCCGAGGTCGAGGAGGAGGCTTCGATCTTCGCTCCCGAGGTCACCAACGACAACGCCGAGCTGGACAAGCAGATCGAGGATCTGGACCTTTCCGTCCGTTCCTACAACTGCCTTAAGCGCGCCAGCATTCACTCGGTCCGTCAGCTCGTTGAGTTCTCGGAGAACGATCTGCTCAACATCCGTAACTTCGGTGTTAAGTCGATCGAGGAAGTGAAGGACAAGCTTGAGTCCATGGGCCTGAGCCTGAAGGCTTAATGCTTCGCATATTTGAGGAGAAACTAGACCATGCGTCACAACGTTAAGAAGGGCCTGAAGCTCGGCACCGATGCGAGCCACACCAAGGCCATGAAGAAGAGCCTTGCTAAGGCCCTCTTCGAGAACGACCGCATCAAGACCACCGAGACCCGCGCTAAGGCGCTGCGTTCGGTCGTCGATCCGATCATCACTTGGGCCAAGAAGGGCGACCTGCACTCTCGTCGTCTGGCTATCGCCAAGCTCGGCGATAAGCAGCTCGTTGCCGAGATCTTCGACAAGGCTGCCCAGGGTATGTGGCAGGATCGTAACGGCGGTTATACCCGCATCATGAAGCTCGGTAACCGCAAGGGCGACAACGCTCCCATCGTTATCATGGAGCTCGTCACCGAGCCTTGCACGCCTAAGGCCAAGAAGGCTGCTCCGGCCCCCAAGAAGGCCGCTGCTCCCAAGAAGGTCGAGGCTGCCGAGGAGGCTCCTGCTGAGGAGACCGCTGAGTAGACAATCCGTCTGCATAGGCTATATTCGAGGGGTACGTTCGCGTACCCCTCTTTTTTTGTCGAAATGCCATTGCCTGTTTGTTGGGAGCGCCCATGACCGCGCCGTCTGATTTCAATTCGATTCCAGAGCTCGATGCCACGCTCGTTTTCCGCGTGGCATACGATGGCTCGTCCTATAGCGGCTTTGCCGAGCAGCCGGGACAGACGACGGTTGCGGGTGAGCTGCGTCGAGCCATCGAGACGCTGCTTCGCCGTCCGATCGATCTGACGTGCGCGGGTCGCACCGATGCCGGCGTGCATGCCGTGGCTCAGTACATCAGCGTGCCCGTAACGGACGCTGAGCTCGCCCTAACGCGCCGTAGGTGGCTGCGGGCTATGGATGCCCTGCTGCCCAAAGATATCGCCATCAACGAGGTCTACAAGGCCCGTAAAGGCTTTTCTGCACGTTTTGACGCGCGTTCCCGTACGTATACGTACCGTATTGCTGATCGAGATGCGCGCCCCGTGCTGTCCCGCGGTGCGGTGTGGTGGCATCGCTATCCCTTGGATGTTGAGGCTATGTCTGCTGCCTGCCCCGCGCTGCTGGGCGAGCAGGACTTTAAAAGCTTTTGCAAGGTTGCTTCTGCCGTGGGCAAACCTACGCACCGCTGCGTAATGCGCGCCGAGTTTGGCCATGAGGTTGCGTTTGGCGAGGACATCCTGACGTTTACCATCGAGGGCAATGCGTTTCTGCATTCGATGGTCCGTACGATCGTTGGCACGCTTGTCGCGATTGGCATGCATCGCCGTGAACCCGAGTGGATGCGCGAGGTCATCGATGCTTGCGACCGTACCGCTGCGGGCCCCACGGCTCCTGCCTGCGGCCTTACGTTTATGGGCGTGGATTACGATCCCGCCGAGCTCGTCGTGCTCGACTAGGGGAGGGCTCGACGCGTCGTGCGTCGACACCCATTATCTGTGGGCTGCGCGTGTGCAACATCTGTTCTTGGCGTGCAATACAACCGGTGTCTCATTGCTTTTATTGCCGGGGTGTACCATGAACCACGATTTGATTCATTGCTGTCGAGAGGACGGATAACTTGGTTCGACGTGGCTCGCATCCGCGACTTTCGGTGATCCTTGTGGTAGAAGGTTCGCCCAGCTATGCGATGCGTGCGCTCGAGAGTATCCAGAACCAAGACCTCTACGATTTGCAGATTGTCGTTGTCTGCCGCGATGCTGCGCCCGGTGTGCGCCATTCGCTTCAAGTTGCTGCCGACAGGGACATCCATATTGATTTGATTGACGTCGAGGACGCGAAGCGCGGTGCTTGCCTTCGTGCCGGTTTTGCTGCCTCGCGTGGCTCTCAAATCATCGCTATGAACGCCGATGAGTGGTTTGCTCCGCAGTCCCTTTCCAAGATGGTCGATATCGCGTGCGATACCGCAGCAGACATAGTGTTCCCCACGGTGTCGCTCGACCGCTATGATGCACATCGAGAGCGCCATTCGCGCGTCTTGGATGCTGCTCATATTTCCATTGATGGCAAATCTTCGATGGTGGCCGGGCTGCCTCAGTTGATTTTAGGCGGCCTTGTCGTTCAGACCTCTGGCGTGATGTACAGGCGCTCGCTGTTTGAGGCATGCCTTTTGTGCGACAAGGTGTTTCGCACAGTTGGGTTTATGGCATGCGCGCTTTCGCAGGCACGATGCGTGTCCGGCTGCGGCGATGCTTGTTTCCACGCGGCGGCACCTAAGCTTACAGATGCCTTTGATCCCACCATGTATGCCAAGGTATCCGATGATGCCCGAGCGCTCGACGAGCTTGCGGACTCACTCTCGGAAGCAGATAGCGGTGGTCGGCTTAAGCTGGCAAGCCAGAAGTTCTACTTTGCCGGACTAGTCGCCAGCATCGAGAATTTGTGTCTGAGCCCGCATGGGGTGTCGTCAATCGAGCGTTCCGCCCGCATGCGTGATATGCTCGAGGCGCCTCGAACCCGTCAGATGGTCGCTGCGCTCAAGGATAACCATCGGGGACTCGGTCTGTTGTTTGGGCCGATCGCCAGCGCCAAGCCCGCGCGCTGCGTGATGTGTACGCATCTGGCAGCTTTTCTTAACCGGACGGGCGCAAAAACCGCCTAAACGGCTCATTTCGAAACAAATTTGCATAGAATTGTTTTGAAATGCGTTCTTATACACAAAAGCCTTCAAATAGCGTTAAACTATTCAATCACTGATTGATTGTCTCCGCCATCTTTTGGAGAGAGGGTTTGTATGGCTAAAAAACGCAATGGGCGCCAGGATGCCATTAGAGATATTGTGCGCAATAAGGACGTCCGCACGCAGCGCGTGCTGGTCGATGAGCTCCGCGCTATGGGCTTTGATTGCACGCAGGCGACTGTCTCTCGCGATATTGCCGATATGGGGCTGCGTAAGCTCCCCGAGGGTATCTATGTTCTGGCAGAGGACCTGCACCTGCAGCGTATGGTTTCCGAGCTCGTAACGGGCGTTCTGCGCACCGATAATCTGGTTATGATCAAGGCTCAGCCTGGTACGGCTTCCGGCATCGCCGCCGCCGTTGATGCGGCAGAGTTGCCCGATGTGCTTGGCTCGCTTGCCGGCAACGATACGATTTTGGTTATTGCCCAGACGGCCGAGGACGGCGAGCGTCTCGAGGCGCTGATCAATAAGCTGAGCAATTCTCGCAAGTAGGCGTGCGGGTCGTGCGCTCGGCACTGTGTGCGTGACATGGTGGCTTGTAAGGGGGTATCGACGTTGGTCGGTACCCCCTATATTGTTTGCCGGTATAAAGGCCGTCCACCAGGTCGCTTTAAACTAAAAGGCCCCCGAGCACTTTAATAAGCTGCTCGGGGGCCTTGTTGCTAATGGCCGGATGAATTTCTAGCCAACCGTATCGTCAGGCGTGGGAGAGGGGTCGGGAGTGGGTGTAGGCGTAGGCGTAGGCGTAGGCGTAGGCGTAGGCGTAGGCGTGCCGCCATCGCCGCCGGTCGAACCACCAGTAGAGCCGCCCGTCGAGCCACCGGTCGTACCGGTGCCGCCGGTGGTGTCGCCGCCCGTGGTCTCGGTGGTCGTGGTCGTCGTGGTAGTCGTTGTGGTGGTTTCCTCTTCGTCCTCGTTCTCGTCCTTGTCGTCGTTCTCCGTCTTCTTGGTGTTGTTGGTGCCGTAGAACTTCCAGACGCTGTTGTTCTTGTAGGTGGGCGCCGTTCCGGTCGCAAACTCCTCGCGCTTGGTACCGGTCAGAACGGTGTTCATAAACCGCTTAAAGACGGGCAGGTTGGTGCTATCGCCCAGCAGGTCCATGCCGTACTTTTGGATGGGAATCTCGCCTGCGGAATAACCGGTCCACAGGGCGCATGCCAGCTGCGGCGTGTAGCCGCAGAACCAAAGGTTGGTGGTGTTGTCGGTGGTACCCGTCTTGCCGGCATAGGGCTGGTTGACGCTCAGCGCGCCGGCGGCACCCGTGCCGCTTCCCTGCATGACGCCGGTCAGGACGTCGGTCACTGCCGCGGCCTCGCCGGTGGAGAGCACCTGCGAGGGGTTATCGGTGTGCTGGTACAGCACCGAGCCAGTTCGCGAATCAATCTCGGTGATGGCGATCGGCTGGCGATAGTAACCGCCGTTGGCAAACGTGGCATAGGCCGCGGCCATCTCGAGCGGCGAGATGGAGCCGGTACCGAGCGTCATGACGGGAACGTCCTCGATATTGTCCTTAGATGGATCGATGCCGAGCTTTTTGACGAGGGACATGATCTTGTTATTGCCGATAGCCTCTGCAACCTGGATATAGCCGGTGTTGGAGGAGTATGCCGTCGCCTGCTTGAGCGTGATGGTGCCGTAGCTCTGGTTGGCATAGTTTTGCACCTTGGTCGTGGTGCCCTTGGCTGTAAGAGGCGAGTTGCAATTGAGGGTGACGTTGGGGTTCATGCCGTTTTGGATGGCAGTGGCCAGCGTAAAGGCCTTAAACGTGGAGCCTACGGGACGCTTGGCCGTGGCGTGGTTCACGTGGTTCTCGTCGGCGTTATAGTCGTAGCCGCCCACCATGCACTTGATGTAGCCGGTCTTGGGGTCGACGACGACCATGCCCATGTCCAGGCCGTCGAGCGAAAGCGTGTCGAGCTGGGCGCGCACGGCCTCCTCGGCAGTCTGCTGCATGGTCGGGTCGATGGTGGTTTTGACGGTTAGGCCGCCCTTAAACAGCACGTCGGTGGAGAACTCCTGCTCCAGCAGCTGCTTAACATAGGCGACAAAGTAGGGCTGCGAATACACGTCGACGCCACTGCCCGAAATCTCGGTTACGTTGAGGGTGATGGGCTCTGCCTGCGCGGCGTCGTGCTCCTTCTGGGTGATGTGGCCCAGGCGCAGCATGTTATCGAGAACCTTGTTGCGGCGAGACAGTGCCAGATCGGGATTGACCGTGGGGTCGTACTGCGAAGGCGAGTTGGGAAGGCCGATGAGCAGCGCGGCCTCGCTCAGGGTGAGGTCGGCGGCGCTCTTGGACAGATAGGTCTCGGCTGCGGCCTCGATGCCGTAGGCACCGTGGCCGTAATAGATGGTGTTGAGGTACATCATGAGGATCTCGTCCTTGGAGTACATTTCCTCCATCTTGATGGCGATGTAGGCCTCGCGGACCTTACGCTCGATGGTCGAGTCGAACTGCTCCTCTTGCAGGATGGTGTTACGCACCAGCTGTTGGGTGATGGTCGAGGCGCCCTCGTGGCCACCGGAAAGGGTCGCCACCGCTGCGCGAGCAATGCCCCACAGGTCGATGCCGCCGTGCTCGTAGAAGCGCTCGTCCTCGACGTCGACGGTGCCCTGCAGCACGTACGGGGAAACCTGGTCCTTGGTGATGGACTTGCGGTTTTGCGTGTAGAAGCTCGCGATCTTGTTGCCGTTGCAATCGACGATCTCGGTGGGTTCACTCACCAGATAGGCGTTGGCGTCGGTATAGTCGGGCAGATCGGACAGCCAACGATTGACGTTGCCGATCATGCCAATCCCAAACGCTACGCCCGCGATGAGCAAAAGGCCCAAGAACGAGAGCAGGATCATGGGCAGGGCATGCGTCTTGGAACGACTGCGCCCGTGTCGTTGGCGAGGACCCATATATTGACCTCCAGGTATGTCGTGCCGGGCGGCGGGTGCGCCGCTGGGGCAGGATGGACATAAGTTATTACACGATAAACCAAACGAGGCGCGCGAGGCCTCGTGTATGCTGGATGACGGTATTTTTCAGAGTGAATGCATACCTTGTTGGTAAGGAGTTTGCCGATGGCGATTCGGGCGACGGGGCCGAGTGGACAATGCGATAACGAGCCGGGGGCTGCCGAGGCGGCGCTGCCCGAGCTGCTGGCGCCTGCCGGCGGACTCGATCAGATGCTCGCGGCGATTGCGGCGGGTGCCGATGCCATCTATGCGGGCCTGGGCGGGTTCAACGCCCGCGTGAGCGCACACGGCTTTACCGACGACGAGTTCGCCCGCGGCTGCGTCGTGGCGCATGCGCACGGCGTGCGTGTATACGTGACCCTCAACGTGTTTGTGTTCGACGACGAGTTGGCCGACGCGGTGGCACTGGGGGCACACGCGCAAGAGTTGGGTGCCGACGCCCTGATTGTTGCCGACGCCGGATTGGTATGCGCGTTGCGCGCGGCGATTCCCGGGGTCGAGATTCACCTGTCCACGCAGGCGGGCGTTCATAGCGAAGGCGCCGTGCGCCTGGCTGCCGATGAGCTCGGGGTCGAGCGCGTGACGACCGCCCGCGAGCTGGCAGTCGACGAGATTGCCGCCCTGTGTGCTACCGGCGTGCCTATCGAGGTGTTCTGCCACGGTGCGATTTGCATTGGATATTCGGGCGCCTGCGAGTTTTCGGCCCTGCGGCGTGGACGATCGGCGATGCGCGGCGACTGTACGCAACCGTGTCGCTTGGCGTATGACCTGGTGGACGAGGCGGGGGAGAGCGTCGTTTCCGTGGAGGGCGATCGTCTGCTGTGCCCGCGCGACTATCTGGGCATTGCGCACCTGCCCGAGCTTGTTGGGGCCGGGGTGGCGTCGCTCAAGATCGAGGGGCGCATGAAAAACCCCGACTACGTGTTCAACGTGGTGCGGGTGTGGCGTCGTGCACTCGATATGCTGCGCGATGGCGCGTGGGATGCCGCTGCCGTGTCGGCGCTCGAGCGCGAGCTGGGCAGGTCGTTCAACCGCGGGTTTACCGATGCGTATCTGCGGGGGCGATCGGGTGCTGAGCTCATGAGCTTTGAGCGTGCGATTAACCAGGGCGTGCGCGTGGGCCACTTGGTGACGGTGGGTCACGAAGAGGTGACCGTCGAGCTCGATGTCGCCGTGGCCGCGGGCGACACGCTCGAGATCCGGTTCTATCCGGGTGCCGATGCACGCCCCGATGTGCCCAAGCGCTGGCCCCAGGTGCCCTGCCCGGTGGATGCAGCGGCGGGGGAGCGCGTTGTCGTGCACTGCAAGCGCAAGGTGGATGCGGGATGCGAGGTGTACCTGATTCGCAGTGCCGGCGTGTTGGGGCAGACGGCGACGGCGCTGGGGCACATGCGGGTCGAGGCGGACGCGGTCGCACCTGTTGCACGAGCCGTTGAGATACTGCCCTTTGAGGCCGCCATGACTGTTGGCGACGTGCCCGAGGCGGCGTTGACGGAGCCGACGGAAAAGGGGGCTTCCGATCGCATGGTCGTTGCCTGGCGGCTGATGGATGCCGACCCGTGTGGCGAGCGCGATCTGTCCGATGCGACTGTGGTGCTCGACGAGGTCTGTCGTGCAGCCGATGTCTCGCGTACCCGCTCGCTTATGCGGCGTGCCGGGCGCGTCGTCTGTCGTAATCTGGGACAGGTGGCGATGGCGCGTGAGCTGGGCGTGGCGTTTGACGTTGCGGCACCGGTGTTTTGCGCAAACCGGGTTACGCTTGCCTGGCTACGTGGGCTCGGCGCGGGCTGTGTGTATGTGCCTGCCGAGCTTGTCGCCCACGACGCGGAGCGTGTTGCCGAGCTTTCCGCTTGCCCCGGTGTCTTGGGGCCTGTCGATACCGGCCGTCCCGAGCTCATGGTGTGCGAGCACTGCTTGCTGACTGCCGAGGGCGCCTGCGTCACGGATGCGACGGGGCAGGTCCGTTGCCGTGACTGCTCGCGCCGTCAGCAGGGGCGCTTTTTGGTCGAACGTGACGGCACGCGTTTGCCGGTCGTTATCGACGCGTGCGGCAGGACGAGGATTTTCCTGTCGTAGGTGTTCGGCCGCGCCGTTTTGGTTATTATGAGTGGGTTTATGAACTTCGAGCACCGCCGTATCCGGTGAGGGTGCTATAGCAAAAGGAGGATACCCAATGCTGTCTGTCGACGAGCAAATGCGTATCATCACCTCGGGCGCAGCGCAGATCGTC
The DNA here is from genome assembly GCF_040910185.1 of Collinsella aerofaciens. Lineage (GTDB taxonomy): Bacteria > Actinomycetota > Coriobacteriia > Coriobacteriales > Coriobacteriaceae > Collinsella > Collinsella aerofaciens_BF. The sequence goes on along the minus strand of NZ_JBDGBA010000001.1, from coordinate 137,795 downwards.
CCCGAGGCCGACCTTCGCAAGAAGCTTGAGAAGGGCGAGCCCCTCAACATCAAGCTCGGCGTCGATCCTACCAGCCCCGACCTGCACCTGGGCCATGCCGTGCCCCTGCGCAAGATGCGTCAGTTCCAGGACCTGGGCCACAACGTCACCCTCATCATCGGTAACGGTACCGCACTGATCGGCGACCCCTCGGGCAAGAACTCCACCCGCCCGCAGCTTTCGCAGGAGCAGATCGAGGCCAACGCTGAGACCTATGTCAGCCAGGCCATGAAGATCCTGGATCCCGAGAAGACCACCATCGTGCACAATGGCGACTGGATCCTGTCGATGGATTTGGCCGGACTGCTGCAGGTGTGCTCCAAGTTCACCGTCGCCCGCATCCTCGAGCGCGATGACTTTACCAAGCGCTACCAGTCCCAGACGCCGATCGCCCTGCACGAGTTCCTGTACCCCGTGATGCAGGCCTTCGACTCCGTTCAGATCAAGGCCGACGTGGAGATGGGCGGCACCGACCAGCTCTTCAACCTGCTCGCTGGTCGCGAGCTCATGGAGAAGATGGGCATGGAGCCGCAGATCGCGCTTACCATGCCGCTGCTCGAGGGCACCGATGGCGTGCGCAAGATGTCCAAGTCCTACGGCAACTACATCGGCCTGACCGATGCTCCCAAGGATATGTTCGGCAAGACCATGTCCATCCCCGACGAGATGATCGGCAAGTACTATCGTCTTGCCAGCTCGCTCACCCCGGCCGAGGTCGACAAGATCGACGCCGCCCTGGCCGACGGTTCCGCCGACCCCTACGAGCTCAAGCGCGCTCTGGGCCGCGACCTGTGCGATACCTACCACGGCGCCGGCGCCGGCGACGAGGCCCAGGCCGAGTTCGACCGTGTGTTCAAGGAGGGCCAGCTTGCGGACTTCCCCGAGAAGCACGTTGAGCTGACCGTCAACGACGAGGGCCAGATCTACCTCGCCGGCCTGCTCAAGGACTTGGGTCTTTCGGCGAGCGCCGGCCAGGCCCGTCGCGACATCGACGGCGGCGGTGTCAAGATCAACGGCAAAGCCGTGGCTCCCAAGAGCTACAACATCGACCCCAGCGCCCTCAAGCTGGGCGACACCCTTTCTGTGGGCAAGCGCAAGGGCTTTAAGCTTATTTAGTTACGCGGTTTTACCAAACCGCGTAACAGCTCGACGCTGCGTGGGCTCCAGAGCGACAACTTGTCATTCAAAGAGGGCGGCATGACCAGAAGGTCTATGCCGCCCTCTTTTCATGCCAATTTGTTCGCTCTGGAGCCCGCTCGCTGTCCGTCCTCAACCTGCGGTGTTGTCTTGTTTGGCACTTGGGGACGTTCCTTTGGTGCATTGGTGTCAGGTTTCTTTGCGCCAAATGGCGTGTGCCGTTAAGCGGAAGGGGTGTTAGCGGGGCCTTCTTTTGGGCATACAATGGCTATTGGCTTGCTGCGGTGAAGGCTCGTCCGCTCCGCAGCTTTTTTCTACGGTTAAAGGAGTATGTATGTCCGTTGAGGTCATGAGGTCTGTGATCGATGCAGCCGAGGGCCGCGTGCCCGTCGACACGCTGTTTACCAATGCTCAGATTGTCGACGTGTACGGCCAGCGTGTGGCGCCCGGTAGCGTTGCCGTCAAGGACGGCGTGATTGTCGGCGTGCTCTACGACGGTCGCGACGATGCCGCCGGCACCTACGAGGCGGCCGAGGTTATCGACTGCCAGGGCCGCTATGTCGCCCCCGGCTTTATCGACGGACACCTGCATATCGAGTCTTCGAACATCCGCCCCGCCGAGTATGCGCGCATGGCCGCGACGCGTGGCACCACCACTGCCATTGCCGATAGCCACGAGATCGCTAACGTCTCTGGCTTGGACGGCCTGCGCTTTATGATCGAGGATGGTCGTCGCGCCCCCATTTCCATCAAGTACATGATGCCCTCGTGCGTGCCCGCGCTGCCCGATGAGCAGGCCGGTGCCGTCATTACCGCCGAGGATATGCAGGCGTTTTTTGCCGAGCATCCGGGCGATGTCTTTGGCTTGGGCGAGATGATGAACCTGCCGGGCGTCTTTATGGCCGACCCCGAGACTTGCGCTCGTATCGACGCCGCTAACCAGACGCCGTCCAAGCAGGTCGACGGCCATGCGCCGCTCGTTGCGGGCAAGGACCTCAATGCCTATGCCGCAGCGGGCATTATCGCCGACCACGAGTCGACGATTCCCGAGGAGGCGCTCGACAAGCTGTCCCGCGGCATGTATGTGATGCTGCGCGAGGGCACGTGCAGCCACGACCTGGCCAATCTGTCGCCGATGCTGCTGGAAAACCCCGCCCGCGCCCGTCGATGCTGCTTTGCGACTGACGACCGCGCTCCGTCCGATGCGCTTTCGACCGGCATGATCGACAATGCCTGTCGCGTGGCTATCGAGGCCGGTATCGACCCCGTGGTCGCCATCTCCATGGCGTCCCTGTCCACGGCCGAGGCGTTTGGCCTGGACCACGGTTGCCGCGATCCGCACGAGCTGCGTGGCGCCATCGCCCCGGGCAAGCGTGCTGACCTGCTGGTGCTCAACGACCTGACGTTTGCCACGGCCCCGCATCGCGTGTATGCCGCTGGCGCGCTCGTGGCACAGGACGGCGCCTTTGTGGGCAAGGTTGCACCCGAAAGCGCCGAGGTCGCAGCGCTTGCCGACGAGCTGCGCGCTTCCGTTAAGCTGCCGAAGCTTTCGCTCGACGTGTTCGACTATGCCTTCAAGCCCGGCGAGGCCGTGATCGACGTGGTGCCGGGCAAGGCCATCACGGGCATGGCTCGCCCCGAGAGCGCCGAGGGCCTGCGCCGCATCATGCTGATCGAGCGTCATGGCCGCGGCGTATCGCTGCAGGCCGAGGGCGCCGATGGCGACGGTCCCGCTGGTCTGGGGCTCGTTGTCAAGCACATCGGCCGCGGCTGGGTGCGCGGCTTTACCATCACCGGCGGTGCCATCGCCTCCACGATCGGTCACGACTCGCACAACGTGTGCGTGGTGGGCGACAACGCGGCCGATATGATGGCTGCTGTTGAGGCCGTGGGCCAGGGCGGTCATGTGCTGGTGCGCAACGGCGAAGTCGTGGCGCGCATTCCGCTGGCGCTCGGTGGCCTGATGAGCGAGGGTACGGCCGAGGATGTCGCGGCACAGCACGACGACTTTATGGTCAAGGCGCGCGCCATGGGCATTGAGCCGCCGCTCGATCCCATCATGGGCATCATCTTCCTGCCCCTTCCGGTGATCCCGACGCTCCGCATCCGCCCCGAGGGCATGTTCGACGTCACCACCTTCACCTACGCCGACTAGTCGTCGGGGACGTACTTAAACGACTAGTCGTCGGGGACACTCTTTGACAAGTTCCTCGGCGCTGCAAGTGTGCGCGGCATCGAGGGGGGGAATGTGATGCGTCCGCCAGGCCCTTGTAATGGTTTTGACTGAGCGGTCTGCACGAGCTCCTTTTGGGTACGGTGGAGTTGGATTTATGTCTGATTCCATCAAGCCCGAAAGGAGCTTTTCTATGATTAAACTGATCGCATCCGATATGGACGGCACGCTGCTCGATGAGAATAGCCAGGTGCCACCTGAGACTTACGAACTTATTGAGGCCCTGCGTGAGCGCGGCGTGCATTTTGCCGCGTCGTCGGGTCGCCGCTATGACCGTCTGTGCGAGTTCTTTGCGCCCGTGGTCGACAAAATGGACTTTGTCGCGGCGAATGGTGCGCAGGTCTATGCAGACGGTGTCGAGGTCGACCGCGAGGTCTATTCGCATCTCGCCATCCGTAAGCTCGCACGCACGGTCGAAATGTTTCCCAACATGCATCTGGCGCTTTTCGATCGCACCAAGTCCTTCTTGCTCGACGACGAGGGCAAGTTTGTCCGCGAGATCGACAAGGATCTGCCCAATGCCGAACGCATTTGGGGTTTGCCCGATTCACATGTGAATATCATCAAGGCATCGATTATCTGCGATGACGGCAATGTGATGGACAACGCCTACGTGCTGCAGCGCGAGCTGGGCGACCTGTTCTCCTTTGCGCCTTCGGGCAACGCGTGGATCGATGCCATGCAGCCCGGCGTGTCGAAGGCGTCGGGAATCGAGCAGCTCATGGAGCACTATGGCATCGAGCGCGACGAGGTCATGGCGTTTGGTGACTCGATGAACGACTACGAGATCATTCGCTTTGTCGGCACGGGCTGCGCGATGGAAAACGCGCGTCCTGCACTCAAGGCGGTTGCCGACCGCGTCGTGGGATGCAACCGCGATCACGCCGTCCAGCAAGAACTCCGCCACGTGCTGGAGAGCCTCGCCTAATCCGGCAGTTAGGGACGTTCCCTTTCTGCCGGCAGAGGGGGACACTCCTTGCGGTTTTCCGGGGGGTAGCTAATTTGGGACGGGGCTATTTTAGCTACCCTGTCGGGTTGCTGCTGCTAGGCGAGAGCGGCCATGATGGTTCGGGCTACGCCGTCGTGGTCGTTGTCGAACTCGGTGATGGCGCCGGCGGCCTCGCGGTCCTCGGGCTCGCCGTTGATCATGGCCATGCCGTGGCCTGCTGCCTGCAGCATAGGGATGTCGTTGATGTTGTCGCCAAAGGCCCAGGCATCGGCAAGGGGCTCGCTCAGATGCTCGCACAGCCACGTGAGGGCCGTTCCCTTGGTGGCGCCCGCGCCCATAACCTCGATGTTCATTTCGTATGAACGTGTGACTTCGATCCCGTCGAGCGTATCGAGCGCTGCGGCTATAGCGTCGCGATCGGCGGAATCGTGCCAGTACATGGCGATGCGCTCGAGCGTCTCGGCCTCGTCGATCTTGCTATCGACGTCTACGTCGATGGGCGTGCGCGTGCGCCTGAGCGATCCGGCAATATGCGGGTCGCCGCCGCAGAACTCGTCCAGGCGCTCGTAGAGCGAGCGGGGGAGAAAGCACTGGCCGTCGGCGAAAATGTCGAAGGTGACGTCGTGGTCGGCGGCAATGCCGTGGATACGGTGGGCAATGCCACGGTCGAGCGGACGGCTCAGAATGCACGTGGCGCGCGAGGCATCGGTGGGCGCATCCTCGTCGAGCTGCCAGACGCTGGCGCCGTTGGCACAGACTGCGTAATGCACGGCGGGGTGGGCGAGGATGGGCTCAAAGACGCCCGACAGCGGACGGCCCGTGCAAGGCACAAACTCAATGCCGCGACGTGCGAGCTTGTCGAGCATCGCCCAAGTGGCGTCGCTCATCTGCTTGTCGCTCGTCAGCAGCGTTCCATCCATATCGGAAAACACAATCATCTGATGTGGTCCTTTCCAAGAGACATAAAGAGACATAAAAAGCGTGGCCGAGGGCTTGGATGCCCTGGCCACGCTCAAGATCTATAGTGGTCCGCGTCCTAGCGGTCGGCGAGCGGCTTGTACTCCAGCGGCTCGATCACCGGGCGATAAGCCGGGCGGATGATGCGGTGCGCGCAGAAGAGCTCTTCCATGCGGTGCGCCGACCAGCCCGCCATGCGCGCGACGGCGAACAGCGGCGTAAAGAGTGTCTCGGGTACGCCGAGCATCTTGTAGATAAAGCCCGTGTACAGGTCGATGTTGGCGCAGATGGGCTTGGTCATGCCGTGGTCGCGCATTACCTGCGGGGCCAGGCGCTCGATGCGCTCGATGAGTGCGAATTCCTCGCCCAGATCCTTTTTGGCCGCCAGCGAGCGCGCGTAATGACGGCAGACCTCGGCGCGCGGGTCACTCAGCGTGTAGACAGCGTGGCCCATGCCGTAGATGAGACCCGTGCCGTCGAAGGCCTGCTTATCGAGGATCTTGCCCAGGTACGCTGCGACCTCGTCCTCGTTTTCCCAGTTGGAAACATGCGCGCGAATGTCCTCGTGCATGGACACGACCTTGGCATTTGCACCGCCGTGGCGCGGGCCCTTGAGCGAGCCGATGGCCGCGGCGTAGGCGGAGTACGGGTCGGTGGCCGAAGAGGACAGTACGCGGCAGGCGAAGGTGGAGTTGTTGCCGCCGCCGTGCTCGGCATGCAGCATGAGCATCACGTCGAGCAGCATGGCTTCATCGTGAGTGAACGCCATGCCGCCGCGGAGGACCTGCAGGATGGTCTCGGCGGTGGAAAGGCCGGGCGTCGGGTGCGGCACGTGCACCTCTGAGCCGCGACGCTTGGCGACCGAGGCCATGTGTGCGAAGGCGGCGATGCGCGGGAGACGTGCGAGCATGGAAATGGCGACGTCGATTTCGTGCTCGGGCGTGATCACGTCGGGTTCGGCGTCGAAGGCGTAGAGCAGCAACACGGCGCGCTGAAGCACATTCATAATGCTCGACGACACCGTGGTCATGGGGAACTCTTTGACGTACTCATCGCTCAGGTGCCTAAAGGCGCCCAGGCGTCCGCAAAAGCCGTCAAGTTCCTCCTTGTTGGGCAGCGAACCCGTGATAAGCAGATAGGCGACTTCCTCGTAGCCGTAGCGATTCTCGGCCTGGGCATTGTTGACCAGATCCTCGATGCTGTAGCCGCGAAGCGTGAGCTTGCCCTGGTCGGGCACGACCTTTCCGTCGACCTTGTTGTAGCCGTGCACATCCGAGATGCGAGTGAGGCCCGCGACCACGCCCGAGCCGTCGGCATTGCGCAGGCCGCGCTTGACATTGTGCTCAACAAACAGGCCCTCGTCATAAGGGTCGGTCGGCAGGCCGTGGTAGAGGTTTTCGCTCTCAGGCGAAATCTGGCGGCTTGCTTCGTAATCCAGAACCAGGCGGCTCAAGTGGTCATCGAAGCGGTAATAGATTTTCTTGGCGTCGTAAGCCATGCGCGCTCCTCTCTATGCCGCGTCGGGACGGCGCGCTTGGGCGCAGACGCGCCAGCCTGTCCCCGGGCGACCTGTTCTCTACAGGCGGTACATAAAGTTAAAGACATCCTCGCGCTGGATGGACACGTTGACGCCCGAAAGCTCGCCGGCCTCGGCCAGCGCCTTCTGCAGCTCGGCGAAGTCGAGCTTGGACTCGGCGGTATCGGCCAGCATGGTCATGGTGAAGATGTCCTCGATAATGGACTGCGTGATGTCGCGGATGTCGACGTTGGCCTCGCCTAGGACACGGGTGACGCCGGCGACGATGCCGGGGCGGTTCTTGCCAAGGACGGTGATGACGATACGGGAGGACGAGATCTCGGCCATGGGAAACCCTTTCGCGTGATTGCGGCGCGCGCGGGGCGCTCCGCTACGGTACAGTGTTCATCATTGTACCTGTCTGGCGCAAAAAAGGCGCGCTCGCTGCGGCGTTACATGCCTGCAACATGAGCGTAAGGGGGAAGGCCGTACGGGGAAGAGCCGTCTGGCGCGTGTCCGGCTCGTGTTGGGTTGATTTCCGATCTCAGCCGAACACATTGAGCGGACAGGCCGTTCCCGCAGTCAGCCGAACGCCTCCGACGGCTGATTCCGAACTGGAAGCGGAGGGCATCCCCGCCCTTCGGTAGGGGATACCGCTCCGCGGCGCATGCCGCGGGCGGCGCCCCTATCGGACCACCGTGACCTCAGTTGGGGTGGGCCCAGCACTGCCGCGTACTCGGTGAGCTAGAGCCAACTGTTCGTCTTCACGTCGCGTATGGCGATATTTCGGTCGTCCGGCTCGGTGATGCCGTAGCCGAACGCCTGGAGCGTCTCGATGGACTCCTGGATCCTCTGTTGGAACATGGGACCCGGATCGACCCTCGGCCCGAGGTGCCCGCGCCAAAGGCACGGCGTGGCGCGCAGCATGTTATGGATTTTGGAGATGGGCTCGATGTCGGCGTAGACGTTGAGCGTCGCCATGGCGTCCTTGTGGCCGAGGATCGATTGGAGCGCCTTGATATCGCCGCCTTGGCGGATCCACTGCGTTGCGAACGTGTGGCGAAGGCCGTGGAACGTGATCAGCTCGTCGTTGGTGCCCATGAGGCCGTTGGTCTCCGAGAACGTCTTGAACGCCCTGCGGATATAGCTTGTCGTCGCGAAGGTCGCGCCCGGCTCCGACAGGATGTAGCAGTCCCCGATCTCGACCGCCCCGGTAAGGCCGCGCAAGCGCAGCTTTCCGCAGTCGATCTCGTGGGTCTCCTTCAGGAAGGGGAGTAGGCCGACCGGGTCGATGGGGATACCCCTGGCGTCATGGGTCTTGGTGTCCTTGATAAACGAACCCATTCCCTTCGCGTACGCCACCGAGTGTCTGATCGAGATCAGGCCCGTCTCGAAATCCACATCGCACCACCGAAGGCCGCAGACCTCGCCGATTCGCATCCCCGTGTGCAGGGCGAGTACGACCGCCCTCTAATCCTCGGCGGACCAATCGAGTCCGAACTCCTTTCGGGCATCCTCTTCGCTCATGACTTCGAGAAGGTCTCCGGGTTGGCAACGAAGGGCGAGGCATAGCTGCTCGAGTGTGTTGAAGCGAATGCCGCGAATATGCCCTTTTTTAATACGGGACAGGTTCACGGGCGTGGTCCCAATCCTTTCGGCAAGTTCGTTCGAGGAAATCTTTCGCTCGGCCATGATCTTGTCGAGGCGAACAATTACGGGCATGGCGTTTCCTTACGCAATCTCGTCGGAGTCGAGGTACAGCTCTCGGGCGTACAAGAAGAGCTGGGAAAGCATGAACAGGACGATGCCGAGAACCAGAGAGGTCCAATCGAATGATGAAGCGATCTCTTGGGCGCCGACGGCCCCCTCGCCGCCAAACATCGAAACGGAGGTTTTGAGTGAGCCGGCGTAGAGGCTGGTGGCAGCTTGAACAACGAAGAGAATGCCGAGCACCTTCAAGCATGTCGCAGACCCTTTCTTGAAGGGGTCTCCGCTCTTGATCGTCCACACGAGAACGGCGCTGAGGATGGTCGTAGCGATACCGATGACGGCAGGGACCAATGTCGAGATCGCAAGGGCTGGATACGCGGGGGAGTCTGCAATTACAGGGTTGTCGAGCACTTCGATTGCTGGCTTTAAGGAGAACGCCACTTGTGCGATGGCGGTGGCGCAAAGGGTCGCAGAGGCTATCGCACATGCGATGCGGAAGGAATGAAGCCGGGGAGTGCGATTGTCGGAACTCATAATAACCTCCGAAGAATTTAAAAAACTCAGGTTACTTTTTAACAGTTTATGTTAAATTGACTTTGCGGGCAAGTAATAAGGGCCGAGCATTTTGTTCGGCCCCTCTGTTCCGACTGGATGAGGTTAAGGTTGGCGATGAATATGCTCAAAATCTCGAAGGCGATCTTTAGGTCGCTTCTCTCCTCCAGGTCGCTCTGTGTTGTCGTTGTTGCGTTGATGGTTCTTTGTGCTCTGCCCGTCTTCAGGAGCGCGGCTGGCATCGACGGACGGGTCGAATACCTCGAGTCGGGAATAACCCGTGTTGAGCAGGAATTGTCAGCATCCTATGCGGATGCGCTTGTGAATGCGGGGGAGGACGGTGTCTATACCTCTTCATCAAGCATGCCCGCGCTTCTGTACCCTCTTGCCGCGGGACGTCTTATCTTGGCACCGCTCTCTCCCCTACTTCCGTTTCTGCAGATATCGGATGGAGAGTACACCTATTATGACGGATCGAAGGAGTACTTGCTATGGGTCGCAACGGCCGTTGCCGTCTCGTTCCTTGCCGCGCGTCTTAACAAACGTGAAAAGCTCATCATCCAGGCACCGATGGGCGAGCTGGGTAGACTTGTTGCATCGAGCGTATGGGCGAGTGTTTTTGCAATGCTTGCCGTCCTCGCCATCAATCTTCCAGGGATAATCGCCGCGCTTGTGAAGAATGGCCCGGGCTCGCCGTTCTATCCGATAGGCTACATTCAATATGCGACTCCGGTTATCAAACCGGCTTGGCTGGTGTTCGCGCAGACGGCCATCTTGCAATTCTTGGTGGCAGCGTTCATCTCGCTTGTCGTTCACCTTGCCGTGAAGATTGCCAATAACCCTACGCTTGGAATCGTGTTCGTATGTGCCCTGATGGGGGTGACGATGGTTCCCGGGTATTACGGAAGATCCATCGCTTTACGTGAGTTCGCCCTGTTGAATCCCCTTACGTATGCGAACACTGAGTTGACCGTCGGCGTCTATAGCCCGTACCCGACAACGCAGATAGTGAATCTGCCTGGACTTTGCTTCGAGCGTGGCGCGATTGCCCTCGTATGCGCAATCGGGATCGAGGTGCTGGCAATTAGCCTGCTTTGCGTTGCTGGAAAGAGCGGCTGCGCGTGCCCGATATCCCCGATTTGTCTTGAGAGAGGTTCCTTCACTGCATCGAGAACGGCAACTCGTTCGAGCGCTTGTGCCTCCGCCGTTGCATACGTAAGAACGATGGGGAAACTGCTCCTGCGTTCTCCTACCCTCGCCGTATGCGCGATTGCAATGTCGACGACGATGCTGGCCCCGGCTCTGGTCGAGATGTTTCCTGACGCTGATAACGTTTCCGCTGTTCGGTATAGGGATGGGGAGCTCCGTTCAATAGATCGGTATCTAGAGCAGAACGCTGCGAATATGGACGTCGAGGGCAAAGCGGCCCTGGAAGACATGCGGGATGCTCTTTCGGGTTTCGTGTACGCGCCTATGCCTGCGGAGGGGTTTCGAAGCCTTGCGACGTACGAGCGCGCTCGAGGTGAGCTGGGCGCGGCAGATGCGACTCTCCTGCAATCGATCGGAATCGAGCCGGAGACTCCTTCTCGTGCGGAGGCGCGCGCCCTTCTGCTTGAGTCGATCGCGAGCTTGCCGGACCCCAAGGTTTACGAGTTAAGTACGAAGATGCCCCCATTAATCCTCCTTTCGTATCTCCAGGCAGCGCTTCCCTCCTTATTTTTGCTGTTGCCCGTGGTTGTCACATCGCTCGCGTGCACCCACCTGCAGTGTCGTTCCCTTCTGGTTCTCCAGATCCCCGCAACAGCGCATGTGCGTTTTCTGACGGCTGTTGCGCTGGCTCTCCTGCTTGGCTTGGTGCTGCTTTTGGTGTCGATGGTTCCCGCTGTCGTTGTGTCCGTGATTAAGAACGGTGCGGGTGGATCGGAGTATCCCGTCGCTCTCATTCGGGCGGGAGCTTCGACAACGTCCACGGTGGGGGAGGCGGTGTTGTGCAGTATTCCGTTGCTGGTCATGGCATACGGCGTGATTTCCGTCGTCGCTGCGTTGACAGCGGCGATTAGCCGCAACCCCGTTGTCACCGGAATGGTTTGCGCGGTTCTCTTGGTGTTGGGTTCGTTGAGCGCTCATGTTGAAAGCGTGGGCATGGGCGTCGCGCTGCTGGCTCCATTCGCCTCGTTTGATTCCGCTTCCCAGGTGGGGACGATTGGGTTCCTTGGGCGAGGGACGAACGCGATGCCTTTTGGAGAGGTCGTCGGCGCATCGGGCGCTCTGCTGGTGGTCTTGGGCGCCGTATCTCCGTTGATGGTGCGCCTGAGTGTTCCAAAGATCGAAAGGGGATGATCTCGATGATTGACCTTCAAACGCTGACGATCTCTTATGGAAAGAAGGTGCTCGTAGATTCGGTGAACGCTGAGTTTGCCCCGGGTACGGTCTACGGTCTCGTCGCTCCGAACGGGCATGGAAAGACGACGTTGCTGCGTGCGATGGCAGGTTTGCCGGGTCCTCGCGTGGACGGGAGCATCGTTCTGGATGAGGTGCAGGGTACGGGTGCGAGAGAGGTCCGTTCTATGATCTTCTATGCACCTGGTGAGGGGACGCTGCTGTATCCCGGATTGCGTGCGGAAGATCACCTCAAGATGGTTTGCGATATGTGGCCGCATGCTCGCGATATCGAAGAGATAGTGGAACAAACGCAGATAGGCGAGTTCGCGAAGATGAGGATCCGCACTCTGAGCCAGGGCATGAAGCAGCAGCTTACCCTGGCGATTGCGTATGCGACGGGCGCGCGGTACCTTCTATTAGATGAGCCCATGAACGCGCTCGACCCCAGCAGGGTGGACTTGCATTCCGAGATTCTCAGGAAGCTGGCCGATTCTGGTACGTGCATCATCATGTCATCCCACATCTTGGATTCGGTCGATAGGCTGTGCGATGAGATTCTGTTTTTGAAGGATGGGAGGCTCATTAGAAGCATTCCGCAAGATGATGCTGCGCCGAAGTCTCCTGGATCCCATTTCGCAAAGCCTGCCGGACGCGCCGAGGGTGCGCTAAGCACGTATCGGCGACTCTACGAAAAGGGCTGGTAGAAATGCAAGTTAAAAATCTATGTGGCCAATGTGATACCGTTGAACCCGCATATCGATACCGCTCAGCCATTCGCCTCGCCCCCGTCGCACGCATCTTCATTCGGTCTGTCATTATTAATCTAACGATGCTTTGAGAAATGTAGGTGCTTCCAAATGTACTGTCGACTTCTTCTCAAACTAATCCTAAGAGACAAGGCCGTATGGATTTGTACGCTCGTTCTCGCTGCAGCCTTTTCCGTCCCCATTGCGTTCAATTCACCCATCTACGGGCCCTTCTTTATGAAGCAGGGCATGCAGGGCTTTGTCGACGCATTCAATACGCGCGCGCCCCAGGCCAGCGGCACAGACCTATCGCCAGAGCAGCAAGATGACGCTGAGCTTGCAAGATACGCGAACGCCGCCCTCGCCGCTCAAACCGACGCCGCCTTTCTCGACTCTGCCGAGAGCTACTACGCGCTCATGGGCGAAGGCTTCCAATCCGGGTCCATCGTGGGAGACCGAGAGACCAATGACGCAGCGCTCGCATATTGCCGTGCCCTGAGCAGCTCCGGCATCACGGATATCCCGGCCTCCGCAAACGACCTGCCATTCCTCTCCTTCCTGCCCTACGCCATTGCCCAGGCGCCGTCCTTCCTTCCCTTCATCCCCTTCCTTCTCTCGTCGATACTCGTGCTCGGCGCCACAAGGCCTGCGACCCTGGCGGCGAAGGCGCCCGTGCCCAAATTCCGGCGCCTTATCCAGATCGTGTTTTCGATAATCGTCGCGGGGACCGCGATGCTCCTCGCCGGCCTCGCACCCGGGGGCATTTACGCCTTGGCCCTAAACGGCTTCGGGCAAATTGGGTACCCGATCGCCTTCTTCCGTGACGGCGCGCTTGCCACCACGACCGCGGGAGACGTCTTCACTGCCCTGCTTCTCGCGCTGCTCGCGGGCGGAACCTTGATATCCGTTTGCTCCGCCGTCCTATCGACCGCAACGAGGCGCGTCCTCGCGGGCCCCCTTGCCTCCGCGCTGCTTGTCGCGGCCCCGGCATTCCCGTTGCTGTCCGATTCGGCGCTGGGGCATAACGCCGCGCTCGGGCTCCTGCCGCTGGCCGTGTTCTCGCCTATCGAGGCAACGGGTTACGTAGGATGCTTTCCGACAGAATTCATTGGCTCCGGTTCAGGCAGCGCATCGATGCTTGCCGTGGCCCTGGCATACGTCGCGGTCTTTTTTGCGGTCGGCGCCGTTGCGACACGTTCCCCCAAACAGCCTGGACCCGCGAAAAAGCACCATGGGCTCGAGCTTCTGGACGCGAGCGTGGGATACGGAAGCACGACGATACTTTCAATCGGGTCGCTTTTCCTGAGCCCGGGAACGGCGGCGGGCCTCGTTGCTCCCAACGGCTCGGGGAAAACCACCCTTCTTGAAGCGCTGTCGGGCCAATTTCCCACCCGCATCCGCTCGGGAAGCCTGGCGGCAGACGGAATCTGCCAACGTCGATCAGCCGAATTCGCAGAACTCGTCTACCTGAGCTCTTCGGGCGGCACGGATCTCTATCCCACGCTATCGGCCATCGAGCACCTTGCTTTCGTTAGGGAGGCGTGGAAATCGGCCGCCGACATCGACTCGCTCTGCGACTCCCTCGGAATCTCCCCATATCTCGACAAGCCGACCCGTAAACTCTCGACAGGAATGAAGCAGCAGGTAAAGCTTGCCATGGCGATATCGACCGATTGCCCGTACCTCATCCTCGATGAACCGCTGAACGGCCTCGATCCGGGAAAGCGGAAAACCTCCTGCGACGCGATGCGCAGCGAGGTGGCGCGGGGACGAAGCGTGCTCATCTCAAGCCATCTGCTCGACGACCTGGCAGACCTCACCAACTCGTTCTACTTCATCGAGGCCGGCACGCTCGTGGAAAAGATCAAGTCGTCCTCGCAGACGCTCAAGCAGGAATACCTCGATACATACGAGCGAGGTGAATGACATGAAACTATTTGAACAGCTGAAGTCCAATGCGTCGCGCATGGCTGTCTACGCCATCCTCGTGGCAACGGCTTTATGCGGAATCGCGGCACCCGTCTATGCGCTCAACGGGGAGAAAGGCGATGTCGAACCCGCGTACATGGCTTCGACGGTTAAGGACCGGTACAAAGCCTTCTCTGGAGACACGTTTTACGTAGCAGAGTACGACACGACCTACCGTCAGCTTCGCTACAACAAGGGCTACGACTATCTAGGCGCAGAGGCAATCAGCTATACGTCGGGTTGGTACCGCTCCAACTATGGACACATAACCCAGTTCAAGTGTAACTACCGTGTGTACAACTAAAGCAACCGGCCGGGACGAGGGGTGACGCAAAAGCGTCGCCCCTCGTTTTTAACCATGTCAACTGAACCTAGTTCAGTTTGGTTGATTTCCGATCTCAGCCGAACACATTGAGCGGAAAGGCCGTTCCCGCAGTCAGTCGAACGTCCCCGGGGCCCTTCTCAGGCCCCGGGGACGGCATTTTCCCAGTTGAAGGAACGGTGGAGATGTGTTTCGATGGGTCAGATTCGTGTCGTTCCGAAAAGACCGTGAACCTTTTGTGGGACACGCGGCGCCGTGGTACCATAGCCGAGTTTGTTGTCTTGGTCGGAAACCAAGACGCCTTATGCGCTGATCGGTAACCAGCGCCTGACCAATAAGGAGTCCTACCATGAAGCAGGGTATCCATCCCCAGTATGTCGAGTGCACGGTGACGTGCTCCTGCGGCAACACCTTCAAGACGCACGCTACCGTGTCCGAGATGAAGGTCGAGCTTTGCAACGAGTGCCACCCGTTCTACACCGGCCAGCAGAAGTTCGTCGACACCGGTGGACGCGTCCAGCGCTTCGCCGACAAGTTCGGTGGCGCCGCTGCCGCCCAGCTCAAGAAGGCTGAGGAGGCCAAGGCCGCCAAGGCCGCCAAGGCTGCTGAGGCCGAGGCCGCTCGCAAGGCCGCCGCTGAGGCTAAGGCTGCCGAGAAGGCTAAGCGTGCCGCTAAGTTCGCCGAGGAGGCTGCCAAGCAGGCCGCCGAGGCTCCCGCAGAGGCTCCCGTCGAGGAGGCCGCTGCCGAGGCCGAGACCACCGAGGCTGCTGAGTAAATAGCTCGCCGCGGAATCGCTCGCATTCATGGCATGAGGGCCGTGCATCCATTTGGGTGCACGGCCCTTTTCTTTTTGATTAGTGCAAACTAACCTGTCCCCATGGCACCACATGGCGGAGAGGCGGCGTTTGCCCAGATAAACCCTCCAAAATTAACCTGTTCCATTGTGGCAGGTTGGTCGTAGTTATTACGTGGCGGCCGAGGTCGACCGTATAGGCCGCGCCTTGTTTGGCTAAAGTACAATCATCTGTGTTTAACTCGCCCGCAGCTGCACGGCGTGGGCGATGGCCAAAAAGGAAAACCACATGGGATTCATGTCAAAGCTGCTGTCCTTTGGATCCGATAAGGACCTTAAGCGCTACTACAAGATCGTCGACCAGATCAACGGTCTTGAGCCCCAGTTTGAGAAGATGACCGAGGAG
>NZ_JBDGBA010000001.1:86548-121932 GCF_040910185.1 Collinsella aerofaciens | reverse complement strand
GCGCCATGGCGCTTCATGAGGGTCATATTGCCGAGATGAAGACCGGCGAGGGCAAGACGCTCGTCTCCACCTTGTCCGGCTACCTCAACGCTATCGCCGGCAAGGGCGTGCATGTCGTTACCGTCAACGATTACCTGGCAAAGCGCGACTCCGAGTGGATGGGCCGCATCTACAAGTACCTGGGCATGACCGTCGGTCTGCTCCAGAACAACATGCCGCTCGAGCTCAAGCGTCCGGCCTACCAGGCAGACGTCACCTATGGCACCAACTCCGAGTTCGGTTTCGACTACCTGCGCGACAACATGGTCACCCGTCCCGAGCAGCGCGTGCAGCGCGGTCACAACTACGCCATCGTCGACGAGGTCGACTCCATCCTGATCGATGAGGCCAGGACGCCGCTCATTATCTCGGGCGCCGGCACTAAGTCCGCCAGCACCTACAAGGACTTCGCGCGCGCCGTGCGCGGCCTGGAGCGCGGTGAGGACGTGTCGCACGACATGCTCACCGCCACCGAGGACGTTGAACCCACGGGCGACTACGTCATGGACGAGGCCAAGCACACCATCGCCGCCACCGAGCGCGGTCTTAAGAAGATCGAGCGCCGCCTGGGTATCGATGACATCTATGCCGATCTCTCCGGCCAGCTGGTCAACCACCTGCAGCAGGCGCTGAAGGCCCAGTACATGTTCCACCGCGATAAGCAGTACGTGGTCACCAACGGCGAGGTCAAGATCGTCGACGAGTTCACCGGCCGCATCATGGAGGGCCGCCGCTATTCTGAGGGCCTGCACCAGGCCATCGAGGCCAAAGAGGGCGTGCTCGTACGCGAGGAGAACCAGACCCTGGCCACCATCACCCTGCAGAACTACTTCCGTCTGTATGACAAGCTTTCCGGTATGACCGGCACGGCACTTACCGAGGATGCCGAGTTCCGCGAGATCTACAAGCTGCCCGTCGAGGTCATCCCCTCCAACAAGCCAGTGCAGCGCGTGGACCACGAGGACCTGGTGTACCGCACCATTCAGGCCAAGTACAACGCCGTTGCCGACGACGTCGAGCGTCGTCACGCCAAGGGCCAACCGGTCCTGGTGGGCACCGTCTCCATCGAGAGCTCCGAGAAGCTGTCCGCCGCCCTTACCAAGCGCGGCATCGCACACGAGGTCCTCAACGCCAAGCATCACGAGCGCGAGGCCCATATCGTTGCCCAGGCCGGACGCTACGGCGCCGTGACCATCGCTACTAACATGGCCGGTCGTGGTACCGACATCCTGCTGGGCGGCAACCCCGACGAGCTGGTGCGCGAGCGCCTGGAGTACGAGGGCCTGACCATGGAGGACGTGACGCCCGAGCAGCTCGAGCAGTTTAACGCCGAGGCCAAGGAGACTTGCAAGGCCGAGCGCGAGCGCGTGCTTGCCGCCGGCGGCCTGACCGTTATCGGTACCGAGCGCCATGAGTCCCGCCGTATCGACAACCAGCTGCGTGGCCGTTCCGGCCGTCAGGGCGATCCGGGCGAGACCCAGTTCTACTTGTCGCTCGAGGACGACCTTATGCGCCTGTTCGGTGGCGACAAGATGGACCGCGTCTCCAAGATGATGGTCACGGCCGACATGGGCGACGACATGCCCATCCAGCACAAGATCATCTCCAAGGCCGTCGAGAGCGCCCAGCACAAGGTCGAGAGCATCAACTTCTCCATGCGTAAGAGCGTCCTTGAGTACGACGACGTCATGAACAAGCAGCGCCAGGTCATCTACGCCGAGCGCAATAAGATTCTGGACGGCAAGGACCTGACCGACCACATCACCGAGGTCATGCACGATACCGTCTACCGTTGCGTGCAGGAGTTCTGCACCAAGGACAGTCACGATGGTGAGCGCGACCTGGAGGGCCTGCGCAAGTGGGTTGTGGAGCTCACCGGCCACATCGATACGCCGAAGTTCCCCGACGAGGACTTTGAAGCCCTGGCTGCCGATGTCTTGGCCTATGTTGAGAAGTGCTACAACATGAAGGCCGAGCGTCTGGGCGAGGACCTGATGCGCGAGCTCAACACCCAGGTCATGCTGCGCGTCATCGATACCCGCTGGATGAACTACCTGCAGGAGATGGACTACCTCAAGACCGGCATCGGCCTGCGCGGCTTTGGCCAGCGCGACCCGCTGGTTGAGTACAAGACCGAGGCCTACGGCGCGTTCCAGATACTCGTCGATACCATGTATGAGGATTACCTGCGCACGGTTCTGCGCATCGAGATCAAGGCTGCCCCGCGTGCCGTGGAGCACAAGGAGGAGCCCGCGCTCGAGGGTGCGCGCTTCTCCGGTCCTGCCGAGGTCGATGGTGACAATGGCGACTCGGTGCTGCGCAAGCAGGCGCAGGTGCAGGCCCGCACGGCTGTCCAGGGTGGTCCGGCTGCCGTCAACAACGGTGGCAAGGTGACCACCTATCGCAAGTCCGAGAGCGACGATCCGTACGTCAACGTGGGCCGCAACGACCCGTGCCCCTGCGGTAGCGGCAAGAAGTTTAAGTACTGCCACGGCAGGAATCGTTAATGGCTGAGGCTTTAGAGGTAACGCCCGCCGAGCTGGACGCGTTCGCGGACCGGCTCGGCGAGGTCGAGTCGTATCTCCACCTGGACGAAAAGCGCACGCGCGTGACCGAGCTCGAGGCCAAAAGTGTTGCCCCTGGCTTTTGGGATGACGCCGACGCCGCCCGTGCCACCATGGAGGAGATCGCGCGTACCAAGGAAGATATCGCTGCCGTGGACACCGCGCGCGGCGAGCTTTCCGATGCCCGCGCCGCGCTGGAGCTTGCCGAGGAGATGGGGGATGACCCCGACGCCGTCGCCCTTCGCGAGGAGGCTACAGCCACGGCTGAGCGCCTGGCCCGGGCCATCGATGAGCTTGAGCTTTCGAGCTGGTTTACCGGTGAGTTCGATCACGGCGATGCCATTGTGACCATCAAGCCCGGACAGGGTGGTCTGGAGGCCCAGGACTGGACCTTCATGCTCTTTAAGATGTACATGAAGTACTGCCAGCGTCGCGGCTGGAAGGTCACCATCAACGACTGTCCCGCAGCCGAGGTCATCGGCATCGACCGCGCGACCTTTACCGTCGAGGGCAAGGACGCATTTGGCATGCTGCGCGCCGAGGCCGGCGTCCACCGCTTGGTTCGCATTAGCCCCACCGACGACAAGAAGCGCCGCCAGACCACGTTTGCCGGCGTCGAGGTCATCCCCGTGCTACCCGATGATATCGACATCGAGATCAGTCCCGATGACATCCGCGTGGACGTGTACCACGCGAGCGGCCCGGGCGGTCAGGGCGTCAACACCACCGACTCCGCCGTGCGCGTGACGCATTTCCCCAGCGGCACTGTGGTCACCTGCCAAAACGAGCGCAGCCAGATCCAGAACAAGGCCGCGTGCATGCAGATCCTCAAGGCTCGCCTGTACGAGATTGAGCTCGAGAAGCGTGCCGAGGCGCTCGATGAGATTCGCGGACCCAAGACCACGATTGGTTTTGGCAACCAGATCCGCAGCTACGTGCTCTACCCGTACCAGATGGTCAAGGACCTACGCACGGGCGTGGAGACCAGCAATGTCGAGGCCGTTCTTGACGATGGCGACCTGGACCCGTTTGTTATTGGCTACCATCGCTGGGCCACCGGCAACGCCGATGCAGAAGGCTCGGAGGTCTAAAACATCGGGCGGCTTCAAGCCGATGCCAAGCCCAACGGTTGGACGGGTTTGTATCCAGAATAAACCCTGCGCAGGGGTGGTTTTTGTTCGGCGAATCGTTAGAATCGAATACAAGAAGAAGTTCAAAGCGCATCCGTTTGGGTGCGCTTTTTTGAGGGAGGCAGCATGGCATATCGTCTGGACATCAAGCGCATTCTTTCGATGAACTTCTTTCACGACCTGCCCCAGATCATGTTGGGGTGTGCCTTGGCCGCCATCGCGACCGACCTGTTTTTGATTCCCAACGGTCTTGCCGCCGGTGGCGTTACGGGCCTTGCGACTATTATCCAGGCGGTCGGCGCGGCGCGAGGCGTGTCGCTTCCCGTCGGTATCCAGACCATCGTGATGAATGCCTTGCTGCTGCTGGTCGTTATGCGCGAGGGCGGCATGTTCTACGTGGTGCAGACCGCGACGGGCTTTGTGCTTCTGGGCTTCTTTACCGATCTGTTCGCCCCGTTTGTAGCACCTCTGGCGGATGCGGACCTGATGCTTCCCGCTATGTGGGGCGGCATTATTACGGGCATCGGTTACGGCATGGTGTTGCGCGCCGGCGCCAACACCGGCGGCTCGGACACGATTGGCCAAATCATCTCGCGTAACACCTCGCTGCCGGTGGGCTCGACCGTCATGGCGATCGATGTTGCTGTATGCGCGCTGTCGGCTCCGGTCTTTTCAATCGAAAACGCACTATATGCAGGCCTTTCGATGGTCATTAGCGGCTACGTGATCGATGCCGTGGTCGATGGTGGCAACAAACGCCGTATGGTACTCATCATCTCGGACAAGTTCCCTGATATCGCTGCCGATATCATGTATGGCCTGGGTCGTGGTTGTACCAAGTTTAAGGCGACTGGCATGTATTCGGGTGCCGAGAAGCCGGTGATTATGGTCATCGTGAGCCGTCGAGAGCTCAATACCCTCAAGACGATCGTGCGCGAGCGCGATCCTCACGCCATTGTGACGGTCGCTGACGTTACGGAAGCCTTCGGCGAGGGATTCAAGGACATTAGCGCGTAGGGTCGACTGCGTTCCATCCAAAAGACGTTCACATTGATAAACCGTTTCATCAGCGGTTCTGCCTGCTAAATTGTTCAAATAATGATAAAAACTCTGGTAAAGCCATCAGTTTCCAGCATAATGAATGACGTACGTGCATTGCGGCTGTGTTGGGATTACCTTCGGTGCCGTGCGCATTTTGTCTAATGAGGATGAAAGGAAGGCACAATGAGCGACGAAGAGCTCAAAAAGGTTGCCAACGAGGTAAGGAAGGGCATCGTCACCGGCGTGCACGCTGCCAAGTCCGGCCATCCGGGCGGTTCGCTCGGCGCTGCCGACATCATGACCTATCTGTACTTTGAGGAAATGAACGTCGACCCGGCCGATCCCCGCAAGGCCGATCGCGACCGTTTTGTGCTCTCCAAGGGCCATTGCGCTCCGGGCCTGTACGCCGTGCTCGCCGAGCGCGGATTCTTCCCCAAGGAGGATCTCGAGACGCTGCGCCATATCGGCAGCCACCTGCAGGGCCACCCCAACATGAATGACACCCCGGGCGTCGACATGTCCACCGGCTCGCTCGGCCAGGGCATCTCCGCCGCCGTGGGTATGGCCGTTGCCGCCAAGCACTGGGGCGATACTTACCGCACGTACGCCCTGCTGGGCGATGGCGAGAGCGAGGAGGGCCAGGTCTGGGAGGCCGCCATGTTTGCCGGCAACCAGCAGCTCGATAACCTCTGCGTGATCGTCGACCACAACGGCCTGCAGATCGACGGCCCCGTCGAGGAGGTCAACGACCCCATGCCGCTCGCCGACAAGTTCCGCGCGTTCAAGTTCCACGTGGTGGAGCTCGCCGACGGCAACGACTTCGACCAGATCCGCGCCGCCTTTGCCGAGGCTCGCGCCACCAAGGGGCAGCCGACCGCCATTATCGCCGAGACCCTGAAGGGCAAGGGCGTGTCCTTTATGGAGAACCAGGTTGGTTGGCACGGCAAGGCCCCCAACGATGAACAGTTTGAGCAGGCCATGGCAGAGCTCACGGCCGCCGGAGAGGAGCTCTAGGATGGCAGACGTCAAGAAAATCGCCACGCGCGTAAGCTACGGCGAGGCCCTCGTCGAGCTCGCCAACGAGCACGATGACTTTGTGGTCCTCGACGCCGACCTGGCCGCCGCCACGCAGACCGGTAAGTTTAAGGCCGCCTGCCCCGATCGTTTCTTCGATGTGGGCATTGCCGAGAGCAACCTGATGGGCGTCGCCGCCGGTATCGCGACCACCGGCCGCGTTGCCTTCGCGAGCAGCTTTGCCATGTTTGCCGCCGGCCGCGCTTTTGAGCAGGTCCGTAACTCCATCGGCTACCCGCACCTCAACGTTAAGATCGGTGCCACGCACGCCGGCATCTCGGTGGGCGAGGATGGCGCCACGCACCAGTGCTGCGAGGATATCGCCCTGATGCGCGTCATCCCTGGCATGACCGTGATCGTTCCCGCCGACGACGTCGAGGCCCGCGCGGTGACGCGCGCCGCCTACGAGTGCGACGGTCCGGTGTACATGCGCTTCGCCCGTCTGGCCTCGCCGGTTATCAACGACCCCGAGACCTACAAGTTCGAGTTGGGCAAGGGCATTGTCATGCGCGAGGGCGCCGATGTGACCATCATCGCCTGCGGTCTGATGGTCGGCGAGGCCCTCGAGGCCGCCGAGCAGCTCGCTGCCGAGGGCATCGACGCCGAGGTCATCAACATGCACACCATCAAGCCCATCGATGCCGACCTGATCGTCAAGAGCGCCACCAAGACCGGCCACGTCGTGACCGTCGAGGAGCACTCTGTGATCGGTGGCCTGGGCAGCGCCGTTGCCGACGTCCTGTGCGAGCAGTGCCCGACGCCGCTCAAGAAGATCGGCGTCAACGACACCTTCGGTGAGTCTGGCCCGGGTGCCGAGCTCTTGCACAAGTATGGCCTGGACGCCGCCAACATCGTGGCGACCACCAAGGAGTTCTTGGCATAAGGCAAGGCGGATCTCAAGGACTGCTTCGCCAGAACTATAAAACTGTTTCGCCATTACTATGGAAACCCGGCAGGGGCGCTCTCTTGGAGAGCGCCCCTGTTTCAGTTGCGGTGAAATAAGGACTGTTTTGCCAGCTTAAAGGCTCAACAGCCCCTATTTCACCGCAACTCATGAAGACGCCCCTCAAGCACGGTCCCATCAGGGAAAAGGGCATATATCGGCAAAGTGCAATTCAGACCCTTCCAACTTTGTATATGCAGCACCCCAAGATAAACGCGGCGGCCCCTTAGTAGCCGCAGGCCGGGCACAGGGTTACCTCCCAAATTTTTCCGCAGGACGGAGGAGCCCCCGCAGCGCGAAGCGCGCAGCGGGGGCTCCGACATGTCCGAGGACGATTTGGAGAGTAACCCTGTGCCCGGCCGACGGGATCCCTAAGCACGCCATGCTTCTTATGTGCAGCAAAGCTAATACTGCTAAAATACAAAGCGCTCATGTAGTTTAAACGCACGACGATAAGGAGCACCAGTGGGTAACCACTTCCGTACCTCCGGTGCGGGCGATGATGCCCCCAAGACGCAGGCAGGCGTCCAGGGCAGTCGTTTCGCCACTCCGGATTCAGAGGGCCAGCCTGTTGCTCAGGCCCCCGCTCAGCCGGCAGATCAGGCACAGCCGGCATCCGATCCCTTTGCCTACAATCCAACCAGCGATGTCGCGCTTTCCGGCACGGTGGGTTTTGAGCCCGTTCAGGCCGTGACCGCTCGCGTGGAGCAGCCTCAGGCTGGTGCCGCCATGCCGCAGCCTACCATGGCCGGCATTCCCGACCCCTTGGCCCCTGCGACGCCGGCTCCTCAGCCTGCGCAGTCCGGTCTCTTTGCCGCTATTCCCGACCCCACGCAGCCTGCTGCCTCGGTGGTCGAGAGCGATCAGGCAGCCGAGGTCGCAAGCCTCGATAACGCGCTCAACAACCCCGATTTTACGTCGGTGTTTGCGCCCATCGATCCGCAGGCCAGCCGCAAGAAGATGGCCAAGCAGGCCGGTGTCGAGCCCGTCATCCTTATGGAGCATGTCACCAAGATCTATCCGGCACAGCCCAACAAGCCTGCACTCGACGACATCAACATCGAGATCTATCCGGGCGAGTTCGTCTTCCTGGTCGGTCACTCCGGCTCGGGTAAGACCACGCTGCTGTCGACGCTCAACCGTGACGTCAAGCCGACGAGCGGCCGCATCCTGGTTGCCGGTCAGGACCTCATGAAGATCAAGAACCGCAAGGTTCCGTTCCTGCGCCGCCAGATTGGCGCCGTGTTCCAGGACTTTAAGCTTCTGCCGCAAAAGACCGCCTACGAAAACGTGGCGTTTGCCCTGCAGTGCATCGGCAAGCCCAAGGGCGTCATTCGCAGCCAGGTGCCCGAGGTGCTGCGTCTGGTCGGCCTGGCTGATCAGATGGACTCGCTGCCCGACCAGCTTTCCGGTGGCGAGCAGCAGCGCGTTGCCGTCGCCCGCGCTATGGTCAACCGTCCGCCGCTGCTGATCTGCGACGAGCCCACGGGCAACCTCGACCCGGCGATCTCGCTGGGCATCATGAAGCTGCTTGAGCGTATTAACCGCACCGGCACCACCGTGATCGTCGCCACGCACGACCGCGAGATGGTCGATAGCATGCACCGTCGCGTGATCGCCCTCGAGGGCGGCCACGTCATCCGCGACCAGGAGAGGGGAGGTTACGGCAACTATGGCACCAACTAACGTGGGCTACTCCTTCAAAGAGGCAATCAGCCACTTCTTCCGTAACTGGACTACCTCGCTCGGCGCCGTCATCACGATCTTCCTTTCGCTGTTTATCATCGGCCTGTTCATCATGGGCTCCGCGATGCTGAACTCCGTGATCGGCACCGTCGAGGATCAGGTTGTCATCAACGCGTTCATTAGTGATGACGCTGATCAGGCCGATGTTCAGGCTTTTGAGGCCGAGCTTAAGACGTGGAATAACGTCAAGTCCGTGACCTATAAGGACAAGGACGACGCGCTGGCCGAGTATACGAGCAAGATGTCGGGCAACGCCGACGCCACCATGAGCGCGCTCGATGGCCAGAACCCGCTGCCGGCTTCCTTCGCTATTGAGATGGACGATCCGTCCAAGGTCGAGAGCACGGCAGAGAAGCTCAAGAAGGATGCCGATTTCCAGAAGATCGCGGATGACGGCGACGTCAACGCGAGCGTGCTGTACGGCCAGGAGGAAGTGAGCCGCCTGTTCCAGGTGACCAACTACATCCGCATCGCCGCCGTGGTGCTCGTTGGCCTTCTGACCTTTATCGCATTCATCTTCATCAACAACACGATTCGCCTGTCCATCACGGCGCGTCGTCGTGAGATTGCGATTATGCGTCTGGTCGGCGCCAGCAACGGCTTCATTCGCGGCCCGTTTATCACCGAGGGCGTGCTGCAGGCCATTTTGGGCTCGCTGCTTTCCATCGGCGTTCTGGAGCTGCTGCGCAATTTGATGATTCCGCGTCTGCAGGAGAGTATCGGCTGGATGTCGTTTGCCCTGCCGATGCAGTATTACCTGGTGACCTATGCTGCGCTGATTCTGGTCGGCGTGATTATCGGTCTCTTTGGTTCTGCCATAGCCATGCGCCGCTACCTGCGCGTGTAGGCATGCCTGGAATTCATCCCTTCCAACGGGTCGTCTCTTATGGGGCGGCCCGTTTTTTGATTCCTAGGGGACGGCAGGAAAGCGAATCATTTGGGTAGACTCTTTGGAGTTCGCAATCGATAGTTAGGAGGCGCCATGGGGCGCAATAACAAGCATAAGCGTGGAGCTCGAAATAAGCGCGGGCCGGTGCGCAGCGAACGCCGTCCGAGCCTGACCGGGCGCGTGCAGCTCCATGAGCACAGTGCCTATGTCATAACCGAGAATGGCGACTACAAGGTCATGGGCCGCGGTAAGCGTGAGATCATGGACGGCGATACCGTTGCCGTGAGCATTAAGAATAGCCCGCATGGCGAGCGTCGCGCTGTGATCGAAGGCGTGGTTGAGCGCGCAGCCATAAGCGTGGTGGGCACGTACCAGACCGCCGGTCCGCTCGGTGTGATCGAGCCGCTCGATTCGCGTCTGAAGGCCGACTTCTTCATTCTGCCCGAGGATACCTCGGCGGATCGTCTGGGCGTCCACCCGGGTGATGCTGTTGTCGCGCGCATTTTGACCTACCCGACGCGCCTGGAATCGGGTACCGTGACGATCGAACGCCGCATCGGCGGAGATGACGCGCCCGATTTGGGTGTTCAATATGTGATGGCGCGTTACGGCTATACCGATAGCTATCCCGAGGCCGCGCTGGGCGAGGCCGAGGGGCTTTCGCTCGATGTGTCCGCGGCGCTTAAGGACCCGCTCCGCCGCGATCTGCGCGACCGCTTTGTCATCACGATCGACCCAGTCGACGCGCGCGACTTTGACGATGCCATTTCGTTGGAGCGCACGCCTGAGGGTGGCTACAAGCTGGGTGTGCATATCGCCGACGTTTCACACTATGTGGCTTGGGACGGGCATATCGATCTTGAGGCTCGTCATCGTACGACATCGGTGTATCTGGCCGATCGCGTGCTTCCCATGCTGCCCGAACGCCTGTCCAATGACCTGTGCTCGCTTCGCCCTGACGAGGACCGCCTGGCGTTTACCGTCGATATCGAGCTCGATGCGCAGGGCCGCGTGCGGCATTACGATCCGTACCCCAGCGTGATTCGCTCGCGTGTGCGTATGGACTATGACGGCGCCGAGGCGCTGCTGGTGCGTGCCGGCGCGGTTGAGTATTCGGTGTTGGAGGGTGCGGCCGAGGATGTTGCGGCTGCCGAGACCTCGCGCGAGGAAGCGCTTGAGCGCGGTCTTGCGTGCGAGGAGGCCGCCCGCGGCTACAACGTCGACCTCTGCGATTTCCTTGTTGCCGCTAACGAACTCGCCGAACTTCGCCGTCGTATTCGTCGCGCCCGCGGCTCAGTCGATTTTGACACGGCCGAGATTCGCGCTCTATTGGATAAGGACGGAGTACCCGTGCAGATTGTGGCGCGTGAGCGTTCGTGTGCCACGTCGCTTATCGAGGAGGCCATGCTGCTCGCCAACGAGTGCGTTGCAGAGTGGCTGGCAGACCGTGATATCGAGGCCTGCTATCGCGTGCATGAGGATCCGAGCCCCGATAGCCTGCACGGTGCCGCCGTTGCGCTGGCGCAGTTAGGCATCATCGACGATCGCCGTGCTGCCGGTATTGCCCTGGGGAGCCCCGATGAGCTGCAGGCTGCAGTTGATGCTGCCGCCGGTACGGCCAACGCACCGCTCGTTAACACGCTGCTTCTGCGCAGCATGCAGCGCGCGCTGTACAAGCCGCGCAACGAGGGCCACTTTGCGCTCGCCGCGCCGTGCTACTGTCACTTTACGAGTCCCATCCGTCGCTACCCCGATCTGGTGGTGCACCGCGTGCTCAAACTGCAGTTGGCCTATGAGCAGCTCGGCGGCAAGGACGCCTTGGTCCGTACGCTGCGGCTGATCGGCAAGGGGCGCGAGTCGCTGCCGCGCATTCTGCCGCAGATCTGCCGCGCATGCAGCGATGCCGAGCGCGCGGCAGATGCCGCCAGCCATGCGACGCAAAAGATCAAGATTGCCCAGTACTATGAGGACCGTCTGGGCGAGCGCTATGCCGGAACCGTCTCGTGGGTTAGCAGCATGGGCCTTTTTGTGCGCTTGGACCTAACGCAGGTCGAAGGCTTGGTTTCGATCAAGAGTCTGGGCAACGAGTGGTTCGAGTTCGACGAGGACGCGCTCACGCTCACAGGTGCCGATACGGGCACCCGTTACGAGCTGGGGCAGCGCGTGATTATCGAGGTCTCGCGCGTCAATACCACGCGTGGGCACTTGGACTTTAAGCTTATCCATTAGCCAAATCCCGACTCATGGTGGGGGAGCGGAGGGCGGCCTTTCGGGACCGCCCTTCGCATTTGAATCGTGGCTACCTTGCCGTCTGCTCGGCCGCCCGCTTACCTGCTATTTGAGAGGTAAAACCTACCAAAATAAACCTGTCCCTTTTGGCAGGTTTACAAGAAAGCGGGGATGAGATGGCGACGGTGTACGGTTATGCGCGGGTGAGTTCGCGCGATCAGAATCTTAATCGGCAGCTGGATGCGCTGGGCGCCTATGGCGTGGGCTCGGCGAATATTTATGCCGACCATGCGAGCGGCAAGGACTTCGATCGACCGCGTTATCGCGAGCTGCTGCACGTCCTGGGAGACGGGGACGTGCTGGTGGTGCTTTCTATCGACCGACTTGGCCGTAATTACTCCGAGATTCTTGAGGAATGGCGACGCATTACCAAGGTGCTCGGGGTTGCCATTGTGGTGTTGGATATGCCATTGCTTGACACGCGCGCCAGGGCCAGCGGCGCGCCGGATGTGACTAACACCCTGATTGCTGATATTGTGCTGCAGCTGCTGAGCTACGTGGCGCAGGTGGAGCGCGAGAATATCCATCGGCGCCAGGCGGAGGGGATTGCAGCGGCGCGGGCGCGAGGGGTCCGTTTCGGTCGACCTCGCAAGCCATGCCCTCCTCAGTTTGAGCTGGTGCGCGATAGCTATGAGGCGGGCGATATTACCCGCAGCCAGGCAGCAAAGTGCCTGGGCGTGTGCGTGGGGACGTTCGATCGCTGGATGCGCGAGGCGGGGTAGGGTTTTGCGTCGCTTTGTCGCTTCCTGTTGCGATTCAAATTTTGATACGGTGACGATGCCATTTGGGGCTACACTCGCTGATATTCAAAAAAGGAGGTTGACCCTTGGCGCGCGTAAAACAAATAATCGGATGGACCGCGATCGTTCTGTTCGCTGCAACGCTGGCGGGCATCTGGGTGCTGACGGAGCAAAATGCGGTGGAGACGTCGTTGCTGAGCGAGTCCACCGCGCGTGTGGTGGAGGGTCAGGCTACGGGCGTTCAGGCTGTCGATGCCACGGGTGAAGCTCAGGCGGAGAACGGAATGACCGGGGGCACCGATTCGGCTGCCTCGAATGTCCGGTCTGGCCGACTTGCTTCCATTCGCATGTGGGTGGGCACAAACGTCCGTCGCGTTGCCCATACCGTAGAGTTTTTCTTCGTCGGATTGTTCGCCTCCGTGGTCGTGGTTTGCTTTTCCAGGCGTCCGTGGAGCGTATGCTCCCGTTGCGTGCCCGTATTGCTCTTTTGCGCCGCCTGCTCCGTTGGCGATCAGGTGCATAAGATCTTTGTTCCCGGAAGGCATTTCGACGTTATCGATTTAGGATTCGACGCTGCGGGCTATGTCACCGCCATGCTGTCGGTATTGCTGGCGGCGGCGTTGGTGCGCCATGCGACTCGGCCGATCGGCGCCCATGCGAGGCGCTAGCCGGTAACAAACCCGTTTCTGATAATGCGACCTTGTTGAATTATTTTGTGTCGCGCGTATTTCCGAGCGGTCGGATTTGAGGGGCGAGCGGTAGAACGCTCGCCCTTTGTGCGCCACGATGCGGCACAATGTACCGCAAAAGCTGTTTGTATCCGGTACGAATCGTTCGTTGGTCTTTAATTCTTCTCAACGGAGGTGTTTGAGATGGCAAACGGATTGCTTTTGCGGCTTCGCGAGCGTGAGCTCAGCGCGAGCCCGGCGGAACGCAATGTCATCGCATATGTAAGCGCTCATCCGCACGAGGTGGTCGGGCTGTCCGTCCGCGGTCTTGCCGATGTCACGTTCTCCTCGCCCTCGAGCATTTTGCGCTTTTGCAAGCGTTTGGGTTTTGCGGGCTACAAGGAGTTCCAGCGCGAACTGATTGCCGAGCTGGCGCTCTTAGGTGACAAGAAAGACGTAGCCCTCGAGGACATCTCCATGGATGACAGCGTCGAACGCATCGTGGGGAAGGTGATGAAAAGCAACGTGCGCACGATCGAGGCGACGGCGCGAACGCTCGATTACACCGTCTTGGAGCGATGCGCGGCCCGTCTTAAGCGGGCACGCGCGGTCAATCTGTTCGGTATTGGTGCTTCTCGTTTGGTCGCGCACGACCTGGCGCAAAAGCTCATGCGTGTCGACAAAGAGTGCCATCTGTACGACGACTGGCATGATCAGCTCTTATGTGCCAAGAACATGCATGAGGGCGATATGGCAATCGCCTTTAGCTACTCGGGCTTGACGCAAGAGGTGCTGGACTGCACCGCCGAGGCTCAACGTCACAACTGTCCCGTTGTGGCCGTTACCAAAGTAGATGGATCATCCAAGCTTGCCACCATGGCCGATGCCGTGCTCGGCGTCGCTGCGAGTGAACCCTTGGTCCGCAGCGGTGCCATGGCTTCGCGTATGGCCCAGCTTATGGTTGTCGATGCCCTGTACGCTGCTTACGTTGCCAGCGACTACGAACGGGCGACGCATGTCATTAAGCAAAACTACATCGAGAAACAGGAAAGATGAGGTGAATGAAATGCTCGATTTAACAAAATTCACGACCGAACAGCGTAATCAAAGGTCAATGGACCTCGATACGATGACATCGCTGCAAATCGTCACGACGATGAACGATGAGGATCTTCGTGCCGTCCAGTCGGTCACGAAAGTGCTGCCCCAGGTTGCCACAGCAATCGACTGGGCTGCTGAGACACTCGAGCGCGGCGGGCGCGTCTTTTACATGGGCGCAGGCACCAGCGGTCGTCTGGGCGTACTCGACGCTTCGGAGTGTCCGCCCACGTTTGGCGTGTCACCCGATCTGATTGTCGGGCTCATTGCCGGAGGCGAGACGGCGTTTATCAAGGCTGTCGAAGGTGCCGAAGATAGCGATGAGCTTGGCGCGAACGACCTGCGGGAGCGTGGACTCTCGGACAAGGATCTTGTCGTTGGCCTGGCGGCAAGCGGTCGTACTCCTTATGTGGTGGGCGGCCTTGTGTACGCCAAGGCAACTGGGTGCAAGACCATTGCAATTGCCTGCAACCAAGGGTCGAAGATCGGGGAGAGCGCAGATCTTGCCATTGAGCCCGTGCCCGGTCCCGAGGTGCTGACCGGCTCAACGAGGCTCAAGGCGGGAACGGTTCAAAAGCTCATTCTCAACATGATTTCGACCGGTGCCATGGTCAAGATCGGCAAGGTATACCAAAACCTGATGGTCGATGTGCAGCAGACGAACGAGAAGTTGGTGGTGCGCGGCCAGAACATCGTGATGGAGGCGACCGGCTGCACGCGTGAGCGCGCTGTTCAGGCGCTTGCAGATGCCGGCGGCCACGTAAAAACCGCTATTGTCTCGGTACTGCTGGACTGCGATGCCGAGCAGGCTGCGTTAGCTCTTGAGCGGGCGCGAGGCCATGTCCGTGCTGCGGTGAGTGGCCATGAGAAGAGTAACGCCGATGCCCAATAGGTGCGCGGCGCGAGCTGATATGACATCCAGACGAGATACCCAATACAAGGAGGAGTTATGACGAACAAAGAGCTGGCTCAAAAGCTGCTGGACCTTTTGGGCGGTAAAGACAACGTGCTCGCAAACGCGGCGTGCATGACGCGCCTGCGCGTGACCGTCAAAGACACGGGCAACGTTGACACGGAGGGCATTAAGGCACTCGACGGCGTAATGGGCCTGGTCGAGGACGACACGATGCAGATCGTGCTGGGTCCGGGCAAGGTGAATAAGGTGCTCGAGGAGTTCTCCAAGCTCACCGGCCTTGCGAAAGGCGTTGCTGACGAGAGCGTGGTTGACGCTGCGGCCACAAACAAGGCCGCGCAGAAGGCCAAGTACGAGTCCAAGCCGGTTCAGGCCTTCCTCAAGAAGATTTCCAATGTCTTCGTCGCCCTGCTTCCCGGCATCATTGCGGCTGGCCTCATCAACGGTATCTGCAACGTCATTAACGTCTCGACGGCAGGAGCGCTTGCAGGCGAGTGGTGGTACCAGGGCATTCGTTCCATGGGCTGGGCCCTGTTTGCCTATCTGCCTATCTTGGTGGGCTATAACGCGGCACGTGAGTTTGGTGGTTCCGCTGCGCTGGGCGGCATCGCCGGCATGATGTGCATCGCCAACAGTGCCATGCCCCTGCTTGCGCCTGGCGCGGCTGATCCTGCCACTGCCATTTTGCTGCCGCTCACCAGTGCGCAGTACAACCCCGCAGCGGGCGGCATGATCGCGGCTCTCATCGCTGGCGCATTTTTTGCCTGGATGGAGCGTCAGATTCGCAAGGTTATGCCCAACGCACTCGACACGTTCTTGTCCCCGCTGCTGGTGCTCATCATCGGCGCCTTTGCTCTGATGCTCGTCATCCAGCCGGTAGGCGCATGGCTGACGACTGCCATCTTTAGCGTTTTGACCTTTATCTTCGAGAAGCTGGGCGTCCTGGGCGGCTATATCCTGTCGGCAGGCTTCTTGCCGCTGGTGTCCGTCGGCCTGCACCAGGCGCTCACGCCGATCCACGCTATGCTCAACGATCCCGACGGCGCTACCAAGGGTATCAATTACCTGCTTCCCATCCTTATGATGGCTGGCGGCGGCCAGGTCGGTGCCGGTTTGGCGCTGTACTTTAAGACCAAGAACGCCAAGCTCAAGAAGTACGTCGCAGAGTCCATTCCCGTTGGAATCCTGGGTGTGGGCGAGCCTCTGATGTATGCTGTTACGCTGCCGCTCGTTCGTCCGTTTGTGACGGCCTGCCTGGGTGCCGGATTTGGCGGCGCGCTCGCGGCGCTGCTTCACATCGGCACGGTTTCTCAGGGCGTTTCCGGTTTGTTTGGCCTGCTGATCGTCGTTCCTGGCCAGCAGCTCGGCTACGTTGCCGCTATGCTGCTTGCCTATGCCGCCGGCTTTGTCCTGACGTGGTTCTTTGGCGTCGACGAGCAGAAGATCAACGAGTTCTTTGGCGAGTAGTTTGATATTGCGAGCCGTGTTGCTCAGGGTTCGCGGCGCGCGGCAGATTTCTTGATGCTATGGTTGTGCCGGCGGGGCTAACTGCTCAGCCGGCCTTTTTTAAAGGAGCGTTGAAGCGTGAAAACGGGTATTTCGATTTATCTTTCCAGCCCATTGCAGGATATTGAGCGGACGATTGAGCGTGGTGCCGCGGCGGGTGCGCGCTATGCGTTCACCTCGCTGCATATTCCCGAGGATGGGGGAGCGGCGTATGCCGATAAGGTCCGTCATGTGCTGTCGCTGCTTTCCGCCCGCGGCATTGCGCTCATTGCCGATGTGGGGCCTCGCACGTGCGATTTGCTCGGGCTTGAGCGCATCGAGGACCTGCGCGATCTGGGATTGGAATACCTTCGTTTGGACTATGGCTTTAGCGCCCAGCGGGTCGCGGAGCTGTCCGGTGTATTTCGCATTGTGGTCAATGCATCGACGGTGAGTTCTGATGAAATCGCATCGTGGCGTGAAGCCGGCGCCGATGTGACTCGTTTTGCCGCCTGCCACAATTTTTACCCCAAGCCTTATACCGGTTTAGCTCTGGAGGACATTGCTCGGACGAATCTTCGTCTTGCGGCGCTTGGATTCGAAATCATGGCTTTTGTGCCGGGTGATGCTAACGTTCGCGGGCCGGTATTCGAGGGACTGCCGACGGTCGAGGCGCAGCGCGGTCGCGCGTCAAAGGTTGCTCTCAATATGCTTGAGCTTGCACATGGCGCCGATTGCGACATTGTGTTGGTCGGCGACCCCGATCTATCCGATGCGGGCTGGGCGCAGTTTGCTCAAGTTTCCGCCGGATACGTGGACCTGCAATGCGAGCTTGAGCCCGGTTATGCCTATGTGCGCGGGCAGATTCATCACGACCGGCCCGACTCGAGTGTCCTCATCTTTAGGTCTCAGGAGTCACGTACGAAGCTTAAGCCGGATTCCGTGCCGACGGATGCCGGAGCCGGCCTGCCGCGAAAGGCGGGGTCGATCGCTGTGAGCAATAGCGGATATGGGCGCTACGAAGGCGAGCTTGAGATTGCGCGGGTCGATCTTCCCGGTGACGAGCGCATGAACGTTGCGGGCCATATCACGCCCGAGGCAATGGAACTGCTGCCGTTTATCAAGCGCGGATTCGGGGTACGGTTCGTTTAACGTGTGACCCGCGGGCTACAATTGGCCCATCATACGAAGGCGCCTCGTGTGGCGTGTGCCTGCGTTGGCCGATCTATATTCGGAGGATTCCCATGACTGTACTGTTTGTTGAATATCCCAAGTGCTCGACCTGTAAGAAGGCCAAGGCATGGCTGGACGAACATGGGGTAGAGTATATCGATCGCGATATCGTTTTGGACAATCCCACGGCTGATGAGCTTGCGACCTGGATTGCTCGTTCGGGGCTGCCGGTGCGGCGCTTCTTTAATTCGTCGGGCATGAAATATCGAGAGCTGGGCCTGAAGGCGCGTCTGGATGCGGGCATGACGGATCAGGAGTGCTGCGAGCTGCTGGCGACCGACGGCATGCTGGTCAAGCGTCCGCTGCTGGTGGGCGACGACTTTGCGATTTCTGGGTTTAAGGAAGCGACCTGGACCGAGGTGCTGCTGTAGTGGTTGCGGAAAGTGCGTCCCGTTTTGAGCTCGGATTCCGGGACGCAGTTTCCGGTTGAAGGGGCTAGCGGAAATCGTATCCCAGTTTGAGCGCGAAATCTGGGATACGGTTTCCGTTTGGGGCCTCTAGGGGAAAGCGCGTCCCGTTCTGGACGTAAATTCCGGGATGAGCTTTCCGGTTGGCGGGCATGCGCACTATCCCGGCTGGCGGGCATATGCGCTAATCCTCAAGCTGCGCCCATTCGTGCGGATCGTAGACCTTTACGTGCTTGTTGGGCTTGCCGCTCCAGTACTCCTCGTCCATAAAGGGCAGATATGCCTGAACGCCGGGGCAGATAAAGGGAATCCGCTGCTGTTGCAGTCGCTCGCGCTGGCGCTGCTCCAGATGCGCCTCGGATATGACGGTCGGCATGCCGGACAGCTCGACGAGGCTTGCCTGGATTCGCTTAAGGTCGGGGAGTCCCGCGTGCCATGACATCCGCATGATCAAAAAGGATGCACGGCGGTATTTTGCCTGCACCACAGTAATGGCGGGGCGCAGTGTGGGATGGATTTTGTCCCGTTCGGGCCAAAGGTCGGCAGTGATCTCGAGGCCCAGGGTCTCCCATAGGTAATCAAGCTCTTCGTCCATGGCGCCTCATATCTACGCGATCATTGATACTTCGATTGTGTTGCCTGGCGCTATCGTTTTCACGGTAGAATCTGCCAACGGTTGACGGCTACCGCTCGCGGCGTTTTGCCCTTCGCGTACAGCGGTTGGCTTCACAGGTCCTTCACGGGTTGGACTAAATTAGGCCAATTTGACTGAATTTCAAAAAAGTCAAAATTGGGGCTTGCGTCACGGCGAGACTTCCCGTATATTTCTTTCTTGCGCAAAGGCACAGCCGAGCGCAGCGATGCAGTCATTGGGATGTCGTCTAATGGCAGGACAGCGGATTCTGGTTCCGTCAATGGGGGTTCGACTCCCTCCATCCCAGCCATTGCATTTGCTACATATGGCCCGTTCGTCTAGCGGTTTAGGACGCCGCCCTCTCAAGGCGGAGATCACCAGTTCGAATCTGGTACGGGCTACCAAAATTGAACGCCCGGGCCTCGTAAGAGACCCGGGTTTTGTGTATTGACCGTATATACGGCGCCTGCCGTGTTTCGCTCAGATCGAGGAGTAGCCATGGATCTGCCCATCAGCTTGCAAGACATCACGTATGCCGAGAACTATCTGGCGCAGGGCGACTTGGCTACGGCGACGCCGCTGCTGGAGCGTCTGGTGGAGCTCGCCGAGGAGTATATTGATGCTGAGTGCAAGACGGAGGAGAAGCGTCAATACTTTAGCTTCGATAGCAAGTTTGAGCGCTTGGCCTATCGCCGCGTGGAGAAGGATCCGCGCGAGCTCGTGCAGGTCGAGGTGCCGTTTGACCGCCTGTACTCTGACATGGCGTTTGCCTACATTCGCCAGCAGGATTATGTGAGCGCTCGTAATGCCCTGATGCAGGCTGTGCGTTGGGACCCCATGAACTGCAACTATCGCTTGGATTTGGCCGAGCTGTTCCGCGCACTCGAGGACAAGCAGGAATGGGCATCGCTCTCGTTCTCGGTGCTGGAGCGTGCAAGCGATGGCAAGTGCGCCGCCCGCGCTTACGCCAATCTAGGTCAGTACTTCTTGGAGCCCGAGACCGAGAACGTTTCGGCTGCCGTGGGCTGCGCGCGTCTGGCGCTGCGCCTGGCGCCCAACGATGCGCATACGACGCGCCTGCTCAACAAGATCCATACCACCTATCCGGATGCCGCTGATGAGAGCGACGACCACGTGATGGGTGAACTGGCCCTGCAAGGCGTGCCGACCTCACCTTCGGCCGAGATTGCCATCTGCCTGATTATGTGCGCGACCGATGCTGCAAGCGACGGCGACAAGCAGGAGGCGACGCGCCTGACGGTGCGTGCTCGCGACTTGGTGGGCGAGGAAGCCTGCGCGGCGATTATCAAACTGGTGCGTGAGAGCGATGCTGAGCTCAATGCCGAGCGCAAGGCTAAGCGCGAAGCTACGGGCAAGGGTTCCGATGGCGCCAAGGAGGCCGGCGATGCCCAGTAA
Source organism: Collinsella aerofaciens (assembly GCF_040910185.1). Lineage (GTDB taxonomy): Bacteria > Actinomycetota > Coriobacteriia > Coriobacteriales > Coriobacteriaceae > Collinsella > Collinsella aerofaciens_BF. The sequence continues at coordinate 101,623 of NZ_JBDGBA010000001.1, read as the reverse complement.
GCGTGAACGCAAGCTCATTTCTAAGAATCGCTCGGCGCATCACGAGTACTTTATCGATGAGACGTTCGAATGCGGTATTGAACTGAGTGGCACCGAGGTCAAGTCGATTCGCGAGCGCGCCTGCCAGATCACCGATACCTTCGCGCTGATTCGCGGTGGGGAGTGCTGGCTCGTCGGCCTGCATATCCACCCTTATAGCCATGGTGGCGTGTGGAATCGCGATCCCGACCGTCGGCGTCGTCTGCTGCTGCACCGCAAGGAGATCGACTTTCTTGACGGCAAACTTCGCAACCGTGGTTATGCGCTGGTTCCGTTGGAGCTCTACTTTAATACCGACGGCCGCGTAAAGCTGCTGCTGGGTCTGGGTCGCGGCAAGAAGCTCTATGACAAGCGCGAGGACATGGCTAAGCGTGATGTCCAACGCGAGATCGACCGCGCCCTTAAGGAGCGCAACCGCTAGGCACTCTGTATAAGTTGCGGTGGAATACGGACTGTTTTGCCTGTTTGAGGGACTATTCAGTCCCTATTTCACCGCAACTGCGGGTGTCTCATCTTTCTTACTGTTCTGACACATATGTCTCAAAGGCGGCGTCCGTTATGGGTGCCGCCTTTTTTGTGGGTACATACATCCATGAGGTTCAATCCTGGGTTAGGGGAGTGATCGTTATGGACAAAACTGCGTTCTTTACCATGCCGAGTGGCCTGTACGTGGTGAGCGCTGCGGCGGACGGGCTGCGTGCCGGCTGCGTTATCAACACAGCGGTGCAGGTGACATCCGCCCCGCCGCGCATCTCAATTGCCGTGAACAAGGAAAATGTCACGTCCGGCGTAATCGCATCGGCTAAGGCCTTTGCGCTGACCGTGATCGATCAGACGGCCGACATGCTCTATATCGGTAACTTTGGCTTCCGCACCAGCAGTGGCTACGACAAGTTTGCCAAGTACGAGACCCACGAGACCGCGCTGGGCATGCCCTATGTGCCCGAGCACGCGGCGGCGCTGTTTAGCTGCCGTCTAATTGATACCGTGGATGTGGGCACGCACCTGCTCTTTATCGGCGAGGTGGAGGACGCCGAGCGCTTGAGCGGCGAGGCCCCGCTGACCTATGACTACTATCACAAGGTCTTGAAGGGCAAGACGCCGCCCAAGGCTTCGTCGTATCAAGGCTAGAAATGTTCTAAAAATACTTGCATTATATTATTGAGAATCTATACTAATAAACGAAGTACATCACCAGTCGCGTTCGAGAGGAGAACATCATGGCTGAGGAGAAGAAGACGTATAAGTTCGTGTGCACCGTTTGCGGTTACGAGGTTGAGGTCGACACGCCCGAGCTGCCCGAGGATTACGTATGCCCGGTCTGCGGCGTCGGCCCCGATGAGTTTGAGCTCGTCGAGGAGTAACTCGTAGACACACGGCGATTAGCCATACAGAGTTCTGTCCAAGGGCCCCGGTCGAATTCTCGGCCGGGGCCCTTTTGATTTATCTGACGGTTTAAAACGGCCTTACGTGTTACAGATTGAGACGTTATATCTGGACAGTCACGCCATCCCAATTACATCCCCGTTAGCAGCACGATGTCGAGAACCGTTACGATGACGCCGATCCCTACGAGCAACGCGTTGAGCGGGCGGGAGTTGGCGTATTTGCCCATGACGCGGGGCGAACTGGTGAGTCGTATGAGCACAAAGACCGTAATCGGCAACTGAAGCGACAGCAGCGCCTGACTCCAAATGAGACCCTCAAAAGGATTTGGGACGACCAGGCACGCCGCCACTGCGCCGGCGAAACAGGCCACCACCCCGATCGAGGAATGTCGGTCGTGGATGTCGTATTCCTCGTCGAACATGCCTGCGGTGATGGTGCCTGCCGCCATGCCTGCCGTCACACTACTCGAGAGGCCCGCAAACAGCAGCGCCACCGCAAAGATTGTCGAGCTTGCTGGGCCCAGAATGGGGGAGAGCGTGTCCGCTGCGACGGCGAGGTCGTCTACGACAATGCCGTGCGCAAAGAAGGTCGTTGCGGCCAGGATGACCATGGCCGAGTTGATTGCCCAGCCCACGCCCATCGAAAAGAGCGTGTCGAAGAGCTCATAGCGCAGACGCTCTTCGATAACCTGCTCGCCTTGGCCTTCGAAGTGCATGGATTGGATGACCTCGGAGTGTAGAAAGAGGTTGTGGGGCATAACGACCGCACCCAGGACACTCACGATAATCGCGGCAGAGCCAGTGGGCATACTGGGCGTGATCCAGCTTGCGGCGGCTTGCGGCCAGTCGACCTTGACTAGTGCAAGCTCGGCCAAAAACGAGAGTCCTACCACGCCTACGAAGGCGATAATCCAGCGCTCGGCACGCTTGTAGGAGCTCGTCATGAGCATCGCCATCGATACTGCTGCCACGATGACGCAGCCGGCACGCACAGGCAGTCCAAAGAGCATCTGGAGCGCAATCGCGCCGCCCAGGACTTCGGCCATGGCGGTGGCGATGGTCGCGAGATAGGCACTGGCGAGCACCGTGCGTCCAACGAAGCGGGGGAGGTAACGTGTCGTGGCCTCGGCAAGACAGGCGCCCGTGGCGATACCCAGGTGCGCCGCATTGTGCTGCAGCACAATGAGCATAATCGTGGACAGCGTGACGATCCACAGCAGCGCGTAGCCAAACTGCGAGCCGGCGGCCATGTTGGAGGCCCAGTTGCCCGGATCGATAAAGCCGACGGTCACGAGAAGCCCGGGGCCGATATGCCGTGCAATGTCTAGGCCTCCGTGACCGCCGGTGCGGTGCGAGCCAAAGTGTTGTTTGAGATGGTTGAGCATGGCTGGTTCCTACGTTGGGGTGGCGTGGCGCTGCACTTGGGTTGCGCGGCGCCACGCCCTGGGTTTAGGTTTGGGCTACTTGTGCGCCTTGCCTTGGTTGGCCACGGCGTCGATCTTGGCGGCGATGGTCGCCGGGTCGCCGATGTAGCGCTTGTCGAGGACGTTGAAATCGGCATCGAAGGTGTAGACGAGCGGCACGCCGGTGGGGATGTTGACCTTGAGGATCTCCTCGGGCGTGAGGTGCTCGAACTTCATGACGAGAGAGCGCAGGGAGTTGCCGTGTGCGGCGATGAGTACGCGCTTGCCGGCGAGCATCTGGGGGCGAATCTCGTCTTCGAAATAAGGCCAGGCACGGGCTATCGTGTCCTTGAGGCACTCGGTGTAGGGCAGCTGGTCGGGTGCGACATCACGGTATTGCTCCTGGGTGTGGGGATCGCGCGCGTCGTTCGGCTCGAGTGCCGGCGGGCAGATATCGAAGGAGCGGCGCCAGATGAGCACCTGTTCGTCGCCGTGCTCCGCCGCGGCATCGGCCTTGTTGAGACCCTGCAACGCGCCGTAGTGGCGCTCGTTGAGCTTCCAGGATTTGATGACGGGCAGCCACTCGCGATCCATTTGGCCGAGCACGATGTTGAGGGTGTGGATCGCGCGCTTGAGGCGCGAAGTGTAGCAGACGTCAAAGTCGAAACCGGCTTCTTTGAGGGCTCGACCGCCTGCGGCGGCTTCTTCGCGGCCCGTGTCGGTGAGCTCTGCGTCGGTCCAGCCGGTGAACAGGTTGAGTTTGTTCCACTCCGACTCTCCGTGGCGGATAAGGACGAGTTGGATCGTCTGTTGGTCTGTCTGGTTTGCCATAGGGGCCTCCTTAATGTGGCACGGCATGCGTGCCGTTTGCTTGACGCCGCAAAGGATACTCGTTTTTGGCTTAAAAGTTAACCATGTCTAACAAAATGTTGTATTTGAATAGGATGGTGCAGGGGGCTGCCGAAATGTCTCGATCTGTAACAACTAGGGATGGAAATTGGGTCTTACTGTTACAGATTGAGATGTTTGAAGAGGTGAGTTTGCAGGCCGAACTTGGGGCCTATGTTGTCGCCCTTGAGGTCGGCGGTGTCCACTCGTAGGGCGTGCGTTACGCGATTGTTTCGAAACGGGTGGGAAACACAACAGGCCGGCGATGCTCCTAGTATGCCTATTCAACTGACTGTCTAAATATCTAGGGGAGGATCGCGATGCAGGCAGATTCCGCTCAGCAGCAGGGCCTTTATCGCCCCGAATTCGACCACGATGCATGTGGCATCGGCGCGCTTGCCGATATCAACGGCGAGCGCCATCACCAGATTCTGGACGATGCGCTGTCCATTCTGGTCAACTTGGAGCACCGCGGCGGTACGGGACTCGAGAAGAATACCGGCGACGGCGCCGGCATCCTGTTTCAGGTCCCGCATCACTTTTTCCGCAAAGAGGCTCAAAAGTGCGGCCAGATTCTGCCGGCAGAGGGCGACTATGGCGTGGCCATGCTGTTCTTCCCGCAGGACGACAAGGGCGTAGAGGATGCCCGTCGCGTGTTTGAGGAGGGCTGCGCCGAGGCCGGCGTGCCGCTGCTCTTTTGGCGCGAGGTGCCCGTCGACCCGCACGACCTGGGCGAGACGGCCCGCGCCTGCATGCCTACCATCCTGCAGGCCTTTCTGGGCCGCCCCGACGACACGCCGGCCGGCGACGCATTCGAGCGCCGCCTGTACGTGTGCCGCCGCACCATCGAAAAGAAGGCCGACGCTGAGTTCGCCCTGCGCGACAAGATCTTCTATGTGTGCTCCATGAGCTCGCGCACCATCGTGTACAAGGGCATGCTTGTGGCCACGCAGATGCGCCGTTTCTTCATCGACCTCAACGACGCCGCCGTCAAAACGGCCGTGGCGCTCGTCCACTCGCGCTACTCCACCAACACCACGCCCAGCTGGGAGCGCGCACATCCCAACCGCTTTATCATCCACAACGGCGAGATCAATACCCTCAAGGGCAACGTCAACTGGATTCGCGCCCGCGAACCCAACCTGTACAGCCCCGTGCTGCAGCACGATCTTGAGCGCGTGATGCCCATCATCAACCGCGAGGGCTCCGACTCCGCGATTCTGGACAATGTGCTTGAGTTTTTGGTCATGAACGGTCGTTCGCTCACGCGTGCCGCATCCATGCTGCTGCCCGAGCCGTGGGACCACAACGACAGCCTGAGTGAGGAGCGCCGCGCCTACGACGCTTACCAGTCCATGCTCATGGAGCCGTGGGATGGCCCGGCGGCCATCGCCTTTACCGACGGTCGCACGCTGGGTGCCGCCCTCGACCGTAACGGCCTGCGTCCCGCCCGCTACTATGTGACGCGCGACGGTCGCTTTATGCTGGCGAGCGAGGTGGGCACCATCGAGGTGAGCCCCGAGAACATCCTGACGAGCGGCTGCCTGGGACCGGGCCAGATGCTCGAGGTCGACTTTGCCCGCGGGCGCGTCATCTGCAACGATGAGCTGCGTGCCCGTTACGCCAAGGAAAAGCCCTACCGTGATTGGATTGCCGAGGAGACGTTGACCGTTGGCGCGCTCGATGAGCCCGTTGCGGCAACGCCCGCCGAGGACGCCGAGGTGCCCGCCGCCGTGCGTATGGCCAAGCTTGGCTACCACTGGGATGACGTCGACGAGGTCGTGCGTCCCATGGCCCAGCAGGGCAAGGCACCGCTCGCTTCGATGGGCATCGATGCGCCGCTGGCCTGCCTGTCCAAGAAGACGCGCTCGTTCTACGACTATTTCTATCAGCTGTTCGCTCAAGTCACGAACCCGCCGATCGACGCCCTTCGCGAGCATATGGTCACCTCGACCACGCTCTACCTGGGCAACCACGGCAACCTGCTCGAGGACTCCCGTACGGCCTGCCAGCTGGTGCGCCTGGAGCGTCCGCTGCTGAGCGAGGAGGAGTTTGACCGCATCTGCGCCATCGACCGCGTGGGCTTTAAGACCCGCCGTTTCCGTGCCGTCTACCGCTGCGATGCCGGCGAGGGCGCGCTGCAGGCTGCGCTCAAGCAGCTTGCCGAAGACGTCGAGGCTGCGGTTCGCGATGGCGTGAACATCGTGGTGCTGAGCGATCGCGCCGGAGCGGGCGAGGTGCCCGTGCCGTCGCTGCTCGCCGTGGGCTGCGTGCACAACCACCTGATCCGTGCCGGCGTGCGCACCTTTGCCGATATCGTGGTGGAGTGCGGCGATGCCGTGTCTCCACACGACTTTGCGGCGCTGGTGGGCTACTCCGCAAGCGGCATCTACCCGTACAACGCGCATGCGTGCATCCGCGACTTGGCGGCGCACGGCGATCTGGACGTGACAGCCGAGCAGGGCATCGCCAACTACAACAAGGCCGCGACGGCGGGCATCGTCTCCATCATGTCCAAGATGGGCATCTCCACGGTGCAGAGCTACCACTCCGCGCAAATCTTTGAGGCCGTTGGCTTTACGCCGGAGTTCGTCAACGCGTACTTCGCCGGCACGGTGAGCCGTGTGGGCGGTATGGGTGTCGAGGACGTTGAGCGCGAGCAAAACGAGCGTTACGACGCCGCGCTCGCTATCCTTAAGAGCCCGGCTCCCGATCAACTGCCCACGCTGGGCCTGACCAAGTGGCGCCCGCTCGGCGGCGAGGATCACCTCATCGATCCGCAGACTGTCTACTTGCTGCAGACCGCCTGCCGTGAGGACAGCTACAACACCTTTAAGGAGTACAGCGCCCGCCTGCACCGCACCGGCCGTGCCGTGCGCCTGCGCGACCTGCTGGACTTTGATGCCAGCGGCCGCACTCCGGTGGCACTCGACGAGGTCGAGCCCGCGCTCAACATCGTCCGCCGCTTTAACACCGGCGCTATGTCGTATGGCTCCATCAGCAAAGAGGCACACGAGTGCATGGCCATCGCCATGAACCGCCTACACGGCCGTTCCAACTCCGGCGAGGGCGGCGAGGATCCGCGTCGCGAGACCCCGTTGGCCAACGGTGACTCCAAGAACTCCGCCATCAAACAGGTGGCAAGTGCGCGCTTTGGCGTGACGAGCCGCTATCTGTGCAGCGCCTTTGAGATTCAAATTAAGATGGCCCAGGGCGCCAAGCCCGGCGAGGGCGGCCACCTGCCCGGCAAGAAGGTCTACCCCTGGATCGCCGAGGTCCGTCAGTCCACGCCCGGTATCGGCCTGATCTCGCCTCCGCCGCACCACGACATCTACTCCATCGAGGACCTGGCAGAGCTGATCTTTGACCTTAAGAACGCCAACCCCGGCGCGCGCGTGTCGGTCAAGCTGGTCAGCGAGGCCGGCGTCGGCACCATCGCCACTGGTGTTGCCAAGGGCGCTGCCGACAAGATTTTGATCAGCGGCCACAACGGCGGCTCGGGTGCCGCTGTTCGCGATTCCATTTGGCACGCCGGTCTGCCGCTGGAGCTCGGTCTTGCCGAGGCCCAGCAGACGCTGCTGCAAAACGGCCTGCGCTCGCGCGTGGTGCTCGAGGCCGACGGCAAGCTCATGGACGGCACTGACGTCGCCGTCGCCTGCCTGCTGGGTGCCGAGGAGTTTGGCTTTGCGACCATGCCGCTCATCTCGATGGGCTGCCTCATGCAGCGCGACTGCCAGCAGGATACCTGCCCCGCCGGCATCGCTACGCAAAACTGCCGCCTGCGTCGCGGCTTCCGCGGCAAGCCAGAGCACGTCGAACGCTTTATGCTCTTTGTTGCCGAGCAGCTGCGCGAGGTCATGGCGAGCCTGGGCTTCCGCACCGTCGACGAGATGGTCGGCCATCCCGAGTGCCTGCGCCAGATCGAGGTCCCGGGCAACCGCAAGGCCAACCTGCTCGATCTATCGCCCGTGCTGGCGAGCGCGACCTGTGAGTTTGGTGCCCACATCCCGGGTGCCGACGGTCGCCACTTCCTGCCCCAGATGGCTGCGGACAGCGAGCTCGACAAGACGCTCGATTCCACGCTGTTTGTGCCCTATACGGCCGATGCCCGTGCGCACCTGCGCCCGATTCGCTTCCGCGCCGACATCGCCAACGTCAACCGCTGCGTGGGCACCATCTTGGGCAACGCGGTGACCAAGGCGCATCCCGAGGGCCTGCCCGCCGGCTCCATCACCATCGATTGCGATGGTTCGGCCGGTCAGAGTTTTGGCACGTTCCTGCCGCGCGGCATAACGCTCAACGTGTGCGGCGACGCCAACGACTACTTTGGTAAGGGCCTTTCGGGCGGCGAGGTGTCGGTGCGCCCCAACCCGCATGCGACCTACAAGTTCGACGAGAACATCATCGTGGGCAACGTTGCTTTCTTTGGCGCTACGAGTGGCCGCGGCTTCATTAACGGCCTGGCCGGCCAGCGCTTTGGCGTACGCAACTCCGGTGCCACGGTGGTGGTCGAGGGCTGCGGCAACCATGGCTGCGAGTACATGACGGGAGGTCTGGCGCTCATCTTGGGCGAGGTCGGGCAGAACTTCGCCGCCGGCATGACGGGCGGCGTGGCTTACGTCTTTGACCAGTACGGCACGCTCGATGCCCGTGTGAACCACGAGAGCGTTGAGCTTAAAGCCCCGACGGCCGGTGAGCTTGCGCAGATTCGTGCGCTCATCCAGGAGCACGTGGACGCGACGCAGAGCCCGCGCGGTATTAAGCTGCTCTACAGCTTTGAGACGATGAGCAAGCACTTTGTGAAGGTCATTCCAACCGAGTACGAGCGCGTGCTGGCGATTGTCGCCGCCGCCGAGGCCGTGGGCAAGACGCATGCGCAGGCCGAGGAGCTGGCGTTTGACATTGTGACCGGCCGCGCGAGTGCCGCGGATGTCGCTCGCTTTGATGTGGCGGGTGGTGTCGCTGGCGCTGCGCCCGCCACCGCCAGCTCTGTTGCTTCGACCAAGAAGGAGGCGTAAGTGCCATGGGTAAGCCCGGTGCTTTTCTTGATATCGATCGCGTGACCCACGAGCTGCGCCCCGTGGAGGAGCGCAGCCGCGATTTCGATCCGCTGTACGTGGAGCTCGACGACGATGCGCGCCGTGCCCAGGCGAGCCGCTGCATGATGTGCGGTGTGGCGTTTTGTCAGATGGGCGCGAGCTTTGGCAAGGCACGCCCGAGCGGCTGCCCACTGCACAACCTGATTCCCGAGTGGAATGAGCTGGTGTACCGCGGCCGCTGGGATGAGGCTACCGAGCGCCTGTCGCTCACCTCGCCCATGCCCGAGTTCACGAGTCGCGTGTGCCCGGCGCTGTGCGAGGCCGCATGCAACCTGGGCTCGGTCGATGGCCAGCCCACGACGATCCATGACAACGAGCGCGCGATTAGCGACCATGAGTGGGCCAACGGCGGTCCGCACCGCTTTGAGCCGGCAGGGGAGGGTGCACCCACGGTTGCCGTGGTGGGCTCCGGTCCCGCTGGTCTGGTGGCAGCATGGGAGCTTGCGCGTCGTGGGGCCCGCGTGACGGTGTTTGAGCGCGACGACCGTCCGGGCGGCCTGCTCATGTACGGCATTCCCAACATGAAGCTCGAGAAGTCCGTGGTCGAGCGCCGCGTGGCGCTCATGCGCGAGCTGGGCATTGTGTTTGAGCTGGGTGCTGACGTGAATGATCCTGCGGTGGCTGCCAAGCTCGACGACTTCGATGCCGTTGTGGTGGCTGCCGGCGCCCGTGCTCCGCGTGGGCTTTCGGCTGCGAACATTGATGCCCCGGGCGTAGTGTATGCCGTGGACTACCTGACGGCTTCGACCGTCTCGGTGCTCGATGGCGGCGAGCCCGCGGTGAACGCGCGCGGCCTGGACGTTGTGGTCATTGGCGGTGGCGATACCGGCAACGACTGCGTGGGTACCGCGGTGCGCCAAGGGGCGCGCAGCGTGCGCCAGTTTGAGTTCTTGCCGGCTGCGCCCGATAAGCGCGCGGCGAGCAACCCCTGGCCGCAGTGGCCCAACATTAAGAAGACCGACTACGGCCAGCAGGAGGCTATTGCTGCGATGGGCGGCGAGATGCGTGCCTGGGGCGTGGATACGCTCGAGGTGCTGCTGGACAAGAAGGGTGCGGCTGCGGGTCTGCGCGTGGTCGATTTGGACTGGTCGGCGGGAAAGCCCGAGCGCATCGCGGGCTCCGAGCACGAGGTACCGGTGCAGCTGGTGCTCATCGCCTGCGGCTTTACGGGCCCAGAGCACGGTGTGTTCGACGCCGTTGGCGTGCCCGTTGCCACTGCTGGTCGTCCGCTGCCTGTGATGGCCGCCGAGGGCTCGCATCTTGCGGCGCGTGTCGACGGCGTCGCCGCGGATGCCGCGCCGGTGTATGTTGCCGGTGACGCTCGTAACGGCAGCTCGCTCGTGGTGAACGCTATGGCCGACGCCCTGGCCTGCGCAGCCGAAGTCGCCGAGGCGCTGGAGCTGTAAGGCGGCTGTCCACAGCTGAATCGACAAGGGCTGTCCCCAACGGCTGGCCCAAATGGAACGTCCCCAAGTGCCGGCAGCTGGGGACGTTCCTTATGTGCCGGCATTCGGGGACACTCCTTGCGGGTTTGCGACCGATTTGTTCGTTTGCCGACGTACGGGTGTTCATTTGTCGACTTCTTGGGCTGTGGTCACCTGTTGTTTCTGTGGTGGCTACGGGCATCTGGCTCAAAAGAGCGGGTTGGCCGTCTATGTTTACCTGCGGTTTTGTTGCGGCGCGCATATTCGGTCAAGTGTCCCGTCAAGTGTTTGGTCAGCAGTTGGTTTGCAGCCGGCGGCCTATTTTGTCCGTGCTGACAGTGGCTGCCCACCCTCCTCGTAAGCTCAAATTGAGGTTCATCAGTTTGAGGAGGATGCCGTGACTGACCACGTTTTAGACCGAGCTCATCTGGCCGAAGCCGTCGGCAACGATATTGCCGACATGGCCCATTTTTGGATGCTGCGGAAGTTTCAGTTTTTGGAGCCGGCGCGCGAGCAGTTTGAGATTATTGTCGACCCGTGGCTCAGCTATCGCACCGAGCCTTCCCAAAACGAAATCATGGCCTACAACATGGCGTTTACCGATTGGCTGCTCTTCGAGCGCCCCTATCGCCATGGCAAGACGCTGCTCGAGCTGTATGTTGATGAGCCGCCGGCATCGCTTTCGCCTGCCTCGCTTAAGCGGCTCGAGCAGGTGCGCGACACACAGTATTTCTCGCGCTTTGGCATTTTGGACAAGGATCCTGCGAACGGCATGGTTGCGCTGAAGGATACGCGCGCCGACCTTCGCTTTGATGTCTACGACCCGCATATCGTGCAAAAGGAGCATTGGAGCGACGGCGCGATCGCGGTGCGCCTCGCCTGCGTCGACGATGTCTGGCTGACGGCGGGACAGCTCTATCTGTATGACATCGCGCGCCTGAGTGACACGGCGGTCGATGGACCGGGTGCGGTGCATCCCGAGGATCTGCAGGACGGCTTTGACACCTCGTGCGTCAGCTTCTTTTTGCGCCTGGTCCGCGACATCATGGGTGCTCAGGGGCGGTACGTGAAGTCGCTTAACATCTACGAGTAGGAGTGGGAGTAGGGGATGTGGCTGGTGTCGCCCTGCTGCCCTGACTTTGTCTCAATCTGTAACGTTTAGGGACAAAAACCGGTCTACCTGTTACAGATCGAGACGAACGCTTGGGCGCCGCTGGTTTGTCTAAATCTGTAACGTTTGGGGGCCTGGAGAACGTCTAACTGTTACAGATCGAGACGTTTGGCACCTGGCTGGGGGAATGTCTCAATCTGTAACATCTACAGGCCAAAACTCGACCTACCTGTTACAAATTGGGACAAAAGTTGGACGCGGTGTCGAAAGATCTCGATCTGTAACATCTAGCGGCCAAAAATCGGTCTTCCTGTTACAGATCAAGACATTTGTCGGCGGCGGCAACAGCGACGATGGCCCATTTCTCCGATGTGGTGGTGATAGAAGTGTCTAATACCGTTCTTAAACACAAGCATGCAACACGTAACACCTTGGCGCGGAATAGGATGCTTGCCAGGCTCACGAAGGCGGCTGAACAAGGCGTGCTGTTTGTGACACACGACAATGCCGAGCTCATGTGGCTGCGACGCCATGTTGGAACCGACGATATCGCGGAGCCCGATCCGTACCTGTTCTGTTTTCAGCATGATTGGGATGCATTGACGCCGGCGGAGCGAGCGCTGAGGACTATCAGGGGGCTTGCGGAATTTCATCCCGATTGGGCGTTTTGGGGCTATGACGCGGCGCTTTTGTGGGGTTTGGAGGTGCCGAATGATCTGCTCGGGCCGCGCTTTCTTGTTAAGACGGGTTGTTCGGTGACGTTGAGCAGCGGGTGCAGGTTGTTGCGTCCGCAGATGGCGGGCGCGCTCGAGCGTGTTGATGGCGTGCGGGTGACGTCGTTTTGGCGCACGGTAGAGGATTGCTTACTGCGTGCGCCGTTCTCCTACGGGTTGGCGATTGCCGATTCTGCACTGCGGGCGAAAGGCGTATCACGTTGGGATTTGTGCGAGCGCCTCCGCGCCGATTGCGAGGGCAGGCGAGGGTATCGCAGGGCACAGGTGATTGCGTCGTATGCGGACGGGCTGTCCGAAAACGGCGGCGAGTCTCGGTTCCGAGCGTTCTTTATTGCGTACGGCTTTCCAGTTCCGGAGTTGCAGGTTGAGTTTCGCGACCCGCTCGATCCGAGCCAAGTGTTTCGCGTCGACTATTTTTGGCAGCTCGAGGACGGGACGTGTGTCATCGGCGAGCTCGACGGAAAGGGGAAGTACACCCTGCAGAGCGGCGGGGGCCGGGAGTCGGTAGACCCATTCGTGGCAGAGCGTCAGCGGGAATCTCATCTGACAATGCTCGGGCACAAGGTGCTTCGGTTTACGTTTGATGAGCTCAAGAATCCGGGGAAGCTGGTTGAGAAGATGAGGTTGGCGGGTATTCCGCGACGGCCCGATTTGGCTGAGGAGTGGAGACGTCAGTGGTATGGGCGCTGAGAGGTTTTGTCTCGATCTGTAACGTTTAGAAGTTGTTTGAGTTCGTAATTGTTACAGATCGAGACAAACCGGTGAAACTTCGACCGAATGTCTCGATCTGTAACATCAGGGGGCCCAATAACCCAGTACCTGTTACAGATTGAGACATTTCCCTGGTGTCGCTAGGGTGGGACTGCAGCGTATTCCGTCTCCCACATCCCCTCTTCCCTCCGTTAACCGACGCGTCAGCAGCAATCCAGCGGGACTAGGTGATAATGGACAAATGTTCATGTTAATCGTGAGGGAGGAGCTCGATATGGCGTCTGCCGATCGTTCCACGTTGTTTATCAATGCGACCGTCCTGGATGGTTCGGAACATATGGAGCCGCAACCCGATATGGCCGTGACTGTTGAGCGCGGAGTCATCACATGGATGGGGCCGAGTGCTGTGGCGCAGGCGCCTGCGGGTGCCGAGGTTGTCGACCTGGCAGGTGCGTATCTCATGCCAGGCCTCATCAATATGCACGTGCACCTGTGTGGCTCGGGCAAGCCTGTCTCGGCCGGCGATGCGGGCGCGCTGATGAAGAAGCTCGATAATCCCGTGGGCCGTGCCATCGTCCGCCGCATCCTCAAGGGCAGTGCCCAGCAACAGCTGGCAAGTGGCGTGACCACGGTGCGCGGCGCGGGCGACCCACTGTTTGCCGATCTTGCCGTGCGCGATGCTATCGATGCCGGCAAGTATCAAGGTCCTCGCCTGGTGGCGCCGGGAACGGGCGTCACGGTGCCGGGCGGCCATGGTGCAGGCTTGTTCGCCCAGGTGGCAAACAGTCCCGCCGAGGCAGCCGAACAGGTGCGCGACCTGTATGCGCGCGGTGCCGACGTCATCAAGCTGTTCGTAACGGGCGGTGTGTTCGACGCGACCGAGGTGGGCGAGCCGGGCGTGCTGCGCATGCCGGTGGAGGTTGCCGCGGCGGCGTGCAAGGCGGCGCACGAGGTTGGCCTTCCGGTCATGGCCCATGTCGAGAGCACCGAAGGTGTGAAGGCCGCGCTTGAGGCCGGCGTTGACACGATTGAGCACGGCGCTCCGTTGACGCCCGAGATCCTGGAACTGTACCGCGGTGCCGCGGGTACGCAGCTTGAGGGGCGTGCGCCGAGTGTGACCTGCACCATCAGCCCGGCGCTGCCGTTTGTGTTGCTCGACCCGGAAAAGACCCATTCGACCGATACGCAAAAGAAGAACGGCGACATCGTGTGCTCGGGCATCATCGAGAGCGCTCGTGCCGCACTGGAAGCTGGTGTTAGGGTGGGCCTGGGCACGGACTCGAGCTGCCCGTTCGTGACGCAGTACGACATGTGGCGTGAGGTGGCCTATTTTGCCAAGTACGTAGGCGTGAGCAATGCCTTCGCGCTGCATACGGCCACGCAGGTCAATGCCGAGCTGCTGGGGCTGGGCGGCGAGACCGGCACAATCGAGTGCGGCAAGGCCGCCGATATCCTGGTGACGCGCAAGAATCCGCTCGATGACCTGTGCGCCCTGCGTGAGCCGACGCACGTGATGTGCCGCGGTGATCTGGTGCGCAAACTCAAGGTGAAGCGTATTCCCGAGGTGGACGCCGAGCTCGACACGATTATGGCCATGCCAGCCGAGGCGTTGGCCGAGGAGCTTGCCCGCGATGGCGTGGCGTAAGCGCGCGATATGGCGATGCGACAAAGGGACAATCCTTTTGTCATAATCAGAAAAAGCCGAGGTCCCAGTGCGAGGCCTCGGCTTTTATTTGTCCCATGGTATGGCGGCTATGAGCGCGTCTCCATCTTGGCATGGCACTTGGGGCAGGTGACGCGGATCTTGCCTTTGCCCTTGGGGACGGAGAGCATCTGGCCGCAGTTGGGGCACTTGAGGTATGCCGTGGTCTTGCGACCCTTCCACATCTTCTTGGCCGTGCGCTTGGCACGCTCAAAGTCTTCCTTACTGGTGCCGGCTGCGCGTGAGGTGCTAGCCGCTGCAGCGCCGCCGCCCAAGCTGGCGACGAACTTGCCCAAGCCGGGAACATTGGCGGTCGTGGCGACAAAGGCCTCGTTTTCCTTGCGACGTGCATCGATATTTTTGGACAGGCCGCGCAGCACGCCAATCACGATTACGGCGATGGCAATCCAGCTGAGCCACTGGATACGAGCCATCGAACCGATCATGGCGATGATAATGCCTGCGAAGCCCATCACGATGGTGAGTTCGTCAGCGCCATTGCGGCCCTTCATAAAGTCATTCATGCAAATTGCCTTTCATTCGATATGCCGCACGCCTTTATACCCGATTTAGAGC
>NZ_JBDGBA010000001.1:40269-86395 GCF_040910185.1 Collinsella aerofaciens | reverse complement strand
GCCCTCGATATGCGCCTTGAGCACGTCGGCGTTAATGCGCGCGAGGAGCGCCTGTGTGGCCATGAGCTGTGTGGAAATATCGACGCAATAGCGGTCCTCATCGACCATCCGCAAGATGCCGTCGATCTGTCCGCGTGCCGTCTTGAGCATACGGGTCACCGATTTATGGTCTGCCATCATGGCGGGTCCTCGTTTCTGGTCGGGGGAGGGGTACGTTCAGGTCGCTACGCGGCGGTCACAGACAGGGCATGGAATTTCTCGCCGGCGCCCTCGACGGCGGCAGCGAGCTGCTCAGCGGTCACGGTGTCGGCGCACTCCACCTGTACGGTCTGAGTCTCGTGATCGGCATCGGCGTCGGTCACGCCGGCAACGTTGAGCAGTGCCGTCTCGACAGTAGCGTCGCAGTGGCCGCACATAAGGCCGGACGTTTTGATCGTGTAACGCATGGGTGTACTCCTTATCGATTGAGAATATCTGACAGTTTAGTCGTGAACAGCGTCATCTTAAAGGTGTGCTGAGGTGCCCGAGATTGCCCCGAAAGAGGAGCGAAGCGTACTTGGGTACGCGAGCGACGGTTTGAGGGACAAGGTCGGGTGCTTCAGCGCGCCGTCTTGGGCTTAAAGGATTTCAGGCGCAGAGCGTTGCTTACGACACATACGCTCGACAGGCTCATGGCCGCGGCGCCAAACATCGGCGAAAGCTGCCATCCGGTGAGCGGGAAGAACACGCCCGCCGCCAGCGGAATGCCGATGCCGTTGTAGAACAGCGCCCAGAACAGGTCCTGCTTGATGTTGCGGATCGTGGCGCGCGAAAGCTCGATGGCGCGGGCGACGTCCATGAGGTCGCTGCGCATGAGTACCACGTCGGCGCCCTCCTTGGCGATGTCGGCGCCGGTGCCGATAGCAAGGCCCACGTCGGCGCGCGCCAGGGCGGGGGAGTCGTTGATGCCGTCGCCCACCATGGCGACCTTACTGCCCGCATCCTGCAGCTCGCGCACGTGGCGCTCCTTGTCGGCGGGAAGCACGTCGGCGATGACCTGCTCGCTGGTCAGTCCCACGCGTCGGGCGATGGCCTCGGCCGTCACGCGGTTGTCGCCGGTGAGCATGCGTACATCGACGCCAAGTGAGCGCAGTGCGGCGATGGCCCCGGCGCTCGTCTCCTTGACCTCGTCAGCCACGGCAATGGTGCCAGCAAGCTCGCCGTTCTTGGCAAAGAACAGCGGCGTCTTGCCCTCGGCGGCAAATTGTTCGGCAAGACCCGCGGGCACGGTAACGCCCAGCTCGTCCATCAGGCGTACGTTGCCGGCTGCAATGGCGTTTTGCCCTTCGCGCGCCGTAACGCCTCGCCCGGGCACGGCAGTAAAGTCCTCGACCATGCGCGCGACGATCCCGCGTGTCTCGCACTCGGCCATAATCGCCTCGGCCAGCGGGTGCTCGCTCGAGCGCTCCAACGCGGCGGCCAACTTGAGCAGTGCCTTTTCGCTCATGGCGGGCGAGCCGTCAGCGCGCGTGGCTACCACGATATCGGTCACGGCAGGCTTGCCGCGGGTGACCGTGCCCGTCTTATCGAGCACCACGGTGCCCACGCTGCGCAGGTTCTCCAACGCCTCGGCGCTCTTGAACAGAATGCCCATCTCGGCGCCCTTGCCGGTGCCGACCATAATGGCGACGGGCGTGGCCAGGCCCAGCGCGCACGGGCAGCTGATCACCAGTACGGCGACGGCGGAGGTGAGCGCTTCGTTGACGCTTCCGGTCAGCACCATCCACGCCACAAAAGTTACGGCAGAGATTACAAACACCACGGGCACGAACACGCCGGCGACCTTGTCGGCCATGCGGGCGATGGGCGCCTTGGTGGCGTTGGCGTCCTCGACGAGCTGGATAATCTTGGCGAGCGACGTGTCGGCACCCACACGCGTGGCGCGGAAGGTAAACGAGCCCGTGCGGTTGACCGTGGCCGCGTTGACAGTGTCGCCGGCGGTCTTCTCCACGGGAATGGATTCGCCGGTCAGCGCACTTTCGTCCACGGCCGAGCTGCCCTTGAGCACCACGCCATCGACGGGGATGGACTCGCCGGGGCGCACACGCAGCACCTGGCCGGGCAGAATAGCATCGACGTCGACGGTGGCCTCGGTACCGTCCTCGGCCACGACGGTCGCGGTCTTTGGCGCCAGGTCAATGAGCGCCTCGATGGCGCCGCCGGTTTTGGACTTGCTGCGCGTCTCGAGGTATTTGCCCACGGTGACGAGCGACAAGATCGTGCCGGCGCTTTCAAAATACAGATTGTCCATGCTCGTCATCATGGCCTCGTGGACCTGACCCGCGGCTAGTTGGTCGGCCATGATGAACATGGCGTAGAGCGACCAGGCGATGGACGCGGTGGCGCCGACGGCGATGAGGGCGTCCATGGTGGGCGCGCCGTGCGTGAGCGATTTAAACCCGTTGATAAAGTAGGCGTCGTTGACGTAGACGATGGGGATGAGCAGGACGAGCTCGGTGAGCGCGAGCGTCATGCTGTGGGTGTGGTCGGTGAAGATGCCGGGCAGCGGCCAGCCGAGCATGTGCCCCATGCCTATGTAGAACAGTGGGATGAGGAATACGATCGAGACGATGAGGCGGGTGCGCATGGCAGAGGCGGCGGCCTCCAACTTTTTGGTCGGCGACTCCATATGGGCGGCGCCGGACCTGGCTTGCGCGTTGCCGTTTGAGTTGGCGGCATCGGTGCCCGTGCTAACGGGCGAGGCCGAATAACCCGCGCGGTCGACAGCGGTGCAGATGTCGTCGGGGGAGACCTGCGCAGGGTCGTAGTCCACCAGCATAGAGCCGGCGAGCAGATTGACCGCGACGCTTTGGACGCCGTCGAGTTTGCTCACGGCACGGTCCACGTGCGCCTGGCAGGCGGCGCACGTCATGCCGCCCACATCGAATTTATCTTGAGCCATGGCTTCTCCTTTCTGTAGTTCGGTGTTGGAATTGTTAACCTGCCGATACTATACACCCATACCCCCTGGGGGTGTCCAGTACAGAAATTATATATGAGATTTCGTTACAGATGAGGATGGATGGTTGGCCGATGGACCGTCCCAACCAATCATCTCAATCTGTAATATCTGGGGACTGTTTTGCCTGCTAGATGTTACAGATCGAGACAAACCATTCGAGGGTAACCCGAACGTCTCGATCTGTAACAGTAAGACCGATGTTTGGGTCCTAGTTGTTACAGATCAAGACAATCTCGGAGCAGATGCCCCGGGCATACAACGTAAAACGCCGGGGCGCCCGCGTGATGGGCGCCCCGGCGCATGTTGGGCAGGGTTTGCGAAGCGGTGGGAGGGAGGAGAAGCCGTCCTCCCGAAATCCTTACTCCTGACGACGCTTCTTGTCAGTCAGGAAGACGCCGGCGGCTACGAGCACGACACCTCCGATGATAAACGTCTCACCGGCGAGCGCGGCATTGTCGCCTGTGGTGGGAAGTGCCGAGTTGGCGGCCGTCTTGGCGTTGCCGGCAGACGGCTTTCCAGTAACCGGCTTAGCGGCAGCCTGCGTGATCTTGGCCTGCTCGGCCTTCGCCGCCTCTTGCTCCTGGCGGGCGATCTCGTCCTTCAGGGCTTGCTCGGCGGCTACGCGTTTTGCCTTCGCCTCGTTGTAGCCGTTGAGAGCCGCGGTGTAGGCGGGCGTCGCAGCATCAAGGTCTGCCTGAGCGGCATCAAGTGCGGCCTTTGCGTTATGTTCTGCCTGCTTGGCGGCGACGCACTTGGCAAAGAGGGCATTGAGCGTATCGTTCGCGTTTGCGTCAGAGCCAGTAGCAATGCCGTTTTCGACGTTGATGGACTTGAGCTTTCCGAGAGTAGCAGCAGCGGCGTCCGATGCGGCCTGAGAATTCTCGACCGCCTGCTCGGCGTTCGCGATGGCATCATTTGCCGTGCTAAGGGCGACTCCGGCATCGGTAACTGCTGCGTCCGCCTCCTTCTTGGCCGCCTCGGCGGTGGCAAGATTATCGGCTGCATTGCTCAGGGCGTCGGCACGGGCCTTCTTTGAAGCAAAGTCGTTTTTCGCCGTGGTCAGATCGCTCGCGGCGTGCTCCGCGGTCGCCGCCTTGGCCTCGGCGTTGTCCTTCGCGGTGTCGAGGGCCTGCTTCTTGGCAGCCTCGTCGAGCTTCGCCTTTTCGAGAGCGCTCTGGGCAGACGTCTGGGCTGCCGTGGCTTCATCAAGCGCCTGATGGGCCTCGTCGGCTTTCTCCTGAGCCGCAGCAACATCGGCTGAATACTTGGCAAGTTCCTTCTTTGCATCTTGCAGAGTCTGCTGCTTTACGAGAGTCTCTGCCTTGGCGTCATCAACCTTCTTCTGACTCTGAGCGGCTTGCTCTTTCGATGCCTTAAGCTCGGCGCGTTTCTGGTTGACGACCTGCTCTGCGGTCGCCACGTTGCTTTGGGCGGCTTTGACCTGGTCTTCGGCTTCGGCAACTTTTCCGTTTGCCTTGGCGAGATTCTGCTTTGCTAGGGCAACAGCGGCGGCGGCACTTGCTACGCTGTCGTTCTTGGCGGCAAGGTCGCTATTCGCGGCAACAATGCCTTCCTGCTTTTGAGCGACGAGGGTTTCAGCTGCCTTTACGGCATCGGCTTTCGATGCCGCTGTGCTGCGCTTTTGCTCAAGGTCTGTCTTTGCGGCGGCGAGCTTTTCGCTGGCTTTGGAGAGGCTCAGCTGATACTGATCAAAGAGATTCTCGAGTTCATCGATCGAGTATTCTTTCTCGTACGAACCGTAATTGCTGTCGATCTCCAAGACGAACACATACGGCCAAAGGGTTCCGCGCGAGTTGATGCCGTATCCCATGGTTTTGGCGTTAGGTTGTACGATATTCAAATAATGGCCGACGGTGTCAAAGTCTGCCCCGCGCTTTTCGAATTCGGTTTTGTGGCTCCAGAAAGTATCCCAAGCATCTTTGGGGGCAACGTTGCCAAGGCCGGCTTTCGCTGCAGCTTCGTCAAATATCTCCTTTTCAGCATCGACCCATTGGTGCGCGATGTTTCTTTAGTACTGAAGTTCCAAGCGGCATTTTCACAATAGGCGTAATCTGAGTGACCTAGCGTTTTGTCAGAGTAATTGGAGTCGGATTGAGCGACTGCCATTTGCTCGGCCGTCACCCTAAGCTCACTCAATCCAACGCTTGCACGGTATTCGTTAATCTCGCGCAGCTTGTTAAACGATAGCTTGGCGTT
The DNA here is from genome assembly GCF_040910185.1 of Collinsella aerofaciens. Lineage (GTDB taxonomy): Bacteria > Actinomycetota > Coriobacteriia > Coriobacteriales > Coriobacteriaceae > Collinsella > Collinsella aerofaciens_BF. The sequence continues at coordinate 81,177 of NZ_JBDGBA010000001.1, read as the reverse complement.
GTCGAGTGACGTGCCGTCTTTTTTATCGCCAATGGTCGTCGGGTTTTTATCGCTCTGCCTATAGATGATGTTTGCAGCGTCGTTGGCACCGATGAACTGGTAGAAGCCGATGACGCTCTGCGCCTCCGCTGTCGTTGCCTTATCGGTTGCTGCCTTGCACGTATCGTATGCTTTCTGTGCATCGACAACGGCTTGATCGGCGGCCGCCTGGTTTACCTTGGCGGTTTCGAGCGCCTTGTCTGCCTGCTCCTTCTCGGCTTTTGCCTGGTCGACTTGTTTCTGAGCGGCCTTTGCCTTCTCCAGTTCGGCAGCATGTGCCTGCTTTGCCGAGGTCAACTCCGATTGCGCCGCATCGGCTTTCGTCTGGGCTGCCGTTACATCATTTTCGGCTGCTGCGACTGTCTGCTTCTTGGCTTTGAGCTCGCTTTCGGCGCCGGTGAGGGCGTCCTGCTTGGATTCAACGTCGCTATTTGCCCGAGAAAGGCCTGCTTCGGCAGTCGCCTGCTGCTTTTTCGCCTGGTCGAGTGCGCTTTGGGCAGCATCGACCTTTGCCTGGGCGGCGTCATACTCCGGGCCCTCGGCGCCTGCCTTTGCGGCCGCCAAATCGGCTTGTGCGCTGTCGTATGCCGCCTGTGCCTCAGCCGCCTTGCCATCCGCGGCGGTCTTTGCCTGCTGGGCGGAAGCCAGCGTGCCTGCCGCCTCGTCGTAAGCGCTCTGCGCGGCGCTCTGAGCCTGCTGGGCATCGGCGAGCGCGGAATCGGCAGCGGCCTTCGCAGCCTTTGCTTGGTCCAGAGCGGCCTGCGCATCTGCGGCAGCCTGCTCGGCGACCTTGATTTCCTCCGGCGTTGCGTTGGCGGCTGCCTTCTGGGCTGCCTCGAGCTTGGCCTGCGCATCAGCTGCCGCCTGCTTTGCGGCATCAAGGACCTTCGACTTGTCCTCGGCGTCGGTCTTGGCTGCATCGAGCTTTCCTTGGGCATCCTTCAGCGTGGCACTGGCGCTGTCGGCCGCCTTGACGCTTTCATCGAGCTGGCGAGCATATTCGGCGCGCGCGGCGGCCTCTGCCTGCGAATTATCGGAGACGGAGGCGTCATAGGTGCTTTGTGCGTTGTCGCGGGCCGCCTGCTTTTCGGTATAGGGGGCAGCCACCGTGTCGTAGTCGGATTTGGCGTCTGCCTCGGTAGTCTTTGCGGCATCGATCGCAGCCTGCAGGTCGGCAATCTTCTGGGCGTTTGCCTTTACTGCGGAGCCTGCCGCCTCGCCGGCGTGGACAGCAAGCGGCGACATGATCGCGTCCTGTGCCGTGGTATCACTCGCATCGTTGGCAAATGCCGAGAACGGCGCGAGCAGCGTCGAGCCAGTCATAGCGATGGTGGTTGCCGCGGTGACGGCGAGTCGTGTTGCCTTGTGGCCCGAGAATGTGGGGCGAGGCTCGGCGCCGCCTGAGACTTCCAAGTGTTTAGGTGCGTACTTTGCCATTTCTTCTCCCAATCGTTGAAGGGGTACCTATGACAATTCGTACGTTACGACCGCCGAAAGGGTTCCTGTTGCGCAACATTGGCAAGGAAATATCGACACACTTGAATCACATTTACGAGGCGAAGTTCTCGGCAAGCTAATGTCTCGATCTGTAACATCTAGAGAGGTTTTTGACCCTTTACTGTTACTGATTGAGACGTTGTCTCGCGGGGTTGGGGTTTGTCTCGATCTGTAACATCTAGACCTGTATCTGCCGAGCTAGTGTTACAGATCGAGACAATTGCCGGGGAGGGGTCCCGCCACGGCAAGACGCCCGCCGCCTAGATACAGAACCCGGGGATCACACAGGTTAGCTTGTTTGGCTTTTCCGCAGGCGTTGCGTACGTAAAGACGTCGCCGTCGTGCCCCACGCGGTTCATATAGAGCGTGCCTTCGCTCTCCGATGTGTCGGGGCTCACCGTGCGCCCCCACCAACAGGTGTCCTTGCCCTTCCACTGACGGACCATCGTCTCGTTCGTGGAATACGGGCTCACCTTGAGCTCGCGGAAGAGCTGATACTCCTTGCCCTCGCCGTTGTAGATGTCTGCCAGGTAGTGATAGTCCTCGACAAACGAATCGGGCGGTTGCGTACCGCACAGCTCGACCATGGCGGGCAGCCAAAGGGTTGCGGGCAACTCGCTCAGGCACGATGCGCTGTTGGCGGCGCCCACATTGTTCGAGACCTTCTTGACCCCTTTAATGAGTGCGCGCAACTCGTTGGGCAGCAGCTTAAGGCCGTCGCCGTTGAGCCATTCCCGCAGCTCGCAATCTGCCCAGCCGGCGCTCGGCGGTTCAGCCGCAGCGTTGCGCTCGGCAATACCCGCATCGAACATAAACGTCAGTCCGGCCTTGCCCGTCCCGTCCAGAAGCTCATCGTGGCGGATGCCCACAAGCTGCGCGCCAACCTGCAGCCCGTTGGTGAGCGTGACACGCTTGGTACACGGATAGGGGATATGCCCATCGGCATCGAGCAGGTGATAGCGCTTGGCAATCTCGCGTGCCTCGCTACGGGTCTCGGCGGCCTTAATCTTGAGCGAAATCTCCTGCAGCTGATCCCAGGTGTAGTCGTCAAGTGAACCGCGGATGCCGTCAAGGTAGTCGGGGATGCCAAAGCCATGGGTTGCCGCCCCGATAACGCTGAGCCCCGCAACGGCTGCGATAGCGCCGCCGATAATAAAGCGGCGGCGGGTCATGGCATCGTGGCGGGCCTGATTCAGGATCTCTCGTGCGCGCTCGCCGGCGACGTCGACCTTAAGGTGCGTGCCAGAATCGATATCAATCGCGGCCTCGTCTCCTGTGCCTTCGCGGCCCTCGGATTCGGCATCGGTGAGGTATGCCGAGAGCACCTCGAGCATCTGCTGCTCGGTGGGACGATCGCACTGCTCGACTGAGAGACCCTTCATGATGATTTGGACGAGCGCTTCATCGCCCTCGCAGCGCGGCTCGAGCGGTGCCGGCTTGGTCTTGGTCTTTACGAGATAGAACGAGCCGGTTGCAGCGGCGTCCGTCGACTCAAAGTCAAACGGTTTGCGACCGCTGTAGAGCTGGTACAGAATGCTCGAAAGCGCATAGACGTCGATTGCCGGCGAACGGCGAAGGGCCGCGATGCCTTCGATATCCTGCGTGAGCATTTCGGGCGCGGCGTATGCGGGCGTGGCAAAGCGCCAGATGTCGGCGCGCCGGGTGATCGTGTCGTCGCCGAGAGCCATGGTCGCGGAGCCCATGTCGATGAGGCAGGGGTCAAAGGAGCAATCGGCAATCTGCTGCTCGAGCGTTCGGCTGGTGGTGCGGAACATAATATTGGCAGGCGACAGGTCGCGATGGACGACCGGATTCACGAGGCCTTGGGTCATCAAGAGCGCACGAAGCACGGCGTTTCCGACGGCGGCGACCATCTGGGTGGTCAGCCCGCCCGAGGCGTCGTGAGGAAGCAGGGGCAGCGCCTGCTTGAGTGAGGTGCCCTCGACCCACTCCATGAGGATGAGCGGGTCATCCTCGCACGATCCGTAGCCATAGACGCGCGGAAATCCGCGCAGGTGCGAGACGGTATACAGATGACGGTACTCCTCGAACAGCGCAGCGGTGTTGGCCAGGTGCGCTGCCGATTGCTCGGCGGAGCGGTCGGGGGCTTGGCCGGAAAGGATGGCGTTGTCCTTGAGTAGCTTGACGGCAAAGACCTCGCCGCTTGTGTTGGTCGCGCGAAGCACGTGCCCGATGTTGCCGTTGTTGCGGTGGGCCGTCTGGAGAATAAGCGTCATAAATCGACGCTTGGCGTCGTCCTCGGCACTGGGGTCGACCGCCACGGCGGTGTCGAACGTATCGAGACGGATGAGTTTGTCGCCATAGGCGCTATCGGTAGTATCCATGGCGTTCCTTTGCCTGGCATGGGTTGCCGCGCGTACACGTGAGCAGTGCGGATATCGGTAAAGTACCATGATAGCCGCACTGCTCATGTGTACCGCTGAGTATTGTCGTTTACGACGCAGAAGGTAGAAGACGAAAGACGGACGGCGACCGTCTTCCGATCGCCGTCCGTGCTAGTCCACAATGACAAGGAATGTCGTGTAGAGACCCAGATGGAGCCTGTCGCTGTTGGCGATTTCCACGGGGGAATAGACTTTGCCGGGCTCGCGTTGGTCGCGCGGCGGCTCAATCACAATATCGCCGTCGCCCGCGCCCGATTCGAGCACTGTGCCGTTGGTCGATCCAAGGCCCTGGGCGTACCAGTGCTCACCCTCGAGCCAAATGCGAAGATGCTCGCGCGAGGCGTCGGCGCCTACATCGGTGATGCTGGGCGAGGTTTTGGGCAAAGAACCAATCACGGTGCCGCGCGGATCGCGTGTGAGGGGATGGATTTGCATGTCGGCGCAGTTGTCGGCATGGGTTCTGAGCAGACCGAGGTTAGGGGCGACGGTGCGTGGCTGCCCCAGGCTGCTCATAAAGCCACGTCCTACGGTAGTTTCGGTGGTGCCAAAGTGCCCGCCTGTCTTGCTGTCGCAAAAGCGCTCGACGGTGGCCACGCCCTGAACGGGATCGGCGAGCGCCCCCGTTGCCACAAAGAGCATCAAGAAGAGCGTGCTTTTTTCGCGCACGGCATTGCCGTCAAAGTTGTCGATGCGATTGAGGGCATTTGCATATAGGCGGCTGTCCAGCTTGTAGCTGGCGAGAGCCGACATCATTTCGTTGGCGGCCGGACCGCGATAGTGCTCGGCGATTGCCCGATAGGCGGACTCGCCGCCGCCGAGCTTGCTGCAGATTGCCGAGGAAAGGTTGAGCGTGGTGACGGTAAAGTCGCTGTAGATGGAGGGCGCGCACTGGTCAGGCTTGCGATGGACGATGTAACGGGTGAGATACGAGCGGTTGGAAGAGCATTTCTCGAGCAGGGTACTGCCGAGATAAGAGTTTCCATTGATGAGCATTCGGGCGATCTCGAGATGTTTAAGACCGCCGAACGAGCGAATATCGTTATAGAGGACCGAGCAAGGCGTCTCTGCTGCCACGGATACCTCCTTTGATTGCTTCCTAGCCAATATGGCGATAGGAATTAATGGCCCCCGGTGGGCGACGTATTAAATGGCTGCGCAATATATAGCGTAACTAAAGCAACATTATAGGCCACATGTTCGAAATTGCAGGAAGACTGAGAGATTTGGTTTGGACTGGACGGAAATCCCCCTCTGTCTTGATCTATAACAATTAGGGCCGATTTTACTCGTTAACTGTTACAGATTGAGACGTTTGTGAGCCGTGTCGACCGTTTGTCTCGATCTGTAACACGTAGAGGAAGATTCGCCCTGTAGATGTTACAGATTGAGACAATCAGCCGGGCCCACCTCGTCCGCCTCGTCATCTGTGGTTTACGTGGGGGCATGCGAAGCACGGGTATACTAACCGGCGGCGAATCTGCTCCATCGCTTAGAGCTGCTGCGTCTGGACGGCGCGTGATAGGGCTGCCAAAGCGATCGCCAGCGTGCTGAGCAACGTCCTCTCTGTGCGCACCTGTTTTTGTATGTATTAGCGCACTACCAAGCACGCCCGCGCGGCCGCATGCCGTGCCCATTGCGCGTGCAGATAAGGAACAACAACATATGCGTAATTCTGTATCTGACGTCACCGACGCCGAGATTCTGGACGAGACCCGCGAGGCCATGACCCAGGCTGCCTTCGATGCCGCCGATGAGGCCAATGCCGCCCAGGCCGTCGAGTCCGCTACCGAGAGCCTGCCCGCCTTTGACGAGCTGGGCCTCTCCGACGAGATGCTTCGTGCTATCGAGAACCTGGGCTACACGGCGCCCACGCCCGTGCAGGCCGGCTCGATCCCCGTAGTGCTCGAGGGCCGTGACCTGCTTGCCGCCGCTCAGACCGGCACCGGCAAGACGGCCGCCTTTTTGCTGCCGACTATGAACAATCTGGAGCACATCGCTCCTCCCAAACCCGTGCGCGAGCGTGGCGGCCGCAACCGCCGTCGCGGTGCTAAAAAGCCCGAGGGCAACGGCCGTGGCCCCGTGATGCTCGTCATCACCCCCACGCGCGAGCTTGCCCAGCAGATCGACGAGGTCGCAAGCAAAATCGCCGACGTCACGGGCCACGTTGCCGTGACCGTCGTGGGCGGCGTGAGCTACAAGCCGCAGACCGCGGCACTCAAGTACGGTTGCGATATCCTAGTTGCCACGCCGGGTCGTCTGGTCGACCTGATCGAGCAGGGCGCCTGCCACCTGGACGAGGTTAAGGTCCTGGTGCTCGACGAGGCCGACCGCATGCTCGACATGGGCTTTTTGCCCGCCGTCCGCCGCATTGTGCGCGAGACGCCGGCCGAGCGCCAGACGCTGCTGTTCTCGGCGACGCTCGACGAGGAGGCCGTGGGCGAGATCACCGACCTGGTGAGCGACCCGGCCCGCGTGGAGATCGCGCCGGCCACGTCGACCGCCGACACCGTCGACCAGTTTGTGTTCCCGGTGTCCATCGAGGCCAAGAACAACCTGTTGCCCGAGTTCCTCAAAAAGGAGGGCCCGGAGCGCACCATCGTCTTTATGCGCACCAAGCACCGCGCCGACAGCTGCTGCCGTCGTCTGGAGCGCAAGGGCATCAAGGCCGCTGCGATTCACGGCAACCGCAGCCAGGCCCAGCGCGAGCGCGCGCTTTCTGCCTTCCGCGACGGCACCGTCGACGTACTGGTGGCAACCGATGTTCTCGCCCGCGGCATCGACATTAGCGACGTGCGCTACGTCGTGAACTTTGACGTGCCGGCCGAGCCGACCGACTATATCCACCGCATTGGCCGTACGGGCCGCGCCGGCGAGCTGGGCTGGGCCATTACGTTTGTGACTGAGCAGGACGTGGACGAGTTCTACGAGATCGAGAAGCTCATGGACAAGACGGCCGATATTTACGAAGCCGGCGACCTGCACGTGGGCCCCAACCCGCCCGCCGTTGACCCCGAGCGCGATCCTGCCGCCTTTAAGGTGAAGAAGAAGACCAAGCGCGGCAAGTCCAAGAGCAAGAAGAAGCTTGAGCAGGCACGTCGCGACGGCAAGCGCAACGGCGATGACTACGGCGATGTGGCCGGTCGTTCCAACCGCGGTCGCGACGAGCGTCGCGGCGACGGCGAGCGCCCGAGCCGTCCTAAGCGCGGCGGCAAGACCCGCGTGCGCGAGGGCGTTCAGGCTCGCGTGGACGAGGCCGTGGAGAGCGTGGCTCGCGAGGTGGCTGCCGAGGAGCGCGCTGGTGCTGGTGCCGCTGAGCAGCCTGCGCGCGGCAACCGTGCCGAGCGTCGTGCCAAGCAGTTCCAGGGCGAGGCACACCGCCGTCGTCGTGAGGACGAGGACCGTGGCGGCCGTCGTCGTGTCGAGCGCGAGGACGAGGGCCGCGGTTCGCGCGGTGGCAAGCGCGGTTCGGGCGACCGCCGTCGTTCCGGTCGTGATGACGAGCGCGGTGGCCGTGATGAGCGTCGCGGCGGCGAGGGTCGCGGTGAGCGAGGTGCTCGTGGCGGTGAGTCCCGTGGCGGCAAGCGCTTTGAAGAGCGCGTTAGCCGCGGCGGCGAGCGTCGCGAGAGCGCTCGCGGCAATGGCGGCCGCGGCGGCGCTGGTCGTTCGAATGAGTCGCGCGATCGTCGTGACCCGCGTGCCAGCCGCGATCGTCGCGATGACTGGCGCAACTACGACGATACCCGCGAGGAGCGTCGTGGCGGCTATCGTGGCGGGCGTGGCGGCAACCAGGCCGGCTCCCGTGGCGGCCGTGCCGGCGGTCGCGATAACCGTGGCAGCTATGGCAATAGTCGTGGTGGCAAGCGTGGCGGCAGCTCCCGTCGTCCCGGTGACGGCGGCGGCAAGCGCAAATAACACACGCATCGCCCGCTAGAGCGAGGTGAACCAAGGGCCCCGAGCAACTACGCTCGGGGCCCTTTTTGTTTGCCGTATCCGATCGCTAGTTCAAATGTGATTTCCTCGGGAATGCGTCTAGAGGATGCCGTGGGCCTGTTTCCTACCATGCGGCAATGGGTCCCATGGGGTGCGCCGTGCATTTTTTGGAGTATTCTGCAGTTCGAGTTGTCTGCATATGATTTGACGTCGCCAACGGTGGCTTTCGGATATCCCTGGCGAGCGTTCTGAGTCAGATTTCGTCGTTTTCCGGAGCAGGGGCGCGTCATTCTCGCCATGTCGGAACCCAAAATGACGCAGCGCCCTAAAGGTTTGCCCGCTCGGGGTATTGCTGGCGCGGTCACGTTGCAGAATACTCCGTTTTTTGCACGGGCCAGGATGGGGTACCTCGGGAAAACACGGCGGTATCCCGTAAATATATTCAATCTGTACCGTAATTTATACAAAACGAAGAGGCAGACAGCGTAGGGTTGGTGCATTGGGGTGCTTGATGCACCAAAATGGGGATCCCACGTGCCGTATACTCTGGCTGGATGTGAAAACGGCTTGACGCGTTGCCAGACGTAGGGGGAGGGTGTCTCGATGAGCGTATTCGAAATTGTGTTTAGTCCGACGGGTGGAACGCAGAAGGTGTCTGGCCTTGTGGCCGGGGCACTGGACAAGAATACCGTTACCGTCGATCTGACCGATAGCGGGCTAGATTTCAGCGCTGTCTCGATGACTGAGGACGACGTGGCCGTAATCTCTGTGCCGGCGTATGCCGGTAGAATCCCGGCTGTGGTGGCTGACCGGTTGGGCATGGTTCACGGCAACGGAGCGCGGGCCGTTCTGGTGTGCGTCTACGGAAACCGCGCGTTTGAGGACACGCTCGTAGAGCTGGAGGACGTTGCGAAGCATGCGGGATTCCGGGTGATCGCGGCAGTTGCGGCCATTGCAGAACATTCCATTGCGCGACAGTTTGCTGCCGGTCGTCCGGATGCGCAGGATGCGGCGCAGCTTGCTGAGTTTGCTCAGCAAATTCAGCAAAAGCTGTTGGCTGAGGATGCGTCCGAGCCCTCTATCCCCGGCAATCGTCCTTATAAACAAGCTGGAGGTCACCGCATGGCGCCCGAGGCAACAGAGGATTGCGTCTCCTGCGGTGCATGCGCCGCGGCGTGCCCCGTTTGTGCTATCGACAAGGGTGACTCCAAACGAGCAGCTGGCGAGGCGTGCATCTCCTGCATGCGCTGCATCGCCGTATGTCCGCGAGGTGCTCGCAAGCTTGATTCCAACAAACTATCCGCTGTTTCCCAGATGCTGAGCAAGGTTTGCGTCGCGCGGAAGGGATGCGAGCTCTTCATCTAGCGCAAGTGAGATTGGTGCAAACAAACCTGGCCCTTTTGCGCCAAAAACGATCCGTTTTCCTCCGTTCCCAAGGGATCATGTGATCCGAAGGGGACGGAGGAAAACGGATCAAAAAGGAAAAATAGTAAGGCGCTCTTTTTCACATTGAATATTGCAATTTGGTAACGCGTTTTATCAAATATGGCATTTATCTGCGATAATGTTCATTTTCACCGCTGATGGTGACATTTCATACCGCCTGCCGAACTGCGTGGAGACCTAACAACTTTTTAGGTCAGTGTTGTGCGTGTAGCAATTTCGCCCGGCCTCGCCTCCGGGCTGCCATGTGAGAGGGGATCTTATGGCTCGACTGCACGTAATGGAACGCAGCCACGCTCAGGCCGTCATGGACGACCTGCACGATGCACTCGGACGTCGTCTGGCGGTGAGTTCACTCGCCCCGTGCCCCGTCGAGTTTACGGCGGCGCTCGTCAACCTGTGCTCCACCCAGAGCTGCGGCAAGTGCACGCCCTGCCGCGTGGGCCTGAGCGCGCTGAGCGACCTGCTCGCCGATGTGCTCGAGGGCCGCGCCGACGAGTCCACGCTCAACTTGATTGAGCGCACGGCCCGCACCATCTATCTTTCGAGCGATTGCGCCATCGGTTACGAGGCCGGCGCCATGGCGCTTACGGCTATCCGCGGTTTCCGTGACGATTTTGAGCACCACATCCGCGAGCACTCCTGTAGCTTTGACCGCGAGGCCCGCGTCCCGTGCGTCTCGGGCTGTCCGGCGCATGTCGACATTCCCGGTTACATTTCGCTCGTCGAGGCCGGCCGCTATGCCGATGCCGTCAAGGTCATCCGCAAGAATAACCCGCTGCCGCTCGTTTGCGGCCTGGTGTGCGAGCATCCCTGCGAGATGCATTGCCGCCGTGGCATGGTCGACGACCCCATGAACATCCTCGCCCTCAAGCGTTTTGCCGTTGAGCACAGTGACCTCAACGACCACAAGCCGCATGTAGTGGACAACACCGGTAAGCGCGTCTCCGTGATCGGCGGCGGCCCGGCTGGCCTTTCCTGTGCCTACTACCTGGCCGTGATGGGCCACAAGGTGACCATTTTTGAGCAGCGCCACCACTTGGGCGGCATGCTGCGCTACGGCATCCCCAGCTATCGTCTGCCGCGCGAGCGCCTGCAGGCCGAGATCGACTGGATCTTGAGCGCCGGCATCGACGTTGAGCTCGATCACTCCGTGAACGGCGAGGAGCTCGCTCGCCTGCGCGACGAGTTCGATGCCGTCTACCTGGCCATCGGTGCCCATAGCGACAAGAAGCTCGGCCTTCCGGGTGAAGAGGCGCCCGGCGTGGAGTCGGCCGTCAAGATGCTGCGCGCCATCGGAGACGACGAGCTGCCCGACCTGAGCGGCCAGCGCGTGTGCGTCATCGGCGGCGGCAACGTGGCCATGGACGTGGCGCGCTCTGCCGTGCGCTGCGGTGCCGAAAAGGTGAGCATCGTCTACCGCCGTCGCATCTGCGATATGACGGCCCAGGACGCCGAGATTGCCGGCGCCCAGGCCGAGGGTTGCGAGGTTCTGGAGCTCACGGCGCCGCTCGCCATCGAGACGGGCGAAGATGGTCGCGTGAGCGGCCTGCGCGTGCAACCGCAGATTATCGGCGAGCCCCGCCGCGGTCGTCCGGCTCCGCGTGCCGCCGCTACGCCCGAGCGCGTCATCCCCTGCGAGCGCGTGTTTGTCGCCATTGGCCAGGACATCGATTCCAAGCCGTTTGAGGACATGGGCATCGCCTGCAAGTGGGGTTGCGTGGTCACCGACTCGGACGGTGCCGTGCCCAACTTCGATGGCCTCTTTAGCGGCGGCGACTGCCAGACCGGCCCCGCCACCGTCATCCGTGCCATCAACGCCGGCCGCGTGGCTTCGGCAAACATCGACCGCTATCTGGGCTTCGACCACAAGATCAAGCTCGACGTGGAGCTGCCGACCGTTCAGTTTAAGGGCAAGCACGAGTGCGGCCGCTGCGAGCTGGGCGAGCGCGAGGCCGGCGAGCGTATTCACGATTGGAATCTGGTCGAGCAGGGCCTTACCGAGGAGGAGGCGCGCCAGGAGGCAAGCCGCTGCCTGCGTTGCGACCACTTTGGCTTTGGCGCGTTCCGCGGAGGGAGGAACCTGGAATGGTAGAGCTCAACAAAACCACCGTCGGCGACAACAGCGAAAACGGAGCGCACAACATGGTCAGGCTCATTATCGATAACTGCGAAGTCGTGGTGCCCGAGCACACCACGATCCTGGATGCGGCCAAGTCCGTCGGCATCCAGATTCCCACCCTGTGCTATCTGCGCGATCTGAACGAGATCGGCGGCTGCCGCGTGTGCGTGGTCGAGGTCGAGGGCTGCGATCAGCTGGTCGCCGCCTGCAACAACTACGTGCTCGACGGCATGGTGGTGCACACCAACAGCCCCAAGGCCCGCGAGGCTCGCCGCACCAACGTGCAGCTGCTGCTGTCCCAGCACGATTCGCAGTGCACGAGCTGCGTGCGCAGCGGCAACTGCAACCTACAGACCATCGCCAACGACCTGGGTATTTTTTATCTGCCGTATCAAAGGCATTTGGCGGGCGAGGGCTGGGATTTCGATTTTCCCATCATCCGCGAAAACGACAAGTGCATTAAATGCATGCGCTGTATCAAGGTGTGCGAGAGCGTGCAGGGGCTAGGGATTTGGGACCTGACCAACCGCGCCACGCATACCGCCGTGGGTACCCGCGGGCGCGCGCCGATCGGCAAGACCGAATGCGTCGCGTGCGGCCAGTGCATAACGCATTGCCCGACGGGCGCACTGCGCGAGCGCGACGATACCGAGACCGTGTTCGATGCTCTCGCCGATCCCGACAAGATCGTGCTGGTGCAGATTGCGCCGGCCGTGCGCAGCGCCTGGGGCGAGGAGCTCGGCATATCTCGCGAGGAGGCTACCGTTGAGCGCTTGGCTTGCGCGCTGCGCCGCGTTGGCTTTGAGTACGTGTTCGATACCGATTTCTCGGCCGACCTCACCATTATGGAAGAGGGCTCCGAGCTGCTCAAGCGCCTGGGCGAGGCCGCCAAGGGCGAGGGCGACAGCCGCAGCTGGCCCATGTTCACGAGCTGCTGCCCGGGCTGGGTACGCTTTGTGAAGGCGCGTTACCCCGAGTTTGTCGACAGCCTGTCCACGTCCAAGTCGCCGCAGCAGATGTTCGGCGCCATCGCCAAGACCTACTACGCCAAGGTGCTGGGCGTGGAGCCCGAGCGCCTGTTTGTGGTGTCCGTGATGCCGTGCACGGCCAAGAAGGCCGAGTGCGCGCTGCCGAGCATGGTGGGCGAGGGCGGCACGCCCGATGTGGACGTTGCGCTGACGGTGCGCGAGATGGTGCGCATGGTCCGCGCGAGCCACGTGAGCGTGGATACGCTAGTTGAGGAGCCGCTCGATACGCCGCTGGGCTTTGGCACGGGTGCGGGTGTGATCTTTGGCGCCACGGGCGGCGTGATGGAGGCCGCCGTGCGCTCGGCCTATTACCTGGTGACGGGCAAGAACCCCGACGCCGACTTCTTTACCGATGTGCGCGGCCTGGACGGCTGGAAGGAGGCCGTGGCCGATATCGATGGCACCAAGGTGCGCGTCGCCGTGGCACACGGGCTGGGCAACGCTGCCCGTCTGCTCGACGCGATTCGCGACGGCCGCGTGAGCTATGACTTCGTTGAGGTTATGGCGTGCCCGGGCGGCTGCGTCGGTGGCGGCGGTCAGCCCATCCACGACGGCTGCGAGCTGGCAGCCGAGCGTGGCCAGGTGCTCTGGGGCCTGGATGCCGCTGCGGACATTCGTTTCTCGCACGAGAATCCCGATGTCCAGGCGTGCTACCGCGAGTTCTTGGGCGAGCCGCTCTCGTCGCTGGCTGAGGATCTGCTGCATACCGACCATCACGCATGGACGATGCCTAACGAGGGGACGTGCTAGCGATGCGCGCGTTTGATTTTGAGCTGTCGCGCCGGGGGTTTGCCTCGGCGCTTGCCGCGGGTGCGCTGTCGCTTGCACTCGCGGGCTGTGGCGGCGGGGCTGCCGGTGCCGGGTCCGCCGCGGGCTCGGCTGCCACGGACGGCGCCGGTGCTGCTGCAGAGCCGGTCGAGGTGCGCGTCGCCTCGCTCAAGGGGCCGACCTCGATTGGTCTGGTGCAGTTTATGGACCGGGCAGCCGATGGCGAGACGGACAATGAGTTCGACTTTGCGATCAATACTGCCGCCGATGAGATTGTGCCCAAGGTCATTCAGGACGATATCGATATCGCCCTGGTGCCCGCCAACGTGGCGAGCGTACTCTACAACAAGACTGAGGGTGCGGTGCAGGTCATCGACATCAACACGCTGGGCGTGCTGAACGTGGTGACGGGTAACGCGGACGTTACTTCGTTTGGCGATCTGGCGGGCCATACTGTCTATATGACGGGCAAGGGCACCACGCCGGAGTACGTCATGAACTACCTGTTGGAGCGCGCGGGCCTGACCGGCCAGGTGGCGCTTGAGTTTAAGAGCGAGCCCACCGAGGTGCTCTCGGTGCTGCTTGCCGATCCGTCTGCCGTGGGCGTGCTGCCCGAGCCGTTCAAGACCGCTGCCATCGCAAAGAGCGAAGGCAAGCTGTCGGCGCCGGTGAGTCTGACCGATGTGTGGGATGAGCTGGCGGGCGACACGGGCTCCCGTTTGCTGACGGGCGTGACCGTGGTGCGTCGGGCCTTTGCCGAGGAGCATCCCGAGGCCGTGGCGGAATTCCTGAGCTGCCATGCTGCGAGCGTTGAGGACGTGAACGCGGTGCCGGCGGACTGGGCTCAGGCCGTGGTCGATGCGGGTATCGTGGATAACGCCGCGATTGCCGAAAAGGCGATTCCCGGGTGCATGCTCGTGTGCCAGACGGGGAGGGATATGAAGGCGGCGCTCGGTGGGTACCTGCAGGTGCTGGCCGATGCGGACGCGAGCGCCGTGGGCGGCAAGCTCCCGGCTGACGATTTCTACTACATGGAGTAGCCCGTGCGTGCGTTTGCTCGACAAATGGCAGAGCGTATGAAGGCGGTGGCGGCAGCAGGTGCCGTTGCCGCCTTTTGGCTTGCCGTGTGGGTGCTGGTGGCGGGTCTCGTGGCGCAGCCGTTGATTTTGCCGGGGCCGGGCGCTGTCGTGGTGGCGTTGCTACGACTGGTATGCGATGCCGGCACATGGGCGATTCTGGCAGGCTCGGGTGCGCGTATCTTGGGCGGGCTGGCGCTTGCCGCGGTGTGCGGCGTCGTGATGGCGGGAGCCTCGGTGCGGTCGCTGACGTTTGCCCGCTTGGTGGCGCCTGCGCTTTCGTTTGTTAAGGCGACACCGGTTGCCTGCGTGGTGGTCCTGCTGCTCATTTGGTTGGGGTCGGCGCGCGTGAGCATCGCCGCGGTCTTTTTGATGGCGCTGCCGGGCGTGTATTTTTCGCTGGTCGAGGGTTTGACGCAGGTTGATCAGTCGCTGGAGCAGATGTTTCATCTGCATGGCGTGCGGGGTTGGCGTCTGTTTTGCGCCCATACCTGGCGCGAGGTCCTGCCGTTTGTGCTTTCGTGCGCGCGTGCCGTGATCGGCATGAGCTGGAAGGCCGGCGTGGCGGCGGAGCTCATCGGCATGGCGACGGGCACCGTGGGCGAGCGCATCTATCAGGCGAAGCTGCTCATCGAGACGGCTGACCTGCTGGCGTGGACCGTGCTGGTCGTGGCGGCATCGTGGGCATGCGAGCGCGTGCTGGTGTGGTTGCTGCGGGCTTCGGGGCCCGTGGCGTGGCGAACTGCCGTGCGGGCGCATGGGCATGGACTGCGCGGGCGTACAGGGGCTGCGAGCGATGGTGCTGCAGCGGAGCTTGCGCTTGCCGTGGGCGATCGCGCGCCTTGGGCGCCGGCGCTCGACGGGCTGGTGCTTCATGTGCCCGCCGGTGGACGCACCTGTGTGATGGGCGCTTCGGGCGTGGGCAAGTCGACGTTGCTTGCGCTGGCGGCGGGGGAGTGCGCACCGTGCTCCATGGTGTTTCAGGATGTGCGCCTGGTCGAGGACGCTTCTGCCTTGGATAATGTGCTGGTGTGCGCCGACGCGCGCGTGGATGCCTCGAGTGCCGCAGCCCTGTTGCGCCTGCTGGTACCGGGGATCGATGTGCATGCACGCGTGGCTGAGCTCTCGGGTGGGCAGCGTCGTCGCGTCGAGATTGCCCGAGCCCTGCTGTGCCCGGGCGGCGCAGTGATTCTGGACGAGCCCTTTACCGGTCTAGACATCGCTGCGCGCGACGCATGCGCCGAGGTCGTGCTCGACTTGCTCGACGGCCGCATGCTGTTGCTTGCCACGCACGATGCCGCTGACGCTCGGGCCCTCGATATCTCGGATATCATCACGCTCTAAAAGCCATTTCAGGCGCTAACTCAACAATAAAATGATTCGTTTTCTTCTGTCTCCATGGGGTCGGGTATGGTATTCTATCTACGGGGTAATACTTAGGATTACCAAGTAATACCAACGCCGTAGAACAAACTCCAGATGCGGGCCAATCGGGTTGCCTTCACAGCCCGTCGCCCAGCCGCGTGGCCCGCATCCATCCGCACCACCGTCGTTTCAAGAAGGAAGCGCCATGGCAGAACACATGACCCCGGTTGTCGCGAAGGTTTTGCCCGAGGAAAAGGCGGCCTTCGCGGCGGCAACCCAGCTCGTGGGCACCACACCGTCCAACGCCATCCGCATGTTCATCGCCGCTTTCAATCGCTGCGGCACCTTCCCGTTCGACATCTCGCCGAGCGGGGCTTTTGGCGCTGCGCCCGATTCTCATCAACAATGACTGTCCCAAACTGCCGGCACTTGGGGACGTTCCTTTTCAGCCGGCAGTTAAGGAACGTCCCTAAGTGCCGGGTTTTGAGGAGGTTGGCATGCTCAATGCGATGGCGTGGGCGCTTGCCTGTTTTGGCGTTGTCGCTGCCGATATAGCCCTGAGCGTGGTTCTGTTTTCAGTTCTCGATGCCGTGTCGGTGCTGACGGGTTTCCCGATCGACAACCTCGATATTCAATGGTTCCAGGCTGCCGCTCAGACGGCGTCATTTTTGATGGCGCTGCTGTGGTGGCGTTATCTGTGGCCGCGCTCGTTTATGGCGCGCCGGCAAGGCGAGCGCCCGCTCGGTGGGGGAGCAGGCGCGGCATGGAAGCGCATCGTCTGCGTTGTCGTGATCGGCCTGTCCATGCAGGTGGTCATTAGCTACCTATGCGACGGCGTGCTGTCGCTGCTGCCCGAGGTCGCGGCAGACTATAGCGAGCTCGTCGAGGAAACAGGCATGGGCGACACGAGCTATCTGGCCGTTCTGACCACGGTGATTGGCGCGCCATTTTGCGAAGAGCTCCTGGTGCGCGGCGTTATTTTCGAGTTTTCGCTCCGAGCGTTTAATCCGCAGTGCCGCCCACTTTGGAAGCGCCGGCGTCGTGCGAGCGCGCAGGACGGCGCCATGGTGCCCTGGGCGGCCCCAAGCACGTGGGGTATCGCCGCGGCGATTGTGCTGCAGGCGGCAATCTTCGGTTTTATGCACATGAATTGGGTGCAGGGTTGCTACGCGGGTGCCGCCGGCCTGGTCTTTGGCTGGGTGCTCGTGACCACCGGAAAGCTCCGCTACACGATCCTGCTGCATTTTGCCTTTAACGCCGGGTCTTATCTCATGACGTTACTCTGGTTTGTGAACACGCCGTTCGACGTGGCAATTACGGTCGCTATCGCCGGTGTCATCCTCGTTGAGGCAATGCGCTCGCTGCACCACGCGTGTGGGATGGACGCAGCGAGCGCACCGCTGCCCTAGTTGCGGCGTCCGCCGCCGTTGGCGCCCTGACGCCCCTGGGCCGCACGGTTGCGGCCCGCGGTGTTCTGCGCGCGGGACATGCCGCCGTGGCCCTTGCTGCCTTTGGGTCCCTTGCCGGCGGCGCCACCGTGGGCCTTGC
The DNA here is from genome assembly GCF_040910185.1 of Collinsella aerofaciens. Classification (GTDB taxonomy): domain Bacteria; phylum Actinomycetota; class Coriobacteriia; order Coriobacteriales; family Coriobacteriaceae; genus Collinsella; species Collinsella aerofaciens_BF. Next base: position 63,956 of record NZ_JBDGBA010000001.1, on the reverse strand, counting down.
CGCCCTTCTTGCCAGTGCCGTGTCCGCCGCCGGCAGACGTCTCGCCCGGGCGTGGCGGCACGGGGCGAATCAGGCAATGCTTGGTGTAGCCGATCAGGTCGCGACGCCCGGCCTTCTCCAGCGCCTCGCGCACGAGCTTGTAGTTCTCGGGTTTGCGATACTGAATCAGCGCGCGCTGCATGGCCTTTTCGTGCGGGTCGCGCGCCACATAGATCGGCTCCATGGTGCGCGGGTCCACGCCGGTGTAGTACATGCACGTCGACATGGTGGACGGTGTGGGGTAGAAGTCCTGCACCTGCTCGGGCATGTAGCCCATGTCGCGCACGGCTTCGGCAAGGTCCACGGCTTCCTTCATGGTCGAGCCGGGGTGGCTCGAGATCAGATACGGCACCACGTACTGCTTGAGTCCGTATTCGCGATTCAAGCGTTCAAATTTACGGCAGAATGCGTCGTAGACAGCTCGGCTCGGCTTGCCCATCACGGACAGTACCGCGTCGCTCACGTGCTCGGGCGCTACGCGCAGCTGGCCCGAGACATGGTGTTCCAGCAGCTCGCGTAAAAACTCGTCCGAGGCATCGGCCATGGTGTAGTCAAAACGGATGCCGCTGCGCACGAAGACCTTCTTGACGCCCGGCAGCTGGCGCAGGTCGCGCAGCAGCTGCGTGTAGCCGGTCTCGTCGACCACCATGTTCTTGCACACGCTCGGCCACAGGCAGCGCTTGTTCTTGCACACGCCGTGCTTGAGCTGCTTGTCGCAGGCGGGGCGGCTAAAGTTGGCCGTCGGTCCGCCCACGTCGTTGATATAGCCCTTAAACTCGGGATCGCGCGTGAGCAGCTCGGCCTCGCGCATGATCGAGTCGTGGCTGCGCATCTGCAACACGCGGCCCTGGTGGAAGGTGAGGGCGCAAAACGAGCACTCACCAAAACAGCCGCGGTTGGAGCTTATGGAAAACTTGATCTCAGCAAAGGCCGGCACGCCGCCCGCCGCGTCGTAGTCGGGATGCCAATCGCGTGCGTAGGGGAGCTCGGCCACCTCGTCCATCTCGTCGGTGGTGAGCGTCGCCGACGGCGGGTTCTGCACCACGTACACGCTGTTGGGATATGGCTCTACCAGGCGATGCCCGGTGATGGGGTCCATATTCTGCTGCTGCACGTTAAAGCTGCGTGCGTAGTTGAGCTTGTCAGCGGCAAGGTCGTCCCAGCTGGGCAGCAAGTCGTAGTCGTAGACCTCGTCGAGCGAACCCGTGCGGTAAACGGTGCCGTTGATATAGGTAATCTGATCGATGGGCAGCCCCGCGTCGAGCGCGTCGGCGATCTCGACGATCGCGTGCTCGCCCATACCGTAGATGAGGATGTCGGCGCCCGAGTCGAGCAGTACCGAGCGCTTGAGCTTGTCCTGCCAGTAGTCGTAGTGGGCCAGGCGGCGCAGGCTCGCCTCGATGCCGCCGATGATGATGGGGGCGTCCTTGAACGTCTGACGGATGAGATTGCCGTAGACCGTGACAGCTCGGTTGGGACGGCGCCCCTCCTCGCCGCCGGGGGTATAGGCGTCGGTGTGGCGGCGGTGCTTGGTCACCGAATAGTGGTTGACCATGGAGTCCATGTTGCCGGCACTGACCAAAAAGCCCAGGCGCGGCTCACCGAGCACGCTGATGCTGGCGGGATCGGTCCAGTCGGGCTGGCAGATGATGCCCACTTTGTAGCCGTGCGCGTCGAGTACACGGCTGATGATAGCCATGCCAAAGCTCGGATGGTCCACGTAGGCATCGCCGCAGATGTAGACAAAGTCGCACTGGTCCCAGCCGCGCGCATCCATATCGGCGCGGCTGACGGGGAGGAACTTATCGCGGCCCGGGCGCCAGGGGCGGGCAGGCGTCGCTTGGGAATGCTTGGCGCGGGCGACCGTGGCCTGCGCCTTGCCGCCGCGCTTTTGCTGCTGGCCCTGTTTGCCCTGCTGTTCGCGTTGGCTGTTCTGAGCGTGCTGAGGCTTTTTTGCCACGATCCCTCCCGGTGTCTGTATGCTGCACGTAATTGTAACCAGTCTTTTTGGGACGGCGCTAAAAAGACTGGTGGAGTACATGAGCTGGTGAGTGAGAGCGTCGCTGAGCCAGTCGTTTGTTTCCAGACTGTGTATCTGCGCGTTGGAGAACCCGTCTCGCGCGCACGCCATGTTGTCAATGGGTTACAGTATGAACGGCGGTTATGTTTCCGCCAACGCACGAGAGGGTCGTCAACAAGGAGGATGCACGACGATGCAGCGTGCCAAACAGATATCAGAGTCTATTGAGCTGGGCATCATCTTGGCGCTCGCCGGTGGCTTTATGGACGTCTATTCGTACATTGGGCGCGATCATGTTTTCGCCAACGCGCAGACGGGCAACATCTTGCTGGTGGGCGTGAGCATCTCGGAGGGCAATTGGGCACTTGCGGGGCGCTACTTCTTCCCTGTGGTGTCGTTTGCTGTGGGCATTATGCTTGCCGACCTGGTGCACGAGCGGTTTGGCAGCGTGATTCACTGGCGCCAGGTAACGGTGTTCTTTGAAGCCGTTATCTTGCTGGGCGTGAGCTTTATCCCGGGCGGTAATTTCAACCTGCTCGCCAACTGCCTCACCTCGTTTGCCTGCGGTATGCAGGTAGAGAGCTTCCGCAAGATTCACGGTCACGGCATCGCTACGACCATGTGCATCGGCAACTTGCGCAACGCGCTGCAAAACGTGGACGATTACATCATCACCCACAGGCGCGGCTTTTTGGAAAACGGCCTGCTGTATTTCGGCGTGATCTTTACCTTTGTGTTTGGCGCCGTGTTGGGCAACTGGTGCATTGAGCGCATGGGCCTGCACGCCATCGTCGTGGCGAGCTTGCTGCTGTTTGTCGCGTTTGCCATCATGTTCATCGACCGCGAGCGCGACTTGCGCTTACGCTGGAAGGTTGCGGCCGAGGCTTGGAAAGAGGGCTGCCGAAAGTAACCGAATGCGGCAAAGGGGCTGTCCCTTTGCCGCATTATTTTTCATCATCTGTTGAAACGCTTTAACAATTTTGACGTTCTCACGCGTTTTTTTGTTTCAAAAGCGTTAGGATGGGACTCATAGCGTGGGGCGTAATGGGTGCCCCGCACACGATGGGAGGCTATCAATGGCTAATCGTTTCGTTCTCAATACCATCTCTTATCATGGTTCCGGCGCCATCAAGGAGATCCCCGGCGAGCTCCAGCGTCGCGGCTACAAGAAGATCTTCGTCTGCTCCGACCCCGATCTGGTCAAGTTTGGCGTTACCGCTAAGGTGACCGACGAGCTCGACGCTGCCGGCATCGCTTGGAGCCTCTACTCCGAGATCAAGCCCAACCCCACTATCCAGAACGTCAAGGACGGCGTCGAGGCCTTCAAGGCCGCCGAGGCTGACGCTATCGTGACCATCGGTGGTGGCTCCTCCATGGACACTGCTAAGGCCATCGGCATCATCATCAACAACCCCGAGTTCGCCGATGTCCGCAGCCTCGAGGGCGTTGCTCCCACTAAGAACCACGCCGTGTTCACCATCGCTGTGCCGACGACCGCCGGTACCGCCGCCGAGGTGACCATCAACTACGTCATCACCGACCCCGAGAAGGTCCGCAAGTTCGTGTGCGTCGACACCAACGACGCCCCCGAGGTCGCCGTCGTCGATCCCGACATGATGGCCTCCATGCCCGCCGGCCTGACCGCTTCCACTGGCATGGACGCTCTGACCCACGCCATCGAGGGCTACACCACCAAGGGCGGTTGGGAGCTCTCCGACATGTTCCACTTTGAGGCTATTAAGCTGATCAGCGAGAACCTGCGTGACTCCGTCGCCGAGGCCAAGTCCGGTCAGCCCGGCTCCGGTCGCGAGGGCATGGCCCTTGGTCAGTATGTCGCCGGCATGGGCTTCTCCAACGTTGGCCTGGGCATCGACCACGCCATGGCTCACACCCTGTCAGCTCACTACGACACCCCGCACGGCGTCGCTTGCGCCATGCTGCTGCCGATCGCCATGGAGTTCAACAAGCCGGTTTGCGCTGAGCGCCTGGCCAAGGTTGCCGTTGCCATGGGTGTTGACACCACGGGCATGAGCACCGACGAGGCTGCCGACGCCGCTATCGCCGCCGTCAAGCAGCTTTCCGCCGACGTGAATATCCCGCACGTCTGCGAGGCCATGAAGGCTGACGAGATCGAGGTCCTGGCCAAGGACGCCATGGCCGACGCTTGCTTCCCGGGTAACCCGCGCGAGGCGACGCTCGACGACGTCATTGAGCTCTTCAAGAAGATCTGCCCGGCTGCCTAGCCCAGTTTGGTGGTCCTTCGCCCGTAGGTGTATGGTCTTTTGACGTGCCGCTGGCCCCGCCGTGCTGCGCACGGCGGGGCTTTTTGTGCTGCGTCAATGTCCTGAGACGGGTAAAACCAAAGCATGCTGCCCGCTGCGGATAGGTGGTGCACTTCCCAGCGTGCATTTTTGGGAGTATTCAGCAAGCTCTGAAAAATGCATAACGTTGTGAATGGGCCGTAGTGGCCCGCGGGCGCCCATCGACAGCCCCTGTGGGCGGGCTATCGATGGACGGAGATGGCTGTCGCCGCGTTTTTGGTTTGCGACGGTCTACAACACTGCTGTAACCGCGTCGTTTTGTCGTTTGTGATGGGGTCGTTGGGGCCCACGGTGCTGAATACTCCGTTTTTTGCACGGTCCAAGGTGGGGTACCCTGAGACGAAGCAAAAAGATGTCTCATATTTATGCAGATACTGATAGGATTTATGCAAGATTCGGGTTGTAAACCGTGCGCGTGCACAAAACCGGTGCGGGGACGTCGGGAGGCGGCTCGGCTCCTAGGGCATTGACCGTGCAGAACGGTTAAAATCGGGACTCGGTCTTAGTTTTACTTGGAAGGATGCATATGGCTTCTAATGTTGATGCTTCTCTAGAGGGGACGCTCTCCTATATCGCGGGACAGCTTAAGACGCTGACTTCTATCGCCTCGCCTACGGGCTATACCCGTGCGGCTACTGATTATCTGATGGAGGCCCTGCGCGATATGGGCTTTGGGCCCGAGCGTTCTAATAAGGGTAACGTGCTCGTTGAGCTTGGTGGCGAGGGCGAGCCGCTCGTACTGGCGAGCCATGTCGATACCCTAGGCGCCATGGTGCGTTCCATTAAGGACAATGGCCGCCTGCGCCCCACGACGCTCGGTGGGCATCAGTGGTCTACGGCCGATGGCGAGAACTGCACCGTCTACACGCGCGACGGCAATGTCTACACGGGCGTGGTTCTTAACACCGAGCCTTCGGCGCACGTGGCCGACGAGCCGGTCAAGACCATCGAGAAGAACATGGAGATCTTGCTCGACGAGAACGTCGACAGCAAGGACGATGTGCTCGAGCTGGGTATTCAGACCGGCGACATCATCGCTATGGATCCTCGCACGACGGTGACGGAGAGCGGCTACATTAAGAGCCGCTTCCTGGATGACAAACTATCGGCCGCCATTTTGCTGGGCTTGGCGCGTGCCGTCGCCGCTGGCGAGGTGACGCTTTCGCGCAAGGTGTCGCTGCTCTTTACTGTGTACGAGGAGGTCGGTCACGGCGGTGCCTTTGTGCCGGCCGGCACGCGCGAGATGATCAGTGTGGACATGGGCTGTGTGGGCGACGACCTAGGCTGCACCGAGCGCATGGTTTCGATTTGCGCCAAGGATTCGGGCGGTCCGTACAACTACGACCTGGTGACCACGCTGTCCAACATCGCGCGCGAGCTGGAGCTCGATTACGCCATCGATGTGTATCCGCACTACGGCTCGGACGTTGAGGCCACGCTCTCGGCCGGCTACGACATTCGTCACGGCCTGATCGGCCCCGGCGTGTACGCGAGCCACAACTACGAGCGCAGCCACATCGACGGTGTGCGCAACACCTACGAACTCGTCCGCGCCTACGTGCAGCGTTAGGCGCATTTATAGCGCGTGGCAAGTTAAGAGCGCACTAGCCGGTATAACGTTGCCGGCAGGGGCGCTCTTGTGCGTTGCGGTGAAATAGGGACTGTTTTTGCATTTGAAACGCATAAGCAGTCCCTATTTCACCGCAACTTATGAAGGGGATGGGACTACTTGATGGCGCCGGTCACGGTACCGCCGCCCAGGACGATGTCACCGCGGTAGACTACAACGGCTTGGCCGGGGGCGATGGCTCGCTGCGGCTCGTCAAAAGTTAGCAGCATTTGCCCGTCTTCGCCGCGCGTAAGGGTTGCTGCCTGGTCTTTCTGACGGTAGCGGTACTTGGCGCCCACGCGAATGCCGCCGGCATCGAGTTCTGCCTCCATGCGGTCGGCAGGGGCGCTCCAGATCCAGTCGTCGGCCGTGAGTGCTGTGGCCGTTAGGTCCTCGGCCTCGCCCAGATGCACGGTGTTGTTGGCGGTGTCGACGCCCGTCACATACACGGGATGCGCCATCGCGACGCCCAAGCCCTTGCGCTGGCCGATGGTATAGCGCAACGCGCCGTTATGGCGTCCGACCACGCTGCCGTCGCGCCACACAATGTCGCCCGGTGCAGCGGGATGTCCGCAGCGGCGCTCGATATAGCCCGCGTAGTCACCGTCTGGAATAAAGCAGATGTCCTCGCTTTCGGCCTTCTGGGCGTTGGTAAAGCCTTGCTCGGCGGCTATGCGGCGCACGTCGCGCTCTTTGTCTAGGCCTGCCAGCGGAAAGATCGTGTGCGCCAGGCGCTCCTGCGTAAGCGAATATAAAAAGTAGCTCTGGTCCTTTTTGGGATCTTCGCCGCGATGCAGCTGCCAGGTGCCGTCTACTGTCTGGCTTGTTTTGGCGTAATGACCCGTTGCGATGTAGTCGCAGCCCATATCCAGTGCCGCATCCAGCAACGCGCCAAACTTAATGTGGCGGTTGCAGATGATGCACGGGTTGGGCGTCAGTCCCTCCTGGTAGGCGGTCACGAAGCGCTCGATCACGTTGCGGTCGAAGGTCTGCTGCAGGTCGAGCACATGGTGGGGTATCCCCAGGCGCTCGGCGACGGCCTTTGCATCGGCGATGTCGCGGTCGACCTTGCTCATGCCCGTGACGGGATCGGGCGCGGGGCAGGTGAGGCGCATGGTGGCACCGACACATTCGTAACCCTGACTTTTGAGCAGATACGCGGTCACGCTGGAATCGACGCCGCCGCTCATGGCGACGAGCACGCGCTTGTTGTGCATGGGGAGGTTCTCCTTGGTGGCATGTGGCCAAAAAAGAAAAGCGGCGCGGGAGGCTGGTTCCGCGCCGCAGACATTGTAGCAAGTTCGGACGTCTCGTGGGATACCCTAACGAGATGGGCTCAGGCAGCCAGAAGAGAGGGGAGGCCGGCGTGCCTTGGGCCTATCGACAAGCGACGGGCCCTTAGTCCTGGAACAGTGCCGTGGACAGGTAGCGCTCACCGGTATCGGCGAGCAGGGCCACGATGGTCTTGCCCTCGTTCTCGGGGCGCTTGGCCAGCTGCAGCGCGGCCCACACGGCGGCGCCGGACGAAATGCCCACGAGCACGCCCTCCTTGTGGCCCACGGCGCGGCCGGTCGCAAAGGCGTCGTCGTTCTCGACGGGGATGATCTCGTCATAGACCTTGGTGTCGAGGACGTCGGGCACAAAGCCGGCACCGATACCCTGGATCTTGTGCGGGCCGGCCTGGCCCTTAGAGAGCACCGGGGAGGTAGCGGGCTCGACGGCGACGATCTGAATCTCGGGGTTCTGCTCCTTGAGGAACTCGCCCACGCCGGTCACGGTGCCGCCGGTGCCGACGCCGGCGACGAAGATGTCGACCTTGCCGTCGGTGTCATCCCAGATCTCGGGGCCGGTCGTGGCCTTGTGGATGGCAGGGTTGGCGGGGTTTACAAACTGACCGGCGATAATGCTGTTGGGTGTCTCCTTCTGCAGCTCCTCGGCCTTGGCGATGGCGCCCTTCATGCCCTTGGAGCCGTCGGTGAGCACGAGCTGTGCGCCGTATGCCTGCATAAGTTTGCGGCGCTCGACGGACATAGTCTCGGGCATGGTGATGATCACCTTGTAGCCGCGAGCCGCCGCCACCGAGGCGATGCCGACGCCGGTATTGCCGCTCGTGGGCTCGATGATGGTGTAGTCGCCGCCGCGCACGAGCTTGCCGGCCTTCTCGGCCTCGTCGATCATGTTCTTGGCGACGCGGTCTTTGACGGACCCGGCGGGGTTGAAGTATTCCAGCTTGACGAGCACGCGGGCCTTGAGGTCCTCATCGGCCTCAAAGTGAGTGAGCTCCAGAAGCGGGGTGTGGCCGATAAGCTGATCGATGGACGTATAAACATTGCTCATGGTGAACCTCCAAAGTGTTCAAATGACTGGATGCCGTGTGGTTTTACGGTGTGTGTAGCAGCGAAACCCACAAACCTTATAGGTTGTTCGTTTTGCTGTTGGCAAGCATAGTAGACAGTAAAGCCTAGTAACGCAATAGGAAATAGAAGATTATTACGAGTCGATTAACCATCTTGGCCGGAACGGGTATTTTCAAAACCAATATTTCGGCTAGAATTTCTACGGACTAAATGACCGAAAGGCAGCACTATACATGTTGGTTTCTACTAAGGGCAGATATGCCCTGCGCGTTATGGTCGATCTGGCCGAGCACCAGGCAGCCGGTCGCATCCCGCTCAAAGAGATCGCGGCGCGACAGGGGATTTCCGAGAAATATCTCGAGAACATTTTGGCTACGCTCGTGCGCGCCAACATGCTCTCGGGCATGCGCGGCAAGGGCGGCGGCTATGTGCTCACGCGCCCGCCCGAGCAATACACGGTGGGCGAGATCTTGCGCCTGACCGAGGGCAGTCTGGCGCCGGTCGCCTGCCTGGATGGCGACTGCAAGGGCTGCTCGCGATCTGATGAGTGTCCCACGCTCGACGTGTGGAAGAACCTGGACAAGCTCATCAACGACTACCTCGACGGTGTGACGCTCGATCAACTTGTCGCTCCCAACCATGGCTACGACTACGTCATCTAACCCACACCTGCATTTGGGGACGGGGTGGAAATGGTAGATTTTCTCGCCCTTTGAGACTTGGCAAATAAGAAGGCCGCCCATTTTTGCGATGGGCGGCCTTCGTTTTGGGCTGTTGAGACGGACACGGCCGGAATGGCCGTTTTAGTCCTCGGCGATGCTGTCGAGGATGCTGCGCGTGATGGACACCAGGATGCTGCCCATAAAGGCCGATCCAAAGCTGGCGATGGAGATGCCGACGCCCAGCAGGTTGACCGACAGGTAACTCGCGAGCTCAAGCATAAAGCTGTTGACGACAAGCTGGAAAATGCCCAGCGTAATGATCGTGAGCGGCAGCGAGATGACCGTGAGGAACGGTTTGACGAACGAATCGACAATGTTCAGGAACAGTCCCACAAAGGCAAAGCAGACCCAGGTCTCGGCAAAGCCGAAGGGTTGGATACCGGGGACGAGGAACGTGGCGATCGCGATGGCGATCGAGGTGAAGAGCCAGTTAAGCATAAAGCGCATGGCGTGAATCCTTTCTTGCGCCGGGGTTGCTGGCGTCGCGTGAAGCGGCTTGCGGCGGCGACCTGGATGGTTGCGCGGGCGCGCCGCGGTGTTTGGGCGCCCATTGTCTCAAATATTCGTGGAGCTTACGTGCGCATATGGTTTCTAAACGGCGTTCGTCCTGAAAAACGCGCCGCTGGCAGAGAGTCTTGTCGCTTTAGTTTGGTGGTGTGCTACACTGCTACGGGCAAAAGCCACAGGCGTTGCCCTATTGCATGGAACGGGCGAACGATGCCCGATGTCAGTATCAACTTCGATGCCTTTTGGCGGGTTTGGCGGTGATCGATGAATATCGAGAACATGTTTGACAAGCCTGATGTCAAGCAGCTGGTCCACGCATTTAGCCTTTTGGACGACGAGAAGGATATCCAAGCGTTTTTGACCGATATCTGCACGCCGCGCGAGATTTGCGACCTTTCTCAGCGTTTGCAGGTTGCGCGCTATTTGGACGAGGGCGAGCCTTATGTTGAGGTTCAGGCCCGTACCGGCGCTTCGTCCACCACGGTGAGCCGCGTTTCAAAGGCGCTGAACGGCGAGTACGGTGGCTACCGCAAGATCCTCATTAAGTTGGAGGATGGCGAGTAGGCCGGCGACAACATTGAATTACGAAGAACCGTCCCTCCGGGGGCGGTTTTTATATGCCTGCAATCGGCTGGTGCGTTGGGTTCAGGTTGCTTTGTACCAAAAGATGGAACTGCGGTGGCAATGTGTCCGCTTGGGCGGGTAGGATGGATGCATTGATTATTGCGAACGGTTTGAGCGGAGGACCATGCCTGTTCGAATCTATACCACCAATGCCGGCACGGATTTGAGCGATGCCGAGTCGGCGCTGCTTGCCGACCTTATTGCCCGTCACGGGCGTGCCGTGCTGCTGGCGCCAACGTTCGCCGAGCTCGACCTGTGCCGTCATGATGCGGCGGAAGCCGGGGCTTCGCTGGGTATCGACTACAAGACACCTTCGTCATGGCTTCGCTCGCTTTGGGAGCTTTTGGGCGACGGGCGCGATTTCGTCGACAACCTGCAACGCCAGATGCTGTTTTCGGATATGATTGCCCGCCGCGACGATGCCGACCTGCAGCCGCTTTCGCGTAGCCAGGGCACGGTGCGCATGCTCGCGCGCATGGCTCGCGATGTGCTTCCGGGTGTGGCGGGGACAGGTGCCGAGCGTTGCTGCGACAACGTTTGCCGGCCCGATCCCAAGAGCGACGCCGAGGCTCGCGTATTCGAGCTGTTGAGTGCCTATGCGAGCGGCTTGGACCGTCGAGATATGGTCGAGCCCTGCGAGGCAGCTGACATTATGGCCGGCGCTTTGACCGACAGCCTGCCGGCGTACGCCCGCGCCGTTTGCGTGCGCGGCGTCACGTCATTTACGTATAGCCTGCTCGAGCTGCTGTCCGCCGTGGCAAACAACGGGGGAGAGGTTGTCGTGCTGCTCGCCCGCGAGCAAGCGGCGATGCGTGAGGAGCTGGCCACGGCCCTTGATACCCGCGGTGTGCTGTTTGAGGTTGCACCGCTGGACGAGGATGCTGGCGCTCCCGCGACTGCTCCAAAGTCCGTCGCACGTCCTGCCTTTGTGGAAGTCGCCGGCCCCCATGCTCGTGCCCGTGTCTATGCGGACGTCATCGATAAGATGGTGAAAGCGCACAAGGAGTCCAAGGTCAACGATGCCGCCTCCGCGCCCGCCGATCCCGTGCGCGTGCTCGTTGTTTCTGCCCGGGCACCCCAGTTGTTCGGTGAGCTCGCCGCTCGTTTGGCGGCGCGCCACGTTGCTGCCGAGACGACCGAGTTCACGGCGTTTTCTCAATCCATTGTGGGCAGGCAGTTCACGGCGCTCGCCAACCTGATCGAGCGTATGAAGGCCGCCGACGAAGGGGCAGCTTCCAAGACTGAGTGGTGGCCCGCTCCGGAGCTTACCGACTGGATTTACAGCCCGCTTTCGGGTACTGACGCCGCGAGCGCCCGCGGCTTCGACAAGAACATGCGCCTGTCGCGCAGCAAGACCACTGCGGGCGTCAAGAGCCTGCTGCAGAGTGTGCAGGGCCAGGTGAGGGGCGCCCGCAAGGCCGCCAACGACGATAACTGGTTTAAGAATGTGCCGTGCGTGGTCTCGGACGTGTTTCAGGCGCTGTGGCGCGACAAACCCGTGACGGCGCTCAAGGCCATGCTCGCCGTTGCAGAGGCGCTGCCCGATCGCGCTCTAGGCGGTCTCGACGGTCAGGCCCGTCGCCAGGCGGAGACCGCCCTGCTGCGCCACGCCATCGACATCCTTATGAACGATGCTCGCGCGCTCGACGTGTCGCAGGCCGCGACCGTGCCGGTTCTCGACGGCGTTCGAACCAAGGTGGACAAGCGCAGTACCGCCTACGATTACGAGACCTATGAGGTCGATCGCACACCACGAGCACAAGTGCGCTTCGCGTCGCTTGCCGATGCGTCGGTTCTTCGCCCTGGCAGCTACGATGCCGTGCTGTTTGCCGATGTCGACCTGGACAGCTATCCGCTTTCGCACGAAGAGGGCCCGCTTGCCACGTTGACAGCCGAGCTGCGCCGCGACGGCGTGTCTTTGGAGCCCGCTGCCCTGCTGCGCGTGCGCTTTGGCCGTGCGATGCAGGCGGCGAGCGGTCCGGTCGCGCTCGCCCGTGTGACGCACGATCGCCAGGCACGCGAGTGCTACCCGGCAGCCGTATGGACCGAGCTGTGGGCACATGCCGAGGCCGCTGGCGCTGCCAAGCCCATGCGCGTGGGCGAGGGCGATATCATCGCCGACTTCGATCCCGCGGCAGGTGAAGGCCTCAAGCGCGAGCGCGTGACCTGTGAAGCCCCTCAGCATCTGAGTGCCGAGGCCGTGCCGTATTTGGTCCTGCGCCGTCGCGATGGCGAGGGTGAGGACGCGCCGCTCGTGCCGCGTCTGACGTCCGCCTCGCAGATCGAGGCCTATTCGACCTGCCCGCTATGCTGGTTCGTCTCGTACCGCGTGAAGCCCCAGTCGATCGACGCGGGCTTTGGCAACATGGAAAAGGGCAACTTTGTCCACGACGTGCTGGAGCATCTGCATGCCCGTCTGCCCCAAGAGAGCATGGAGCGCGTGACGCCCGAGAATCTGCCGCGCGCACAGGAGCTGCTGCACGAGGTCTTTGACGAGACGTTGGCCGAGCACGCCGGCAAGCGCGGCACGGAGGGCCCGCTGGTGCCGCTCTCTGCGGTGGAGGAACGCCAGGTGGCCGAGATCTTGCCGCAGCTGGAGGGTGTGCTTGCCTACGAGTCCGAGGCACTTGCCCCCTTTGCCCCGCGCTACCTGGAGTTCGCCTTCAACGAGCTCAAGGTCGAGTATGCCGGTTGGCCGCTTGGCGGGCGCATCGACCGCGTGGACGTGGACGCCGAGAATCGTGCCGTGGTGATCGACTACAAGCATCGCACGGGCGTTGAGGAGTTTAAGCTCGCCGACCCCACGGTGCGCGACGAGGAATCGGGCACGGCGCCCATCGACGATCCGCGCTGGTTGCCACCACATACCCAAACGCTCATCTACGCCCAGGCCATGCGCCGGGCGCTGGATTTGGACACCCGCGCGGCGCTCTACTTTTCGACCAAGGGCGGCAAGCCGGCGTTGCGCGGTGCCGCGAGCGCCGAGCTGCTCGAGGAAGAGCGCGGCGACGGTCGCATCCCGGGCCTTAAGAAAGGTTTCCCCGGCGAGGGTGGCAGCATGGACTTCGACGCCCTGCTCGATCGCGTTGAGGCCGGCATCGCCGAGCGCCTGCGCGAGCTCGAGGCAGGCAACGTTGCCGCCGTCGACCCGACGTCGGCTCAGGCCGCGCATGCGCGCTGCTCGTATAACCACGAAGGAACGTTTGTAAGGAGGGACGTGTAGACCATGGATCTTTCGACTTTGATGCCGCAACAGCTGCAGATTGTCAAAACGCTCGACCGTCCGCTGTTTGTCTCGGCGGGCGCCGGTTCGGGCAAGACCTTTACCCTCACGCGTCGCATCGTCTACGCGCTCTCGCCTGAATCCGGTCCGTTCGTTGAACATCTTGACCAGGTGCTCGCCATTACCTTTACCAAAGATGCCGCGGCCGAGATCCGTGACCGCGTGCGCCGTGCGCTTATCGACGAGGGCATGGACGAGGAAGCACTGACCGTCGACGACGCGTGGATCTCGACCATTCACGGCATGTGCTCGCGTATCCTGCGCGCGCATGCGCTGGAGCTGGGCATCGACCCCGAGTTCACGGTGCTCACCGATACCGACGAGCTTATGGACCAGGCTGTTGAGCATGTGTTGGCCCGCGCGACGGCGCCCGATGCCGCCCCCGAGCTCGCGGCATCGCTCAAGGCCCTCTATGCCTGGTATCCCATGGCGGGCGAGGGCGGTTCCTTTGGCGCTGGCGCGACCATCAAGGGCCTGGTGCGCGACCTGCTGGAGCTGTCGAGCCAGTTGCCGGGCGGTATGGACGACGTGTGCGTGGCGCGCGGGCAGGCCGATACCTCGGCACTCGCCGATGCCTATCGCGCGGCGCTGGGCGCAAGCAAGGCCGCGACCGAGAAGGCGCAGATGGCACTCGACGCCATTGACGCGTTCGAGGCGAGCGGCAAGACCATGGCCGATGCAGCGCGACTCATGATGTCGTGCACCATGCCGCGCGCGAGCAAGGCATTCCCTAAGGAGCAGGTCGAGCTGCTCAAGGCCGAGGCCGCCGATGCGTTTATCAATATCGTGCTTGCCTGCGGTGGCCCGGCGCTCGATGCGCTGGTGGGCCTGGCCCGTTCCGTGGAGGCTGAGTATCGCGCGCTGAAGGCTGCCCAGTCCGCCCTCGATAATAACGACCTGCTGCGTATGGCCTACGAGGCCCTGCGCGATTACCCTGCCATCCGTGCTGCGTACGAGGGCCGCTTTAAGATGGTCATGATCGATGAGTTTCAGGATACCGACCAGATGCAGGTCGATCTGATACGCTACCTGACGGGTGCGGGGGAGCGCGCGCTGTGCACCGTGGGCGATGCGCAGCAGTCCATCTATCGCTTCCGTGGCGCCGAGGTCGAGGTGTTCCGTCGTCAGGAGCGCAAGGTGGGCTCGTCTGCCGCGCCCGAGGCGACTGCCGTGGCCGATGCCCCTGCCGGCGAACTCGTCAAACTCGTGCGCAACTTCCGCAGCCATGACGAGGTGCTGCGTTACGTGGCACGCGTCTTCGACGGCGATGACGGCGGCCTGATGCAGGGCTTTTTGGATCTTGAGGCGAGCGACGGCCGCAAGGACACGCTGGTGGCGGACGCCTCGCGCCGCCAGGCCCTCTTTGTTGCCGGCGGCAGTATGCAGGAGCGCACACAGGCCAAGGCCCGCGCGATCGCCGAGCGCTTCCGCGCGCTTGCCGATGCCGGCCAGCCCCAGGGCGGCATGGTACTGCTGCTGGGCCGCATGACCAACGCCGATGTCTACGCCCAGGCCTTCCGCGATCAGGGGCTCGACTGCGTCATCGCAGGCGGCTCGGTCTTTGCCCAGGCAGCCGAGGTGCAGACGGTGCGTGCCCTGGTCTGCGCGCTCGCCAATCCGGCCGATACGGCGCAGGGCCTTATGCCGCTGCTCGCCTCGCCGATGTTTGCGCTCGGCGCCCAGGAGTTCCTGGCGCTGGCGACCAAGCTCGATGGCGAGACGGGGGAGACCTCGCGCCGGAATATCGACATGGGCATCATGAGCGATTCCGATGTGCCGGGCTTGCAGGGCTTGCCGCTTGTGACGCGTGCCCGCGAGGTGCTGCGCTACGCACTGCGTCGCGTGGGGCGTGATTCGTTCGCCGCCATCGCGCGCGACGCGGTCAATGCCTCCGGCTGGTTCGTGCGCCTGGCGCAGCGCGGCCCCGAGGGCAAGGCCATCGCCGCCAACGTGCTCAAGGCGCTCGACGCCGTGGCCGAGGAGGAGGCCGAGTTCGGCAACTCGCCGCGTTCCATCGCGCTGGCCTTCGACCGCTTCTTGGCGGGCAAGGAGGCCCCGGGTGCCCTCAACGAGGAGGGCGACGGCGCGGTGCGCATCATGACCGTGCATGCGTCCAAGGGTCTGGAGTATCCGGTCGTAGCGGTTGCCGAGTGTTTTGGCGTGCGCAAGCCGTCCGGTGCGGCTCAGATGGGGCGTGTCGAGGGCGGAGCGCAGGTCGTGGCACTGCCAGCTCGTTTTGATGGCGTTAAGCTTGCCGATGGGACCTTTGTGAAGGGCGATGACGTCAAAAAGCAGTTTGAGCATGCGTTTAAGGGCAAGGGCACGTCGCTGTGGCTGCCGCCGGAGCTCATGGAGGACGTCTGTGCGACGGGTTCTCCCGCCGAGGCATTTGCTCGCCTGCGCAACGACGACCTGCAGCTTTCGCTCGAGGAGCGGGCTCGTCTGCTCTATGTCGCCATGACGCGAGCGCGTGAGCTGGTCATTCTGGCGATGGATGCCGGCGTGAGCCGCGGCAAGGTGACGGCGCCGACCTTTGATGTCGAGACCGATCTGACCTACGATGTGCTGCGCCGTATTTTGCCGACCGATGCTCTGGATATGCCGCAGCTCGATGCCGACCGCTTGGTGTTCGACAACTCCCAGCTGGGCGACTACGAGCTCATTTCGCTCGCGGGCTTTACCTTTGGCGAGCAGACGTTTGAGGCCAACGCTTCGCTGGATGCCGAGGGCAGGCTTGTTCGTGGCGATGCCGATACGGATGCTGCCGACGATTCGGCCAGTACAATCGTCCCCGGTCCTGTCGACCCCAAGCCCGATTCGTTCGAGCTTGTGTATCCCCAGGCAGTGGGCGTGCGCATGGGCATCTGTCCGTATCCGATGCGTGACTCGTATAGCTACTCGTCAATCGCCGCGGCACTCCATGCCGAGACGGAAGACCGTGCCGCCGAGGCTCGTGTTCCCATGGACGAGACCGGCGATGATGCGGAGTCGGATGGTTCCGAGATGACGGACGCAGACGTGGCCGCTGTCGAGCCCGCCGGCAATCCCATGGCGCTGGGCTCGGCCTTCCACGCCGCCTGCCAGTGGCTCATCGAGATGGGTGCCGATGCGCTGCCCGCTGAGCGTGCCGACGCCCTGGCTCGCCTGTGGCACCTGACGCCAGAACAGCGCGAGCGCTTCGATGCCGCTCTGGAGCGCTGGCTCAAGTCGTCGGTTCGTGCCGAGCTACTCGCGTGGCCGTGCATCCGTGCCGAGGTACCGTTCTTCTCGCTGGGCTGCGAGGACGAGGACATCGCCCGCTACGGTGCATATGCCGAAGGCGCCATCGACGCTTTGGCGACCGACCCGGCCGATCCGTCACGCGCGCTGGTCATCGACTATAAGACGGGCGGCACGCCGGACGAGACGCCGGAACAGCTGCAGGAGAAGCACGCCCTGCAGGCGCGTGTCTACGCTGATGTTCTGCACAAGGCGGGCTTTGAGGCCGTGACGGTCAAGTTCGTCCGCGTGGAGCAGCCTGATCCAACCATCTTCGTCGAACCCGCCGAACCTCAAGTAGTCACCTACAATCTCTAGCCCTCAGATAACTTGCGGTGGAATAGTTCCTGTATTGCGGCCCAGATGGCCCAAGCGGGAACTATTTCACCGCAACTCAAGAGGAGCCGTGTGGGTTTGGCTAGGTTCGGGTGCCGTCCGTGCCGTGCGGTAGAATCGTAACCCTAAGATCACGAACCCGCATCGGAGCTCATTACATGGCATTCGTCCATCTGCACAATCACACTGTTTTCTCCATGCTCGACGGCGCAACCCGTATCCAGGATATGGTCAATCGTGCCGTAGAGCTGGGCATGCCCGCCGTCGCCATTACCGACCACGGCTACATGTATGGCGTGCCCGACCTGGCGCTGGCCTGCGACGCCGTCAACCACAACACGCCCGAGTACAAAACCTGGAGCCACGACAAGGCCTTCCTGGAAAAGGACCGCCGCGACGAGCTGGTGGAGCCCGATCCCGAGGAAAACCCGCGCGAGCATGCCCAGTATGTGAAGGACATGGCCATGTGGGACGAGAAGGGCAACATCGACGAGCTCAAGCCGCCCCTGGTCATCAAGCCCATCTTTGGCTGCGAGGTCTACTTTACGCCGGACGAGACCCTTGCTCGCGACCACAAGCCCGAGCTCTACCACATGATCCTTCTGGCCAAGGACCAGGAGGGCTACGTCAACCTGATGCAGACGGTTTCCGAGGCCGCCGTGCAGGGCTTTTACTACAAGCCGCGCGTGACGCTCGACAACCTGCGCCGCCACGCCAAGGGCATGATCTGCACGAGCGCCTGCATCGCGGGCATCATCCCCAAGTACATCGACCGCGGTGACATGGAGGGCGCCATCAAGTGGGCCGAGACCTTCCGTGACACCTTCGAGCCCGGCGACTTCTACATCGAGATCCAGGAACACGGCATCACCACCGACAACGGCCTGACCGACGAGCAGATGGACCGCACGCTCATCGACATCGCCAAGCAGGTGGGCGTCAAGGTCATCGCCACCAACGACTTCCACTACCTGCGTCGCGAGGACGCGCCCGTGCAGGACGTCATCATGTGCATTGGCATGAACGCCAAGGTCGACGACCCCAACCGCATGCGCATGACCGGCTCGGAGTTTTACATGAAGACCGAGGAGGAGATGCGGGCGATGTTCCCGTATTGCCCCGAGGCCTGCGACAACACGCTCGAGATCGCCGACAAGTGCTACGTTGAGCTGGACTGGGACTCCATCATCCTGCCGCGCTTCCCGTTGCTCGATCCCGGCGAGACGCACGAGAGCCAGTTCCGCCGCGAGTGCGAGAAGGGCCTGCGCCAGCACTATGGTGACGACTGGGCCACGCGCGAGATCGGCGGCGTCAACATCAAAGAGCGCTTTGAGTACGAATACAAAGTCATCTGCGACAAGGGATTTGCCGCCTACTTCTTGATCGTTGCCGAGTACGTGCAATGGGCCAAGGACAACGGCATCGGCGTCGGCCCCGGCCGTGGCTCGGCCGCCGGCGCTATCGTCGCCTACGCCATGAACATCACCGCGTTCGACCCGCTCGAGAACGGCCTGATGTTCGAGAGGTTCCTGTCCCCGCAGCGTACCGAGATGCCCGATATCGATATGGACTTCGACGATGAGCGGCGCCTCGAGGTCGTGGAGCACGTTCGCCAGCTCTATGGCCCCGAGAAGGTCACCCACGTCATTACCTACTCGACCATTAAGGCCAAGCAGGCCATCAACGACGCCGCGCGCGTCCTGGACTACCCGGTCTACATGGGCCAGCGCCTGTCCAAGATGGTCTCGAGCGACCCCAAGGTCAAGCTCAAGCAAGTGCTCGAAAAGCAACCCGGCAAAGAGGATCTGTTTAACCCCGACTTTGCCGAGGCCTATAAAAAGGATGACGACGCCCGCCGCATCATCGACACGGCGCTCTCGATCGAGGGCCTCACCCGTGGCGAGGGTGTGCACGCGTGCGCCGTTCTGATCTGCCGCGATCCCGTCAACGAGCATGTGCCCACCAAGCTCGATACCAAGGGCGGCGTCGAGATTACCCAGTACGAGGGCCATACCGTTGCCGACATGGGCCTGCTCAAGATGGACTTCCTGGGCCTGCGCACGCTGACGGTTATCTCTAAGGCCAAGGCCAACATCAAAAAGAACTTCGGCATCGACATCAAAGAGGAAGAGATTCCCTTTGACGACCCCGAGATCTTTAAGCTCATGGGCTCCGGTCACACCGCCGGCGTCTTCCAGGTCGAGTCCGCCGGCATGACGGCCACGATCAAGAACATGAAGCCCACCGAGTACAAGCATGTCGTGGCATTGATCGCCCTGTACCGCCCGGGCCCGCTGGGCGCCGGCATGGTCTCGTCCTACATCAACCGCATGAACGGCAAGGAACCGGCCGTCTCCTACGACGACCGTCTGGACGACATCCTGGGCGAAACCTACGGCACCATGGTCTACCAGGAGCAGGTTATGCTCATCTCCGTCGAGATGTGCGGCTTCTCCAAGGGCGAATCGGACTCGCGTATCCGTAAGCCCGTGGCTAAGAAAAAGATCAAGCTGCTCACGTCGACGGTGCTCCACTGGGAGGATGGCTCGGACGAGACCACCTACGACCACTGGATGAACGGCGCCATCAAGAACAACTACACGCGCGAGGTCGCCCAGAAGATTTGGGACGATGTTCTTGAGTTCGCGTCCTACGCCTTTAACAAGTCGCACTCCGCCGGCTACGCCATCCTGGTTATGCAGACGGCGTGGCTCAAGGCGCACTATCCGCACGAGTACATGGCGGCCGTTCTGACGTCCTATACGGGCAAGACCGACAAGATCGTTCACTACGTCTCGGCGTGCCGCCACGACGGCATCCCCGTGCTGTCGCCAGATGTCAACGAGTCCGGTACCGAGTTCACGGCTACCAAGGAGGGCGTGCGCTTTGGTCTGGCCGGCATCCGCGGCGTGGGCACCGGCGTGGCGCAGGCGATTATCGCCGAGCGCGAGGCGGGCGGTCCGTTTAAGACGCTGCACGACTTTGTCGAGCGCGTGGACTCGAGCCAGGCCAACCGCCGCGTGATCGAATCGCTGATCAAGGCAGGCGCCTTCGACTCCACGGGGTATCCGCGTCGCCAGATGATGCACTTTGTGGATAAGAACAACCCTGAGAACATCATCGATGCCGCGGTAAAGCGCCAGAAGGATCGTGCGAGCGGCCAGACGTCGTTCTTCGACATGTTTGGCGACGTTGAGGGCTCGGGCTTTGAGGTGAGCGTGCCCGATCCGGACGGCAAGGAGTGGGACCGCCACCTTAAGCTGAGCCAGGAGAAGGAGGTTCTGGGCATCTATGTCTCGGACCACCCGCTGCGCCCGTTTGAGTATGCGCTAGCCAAGGCGCGCGACTTCTCGTTCTCGCAGATCGATACCGGCTACGAGGTGCAAAACCCCACGGGCGGTACCATCAACCAGGAGATTCCCGAGGGCAAGGCGCTGTGGTGGGCCGGTATGGTCTCGAGCGTGTCCAAGCGCGTAACCAAAAACGGCGACCCCATGGGTATTGTGCAGCTCGAGGACATGGAAGGCGAGGCCACGGTCGTGGTGTTCCCCAAGACCTACAAGGAGGCCGAGGGGTACCTGTACGGCGAGGTCGATCCCGAGACCGGCGCGCAGCTGTCCGATGCGTTTGTGCGCATTAAGGGCAAGCTCGAGCGCTCGGACCGCGGCGACCAGATCATCGCGCAGGAGATCGTGCCGCTGGAGCTCAACGAGGAGAACAACAAGCCCAAGGTGTTTGAGGTCATGGTGCCCAACAGCCGCTTTAGCCAGGGCAATATGGCGCGTCTTGCCACGGTGCTTACCGCCAACCCGGGCGGCGACCGCGTGGAGATCTTTATCGAGCAGGTGGACGGGCGTGTGCTGCGTGCCGAGGTGCCGGCCAAGGTCAACGCACGCTCGATTCCGCTGTTGGCAGAGGCAAAGGCCATCGTCGGCAACCAAGGCCGCGTGACGGTGATCTAGGGACGGCGTTGCTGGTCCGCGCGAGATTGGAGGAAGTGATGGCGCAGGGGACGTTTGTGCAGGCGCTTCGCAAAGAGGCGGCGCTGAGCGGCACCTTTATGAAGGGGCGTTCGCTCATGCTCAACGGCGCCGTGCTGTCGATCGAGGACAGCGGCTCGCGCTTCTCCAAAAACGTGACGGTTGAGGGCTCGGTGCGCGGTTCGCGCGGCGACCTGTACAAGACGCACGTGGCGCTCGACATGGACGAGCACGAGGTGATCGACTACGACTGCGATTGCCCCGCTGCCTATCGCTACCCCGGCATGTGCAAGCACGCCATCGCCACGGCGCTTGCGTATCTGGACGCAAGCGGCATTGAGCCCGTCGAGGGCCTGCGCACGCCGGTCCGCACGTTTACGGCGGCGCCCAAGCAAGCCACGCGTCCCGCGTCCGCCGCACCGGCGGTCAACCCTAACTTTCCCTTTCCGGCGCCCGTCCCCACGAGTCCCAGCCTCATGGCGGCGCTCTCCGATCTTTCGGACGCACGCATGGATGAGCTGGCGAGCATGCGCCGCAAGCTCGCTGGCAGTGTGGATCCCGATGCCCCCAAGGCGGTGTTGGAGCCCTCGTTGGTGCCGTACTACAATCCACTGTTTGCCGACCGCTTTAGCTGGGCGCTCGAGCTTCGCATTCGTTGTGGATCGGTCTCCTACGTGGTCAAGGATATCGACGGCATGGCCGACGCCTATGTCCGAGGCGGCACCTTCTCGTACGGCAAGAAGCTCACGTTTGTCCATACGCCCGAAGCCTTCGAGGACGTGTCGACAAAGCTGCTCAACCTTGTTGTGACGACAGTTGCCTATCTCGATGACATCACAAGCTCGCGTTCGGCGTCGTACGACTTTGCCCGCAGCGGTTTTGTCGCCGAGCGTCAGTTGCCGCTGTCCGAGCATAGCATCGTATATGTGCTGGACCTGCTGCGTGGCCAGACCATCTCCTTTGAGCCCGCCTGGTCGCGGGGGACGACGACGCATCGCACCTATGACGTGGCGGTTGAGATGCCTCCGGAAGGGGAGGACGAGGCTCTGTCTAAGCGCCCACCGCTCCTTGCCGCCAAAATCGCGCCGGCGGCTGGCGGCAGCTACGATCTACGCCTGCCGGCCGATGCATACTGCTTTGCTTCGGGCGACGTTGCCTATCTGGTCGACACCCGCCGTGCGCGCCGCGCCGATGTAGCGTTTGCCCAGCATGCGGCGCCGTTCCTATCGCGCTTACTGCCCTGTCGCACGCCGATCCATATCGCTGTCGACCAGGTGGGGGAGTTCTGTCGTATGGCGCTGCCCATTTTGCGCGACTACACCGACCTTACCGCGCCCGCCGTGCTCGACACCGTGGCGCCCGAGCCGAGCTTTGCCATGGCAATCGGTGTCGACGACGGGCTCGTGACCTGCAAGATTACGGTTTCCTACGGCGACTGGTCGGCAGATCTCTTTAGCCTGGGTGCTCCGGGAAGCCCCTTCGAAGAACAGCGCCCGGGCGTGCCGCCGCGCGACGAGATAGCAGAGTTTCGCGTTATGGACACGGCGGCCCTGTATTTCGACTTTTACGAGGGCGGCCTGGCGTTTGAGGAGCGCGACGACGAGAGCCTGTTCTGCTTGCTGACCGAGGGCCTGTCTGCCCTGTCCGAGCTGGGCGAGGTCATGCTCAGCGACCGCCTACGCCAGATCTCGGTGCGCCCTGCGCCCAAGCTTTCGGTGCGTGCCACCGTCAAGAGCAACCTGCTCGATGTTGAACTGGGCGCGAGCGGTCTTTCGGCGGCAGATCTTGCCATCTACCTCGACTCCTACAAGCGCCATCAAACGTTTGCGCGCCTTACGTCCGGCGACATCATTCGCCTGGACGAGGGCGCTCGAGCCGCGTTTGGCCTCGCCGAGGACCTGGGCGTCGATGCCGTCGACCTGCTCGACGGCGTGTCGCTTTCCGCATCGAGCACCCTGTTCGTCGATAGCATGCTCGCGCGCACGCCCGCGCTCGAGGCCGATCGTGACGCCGCGTTCCGCCGTACCGTCGAGCGTCTGGACACGCTCGGCAAGATGGACTTTACGGTGCCGGCATCGCTCAAGGCAACGATGCGCGGCTACCAGGTCGACGGCTACCAGTGGCTTGGCTCGCTCGAACACCTGGGCCTTGGCGGCATCTTGGCCGACGATATGGGCCTGGGCAAAACGCTCCAGATGATCGCGCATATCCTGGCGCGCGTGGAGGCGGGGGACACTAAACCCACGCTTGTGGTGTGTCCCGCGTCGCTTGTGTACAACTGGACCGCCGAGCTGGAGCGCTTCGCCCCGTCGCTCGATGTGTGCGCCATTGTGGGCGCCAAGGCGCAGCGCCGCGTGCAGATCGCCGGCGTGGCCGAGCATAACGTGGTCGTGACGTCGTATGACCTTATGCGGCGCGATATCGACGAGTACGTCGAGCAGGACTTTGCCCGCGTGGTGCTCGATGAGGCCCAGTACATTAAAAACCCGCTCACCCAGGTGGCGCGCGCCGCAAAGCGCCTGCCTGCCGGCGTGCGCTTTGCCCTGACGGGCACGCCCATCGAAAACCGCCTATCCGAGCTCTGGAGCATCTTCGACTTTTTGATGCCGGGCTTACTTGGCACGCGCGAGT
>NZ_JBDGBA010000001.1:0-40116 GCF_040910185.1 Collinsella aerofaciens | reverse complement strand
GTCATGGCGCAGCTTGCCGGCGAGCAGCGCAAGCTTTACCTGGCAAACCAGGACCGCATCGCCCAGCAGGTGCAGCACCGCGAGGCATCCGAGTTTAAGAAAGACAAGCTCAAGGTGCTTGCCGAGCTCACCAAGTTGCGCCAGATCTGCTGCGACCCGCGTCTGCACTACGAGGATTACAAGGCGGGGAGCGCCAAACTCGATACGTGCATGGAGCTCGTGCACGGCGCACTCGACGGCGGACATCGCATCCTGTTGTTCAGCCAGTTTACGGGTATGCTCGATATTATCGGTAAGCGCCTGGCCAAGGAGGACATCGCCTTCCTTAAGCTCACGGGCGCTTCGTCTAAGGAGAGCCGCGCCAAGATGGTCGCGCAGTTCCAAGCGGGCGAGGTTCCGGTCTTTTTGATTTCGCTCAAGGCGGGCGGCGTGGGCCTTAACCTGACGGCTGCCGACGTGGTCATCCACTACGACCCGTGGTGGAACGTGGCGGCGCAGGACCAAGCAACTGATCGTGCACACCGTATTGGTCAGCAACATACCGTGACCGTGTACAAGCTCATCGCCAAGGACACGATCGAGGAACGCATTATGCAGATGCAGGAGTCCAAACGCGACCTGGTCAACAGCGTGCTCGGCGGCGACGGCATCTCGTCGGCGCTGTTTACCCGCGAAGATGTTCTGGCGCTGCTGGGCGGCGACGGTCGCTAGCCGCGCGCGGGGTGGGACTGCTGGAGTGGGCAGGACGGTCGACGCATTTTGGCCCGACCGCTTGCCTGATCCGTTATGTGTTCATTTGCAATGCCGTGGATGGTTTGTCTGCCTTTGGGCATAAGAACCATCAAGAACATTGGCACATCAGCAAAGGAGAACATCATGGCGAAATTCTTTAAGGACCCCGACGGTAAGCTCATTGCCGCCCTTGGCGACGACGTTGCGACCCCTGCCGGTTGCACGGAACTGACCGCAAACACTGAGGACGCGGCGCACGAGAAGCACGTGCCTGTTGTCGAGACCGAGCGTGACGGTCACGTGATTCGCGCCCGCGTTGGTTCGGTCGAGCACCCCAGCCTGCCCGAGCACTACATTGAGTGGATCGCCCTTGAGGCCGAGGGCCGCTTAGAGGTTCATTACCTTGAGCCCGGCATGAAACCCGCGACGTTTTTCGCGGGCGGCTCCAAGACCGGTACCGTTTATGCCTACTGCAACCTGCACGGGCTGTGGTCCGCGACATTCTAGGAGCGCGCCCCCGCTCGGGGTATCATAGCTAGCATATGCACATGCAAGCGCCGGCTGCATTATGCGGCCGGCGCTTTTACTACGATTTCGATGGTTTACGACGGAAAGGGCTGGGCCATGAAGCTCGCGCTTGCACAGATCGATATGCGCCTGGGTGATATTGAGGGCATTTGCGGCCGCATCGAGGACCAGGCTCGTCTGGCCCACGAGCGCGGGGCGCGCGTGCTGTGCGTTCCGGCTCCGCTCTTTATGGGCGCCCTGCCCGGTGGCCTGGTGGGCGCTGCCGACTTTGAGCACGACGTGCTTGCCGGTTTGACTGGTGTCGCCGAGCGTATCCAGGAGCTTGACATGATCTGCATCGTGCCCGCGGCGGTTTCGTTTGAGGGTCAGCCGCTGCTCGACTACATGATGCTCAAGGACGGTCATGTGGTGCCGGCGCGTTCGAGCATTGCCCTGCAGCGTGGCGAGAACAACGACACACGTTGGGCGCCGCCGGTGTTCGACGTGGACGGCGTGCGCATCGCCGTGATTTTTGACTTGGACCGCGAACTCGAGATGCTTCCGACCGGTGTTGACCTCATTGCGTATTTCCAATTCAACGCGTTTGACATGACCGACCGCGAGACTGCCGCCATTGCTGCCGTTCGCAGCGGCGCCTACCGCAAGATCGCATCCAAGCGCAGCGTGTGGTTTGCCTGCATGGCGCCGGTCGGTGCCTATGACGAGTCGGTGTATACCGGCGGTTCGTTTGTGCTCGACGACTGCGGTCGCGTGGTGGCCCAGGCGCCGTGCTTTGAGGAGAGCCTGCTGGTTCAGGAGATTCAGCGCGGCGTGATGCTCGATGCCCTGGAGGATCACGAACTGCCCGAGTTCCGTTCCGAGGAGTGGCTGTGGCAGGCGCTGGTGCTCGCCGTGCGCGACAACGCCCGAGCCCACGGTGCGTCGCGTGCTGTGGTGGCACTCGAGGGTGACTTGCCGTCGTCTTTGCTGGCGGCGCTGGCCGTCGACGCTCTGGGCCCGCGCAATGTGATTGGCCTGGTGCTGGGGCGCAACCGTATCTTTACGCCGGCGCAGGAAGAAGCCGAGGCTGCCCGCTGTGCCGCCGTCCGCGCCATCGCCGAGCGTCTGCACATTCGCACCGTCGAGCGCGATGCACCGGATGCGGCGCGCGTGCTCGATCGCGACGTGTCGGCGGGCGATGCCGAGCGCCTGCGCTCGCGCACGCTGGGCCTGATGCTGGAGGATACGGCGCTCGAGCTGGGTGCGATGGCGCTGAGCCCGCTGTCCAAAACCGAGTACGCGCTGGCGGCGCCGGCGCTTTGCGGCGGCTACCAGGGCGACTTTGCGCCCTTTGGCGATGTGTACCTGTCGACGCTTGAGTTTGTGGCGCGTGTGCGCAACCGCACGTCTGCCGTGGTGCCCCAAGAGCTCGTGACGCTCAACGCAGTGGAAGATTGTATGGAGCGCGTGCTGGCGCAGGCGCTCTCGACGCTCGACGGCCCGGTTGATATGCTCGACCGCGCGGCACAGCTGCTCGGCGGGCTTGAGCCGGGTGAGGTCGATGGCGCGCTCGAGGCGCACGTGGACCGCAATCGATCTTTCGACGACATCCCAATGGCCGCCGGCAAGCCCGAGGCTTGCTCGCTGCTGCTGATGCTCGTTCGACAGGGTGAGGCTTCCCGTCGCATGCTGCCGACGACGCCGATCGTCTCGGCCCGTTCGTTTGCCGAGCGTGCCTGGCCGTATATGCTCGCGTGGTCCGACCTGGGGCTTAACGGCAAGGAGCGTATGACGGTCGATTCGCTGGCGCGCGCCGAGGTGCGCCGTTTTGCTGACGAGGATACGAGCGAGCGCGTGCGAAACGAGATGATGGGCGTGCTGGGCGAGCTACTGGGTATTTCGCCCGAGCAAATGGAGGAGCTGCGCTCTGAGGACGGTCAGCGTCGTTTGCACGAGGGAATGAAAAAGTTCGAGGGCGAGGTTCAGGACGCCATCGATAAGATGATGGACGGTCAGGGCGGCTCGCAGGGTGGGCCCCAGAGCGGACCGATGTCGCACCCGCCGGTGGATCCGAGGCAGTTCCCCTTTTTCTCGCAGAACTAACTATGGGATAGGATTCGCTCCCAGTCCCGATACTTCAACTAAGCATCTCGGCCCCGTTGTGTTATTCTAGAACAGACGTTCGTGAATGATGCGCGGGGCCTTGCCTTGCGCTGTGCTTGTGGCGAGGGGAGGTCGGCTTGGTTATCTTGGGCATTGACCCCGGTTTGGCTCATACGGGTTGGGGGATTATCGAGGAGCGGCGTGGCGAGGTTCGTTGCCGTGCCTATGGCTGCATCGAGACCAGTGCCGGAAGTCCGCTCGCGGTGCGCCTGTCGCATATCGCCCATGACCTTAAGGATGTCGTCGAGCGTTATCGACCCGACACGGCTGCTGTCGAGAGCATCTACTTTGGCGCCAACGTTCGCTCGGCCATCCCCACGGCGCATGCCCGCGGTGCTGCACTCGTCGCGCTTTCGGAATGCGCGCTCGAGATTGGCGAGTACACGCCCATGCAGATCAAACAGGCTGTGGTGGGCACCGGCGCCGCGGACAAGCGGCAGGTCGCCTACATGGTACGCACGCTCACACAGCTCGACCACGACCCGCATCCCGACCATGCCGCCGATGCCCTGGCCTGCGCCATCTGCCACGTAAACCTCAGCCGCACCCGCGCCCTCACCGGTGGCGAGTTCTATCAACAGAGAGGAACCGGATACTGATGATTTCCCAGCTCCACGGAACGCTTGTCGAGGCCACGATGAGCTCTGCTGTCGTCGATGTGTCGGGCGTTGGCTTTGAGCTCGGCATTTCGGGCAGCACTGCGGCCACGTTGCCGACGCCCGGTGGCGAGGTCTGCCTCTACACGCGTATGCAGGTGCGCGAGGACGCCATGACACTTTTCGGTTTTTCCTCAAAGGATGAGCGCATGATGTTCGACCGGCTCGTGTCCGTTTCGGGCGTTGGCCCGCGCCTGGCGCTTGCCGTGCTTTCCACCTATACCGTGGGGCAGCTGTATTCGCTGGTGATGGCCGAGGACGACAAGGGCATGGCCAAGGTACCCGGTGTGGGCAAAAAGACAGCTCAGCGCCTGATCCTGGAACTCAAGAGCACCTTTGCCAAGGATAAGGGCTTTGTGCCGGTCGACGTGATTCCCGGCCAGGTTGCGATGCCGGTTCCCGCCGCCGCTCCTTCGGCGATCGATGATGCCCGTGCGGCGCTCCTTTCCATGGGCTTTAGCCCGCAGGAGACCGATGTTGCCCTGAGCGGGTATGATGGGCAGAATATGCGTGTCGAGGATCTGCTCGGCGCGGCGCTTAAGCGACTCGGAATGGATGCGTGATGTGGGAAGCCGATGACTCTCAGGACCTGTGGGCGACGCCCGGCAACTCGCCGGCGGCATCCATGGCGCACGGCGAGCGCATGGTGGGCTCGGAGCTGACGGCCGAGGATCTCGATGTCGACCGCACTTTGCGCCCCCAGCGCCTGGACGATTACTGTGGCCAGGAGCACATCAAGCAGAGCCTACGCGTGTTGATCGAAGCGGCGCAGAGCCGTGGCGAGACGCTCGACCACGTGATTTTCTCGGGTCCTCCGGGCCTGGGCAAGACCACGCTGGCCACCGTTATCGCCAACGAGCTGGGCGCTCAGATCAAGACGACGAGTGGCCCTGCCATCGCGCGCACCGGCGACCTGGCGGCTATCCTTACCAACCTGCAGCCGGGTGACGTGCTGTTTATCGACGAGATCCACCGTCTTAACCGTTCGGTCGAGGAAGTCCTGTATCCCGCGATGGAGGACTTTGCGCTCGATATTGTGATCGGTAAAGGCCCGGCCGCACGTTCTATTCGCTTGGATATCCCCAAGTTTACGCTGGTGGCGGCCACGACCCGTTCGGGCATGCTCACGGGCCCGCTGCGCGATCGCTTTGGTATCTCGTATCGCTTGGACTACTACACGGTCGAGGAGCTCGCCCAGATTGTGACGCGCTCGGCGACTATCCTGGGCGTGACGATTGATCATCCCAGTGCGCTCGAGATCGGCTCGCGTTCGCGCGGCACGCCACGTCTTGCCAACCGCCTTCTCAAGCGCGTGCGCGATTACGCACAGGTGTGCGGCAACGGCCCTATCGAGCTCGATATCTGCCGCCAGGCGCTCGAGTTTTTCGAGATCGACGAGCTCGGTCTGGACTGGATGGATATTCGTATCTTGGAGACGCTTGCCAAGACGTTCTCCGGCCGTGCTGTAGGCCTGACGACCCTTGCCAGTGCGGTGGGCGAGGACCCGGGCACGCTCGAGGATGTCTATGAGCCCTATTTGCTGCAGTGCGGGTTGATGATTCGTACGCCGCAGGGCCGTCAGGCAACCCTTCACACCTTTGAGCACCTGGGGATTGAACCTACCGTTTAGGGCGCTTTGTTTTGGCGGGCTGTTGGACTATCGCTGGGCATCGGGTAAACATATCGCCGTTCATCGGTTATGGGCGTTTTACTATTGCGCGCCCGTGCTATGCTGAATTGGTCTTTTTCTCATTCGGTAACGAAAGGACCGCCCATGCCTACTGACATCGAAATCGCACGTTCTGTCACGCCACTGCCTATTACCGAGGTGGCCAAGAACGCCGGCGTCGACGTTAAGCACCTTATTCCGTACGGCTTCGACAAGGCTAAGGTCGACTATTCACTGCTCAACGAGCCGACTGATCACCAGGCCAAGCTCGTCCTCGTGACCGCTATCAACCCAACGCCTGCGGGCGAGGGCAAGACCACCACGACCATCGGTCTGGCCGACGGCCTGCGTCGTCGCGGCGTCAAGAGTGCCGTGGCCCTGCGCGAACCTTCGCTCGGCCCCGTCTTTGGCGTGAAGGGCGGTGCTGCCGGCGGCGGTTGGGCTCAGGTCATCCCCATGGAGGATATCAACCTGCACTTTACCGGCGACTTCCACGCTATCGGTGCTGCCAACAACCTGCTGGCCGCCATGCTTGATAACCACATCCAGCAGGGCAATCAGCTCGGTATTGACGTTAAGCGCATCACTTGGAAGCGCGTTGTCGATATGAACGACCGTCAGCTGCGCCACGTTATCGACGGCATTGGCGGCAAGGCCCAGGGCGTGCCGCGCGAGGACGGCTTCGATATCACCGTCGCCTCCGAGGTCATGGCAATCCTGTGCCTGTCTACGAGCATCAGCGACCTCAAGGAACGCTTGGGTGAGATCGTCGTCGGCTACAGCTTTGCCGGCGAGCCCGTCCGTGCCCGCGACCTTAAGGCCCAGGGTGCCATGGCCGCGTTGCTTAAGGACGCGCTCAAGCCCAACCTGGTGCAAACGCTCGAGGGCACGCCCGCGTTTGTCCACGGCGGTCCCTTCGCCAACATTGCCCACGGCTGCAACTCTATCATGGCCACGCGTATGGCGATGCGCTTTGGCGATGTTGCCATTACCGAGGCCGGCTTCGGTGCCGATCTGGGTGCCGAGAAGTTCCTCGACATCAAGTGCCGCATGACGGGCGTTCGTCCCAGCGCCGTCGTGATCGTCGCGACCGCTCGTGCGTTGAAGTACAACGGTGGCGTCGCCAAGGCCGATCTCAACGAGGAGAACCTCGAGGCACTCAAGGCTGGCATGCCCAACCTGCTGCGTCACGTCGACAACATCCAGAACGTATATGGTCTGCCCTGCGTGGTCGCCATCAACCGCTTCCCGACGGACACCGAGGCCGAGCTTGCGCTCATCGAGTCCGAGTGCCAGAAGCTCGGCGTCAACGTTAAGCTGTCCGAGGTCTGGGCCAAGGGCGGCGAGGGCGCGCTCGAGCTTGCCGATGAGGTCATGCGTCTGATTGAGCAGCCGAGCGAGCTCAAGTTTGCCTATGAGGACGGCGCTGATGTCGCTGATGCCCTCGAGGCCGTTGCCACCAAGGTCTACCGCGCCGACGGCGTTGACTTTACGCCGGCCGCCAAGCGCCAGCTCGCCGAGCTGCGCGAGAATGGTTTTGGCAACCTGCCGGTTTGCGTCGCTAAGACGCAGTACAGCTTTAGCGACAACGCCAAGGCCCTGGGCGCTCCCGAGAACTTCCGCATCACCGTGCGTGAGCTCAAGGTTTCTGCCGGCGCCCACTTTGTGGTCGCGCTGACCGGCAGTGTTCTGACCATGCCGGGTCTGCCCAAGGTGCCCGCGGCCGAAAACATCGACGTCGACAACGACGGCAACATCACCGGCCTGTTCTAAGTCTGCTGTCCATAGCTGCTTGTCCGCCCCGCCGTGCCCACAAGGCCCGGCGGGGCTTTTTGATCCTTAGACCCGCGCATGTCTTGTAGATACCGACGGACTCTGCCCATCATAGGCTTTTGCGCGGGTAGAATGCATGGATAACTTGAGGCTCACGCGCGACGGAAAGGAATCGTTGCATGGATCAGGACAAGACAACCGTGATGGGCGGCTACGGTTCCGCGCAGGCTGGCGATAGCGTCGATGCGACCCGCGTTGTTCCCAACCCCGGTTATACCGACCCCGCCGCGACGCAGCCTTCTGCCGAGCCCACCCGGGTTATGGGCTATGGCGACACGGCGCAGGATTCTTACGCTGCATCTTCGCAAGGCCCCTATGGCAACGCAGCTCCGGATCCGTTTGATTACGCGCCGCAGGATTCTTATGCTGCCTCGACGCCGAATTCCTATGACAACCTGCCGCAGAATCCCATTCCGCAGCCTCAGCAGACGACGTATTTGCCTCGCACGGCGCAGCCTCGCTACGAGTCGCGCCAGCCGTATCGCGAGTATCCCAAATCGATTCCGCAGTATGGTGAGGACGAGGAGAAGGCACCGTCGCGTCCGTCGAGCGTGATCAAGAAGATCCTCATCGTGCTGGCGATTTTCTTCGCGCTGTCGGTTGCGTTTGCCATCGTGTCGGGCATGCTCAACAAGCGTGGGAGTTCAACGGCCGATACCACTGCCGAGCAAACCGAGTTCGCCTCGTCTAGCACCGTCGATCTGAGCGATATCCCGGGACAGTACTGGTCCAACGCCAAGAAGCTCCTCAAGTCGCGCGGAGCCGACCTTTCGAACGCCGTGATCCTGACCGACGATGGCTCAACGCCCGTCATCGATTCCAACTGGGTTGTTACGAATGCCTACTATAACGACAACGGCAACCTGGAGATTCAGCTCGCGCACAAGAACAGCTATGGCAACTCGTCCGGCGGCCAAAGCGGTACCGACAGCTCGAGCTCCAATACGCTGGAGGACTTGAGCAACAAGGCGCAGGAGTTGGGAGATAAGGCGCAAGAGCTGGGCGATACGGCACAAAACCTGGGCGATACCGCGCAGAACTTGGGCGGCTTGGCGACGGATGCCTGGAACGCCCTGCAAAACGGCATCTCGGGCGCGCAGGGAAACTAGCTGTTAAGCGGGCTACAGCTGCTCTGCCGGACGGTCGGGCGAGCTAAAGCCCGAGTCAAACGTAACGACGCATGATGCATCGGGCCGGCGCTCGTGCACGATGCGCGTGACGAGCTCCAGTAGCTCCTCGTCGGATATGTCAAAGCCGTCGGGACGCACCAGGTCAAACGAAACGAACCCGTCGTGCTCGTGCAGGTCGTGGATGGAGAGCGCGGGATCGATCTGCATGACGCCGCGCTTGACCCAGCCGCGCAGGTCGTCGCCGGTGGTGGCGATGGGGTCGCAGTGCAGCGTGATGCCGATGCCCATCTGGCGTTTGATATCATGCTCGATGGTGTCCAGGATCTCGTGGTGCTCAAAGGCATCGCCCTCGCCGGGCATTTCGACGTGTGCGCTGGCAAACTGACGGCCGGGGCCGTAGTCGTGCACCATGAGGTCGTGTGTGCCCAAGACCTGCGGATAGGACATGATCTTGTCGCGGATTGCCTGGACGAGCTTGGGGTCGGGCGCTTGCCCCAGCAACGGGCTGATGGCGTCGCGCACCAGGCCCAGACCGCTGATGCAGATGAAGATGCCCACACCCAGGCCTGCCCAGCCATCGAGATCAAAGCCGGTCGTCTGCGAAATAAGCGCCGCCACCAAGACCGAGCCCGAGGTGATGACGTCGTTTTTGGAGTCCTGCGCCGTGGCGATGAGCGTTTCGGAGTCGATGTGATCGCCCAGCGTGCGGTTGAACGCTGCCATCCAGAATTTGACGAGCATGGACAGAACAAGGGCAGCCGTGGAGAGCGCCGAATACACGGTGGGCGAGGGCTTGATGATCTTGGTGACCGACTCGAGGATTAGGTTGATGCCGACGGCACAAACCAGGACGGCGACAAACAGACCAGCCAGGTACTCGTAGCGGCCGTGGCCGTAAGGGTGGCCCTCGTCTGCCGGGCGGCTGGCAAGGCGGAACCCGAGCAGGCTCACGATGTTGCTCGAGGCATCGGAGAGGTTGTTGAAAGCGTCGGCGATGAGGGAGACGGAACCGGCGAGCAGGCCCGCGATGCCCTTGGCCAGGCACAGGGTGATGTTGAGGCCAATGCAGATGAGGCTTGCGGCAAAACCCGCGTTGGTGCGGCAAGATGCATCGACCGGCTCGTCCTCGCTGCCGGGAACAAGCGTATGTACCAGCCGATTTACAAATAGCATAGCGGTCGTCCTCACAATCATGTTTAAGGGGATAGTGTAGCTCGCGCGGGGGCGCCGTGCACCGATGCTCAGAAAATGCAGCAATAGTCTGCCGGTGCTAACGAGCGAGCCTTCTCGTCTGCCCGGGCGGTCCATTTTGGGCCACATGGGTATGGGCATGTGCCTGTTTGCTCGACATACTTAATGTCGACAGCCCCTGTGCAAAGGAGGACGTTTCCATGGACGAGATGTTTGCCATTAAATGTCAAAACTGCGGCGGTCCTATGTACTCGCACCAGGCTAAGCGCAGTTTTGAGTGCGCCTATTGCGGTGCGATCATTCCGTGGCAGGCGGACGCCGGAGAGCCCAAGAGCGCTTTGGGCATTCGCCATACGCCGTTGACGGTGGTGGATGGACTGCTCAAGCTCACGCATGTGTCGCAACTCGAGCGCCCGGAGGACCCGGACTGGTATTTCTTCAATTCGCACTGGCGCAATCAGTCGGTCCTGGAACATCTGCTGTGGGAGGATCGCGGCACGGCGCAAGAGTTCCAAGAGGCCACGCATGTGAGCATTCCTTGCCCCTTCTGCGGAGCGTCCTTTGAGGGCGAGTCAACGCAGCGCGTGTTTGAGTGCCCGTCCTGCGGCAACAAGATCGGCGTTGCCGACCTGCTCAAGCCCGGTACCTTCAGCAAGCGCCTGACCATGGGCGTTGGTGCGGAGTATGTGCCCGAGCAGGGCATTCCCTGCGAAATCTCGCCGCAGCAGGCACGTGCCAACGCACTGCAGCTGGTGCGCCAGTACCCCGACGCCTTTGCCGGGCACGATGTGGAAGACGCGATTCAAAACGACATGATGCTCTTCTATTTCCCCATGGCGCTTGCCGATCTGCGCATGATGGCGAGCTTCCCGGGCAAGGGCCTGAGCAAGGAAACCCTGGTGTACTACGAGGTGCTCGACTGGGCATACCCGCGGGCAAACTATCTGGATGTTCGCCTTATGGGCATTTTGGAGCCGTGGGACTTTGCCAAGGTTGGGCCGTTTGACCCGGCCATGCAGGAAGGCAACTTCCGCGTCGTCTCCGTCGATGCGTCTACCAAGGACCAGGTGGTCATTGATAAGTTGGCGCTCGACGTTGCGGGCAACGACGCCGAGGCTGTACTGGGGCTCAATAAAAAGAGCATCCGAACCTGGGCGCGCAAGGCCCGCAAGCATAAGGATGGCCTGGTGATGGTGCCGGTCTACTTTGTCGATCGTCCGGCGACAGACGGCCGCGATGGCGAGCAGGTGCGCATTGCCGTAAACGGCCAGACGGGTCGTGCAGCCGCGGTGGTGTTTAGCGACAAGCGCGAAACGCATGTGGTGGCGCCGCTCAACCCGAGCCTGCATCTGTCCGGCGAGAGCACCGTGCACGCCATTCCCGTCGAGGTTAAATACGTTAAATCGCCGTTCCTATACCAGATTGTGCGCCGTGGAGGCGGCGAGCAGCCGCGTCAGGTGGCAGCCGCCGTCGAGGGTTCTTACCGAGAGGAAAAGCCCAAACGCAAGGGCTTGTTCGCTGCGATCTTTGGGAAGTAGGGGAGTAGCGCCGGTTGTTGCCGTAACGTGATGGCCGGGGGTGCGGGGCGGCTCTCAGGAGTGCGGACTACCGTCTGATTGTTTGAGGGTGCCAGATGTAAATAAACAGTGGAGCGGCTGCAAAAGAGCCGCCCCACCGGGTAAAATCAGATTGTACCGCGGAACCCGCTCCTCAGTCGGTCAACTTTGGAAGCGCGGGCAACGCAGGCGCTATCGTCTAAAGGGCCGGCTGCAACCGGCCCTTTTCTGTGGCAGCCAATGGACCCACATCAGACGAAGGCCGCGTCTTTGCCTGTCAGGTCACGCTCGCCAGCCACGGCTAGAATGTCGTTGCCGGCGTCCATGACCGGTATTGTTTCGTAGCGTGCGTCGCAACCGCGAGTGCGCCTGCGACGGCTGCGGTGGCTTCGGTCGCAACGTGCTGCTACCCTTGCGCTTCGCCATTAGTCGCTTCGTTGATGGCGCGGTACTCGGCACTCAGTTCGCGTGCCAGCTCTTCCTTACTTGGAAGATACGGCAGGTATTTGGCGGCAAACACTTGGTCGTTGTCTTCGGGCAGCGTGTACTCGACAATCGAGTCGCTTTTGTCCGCGCAGAGCACGATGCCTATAGGCGGATTGTCGCCTTCGTTCATGAGCTCACGCGTGTAGTAGTTCACATACATTTGCATCTGGCCCAGGTCCTGATGCGTAAGGTCATCGGTCTTAAGGTCGATGAGCACGAAGCAGCGCATCAGATAGTTGTAAAACACAAGGTCAATATAGAAATGGCGCCCATCAAAGGTGATGCGCTTTTGGCGCGCCTCGAAAGCGAAACCACGGCCAAGCTCCAGCAGGAACTTCTGAAGATGCGTGATGAGCGCCTGCTCTAGATCGCTCTCGCGAAACGCAGTATCGTCCGAGAAACCTAAAAACTCCAGTACATATGGGTCGCGGATGATATCCTCGGGGCGACGAGCCGGGGCGCTCTTTTGGATTTCCTGGGTGACAGCCTCCTTGTCTTTGCTGGCAAGTAGGCGCTCGCGGAACATGGTGTTGATCTGACGTTCGAGCTGGCGCGTGCTCCAGCGAGAGTCGGCGCATTCGTTCATGTACCAGGTGCGAGCTTCGGGGTCAGGAATGCGTATTAACCTGCGGTAATGTGTCCAGCTCAATTCGGGACGCAGTGAGTCCCGAATTGGAAATGCAAGATAGAACTGACGCATTTTGCGCAGCTCTCTTGCTTCAAAACCTTTACCAAAATCCTTGGTAAGCCTGATTGCGAGGGCGTTGAGCAGCGCCTCTCCATACTTGGCGCGCTCCTCTCCGCCCTGCTCATCAACAATGCTCTTGCCGATCTCCCAATACGCCTCAACCATCGCAAAGTTAACGGCGGTATAGGCCTTGTCGCGAGCGGCGTTGAGAATCGAGGAAACCTGCTTGTAAAAACCTTCGGGCACGATTGCCGATTCTCCACGGTTTACCAGTTCGCCCATCACTGTCGCCCCACTTTCCTCTTGTGGAATGCATCTTTATCGCATTTAGTTTAAAGCCTCGCGCGGACACGAATTGCTTTGCTGTCTGGCACCTTCGCATGGGAGCCTTGCGGTGACTAAAATGTGGCCATAGAGACAGTTTTAACGAACCCCACGGGAGTGACGTGTATGGACAACAACACGCTGCTATTCCAGGACAAAGGTTCGGGTAGGTATAAAGACGTCAAGATCTACCCTAACCGCATTGAGGTACTCAAGAAGGGCACTTTTGGCGGCAAGCACACCGAGATTGTCTACCTTAAGGACATCACGGGGGTCAGCAGGATCAAGGGCCGCGACGTTTTCCTACGTAACAGGCTGTTGACTGCCTGTGTCTTTAGTCTGAGCAGCCGCTCCCAAGCTCAGGAGTTCGTGAATGCGCTGAACATGGTGATGTAGCCTATGGCGGCGTTTGGAACAAGGTAAAAATCGGGGGCACAGAACGGTGTCCTGCGCCCCCGATTGAGTCGATGTGTCTAAAAGGCCGGCTTGCCTATTCGCTACCGTCCCCAGCGTTTTCGCGGTCACTGGCAAGCATTGCTGCGCCGGCGACCGTCGTCGCCACGGCGGCAGCGGCGAGCCCAGCGGCAATGCCGGAGCCGTCGCCCGTGTCGGCGAGTTTTCCGCCCGAGCCCTTGCTCTTGTTGCCGCCGCCGTTCTTGTCGGCGCCGTCTGCGTTGGAACCCGTGCCGCTGCCGGTGCCGGTGCCGCCTGCACTGTCCGAGGCCGCTACGGTAAAGCTTGCGGCTCCGTCGCTGGCGAGCGTGTAGTTTTGCGCCGCGTTGCCCAAGAGACCGTTCACGCGCACCCAGTACGTTCCTGCGGCAAATGTTTCGCCCTCGGCCATTGCTGTGCCCGGAGCGCCGTTCGCGTCGTGCACAAACTCGAGCTGGGCCGTGCAGGCATCGGTTTCGAGCTTGCCCTCGAGTGATGCCGCAATCTTGGCGCGCACGTCTTCGCCGGCCTTAAGGCCTTCGAGTCCCTCAAAATGGGGCGTCAGCGCGCGTGGATCGATATCGATGGGCACAGAGCCCTGCAGCCCCGTAACGGTCTCGTTGCCCAGGGCGTCGACATCCACGTATTCAATGGCAAACGCATGGCCCGAAGCTGTCGCGTTGAGCGCGTTGCTGCTGTCGGCAAGGCGGAAATGACCCTCGCCAACGGTCTTGCCATCCTGGAATGAGGCATCGCTCAGCGAGTCGCCGTACGTCATGCGCATGCGGGTCGGGAGATAGTACGGGAGATAGTACGAAGCCGTCTGCTTGTGCTCCGTATCGTAATTGCGCTGATAGATGCTCCGGGCCAGCGCCGCATCAACAAAGTCGGATGCGATGATGCCAATGTGCTTGAGGTAATCTGACTTTGTATCCTCGATGCCGCTGGGATTGATGTACGGGCTCTTATACAGATGCTCGTTGACTACTCGTGCCGAGGTAAAAGGATTGCCTCCGTGCGACAAGCCCGTGCAGCTGGTGTAGTTGATAGACCAGCAACGCTCCAGGACTTTCTCCTTGGCCCCGTTATCGTCCTCGACATCTACCTCGTTGCGCGTGCGCCCGGACGTTTCCTTCAGCGCATTATCGACCCAGCTGAGCTTGTCGGTTCCCGTGAGTTTGTACTTGTCCTGGGCGTATACCTTGGTGCAATAGGGCTCTTTATCGCCTGTTTCCCCCGCGGCTTCAAAGCCCCGCGCGTCTTGGACGAGACACATAGTGGCGCTGTCGGAGTGAGCCTTGATCTTGTCATCCCATTCGGTAAGGTCGAGGCCCCACGTGTGGCCGCTTACACTGTTGCCGGCGAGCCTAAATCGACGCAGCAGAACGATCTTTCCGCGCACCTCGTGTAGCGTGGGGATTCGGCTCGACGTATAGAACAGTTTGGGGTTGTCGTCCAAAACCTTGGCGAAAGCCGTCGTAACACTTTCGTCGGTAGCCTCGTCGTTGCCTCGTGATACAAGCATGATGAGCGCTTCTGTCGGGTTTTCGTTCAAAAACGTTTTGAAGTAGCCTATGACATCGGAAAGATGCATAAAGTACGCGTCTTTTTTGAGCAGGTAGTAATCCCCGTGGTCGATACCGGGGTTGTCGCCCTTTCCGAGCCGGATATCAAAATAGCGAATGCCTTCGAGCAACTGCGTGGGAATGTAATCCTGCTGGCATTTTACTTGCGAGGATTGGGGCTCGGTGTCGTTGTCCACGCTACAGGTGCCCGAATCGTGCGTGCCCGGGATGCTCAGCTCGTCGAGGAACTTGTTGTCGTCGACGTATTTCATCCAACATGGCCCATCGACGTAGCTGCTGTACGTGATCCAGTCGAGGCTGCTAACCGTGGCATCGTTCTTTTTCATGTCGTAACCGATAAGTTCGAGCTCCCACGGAATGCTCTTACTCTTATGGCAGATCTTATTGTTGTCCTGGTCTTCGCCGTTCGATTCTATTGCCAGGTACTTAATGTCTTTTTTCTCGGTTTCTTTCTCGACCGTGCGGTCTCGGATGATATAGGTTCCGTTTGATTGACGCTCGAACGCAAAAGAGCGGCTGGGCTTGCCGTCATGCTCGCCACTCCATACGTGGATGACCTTTCCGTCTTTGTCCGAGTCGCCATCGACCGACCAAATGCTGTAGCCCGTCTTTTTATGCTCTTCGAAATTGAGCAAGGTGCGGATAGCATACCAGTTTGTATCGTCATTCTTGGTCGTTACGTTCTCAAGGATGAGCTTGCTGGACGTGCCGTCATTAAACAGATGGCAGACGTTGCCGATGACGTTGCCGTCTTCGTTAACGCTTGCGGTACGAAAATAGCCCGCGGGGCGAAGGCGAATGACGAAATTGTCGAGGCTGACTGCTGGCCCGGCCGTGCTGTCCGCAAAGGCTGCCCGCGGGCTAATGCCCAGCATGGCGGTTTCGGGCAGGCTTGCAAGTGGCGACAACGCCGCGAGTCCAAGGCCCAACGTAAATGCTCGGCGGCTGATGGCGTGGTGTTCGGTCATAACTTCTCCATTCGCAGAGTGCGGTTATGCGATAGTTTTGGTCACTATACTGCTCAGATGTTTAAAGATGCTGGTTTAATTGTCTGCGCGGCACAATAAATCGGCGGGCGGACGTGTTGGGGCGTTTGTCGTTTTCGTACTGTTGCCACATTTGGGGCGGTTCCGACGTCCGGCATCCTCGCGTTCGTCGGCTACAGGCATAAGAAAGGGAGGGTCGGTTTACCGGCCCTCCCTGGGTACGAAGCGCTGGGGTACCGTCGCTTGTTTGCACTGCGCCCGTGTTTCCCGCTGCGCTCGCCAGTCGCTTAACGCTTGATCTCGATATCGTCGAGCTTGACGTCCATGGCCTCGGTCTTGGCCTCGGCGATGTCATCGACAAATTCCAGGGACTTCATCATGGTCTCGACGGCGTCCTTGTGCTCCTCGACGTTGTCGATACGCACATACACACTGCCGCCGTCAACGTCGGTGAAGTATTCGGTCGTTACGCCGCCCGAGTGCGTGAAGTAGGCACTGCGCCAGGTCTTGCCGTTGTACTTAACGGGATCGCTCTCGGTCCATCCAGAGTTGGCCTTCCACTTTGCCTCGTAGTCGAACAGCTCGTCGGCGTTCTTGTCAGAGTCGAAGACGGGGATGAAGCGATCGCTGGCGTGCTCGCTCTCGGTGAACTTAAACTGGGCCCTGTCGGCGGTGTCGCCTGCGACGTCGGTGATCTCGACGCCCTCGGGGACCTCGACTTTAAACCAAATGAAGTCAGTCCTCATATCCACGGTTGGCTTTTCCGCTCCGCCGCCGCCGCCACCGCCACTGCCGGTAGCGCCGCCGCTTCCGCCGCAACCCACCAGGGCAACCGCGGCAAAGAGACTGATGCAGAGGGTGAGAATCGCAAAGGCCTTCTTTTTCATGGTCGTGTCCTCCTCGATCTGTAATCGTCCATGGATTACCTGCCTTTACTGTACGCGTGGACGGCTCGTTCGAGTGGGCCATGTGTCCCATTCTGAGGGCTGGAATTGCGCCGACAAGTGGCAATATGCGCGGGTCCAAAAGAGGGGAGGGCCGATGCTGTCGGCCCTCCCCGGGGTTGGGCGCCCGGTGTTTTAAAGGGTCGCGTGTACGCGGGCGTTGCCCCAACAGGTTCCTTGTTTATAGATATGCCCCAGTTTGTGACGTCCGGAAGTCCCGAAAGGTGGGTCATGTGTCCCATGTTTGCGTTGGCATGGTCTATCGTGTGCCATAGAAATCCGCGATGGCCAGGTGCGCTGACGCTCGAGTACTTATGGGCTAGACTTAGCACCATTATGTGATCGATGCGGTCGGTCGGTGGTTGCCAATCGACCGATGTATATGACTTGAAGGTGCGTGCGTATGAGCCAAGAGATGATGGACAAGACCTGCCGCGGGTTTGCCGAGGCGCTTGCCGCGCGCGAGCCGGTTCCCGGCGGTGGCAGCGCGAGCGCCTTTGTGGGCGCGCTGGGCGCCTCGCTGTGCGGAATGGTTGCCCGCTACGGTGCGACCAATCCCGCGCTTGCTGATCGTGCGGATGACCTGGCGCGCGCGTTTGCTCAGGCTGATGAGCTGTCCCAGGAGCTTGTCGAGTTGGTTGCCGAGGACGTTCGTGCCTACGGGCAGGTGTCCGCGGCGTACGGTATTCCGCGTGACGATCCGGCTCGAGCGACCGCGATTCAGGATGCGCTGCATGTGGCCGCTATGCCGCCGTATCGCATTATGGATGCCTGCGGGCGTGCGCTGGCGCTGCTCGAGGACATGGCCGACAAGGGCTCGCGTCAGCTGCTGTCCGATGTGGCGTGCGGCGCCGTGTTCTGCCGTGCTGCTATGCAGGGCGCGAGCCTGACGCTCTTTGCCAACACCACATCTATGAAAGACCGGGTGCGTGCCGAGGAGCTCGAAGCGGCGTGCGATGAGATGCTGGATACGTGGCTGCCGCGCGCCGATGCGCTGGCGCGTCGCGCCTCCGACGCTGCAAGGAAGAGAGGATAGCCATGGCTGAACTGCTGAAGGGTGCTCCCGTTGCTCGCGCTTTGACTGAGGAACTTGCTGCTCGCTGCGCAGCCCTGCGCGAGCGGGGCGTTGTTCCGACGTTGGCTATCGTGCGTGTAGGTGAACGCGAGGACGACCTATCCTACGAGCGCGGTGCGCTCAAGCGCTGCGAAAAAGTGGGGATTGAGGCTCGTCGCGTTTTGCTTTCTGCCGATGTTTCGCAGGACGAGCTGTTGACGGCCATCGAGGACATCAATACCGATTCGGCTGTTCATGGCTGCCTGATGTTCCGCCCGCTGCCCGCCGGCCTTGACGAGAATGCCGTCGCCGCAGCGCTCGATCCCGCCAAGGACGTTGACTCCATGACGCCGTCTTCGCTGCTTACCACGCTTTCGGGGCGCGGCGAGGGTTTTGCTCCCTGCACGGCCGAGGCAGTGTTAGCGTTGCTGGATCATTACGGCGTTGAGCTGGATGGAGCTAAGGTTGCTGTGGTCGGGCGCTCGCTGGTGATCGGGCGTCCTGTTGCCGTCATGCTTACGGCGCGCAATGCCACAGTGACGACGTGCCATACGCATACGCGCGACCTTGCTGCCGAGTGCCGTGCGGCTGATATTGTGGTTGCGGCCGTTGGGCGCGCGCACACGATTGGTGTGGACGCGGTTCGCGAGGGCCAGACGATCATCGATGTTGGCATTAATTGGGATGAGGCTGCCGGAAAGCTGATCGGTGACGTCGATTTTGATGCTGCGGAGCCGATTGTTGATGCCATCACACCCGTGCCGGGCGGCGTGGGAGCTGTGACGACGGCGATCCTTGCCAAACACGTGATCGAAGCGGCCGAGCGCGCATCGAAATAGGCGTTTTGAAGCTGTTTTGAGGGGTTAGTTCTATACCCCATGGACAAAAAATGCCAAATATGAGTACTGTTGCCAAGATTGTCACATATAATTTAGGTTAATTTGGCTCTC
This sequence comes from Collinsella aerofaciens, assembly GCF_040910185.1. Lineage (GTDB taxonomy): Bacteria > Actinomycetota > Coriobacteriia > Coriobacteriales > Coriobacteriaceae > Collinsella > Collinsella aerofaciens_BF. Next base: position 21,229 of record NZ_JBDGBA010000001.1, on the reverse strand, counting down.
TAACGATATTTATTATCGATAGAGAGCCTATTTTATTGGACCTATGGGGAATTACATCATCTAATTATTGAACAAATGTAGACTTTCGACACCCATGCATAGCAAAATTGCTGTTACTAAATTGGTGACAGTACTCATATTTGGCATTTTTTGACCACAGGGGTTGCCGGGGCTGTGGCTTCGCCCTTTTTTCGCCGAAGCGATACACTGTTGCCGTTTGATTTCTTCGCTCAAGGAGGATGCACATGCCGTGCACAACGATTTTGGTTGGTAAGAATGCGAGCTACGACGGGTCGACGCTGGTCGCCCGCAACGAGGACTCGTCCAACGGGGTATTTGAGCCCAAACGTATGCGCGTTGTGCATCCCGACGATCAGCCGCGCGTCTACACGAGCGTCCTGAGCCACCTGACCGTTGAACTGCCCGATAACCCCATGCGCTACACGAGCGTCCCCGATGTTGTCCCGGGCCACGGCATCTGGGCCGAGGCCGGTTTCAACGAGCTCAATGTTGGCATGTCCGCAACCGAGACGCTCACCACCAACGAGCGCGTTCGCGGCGCCGATCCGCTCGTGGACTACGTGCCCGCCAAGGGCAACGAGGGTGAGGACGGCTATGTGCCGGCGCAACCTGGTGGCCTGGGCGAGGAGGACATGGTGACCCTGGTCCTGCCGTATGCCAAGTCCGCCCGCGACGGCGTCCGTATCCTGGGCGACCTGCTCGAGCGCTACGGCACCTACGAGAACAACGGCATCGCCTTTAGCGACGTGGACGAGATCTGGTGGCTCGAGACCATCGGCGGCCATCACTGGATCGCCAAGCGCGTGCCCGACGACGCCTATGTGACCATGCCTAACCAGCTGGGTATCGACAGCTTTGACCTGGACGACGCCGAGGGCGACCAGGCCGACCACATGTGCTCCGCCGACCTGCGCGCCTGGATGGCCGAGTGGCATCTGGACTTGACGCTGGGCGTCGAGGGCGACGGCCCGGCGACGGTCTTTAACCCGCGCGAGGCCTTTGGCTCGCACAGCGACAGCGACCACGTCTACAACACGCCGCGCGCCTGGTACATGCAGCGCTGCCTCAACCCCAGCGATGTGTGGGACGGCCCCGACGCCGACTACACGCCCGAGAGCGACGACATCCCCTGGAGCCGCGTGCCCGAGCGTAAGGTGACCATCGAGGACATCAAGTACGTACTCTCGAGCCACTACCAGGGTACGGAGTACGACTGCTACGGCAGCAAGGGCACGCCCGCCACGCGCGGCGCCTATCGTCCCATCGGCATCAACCGCAACAGCCAGCTCGCCGTGCTGCAGCTGCGCCCCTATGCGCAGCCGGCCTATCGCGCCGTGCAGTGGATGGCGTTTGGCTCCAACTCGTTTAACGCGCTGGTTCCGCTGTACGCCAACGTCGAGACCATGCCCGAGTACTATGCCGACACACAGGCTCGCGTGACGTCCGAAAACTTCTACTGGGCCAACCGCCTGATCGGCGCGCTGGCTGACGTCCGCTTCCATGAGTGCGGTCGCGCGGTCGAGGACTACCAGGAGAAGGTCGGTGGCATGGGCCACAAGCAGATCCATGACGTCGATGCTGCCGTAGCCGTTCTGCCCGAGGTCGAGGTGCCTGCCGAGCTTGCACGCGCCAACGAGGACTTTGCCGAGCGTGTGCGCGTGGAGACCGATGCCCTGCTGGGCAAGGTGCTCTACACCACGAGCTGCGCCATGAAGAACTCTTTCGCGATGAATGACAACGTGAGGTAGGGATTTCCCGTCGATCGAATAGCGCTAAAACGCTTTGTCGCTTTCGTTCAATCTTGGGTACAAGAACGCCAATGCAGTTGTTTGTGATTGGAGACAACCATGGTTATGAAACTCGATCAGCTTGTTAACGGGGCCATCAACGTGGGCTTTGGCGCTGCCGCCGTTGCTGTCGAAGGCGGCAAGAAGGTCCTCGACGACCTTAATACCAAAGGCGAGCAGGTCCGCAAGGACACCGCCACTCCCGATATCGCCCGCAGTGTGTCCGACATGTTCGAGCAGGCCGGCGGCACCATCTCCGACCTGACCGAGCGCTTGGGCATGCAGGGCGAGACCGCGGCCCAGCGCGTGCTTGACGAGCTCATCCTTGCCCGGGTCCGCGTCATGACCGCCCCCGAGCGCACGGCCTTCCTGGCCCATGTGCGCGACATCGTCGATTCGGTCGAGGACAACGTGACCTCGGTGCCCGTCGAGTCCGTTGAGCCCGACGATGCGAAGGATACCGAAGAGGCTGAGTAGCAGCGCAGATGGCAGATTCCACCACCGATTACAACAATCTAGATCCCTTGGGTGACGAGGCGGCGGTTGTCGATGAGGTCGACGCCGCCGTCTCGGGCGCTCGCAAGAAGCCGCGCGCTGTCGATATGGTGCCCGAGGAGCCCGACGCGATGGCGCCGGACGAGGAATACCAGCTCACGCCGGCGGGTCGTCGCGAACGCATCGGGCAGATTGTTCGCCTGGTCAAAAAGTACCGCGTGTGGGATAACCTCACGCCGGTTCGTTTGCGCCGCCTGCTCGAGGAACTCGGCCCCATGTTCGTCAAGATGGGGCAGATTCTGGCCAACCGGTCCGAGATTCTGCCGCAACGCTTTTGCGACGAGCTGCGTCGTCTGCGCTCCGACGTGGAGCCGGTGCCGTACGAGGTAGTGCTCCGCTGCTTGGAAGAGGAATACGGCTTGCGCCTGGGGGAGATGTTCGATGCGATCGACCCCAATCCGCTTGGTAGCGCATCGCTCGCGCAGGTGCACCGCGCTCGTCTGGTGACGGGCGAGGACGTGGCCGTCAAGGTGCAGCGCCCCGGTGCGCAGCAGGTTATGGCGCAGGACATCGATATCATCCGCTCGGTGGTGCGTATCGTTTCCAAGTTCGTCAACACCGATCAATTCGTTGACCTGCACGGCGTGGTCGAGGAGCTGTGGACCTCGTTTCGCGAGGAGACCAACTTTTTGGCCGAGGCCAAAAACCTCAATGACTTTTACGAGTTCCATAAGAGCGTTCATGGCGTGACGTGCCCTAAATCCTATCTGGACCTGTGCACCGAGCACGTGGTGGTTATGGACTACGTCGACGGCATTTCGATCGCCGATCCTGAACGCTTGGTGGCCGAGGGTTATGACTTGGAAAAGATCGGTGCCGCAATCGTCGAGGACTACTCGACGCAGGTGCTCGATGACGGCTTTTTCCATGCCGACCCGCATGCGGGAAACATCATTCTCAAGGACGGCATCGTCTACTTTATCGACTTGGGCATGGTCGGACGCATGTCGAGTCACGATCGCGGTATCGTCAAGGACATGATTTTCGCCGTGGCCGAGGGTGACGTGCCCAAGCTCAAGGATTCGCTCATGCGCTTTGCTGTGACGCGCGGCGATTCGGCCGAGCTTGACCATTCGGCCTTTTTGTCCGATTTGGACTTTATCGTGGCTGACTTTGCGGGCCTTGACCTTAAGGACCTGGATATCGGTGAGTTTTTGACCTCGCTGTTAAACCTCGCGCGCAAAAATGACGTTGAGCTGCCGAGCGTGGTGACGATGTTCGCCCGCGGCATGGTGACGCTCGAGGGCCTGTTGACCGAGTACATGCCCAACGTCAACATGATCCAGATCATTCAGACGCACATCAAAAACGAGAAGAGCACCTACGCCCGCATGCGCGAGATGAGCCGCGATCTTGCCGCGAGCAGCTATCGCGCGGCAAAAGGCTCGCTCGAGGCGGCCGAGTATCTGGGCTTGGCTTCGCGCATGCTCACACGCGGCCAGCTTAAGGTAAACACGCAGATCATGAGCAGCGATAAGGCGCTGCGACAGCTGGGCGGAATTATCGACCGCATGTCGATGGCAATTGTGATCGCCGGTCTGTTTATCGGTTCGTCGGTGGTGTACTACGCGCGCATCGAGCCGGTTGTGTTTGGTATCCCGGTCATTGGCTTTATGGGCTATGTGAGTGCGCTGGTGCTGGCGCTTATGCTGGGCCGCAATATCTGGCTCAACAGCCACGGCGGCAAGCACTAGAGGCTGCGACCGTCACCGCATTTTCTATCGCAAACAATAGCTTTTACCTTGGGCTTCGCCTGCGTGCGAGGCCCTTTTGCGTGATAGCATATTGACGATATTAATCGATGGCCTGGATGGTGGTGCGGAGACGCACGAATGCGCGGCCTTCCTGCGCGTTTGGGAGAATCGGGGTGCAAGTCCCCGGCTGTACCAGTAACCGTAATTCCTCTTGGCTCGGGATGCTCGCGTCGCAGATCGGACGACGTGCCCGAGTCGTTAAGGTTAAGTCGGATCGCCTCCCATCTTGCATGCGGCTGCGGCTTTTGCCGCCGGTGTGCATAGGGCTCTGGAGGGAAGGGGACCCCGATGGGGGAACTCGAGCGCAACATGCGCGATGACGTGGGGCAGTCTCAAGGCAACGCTCCAAGTACAGACAGTAGGAGACAAATGGATATGTTTGAGGACGAGCGCCAGCGCGTCTCGCATCGCCGTGGCGCAATTGCGCGCGGCGTAGCCAAGCGCGGCCTGGTGGCATTCCTGGCCTTCGCGATGGCCTTTGGCACCACGCCGGCTCAGCTGTGGGCCGAGGGCGCCGAGGGCATTGCCGAGGCTGTGGCTCAGGCTGCGACGCCGAGTGAGGGCACGGGGGCCGCGGACGGTGCTGCCGACCAGGGCAAGGCCGAGGTTTCGGATTCCGAGGGCGCGCCTGCAGCTGGTGCCGCCACAACAGAGGCAGCAACTGGCGACGAAGGCTCGACGACGGGGGAGAGCCCTGCCACGAGCGAGCAGTCTTCGACGGCATCCGCTGGCCAAGCAGGATCTGCCGCCGCGGCTGCCGTCCAGACAGAGAACCCGACAGAAACCGGCGATGTCGCCAAGAAGCAAGTCGAGGTCTCGTTCTCGATTATCGGCACCGATGCCGACGGCAAGGCTCAGACCTGGGTGGCACCTACGCAGCTCAAGCTCGACGAGGGCGCGACGGCTGCGGATGCCTTCATTAAGCTGCAGGAGAAGACGGGCTTCAAGGCGAAGTACGATCCGAACACGGCATACGGTTTCTACCTCGAAAGCATCACATCCCCGAGCGATGGCCGCACGCTTGCCTACGATCCCACGACCTATGCCTACTGGCAGCTGTTCGTCGACGGCGCGTCTTCCTCGGTTGGCGCGAGCAGTGTCAAGCTCACCCAGGGGCAGAAGATTGAGTTTGCCTATACGGCTGGTAGCTCGTCCCCTGTCGTTAAGGACCAGGTTGCCGCAAATGTGACCGTCATTGGTCGCGATGCCCAGGGCAAGACTCAGACCTGGGTCGATAACGCGCAGTATGTGGTGACGTCCGGCTCGAGCGCACTTGACCTTACGAAGGTCGCGCTTGAGGCGAATGGCATCGACGCCGTTGCTGCGGGCTCCTTCATTCTGAGCCTTAAGTACAACGGTGTTGAACTGGGTACGCCCCAAGATTATTCGACCTATTGGCAGCTGTTCATCAACGGCAAGTCGAGTGACTATACGGCGGACAATGTCACCATCCATGTTGGCGATACCGTCACGTGGTTCTACGGTGGCTGGGGCGACCAGCTGCCCTCCGATTCTGTCCATGCTTCTGTTCAGGTTCTCGGTAAGGACAAGGACGGCAAGCAGCAGGTTTGGGCTTCGACGGGCCAGACGAGTCTCAAGGCAGGCTCCACTGCCAAGGACCTCCTTGAGCAGACCGGCCTTAAGCTCGATGCTAGCGAATCGTCTTGGGGCTGGTTCCTCAACGGCATTTATTCGCCGTTCGATGGTAAGTCCTATGGCTGGGATGCTGCGACCAATAGCTATTGGCGCTTCTACGTAAATGGCAAGTTCGCCGACGTTGGCGCCGGTGCCTACGAGCTCCATGAGGGCGATGCCGTCACCTTTATGTATGGTGCTGACGCCGATGCCCTTCCTGGCCAGGTTCTTGGGTCTGTCGATGTTATCGGTCCCGATGTCAACGGCAACAATGCTCGCTGGGGCTCGGCAAGCAACGTTTCTCTGCCCGAAGGCTCTACTGCCCAGAACCTTATTGAGACGGTTCTGAAGGCCAAGGGCGTTACGTACAACGGCTCCCAGAGTGGTGAGTACTGGTTCCTCAATTCCATCAACTCGCCATTCGAAGACGAGACGTACGGCTATGATGGTGCGACCAACAAATATTGGCACCTGTATATCAATGGAGAGCCCTCCTTACTCTGCGCTAATCAGATTACGCTCAAGAGCGGCGATAAGGTCACACTTGCCTATACCACCGATAATTCGCCCATGCCCGATCCCGACAAGATTGTCGTGGATCCGAGCGCGACGACTCCTGATTGGGATGCCGAGTGGGCCGGCTACGGCAACAGTGGCAACGGTTCGACCGTAACGGATGCCAAGACGCCTGCGCAGGCCGCCGGTCTTAAGTGGGCCTTCGATTGGAAGGCCGAGTCTGGTCAGCAGTATGCCAACTGCAGCGAGCCTGTTATTGCTAACGGCTTTGTGTACATCGCGACCGAGAACGAGCTCATCAAGATCGATTCGTCCACGGGCAAAAAGGTTGCCTCTGCGCCGCTTGCCTCCAAGGTGAGCTATACCTCTCGTCCGATCTATACCAATGGCCTTATCATCGTTCCGCTCAACGGCGGTGCGGTCCAGGCGATTACTGCAGACAAGCTGATCTGCAAGTGGCTGACGCCTGGTTTGACGGACTTGACGCAGAGCTCCTGCACCGTCGTTTCGGACGGCGAGTACGTCTATGTAGGCTCGGTCGATATTTCGTATGACGAGAATTACAACGCGACCTACGGCAACGGCTCCTTTGCGCGCATTAAGATTGCCACGGGCGAAGTTTCTTGGCAGAACATCGACCCTGCCGAGGGCTATTACTGGACTGGTGCGGCTTTGACGGATAAGTATGCCATCGTTCCTACGAGCGCGGGTACGCTTAAGTGCATTGATAAGACGACGGGCGATGTCGTTTCGACCATGAAGCTCGGCGCTGTCGCAAATGCCGATTGCATTGCCGATCCGTCCAATGGTTCGACCTTCTATCAGATGACGCACGACGGAAAGCTCCATGTGATTTCGCTTTCGGCGAAGGGCGTGCTGAGTGAACAGAAGACGGTTGATCTGGGCCTTACGAATAATCTGAGCGCCCCTGCGGTGTCTGGTGACAATCTGATTGTCGGCGGACAGACGGCTACTGGCTCTGCTCTGGTTCTCTATAACCTGAAGACGGGTAAGACCACGATGGTCGCTGCTGCCGACGGCAAGGCGCTGCCGGCTGGCCTCAACGGTATTGCTGCTACTCCGCTGGTGAGTGTTCAGGGCGGCAAGACCTATGTGTACTTCACCGTTAACAGCGCGGATAGCAAGGATTACGTCAACTACTCTGCTGGTGGTGGCGTGTATCGCTATACGCTCGGCGATGCAGAGGCGACGCAGATTTATGATGCGGCTGGTCATTACCAGTACTGTGACTCTCCGGTCATTGCCGATGCTTCTGGCAATCTCTACTACATTAATGATTCGGGCACGCTGTTTAAACTTGGAGCTGTCGAGTCTTGGACGGTTGCCTTTAACTCCAACGGCGGGTCTGCTTGCGACACTAAGTTTGTTGCTACGGCCGATGGCAAGCTGGTCAAGCCGGCCGATCCGACGCGCGATGGCTACACTTTCGGCGGTTGGTATACCGATGAGACTTGCGCGCAGGCGTATGACTTCAGTACGCCGGTGACGGCCGACCTGACGTTGTATGCCAAGTGGACCAAGAATGCCGTTAACCCTGGCGGTAATGGCGGTTCGGGCGCTAATGGTGGCAACGGTGGCGCTGGCAACGGTTCCGGCGCTGGCGCTGGCACTGGCACGGGTTCCGGCTCCGGCACGAAGGGCCAGCAGGCTGGCGGCGCTGTCGCCCCGGGTCAGAAGCCGGTGACCAAGACGACGGTGTCGACCAAGACCGAGGCCAAGGAAAACAAGTCCGACAAGAAGGGCTCCGATAAGTCCGATGAGAAGGACGAGAAGAAGTCTGACAAGAAGTCTGACAAGAAGGACAACAAGTCCGATTCCAAGTCCGATACGGGTGCTGCTTCCACGACCACTGCTAAGAAGTCCTCTAGTGCTTCCGAGCAGGAGACTAGCACCAATCCGCTCGCCATTGTTGGCGTTGCCGCCGGCGTCATCGGACTCGCCATCGTCGGCGTGTTCGTGTTCACCAAACGTCGGTAGGTGAGGGCTGTGTCCAATAAGTCCAAGGACGCTGACCCCAAGCAACAAGATTCCTCGTTCATTCAGTTCGATGATGCAAAGCAACAGGGCGCCGTTTCGGCGGCGTCCGCCCCTCGACGGAAGGCGCTCCTTGGCGTTCTGACTGCCGCGTGCACCATTCTGATCGTCGTCTCGCTGGGCTTTGTCCATCCCTCCGAGAGTGGCGCCTGGTCCATTGACTGGATCATTCAGACCGTGACGGGGGAGAGCGTCGTCACCAAGGACACCAAGGCGTCTGGCTCGACTACGACTTCGGGCGAGGCCAGTTCCGAGGACTCCAAGTCATCGAATGATGCAAAAGACGAGTCCAAGGGTTCGGATAAATCTGACTCTAAGAAGGAGTCCGAGTCTTCGGACAAGGAATCAAACAAGGGCTCGGATGGCAAGAAGTCCGAAGACAAGGATGGCAAGAAGTCTGGAGAGAAGAACAGCAATAAAAAGACCGACGGCAATCAGTCGACTTCTCAGAACTCGACTTCTTCTGGCGGGGCCGGCTCTACGTCTGGCGCCTCCTCCTCATCCAGCGGGGCATCTTCTGCCCCCGATAACGGCAACGCCTCTACTGGCGACCAGGGCAGCTCGCAGCAGCCTAGCTACGTAACGGTGACGGTTTCGGTCACATCGAGCGCCGTGGGCAATCCTGTGTCCTCTGGTGGCACCTTTACCTTTAACGAAGGCGCTACCGTCTACGATGCCCTGTGCGCGCTGGGCCTTTCTGTCAACGCACATGGCTCGTCGTACGGCACGTACGTTTCCGCGATTGGTGGTTTGGCCGAGAAACAGCACGGCGGCACGAGCGGCTGGATGTACTCCGTCAACGGCACAACGCCCATGACGGCCTGCAGCAACTACGTTCTCTCAAACGGTGACAACGTAGTCTGGTATTACGTTACAGGCTAGAGGCCTCGACATAGCGCGCCAGACGGGCGGTTCGGACAAACATCCGGGCTGCCCGTTTTTCATGCGTAGAGGACTGGGTCGCCGGGTCTCTCGGCAAACAAAAAACCGGTTGGAACGGGAATTCCAACCGGTTATACATTCAAGCAAATAGTGAATCGACTACGACCGTGCACCCTCGAGGAAGAAGCGGCGGCTGAAGTAGTTGTACCAGGTGACGAGGAACGTTGCGATGGCCTTCATGGCCTGGTAGCCGATGCTCAAAAACGTGACGCCCACAAACATGTACAGGTCGTTGAGGCCCAGACCGATTACCGACAGGATGGTGAAGATCGTGAACTCGCGCTTGCGGCTCATGCCCTCGCGATGGTCGAACACGTACTTCATGCTGAGCCAGTAGTTAACCACGACGGACGTGATAAACGAAACCGTGGTGCTCATCAAAAAGTCGAGGTGGAACAGCTCGACGAGCGCAATGAGCATACCCCAGTCGATGCCAAAGGAGATAAGACCCACGACGGCAAACTTGAGGAACTGCTTGGTATGAGGTTGTGCCAGCGCCTTGCGCACGTAATCACATCCAATGCGTTGATGAATCGAGCAGAGGATACTTTAGAGCTTTTACAAGGGAAACGTAAGGTCTTTGCCAAGAACTATATGAACTCGCCAAATTTTCAAGAGCTAATCCGCAAACGTTGAAAATTTGCCCGTAAACGAGCGACACCCACGGACGATACTGCGCTGAGTGCGCGTCGTCCGTGGGCGCCGTAATGCTGCAGGGGTTTCGAGCTATTTTGTCTCGTCGCCCTCCAGGAAGATTTTTCGGGTCACAAAGTTGTAGACCATGACAAGCGCGGTGGCGCAGATCTTGGCGATATTGGCCTCGAGTCCCAGGCCGGCGTTGAGCGCCAGCACGATACCGTCGTTGAGTGCCAGGCCGATTACGGACAGCACGACAAAGATAATGAACTCGCGGCGGCGGCTCATGCCTTCCTTGTGCGCAAACACGTACTTCATGCTGGCGACGTAATTAAAGATGAGCGAGACGATAAAGCCGCTGGTGTTGGCGATAAGGATGTTGAGGCCCAGACCGTAGTGGAGCAGATTCATAATGCCAAAGTCGATAACTGTGGCAATGACACCGACGACGCCAAATTTCATGATCTGCGCAAGGAGCTTTTGCATGGTACCTGCCTTAGGGTGGCGCGGGGACGCCGTGGGGATGACAAACTCAGCAAGTTTAGCCAATCCCCGCGGGTGGGGCTAGACGCGCTCCTCGATAGCACCGTTTCTATATGCATCGAGCAGCTGGCGCAGATCCTGGATCTGGCTGCGAATCTTGGCGCCAGTATCGGTGTCGCTCACCATGCGGCGACGGTCCGCTTGGTCAAAACGGTTGGTCTCGCTTTCGATGTCCACGTTGCGCGTGAGTGCCTCGGCAACCGTCGTAAAGGCCCGGTGCGACTTGAGGCGGCAGCCGCGCGAGCTCGAGATGAGCGTATAGCCGGCGATGCCCGTCTTGGGATGGTAAGCGCGGCAGAAGCCGCCATCGATGACCAGCAGCTTGCCCTCGGCGCGGATGGGCTGCTCGCCCTTGGTGGTTTTAACGGGCGTGTGGCCGTTGATGATGTGGCCGGTCGGCGAGCATGCCATGGGCGCGACGCCAAACTCGCGCATGATATCATCGCAGACCGAGGGCGACTTGGTAAGCGTAAAGTACGGGTCCATCGGCTCGACCCAGGTGCTCTTATCGGCGATATAGGCGCGCTCAAAGGTACGCACCAGGCGTCCGCTGGCGGGTGAATTGAAGCCAATCCACAGGTACCACATCCAGTCGAGGGCATCGCGGTCGCCCACGCGCCACGCGCGGCGGGCGATGTGGTCGCAAAAATCGAGATAATCGCGGCCAGCGTGCCAGGTGCCCAGGCAGTTCATGCTGCTAAAGGTGCCGTCTTCGTTGAGCGGAACGCAGCCGTGGAAGAGCAGGTTGCCGTTGGCGACCTTGTAAATCGAGCCGTGGGAATAGAGGAAATCGATATGGCGATGCAGGTGATCGGCGGTGACAAACTCTGACACGAGCTTGTCGATGATGTGCTGCTCCTGAGACGTGAGCGTGTAGGGGTCCGCCGGGTCGACGGTGGGGAAGTCGTTGGTCGTGAGCGGCCACACGCTGCCGTCGGCGAGCGTGACCGTGCCGGTGTCGTGGTCGATCTTGTCGAGTAACAGGCGGTCGGTCATATCGAACTCGGGGTGGCGCTGGATAATCTGGCCCTCGAGCTTAAAGAGCAGCACGTTGATGGTCTTGATCAGCGGGGTGATGGACTCACCGGCGGTGTAGGTGGCATCGGCAAAGGCGACAAGCTCACGCAGCGAGATGCCGTAGTCGTTCTCCAGGATCTCGTAGTTGTCGTAGCGTAGGTTGTTGCGCAACACCGTGGCGATGCAGGCGGGCTCACCGGCCGCAGCGCCCATCCACAGCAGGTCGTGGTTGCCCCACTGGATGTCGAGTGAATGGTAGGTGAGCAGACGGTCCATAATCTTGGCCGCGCCGCCGCCGCGGTCGAAGATGTCGCCCACCAGGTGCAGGTGGTCGACGGCCAGGCGCTTGATGAGCGAGGCGAGCGACTCGATAAAGTCGTCGGCGCTGGCGGTCTCCAGGATGGACTCCACGATGCGCTCGTGATAGCGCACGCGATAGTTGTTCTCGTCCGGGTGCGTGTGCAACAACTCGTCGATGATGTAGGCGTAGTCGCGCGGGATGGCCTTACGCACCTTGGAGCGCGTGTAGCGGCTCGAAAGCGAGCGAGCGACCATGATGAGCTGGTCAAGCATCGTCTTGTACCAGGTGGGCGAGTCCTCGCGCTGGCTGCGGACCAGGTCGATCTTCTCGCGCGGGTAGTAGATGAGCGTGCACAGCTCGCCCTTTTCGTCAAAGGAGAGCGTGTCGCCAAAGATCTCGTCGACATGCTCGCGCACGACGCCCGAGCAGTTGTTGAGGATGTGCATAAAGGCTTCGTACTCGCCATGCACGTCGCTCATAAAATGCTCGGTGCCCTTGGGTAGGTTGAGGATGGCCGAGAGGTTGATAATTTCGGTAAATGCGGATTGTTCGGTGGGGAACTGTCTCGACAGCAGGCGCAGATACTTGAAGTCTTGCGGGTTGCGATCGAATGCGACCATGAAACACCTTCCGATATGGTTGGTAAAACTGATAAACAACGTCAAACGTTTATCAGTATGCGCCGCTTTTGTTTCGATTTTGCGCCAGCGGCTGAATTGTCGGCTGAACGGTTTGGTAAATCGATTTAGTTGAGGTAGATATGGCGGTTGGGTGGAGACGACAGAGGGTGTTTTCTCAGATATTTATGCGTGGGGCCGGTGGAGACGATGGTGGTAAAGATGTTCACTATTTTTGGTTCGATTTGGTAAATAGTGGACATATGTACCGCATGTAGGCTCACTGTGCGATAATTTGCGCAGCAATGAGTAAGGAGCCTCATATGAGTGATTTTGTCCTGACCTGTGAATCCGCCGCCGATCGAACCCGTGAGTTCTTTGCGTCGCGCAATATCCCTGTCGTGTGTTTTCATTACGAGATCGACGATGTTGTCTATACGGACGATCTGTATCAGTCGATTACGCCGGACGAGTTTTTTGCCCAGATTGCCGCGGGCGCCATGCCCAAGACGTCTCAGGTGAGCGTGGGTGAGTACGAGGAGTTTTGGGAGCCGTTTGTTGCCGAGGGTAAAGACGTGCTGCACCTGACGTTGTCGTCGGGTATTTCGGGCACGTATGGATCGGCCTGCGTCGCGGCGCAGATGCTTGCGGATCGCTATCCCGAGGGCGGCAAGGTGCGCGTCATCGATTCGCTGGCGGCGTCTTCGGGCTTTGGCCTGTTGTTGGAATATGCCGCCGATGTGCGCGATAGCGGGGCTTCACTCGACGAGACGGCTGCCTGGATCGAGGAGCACAAGCTCAACCTGCACCACTGGTTCTTCTCGACCGATCTGTCGAGCTACCTGCGCGGCGGTCGCATTTCGGCCGCGAGCGCGATCATCGGCACGGCGCTTAAGATTTGCCCGCTTATGACGGTCGATTGCGAAGGTAAGCTGTCGCCACGTGAGAAGATTCGCACTAAGAAGCGCGCGATTTCCGAGATGGCTAAGACCATGATGGCACACGTACAGGACGGTGCAGATTATTCGGGTAAGTGCATCATGTCGCAGTCGGCGTGCCGCGAGGATGCCGAGGCGGTCGCGGCACTGATTGAGGAACAGGTTCCGCAGCTTAAAGGCAAGATTGAGATCAATGACATCGGTACTCTGATTGGCTCGCATACCGGACCTGGTACGGTGGCGCTCTTCTTTATGGGCGACAAGCGCGTGGATTAATTTGCCCCATCACGTCGCTGCATGATTGCTCAAACGAAAACGGCCCGCCTCACGTTTGTGGGGCGGGCCAAGATGTTTTGCTAGCGTTTCTTTCCGCGGAAGAAAAAGCCGTGCAGTGACGGCTTGAGGCCGCGGTTGGCGCGATGCTCCTCGACGCGCTCGTGGATCGAAGCGACGCGCTCGATGACTTCGTCGGGAATCGGCACATCGGGATTCATGTTCTCGACTTGGCTGACCTCGGCGGCGGCGACCTGGTCGATAATGGGCACGTCGTCGCGCGAGATGACAGGTGTGGCGTCTTCCTTCATCTTGCGATAACGCTGCATCATGTCGGTCTGTAGCTGCTGGGCCGAAGGCGGTGTCCAGATGATGGCGTTGGCGCCGGCGGCGATGGTCTCGCGAATGCTCTCGGGCGTCTTGCCGCCCGGCGCGATAAGCGGCAGGTTGGGATAGTGCTCGCGCAGCTCGCGTAGGACCTGGGGCGTGTTCTTGCCGGCGGCGATGTTGAGAATCTTGGCTCCAGCGCGCACCTTGGCGTGGGCATCGTCGTCGCAGCGAACGACCGTGGCGATGACGGGGATGTCGGCGATGTTGGTGATGTGCTCGACCATCTCGGCAGTAGCGGGGGAGTTGACCACGCAGCCCGCCGCGCCCTGCATCTCGGAGACGGCTGCCATCTGCACGGAGCGCTTACCGGTCGTAGTTCCGCCACCCACGCCTACAAAGACCGGGCACTCGGCGACGGTCAGCAGCGCTTGCGTAATGGCGGGCTGCGGCGTGAAAGGGTAGACCGCAAAGACGGCGTCGGCGTTGGAGTTGCGGATAACCGCGACATCGGTGGTGTAAATGAGCGACTTGATGCGTCGGCCAAAGAGCGTGAAGCCGCTGGCCTCCTCGATCTCGTCGGGCATGCGAAGGGCAGCCTTGCGCAGGCGTCCGTCGATGGGCAGGGGCTCCATAGGGAGCAGGCCGTTGGGCGTGACGGCTATTTGGGGCTCGGTGAACTCGTCTGCAAGCTCGACCTCGGAAAAATCGACCGAGGCGACGATGTCCTCGTGCACCTCGGCGGGCACATCGATGGGAGCTTGGTCGTTTGCCGCCGCAGGCGTGTCGAAGGAGCTGGTGCCGACGAAGGCGTCGACGCGCTCATTTAGATCGTTGAGGGTATCCATGGAGGCTCGATTCTATGTGATGATGGCCGGCGCTATGCAGCCGGAATTGCGAATGCTAAATCGTTTGACGAGTTGATTTTTCCCCGCCGCGCCATCCGTTAGACCGAAGGGCCGGTGAACGTGAAGGAGCTGTGGTGGCGGGGATCGAGGTGCTATCTTGAAAGTCCCGTTTACAAGAGAGGTGACGCGGTATGGAATTTTCGGCAATGTTGGGCTCGATTGGCCTGTGTGTGGGCGCAATCGTTGCCGCCGCGGTCATCTACTTTGTGGTCACGGCCATTAAGGGCAAAAGGGCCGAACGCAAGGAGCGCGCGATGCTTAAACAGCATCGCGACCAGCAGGGCAAACGCGCACAGAGATAGCTTGTTGAGTTTTGGATCCGTGCGCTAGCTGCGTTTTCGGATCAGGGCAATGTAGAAGCCCTCAAAGTCGCGGCTAGGCGGAATGGTCAGCGTGCCGGGCATACCGTTGGCGACGGCCGAGACATGGCCGGCAGCGATGGCCTCGGTGAGGGCGTTGCTCTCGACGCGTGGCTCTTCGCCAGCTTCCTGGGCACGGTGCGCTTCGCTTTCGCTCGGCGTGCCGTCGAGGGGGATAAGCTCGCAGTCCATGTGCTTGTCGAGGGCCTCTTGCAGGGCGTCCTCGTTTTCCTGCGGCATGATCGAACAAGTGGAATAGACGAGCGTGCCGCCCGGCTTGAGGGCACCCATGGCGCGGTCCAGAAGCGCGCGCTGCGAGCGGGCGCACTTGCTCAGCAACTGCTCGGTCAGGCCGCGCAGGCTTTTCTCGTTGCCGCTGATGACGGTGCCCGTGCCGGTGCAGGGGGCGTCGAGCAGGATGCGGTCGAAGCGGAAGAACTCGTCGAGCTCGCGTGCGTCGATGCGCATGACGGGCACGTTTTTGGCACCCTGGCGATGGAGGTTTGATTCGAGCTTCTCGGCGCGGGGGATGTTCATCTCACAGGCGGTGAGGTGTGCCTGTCCCTGCGTGAGGGCGGCGATCTGCGTCGTCTTGCCGCCAGGGGCTGCGCACATGTCCAGGATGTCCTCGCCTGCCTGGGCGCCCAGGACCAACGGCGGCATCATGGATGACAGGCTCTGCAGATAGATCTTGCCGTCGCGGTAGATGTCGAGGTCCCACAGATCGGAAACCTGGGCCTCGGGCAGGATAAAGGCGTCTGGGTACCAGGCGACGGGGTTGTGGGCGATGCCGGCTGCATCGAGCGCCGCAGCGATGTCCTCGGCGGTCGCCTTGAGCGTGTTGGCGCGCAGCGTGACCGGGCGTGCGGCTGCGGCACCGAAGCCCTCGATCATGAGGTGAGCATCGGCGGGCGCATAGGCGCCGGCGACCGTGTCGACCATAAAGCGCGGCAGGTCGGCGGCGCAGGGAAGGGCAGCAAGCTGGTCGGAAAGCTCGGTAGCAGCAAACTGCCTGAGCTTGAGCTCGGCCTTGACCTGCTTTTTCTGCTTACGACGACGCGGCTTGGACATCCGTCTTTCCTTCCCATTCCATTACATGTCGAGTGTTGTTTTTAGTACTGGCTCTCGTGCTTGCTAAAGAAGTCGAAGCGCGGGGGCAGCGGCTTCACGCGGTGCTCGCCGGGCTTCTCGCCCAGGCTCTCCACAAACTCGTCCGTGGAGGCAAAGATGTTATCCCAGCTAAAGAAGGCGACCGGATCGACGTCGAAGTACTCGCAGATGAGCTCGCAGCCGGCCGGCACAATACCGTGCATCAGGACGGTCGCCACGCGCAGCTCGGTAAAGGCGTCGACGAGGGCCTGCGTCATCGCGGCGTTTGCCTCATTACCCTCGAGCTTGTTGGCGGCCTTGGAGGCGTCGCTCCAGCGCTTGTTGGCGGCACGCAGGTAGTCGTCGCACACGGCGAGCGCGCGGTGCGTCTCGAACTTGTACATGGCCTGCTCAAAGGCGAGAGCTGCCTGCTGGGCGGCTTCGACCACGGTGTCAGAAGCGGCACCGGCGGGGATGCAGCCGTTGCGGTAGGGGCTCTCGTCGCCTTCCTTGATGGCAACGCCGTAGAAGCAGCTGCGGGCCAGGCGGTTGAAGACGCCGGTCAGCAGCGCGCTCTCCTTAAGGGCCGGATCGATAACGCGCTTGTCGTCGCAGGCGCGCACCTCGTTGCCGTCCTTGTCCTTGCCGGTCACACGCGTGTCGTATGCCTTGGGGCTAAAGCTCACCGGCTTTTCGGACAGGCCGAGCGACAGCCAGTGCGCGCGCATCTGCTCGCAGGTGTAGTGGTTGAGCAGGTCGTCTGCCGGCGGGGGAGGCGTCTGCGAGGACGAGCTGGCCTTTTTGCCCATGTAGAGCAGGTGGTAGCAGGCGCTGACGGTGCTCTGCGTGAGGTTCCAGCCCAGGGCCTCCCACATGGCGGTCTGCGCGATGCAGTAGAAGTAGATGTTGTCCTGACCGATAAACTGGTAAATCTGAGCGTCGTCAGAGCACCACCAGTCGCGCCAGTCGAGCGAGCTGTGCTGGTAGGTGGGCGCGGGGACCTGCGTGGAGTCGGCAGCGGGCTCGCCCATGAGGACGGCATCCTGGGCGGCGACGCCCTCGGTCACGCCGGCGGCCTTGGCATCGCGCGCGAGCACGGTACGCGTATAGCTGATGGGCGCCCACAGGCTCTCGGGCCAGCACCAGCAGGTGACGTCGGAGACGCCATCGACCTCGGGCACCGGAACGCCCCAGTCGATGTTGCCGGTGATGCGGAAGGGCACGAGCGCCTTGCCGCTGCGGAAGCGCACACCACCGTTGGCGAGCACTGCGTGGGCGTCGTCGCGCTCCTTCCAGCTGGGGAAGGTGACGGTAAAGCTGCTCTTGTTGCCCTCGGGCTCCAGCACGGTGTGCTCGGGAAGCTGATCCTCGACGGCATCAAAGGCCTCGCGGAACTTGTTCTGGATGTAGAGCTGAGCCGGCAGCAGCCACTCCTCCATGGTCTTGGAGACCACGGAGCGAACCTGCGGGTTCTGGGCGAGCTTGGCGGTATAGGTCTTCATAAAGTCGAGGTAGGCCGGCAGGTCGAAGTAGAGGTTGTCGACCGGGCGCAGCTCGGGCACCTCGCCGGTGAGCTGGCTCTTGGGCGCGATGAGCTCCTCGGGCTCAAACTGGTGACCCAGGTCGCACTCGTCGGCGTAGGCTTTCTCGGACTTGCAGCCCTGGATGGGACAGCGGCCGATGACCTGGCGGCCGTTGAGGAACGTGCCGGCCTTGGCGTCGTAGAACTGCAGCGTGGAGCGCTTGGAGATGGTGCCCTGCTCGTGCAGGCGCTCGATAATCTCAGCGGTTACCTCGTTGTGGATCTGGGCCGCCGGCTCAAGGCCCGAGCCGCCGTAGATGTCACAGCTGATGTTGTAGTTGTTGAGGGTCGCGGCCTGGCGGGAGTGATTGGACTCGACATACTCGCTAATGGACTTGTCGTAGCCCTCGTTCTCCTTGAGCTTGCGGTAGCTCTCCATGATGGGCGAGCCATAGCAGTCGGTGCCCGAGGTGAAGATGACGTTCTCGCGGCCCAGACGGTCGCGCAGGAAGCGGGCGAAGAAGTCGGCCGGGACAAAGACGCCGCCGACGTGGCCAAAGTGAAGGCCCTTGTTGCCATAGGGCTCGCCGGCGGTAACGATGGCGCGGCGAGGCCAGCTGGGACGGTCGTTCATGGAGTATTTGGATGCCATGGGACTCCTTCGCATATGGTGAGAGCGCAGTCGGGCGTGGGGCTCGGCGGCGCGGTGGTCAATTCGTGCATATCGTTCGACATTATCGCACATGCGGACGGGTACGTGGCAGGGGCGCTATCCTAAGATGCTATGAATGAGATTTCCAACATACATGCGTTTGAAGACGAGGATTTTCTGCACGCCTGCTTTGTGTGGGGGATGGCCGTGCTCGGCGCATTTGCCGTGTGCTTGGTGCCGGTGTTTATGCTGATGGGCGGGCCTGCGGACTTGGATGCGGCTGACGCGGGCGGCTGGATGGCTGTCGTGGGCTGGATAGTCGGCTTGGCTGCGGTTTCTGCGGCGTCATTTGCCGTGCACGAGCTGGTGCACGGTGTGTTTTTTAAGCTGCTGGCGCCTGCGGGCGCGAAGGTGACCTTTGGGGCGAATCGCGAGACGGCGATGATCTATGCCTGCGCCGAGGGCGTTGTGTATTCGCGCCGGCGGTACATGGCGGTTTGCCTGGCACCGACGGCTGTTGTGACGACAACGCTTGCCCTGGGGTTTGCGTTTTCGGGCTATCCGCTGCTGTGCTATCTGGCGGCCGGCTTGCATTTGTCAGGCTGTGTGGGCGACTGGTATTACGTGCGGACCATTTTGCGCGACCGCCGCATTGTCGCCTGCGAGGACACGTCCTTCGGCGTGCGCTTTTTCGGGTGAGGAGATGTCGATGAAGCCGTTGTTGTTGCACGCCTGCTGTGCGCCGTGCTCTCTTGAGCCGGTCCGCCTGCTGCGCGAGGAAGGGTTTGAGCCCACAATCTGCTGGACCAACCCCAATATTCAGCCGCACGATGAATGGCAGCGGCGTTTGGACGAGCTGCGCCGGTGGTGTGCCGATGGCGACATCGAGCTTATCGAGGCGGGGGAGGACCGCGATCGCTGGGAGACCGGCGTGGCGCCGCTGGGTGCCGATCGGCCTCGTCGCTGTCGCGCGTGCTATGCCCTGCGCTTGGCCGAGGCGTGCCGCGTGGCCCAGGAGCGCGGGTTTGAGTTTGTGGGCACGACGCTCGCCGTCTCGCCGTACCAGTTGTTCGAAACCTGCAATGATGTGTTGGAGCGTCTGGCTGCCGCCCGCGGTCTCACCCCGGTGATTCGCGATTTTCGCCCGTATTACCCCGAGGCGACACGCCGCTCGCGCGAGCTTGGCATGTATCGGCAGAACTACTGTGGTTGCCGCTTCTCGGCTGTCGAGGCGGCCATGGACCGCGCCCGTATCCGCGACGAGCGCAAAGCCGCCAAAAAGTAGTTCATTTGGGACGTCAGCCTGCTAGGATGTAGAGCGGACTTTAGCTATATAAGGAGTATCCGACGTGTCTATGCGTACCGATGATTTTGACTACAACCTTCCCGAGGAACTGATTGCCCAGGCGCCTGCCGAGCCGCGCGATTCCTGCCGGCTGCTGGTGGTGGATCGCAAGGGCTCTCAGGCGGGAACGCCTCTGGAGCACGGCGGTACCGTTGAGCACCGCATCTTCCGCGACATCATCGACTATATCGAGCCGGGCGACGTGCTCGTCATCAACAAGACGCGCGTGATGCCGGCCCGCCTGATCGGTCACAAGGCCGGCTCGGGCGGCGTGGTCGAGACGCTGCTGCTCAAGCGCCGCGAGGATGTGGATCCGCTGGGCCATGTCTGGGAGTGCCTGGTCAAGCCGGGTAAGCGCCTGAAGCCCGGTGCTCAGATTGAGTATCGTGCGGGCGGCGCCCATGCGCCCGAGGGCGCGCCCGTGGTACTGACGGCCGAGGTCGTCGACTTTGTTACCGATAGCCGCGGTGGCCGTCTGGTGCGCTTTGAGCCGGCCGGTTGCAATGCCGCCGGCGAGCCGCGCACGCTCGACGAGGCCATCCATGCGGCCGGCCACGTGCCGCTGCCGCCCTACATTACCGATTACGAGGGCGATCCCGAGAAGTACCAGACCGTCTACGCCATGAAGGAGGAGCACTCGGCTGCCGCTCCTACGGCGGGTCTGCACTTTACCCCCGAGCTCATGGCCGCTATCGAGGCCAAGGGCGCGAAGTTTGCCGCCGTCGAGCTCGAGGTGGGCATCGATACCTTCCGTCTGGTGGAGGAGGACGACCCCGCGCAGCACGTGATGCACACCGAGCGCTATCACGTGTCGCAGGAGGTTGTCGACGCCGTGCATAAGGCGAAGGCCGAGGGCCATCGTGTGATCGCCGTCGGTACCACGGCGGTGCGCTCGCTCGAGAGCGCGTTTGACACGGACGCGCCGGTGTCCGATCCGGCCGTGACGGCGCGCTATTTTGAAGGCCGCGAGGACGGGGCCGATACGCTTGGCCGCGGTGACATCGTGGTGCGCGAGAACGCCACGACGCAGCTTTACCTCATGCCCGGCTCGACCTATCACGTGGTCGATGCGCTGATCACGAACTTCCATGTGCCGCGCTCCACGCTCATGATGCTCGTGAGCGCGCTTGCCACCCGCGAGCAGATCATGGATGCCTACGCCGCTGCCATCGAAGAGCGTTACCGCTTCTTCAGCTTTGGTGACGCCATGCTCATTTTGTAAGTTACGCGGTTCTACGAACCGCGTAACTGCTCGACGCTGCAAACGCCCCTAAGCGGCAATCTGACGTTCAATCGTCGGGCATGACCAGAAGGTCAATGCCCTCCTCTTTCACGTCACCTTGCTCGCTCAGGTGGGTTTTCGCTCATATGACCCAATCCGCTGTCAAGAGCCACAATGGCCCCGCCGACCGCTTGCAATCGGTCGGCGGGGCCTGC